>CAVVCE010000027.1:0-39850 GCA_963746235.1 uncultured Alphaproteobacteria bacterium
TCGGTAGCGGATCATCTGTCCGCCTTTTGTAGCGCGTGGGTTGTCCGCCATGTTCTTCGCCTGTTCTGGAGGGCGGGGGATGCGGCGGACCACGATGCTATGGGAGGTTTTTGTGACGCGGTTTGCGGAAGCATTCGAGCAATATGAGAAGCGTCGGCTGACCGGCGAGGAGGCCGGGGAGCTTTTGGGCATGTCGGGACGGAACTTCCGGCGGCTGTGCGTTCGCTACGAGGAGGACGGGGTCGAGGGTCTGCGCGATCGGCGGATCGGGAAAGTGTCGCCGCGCCGTGCCCCGGAACGCGAGCTTGAGCGGATGCACGAGCTTTATCGGGAGCGCTACGGCGACTTCACGGTGAAGCACTTCCACGAGCAGCTGGTGAAGCGACACAATTACAAGCTCTGCTACACGGTGACCAAGCTGTCGCTGCAGGCGGCCGGGTTGGTGGCGAAAGCCAAGCGCCGGAGCGCCCACCGCAAGAAGCGGCTGCGCCGGCCGCTGCCGGGAATGCTGCTGTTCCAGGACGGCTCGACCCATCGCTGGATTGCGGCGCTGGGGCGCGATCTCGATCTCATTGTCACGCTCGACGACGCCACCGGAGCGATTTGTTCGGCGTTCCTGGTCGAACAGGAAGGCACCATGTCTAGCTTGCTCGGCCTGGCCGAGACGATTGGCCGGTACGGCCTGTTCAGCGCGTTCTACACCGATCGGGGCGGGCATTACTTCATCACGCCCAAGGGCGCCGGCAAGGTCGACAAGACCCAGCTGACCCAGGTCGGCCGCGCGCTGTCCCAGCTCGGCATCACCCACATCCCGTCCTATTCGCCGCAGGCGCGCGGCCGCATGGAACGGGTGTTCGGCACGCTGCAGAAGCGGCTGCCGCAGGAGCTGCGGCTGGCCAAGATCAAGACCATGGCGGCCGCCAACGGTTACCTCAAGGAGCGCTTCGTGCCCGACTACAATGCCCGCTTCGCGGTGCCGGCGGCCGAGCCCGGCTCGGCGTTCGTGCCCTATGCCGGCCGGCCGATCGAGGACGTGCTGTGCGTCCAGGAGGACCGCGTGGTCGGCGCCGACAATTGCGTCTCCTTGAACCGGCGCAGCCTCCAGATCCCGCCGCAGCGCCATCGCCATCACTACGTCCGCGCCACCGTGCGCGTGCACCAATATCCCGACGGCCGGCTCGCAATCTTCGACGGACCGCGCTGCCTTGCCCGCTTCGATCCGCAAAGGACGCACCGACGATGCGTCACTCAGGCCGCTTAATTCCGCTCGGCGGCCGAGAGGCCTGTGGATTTGTGGACAACGCTACCGCGTTGCCCACAAGCCCCACAGGCCCAACAACAGCAAAAGAAGCGGACAATTGATGTGCTACAAAACGCGGACATCTTCACGCGCTACGGACACTGTGATCACAGTTCGGTGCGAACGGCCGCGCCCCCTCCCCACCCCTCCCCCGCAAGCGGGAGAGGGAGCCGGGCGGAGCGCGCGGAATGGCGTTGCCGGCGATCATCGCGCGAGGCCCTCTGTCCCCTCTCCCGCTTGCGGGGGAGGGTTAGGGAGGGGGCTCGGCCGCCCGCGCCGGGCTAGCGCTTCAATGCGTCGGATCGCATCTGCGTTCCGTCCTCGAAAGTCGCCTTCTTCAACAGTTGCTCGAGGGTTTCTCCGATGTCGTCCTCGATCGCCTGGCGCGCGGCCGCGGCGTCGCCGGCGCGCAGCGCCGCGAGCAAGCGGCCGTGATGGCGCAGCGTCCAGCGGATATTGGGCAGCTTCGCCGACAGGGCGACGAAGGGACCGGCCTGCAGCCACAGCGTTTCAATCAGCGGCAGCGCGACCTCCGAGCCGGCGAACTCGTAGAGGGCGAAATGGAAGACCATGTTGCTGGTCATCGCGCCGCGCGGAATTTTCGTCGCTGATTGCCTGCCGCAGGCCGTCATTGATCCGCGCCAGTGCCTCGATGTCGGGCTTGCGTGCATTGACGCAGGCCATCTCCGCCACCATGCCTTCGAGCTTCTGGCGGATGCGCGACAGCTCGATGAAGCGGTCGCGGCTCATGCGCGGAATGATCACCGAGCGGTTCGGCAACATCACCAGCGCGCGCTCCGCGATGAGGCGGCTCACCGCCTCGCGCACCGGCATGGCGCTGGTGCCGAGCCGGGCTGCGAGGTTGCGCAGCGACACCGCTTCGCCCGGGGTGAACATGCCGCCCATCAGGCCGCGGGCGAGCGCGTGGTAGACGCGCTGCTGCAGGGTGTCGCGCGCGGGTCGGGCGTCACCGGCGCCGTCAGCCTGATGCTGCGCTTGCGCCGCAGCGGGCCAGGCTTGGCGGCGGCGACGCGCGCGACCGATTGGCGCTTGGAGTTCATCTCGTCTCCCCGGCGGCACGCCCCATCATGCTGGTGCGTTTCCCTGCGACATGCGCCCATTATGGAAAGGTTTCCGAGGGATTATCAATTCGCGAATGCGGCTGATACAGCTTTTGTGACGCGTCGGCCGGCGCGATCCGCACCCCGCCACCCCTTGCATTGCCGGCGCCGATCGCGGAAGAGGTTTCCGACATCGCCCGCAGGGAGTGAAAAGCTCATATGGACCTGGGATTGGCTGGAAGGGTTGCGCTGGTGACGGGTTCGAGCCGGGGCATCGGCCGCGGCGTCGCGCTCACGCTTGCCGAAGAGGGCTGCGACCTGATGCTGACCGGGCGCGACGAAGCGGCGCTGCGCGAGGTCGTCGGGGAGGTCGAAAAGCGCGGCCGCAAGGCCGCCTTCGAGACCGCCGACCTGCGCGCCGAAGGCGCCGCGGCGGCGCTGGTCGATGCCGCCAAGCGCCGCTATGGCCGGCTCGACATTCTCGTCAACAATGCCGGCACCACCAAGCGCGGCGACTTCCTCACCCTCACCGATGCCGACTGGCAGGACGGCTATGCGCTGAAATTCTTCGCCCATGTGCGCCTGTCGCGCGCGGCCTGGCCGCTGCTCAGGGACGCCAAAGGCGCCGTGGTCACCATCGGCGGGACCAGCGGCCGCATCCCGATCGCCGCCTTCACCATCGGCGGTTCGGTGAATGCCGCCTGCGCCGCCTTCGCCAAGGCGCTCGCCGATCTCGGCAAGACCGACGGCGTGCAGGTCAACACCATCCATCCGAGCTATGTCGAGACCGAACGGTTCTGGCGGCGCATCAAGGCCGACATGGAACGCACCGGCAAGAGCGAGGCCGAAGTGCGGGAATGGCACCGGCAGGACATCAACGTCACCCGCTTCGGCACGCCCGAGGACATCGGCGGCCTGATCGCCTTCATGGTGTCGCCACGCGGCCGCTGGCTGCACGGCGCCACCATCGACATGGACGGCGGCGAAGTGCCGACGCTGTGAGCACGACGACGTGAGCATGACGGGATGGCACGCGGCATGAGCATGGCTGTATGAGCAGGGGATGAGACGAACGTGCTGCTGACGCCGGCGCGCATCGGCGCGGTGGAAATCCGCAACCGCATCGTCATGCCGCCGATGACGACCCGGCTGGCGGACCAAGACGGCCACGTCACCGACGACGCCGTCAACTACTACATGGCGCGGGTGCGCGGCGGCGTCGGCCTCATCACCGTCGAGATGGCCTCCCCGACCAAAGCGGGCCGCCACCGCCGGCACGAGCTCGGCATCTATGACGACCGCTTCCTCCCCGGCCTGGCGCGGCTCACCGCCGCGATAAGAGCGGGCGGGGCAAAGGCATCGATCCAGCTCGGCCATGGCGGCGGCCACACCCGCCTCGACATCTGCGGGGAGGCGCCGCTGGCGCCGTCGGCGATCCCCCATCCGGTATTCGAGATCACCGACGAGACCATCATCCCGAAGGAGATGTCGGCCGCGGACATCGCCTTCACCATCGCCGGCTTCGCCGCGGCCGCGGCGCGCGCCGAGCAGGCCGGCTTCGATTGCGTCGAGATCCACGCCGCGCACGGCTACCTGATCTCGCAATTCGTCACCCCGTTCGAGAACCGGCGCACCGATGCCTATGGCGGCAGCCTGGAGAACCGGGCGCGGTTCGGGCTCGAGGTGCTGCGCGCGGTGAAGGCGGCGGTGCGCATTCCCGTGATCTACCGGGTGTCGGTGGAAGACTTATTTCCCGCAAGGGTCGCCGTTTGCCGAGGGCCGGCAGGTCGCGCTGTGGGCGGCGCAGGCGGGCGCCGACGCGCTCCACATCGCGGCCGGACATTACCGCTCGCTGCCCTCGGCCGCCCGCATGATCCCGCCGATGATCTATCCCGATGCGACGTTTCTCGCCTATGCCGCGGACATCAAGACGGACGTCGCCATGCCCGTCATCGCCGTCGGCCGGCTCGGCGATCCCGATGTCGCGGCCGAGGCGGTCGCGTCCGGCAAGGCGGATTTCATCGCGCTCGGGCGCACGCTGATCGCCGAGCCCGACTGGGTGGCAAAACTCGCCCGCGGCGAGCCGGCGCGGCGCTGCCTCGCCTGCAACACCTGCGTCGACGAGATGCGCGGCGGCACGCAACTGCGCTGCGTCGTCAACGGCGCCGCCGGCCGGGAGACGCGGTTCGCTGGTGGCAGCGCCGCCGCAGGGCGAACGCATCGCGGTCATCGGCGCCGGGCCGGCCGGGCCTCACCTATGCCTCGCTCGCCGCCGACGGCAATCGCGGTGACGGTGTTCGAGCGCGAGGCGGTCGCCGGGCGGCGCGTTCCGCCACGCCGGCAAGGCGCCGCTGTTCCAGGACGTGGTCGGCGAACCAGGCCTCGTTCGACCGCTACATCGAGCGCATGGTGGCCGCCTGCAGCCACAAAGGCGTGACCTTCCGTTACGGCGTCGATGTCGCCCGCGCGCCCGGCGAACTCGCAAGCTTCGACCGCATCGTGATCGCGACCGGGGCGCGCTACCGCTTCGGCCTCGGGCCCCTCCCCGCGCTGCTGCTCGACCGCGGCGCCGGCCACTGGCCGGGCCTGGCACAGCATCTTCAAGCTGCCGGCGTTCCGCAACTGGTTCTACCAGCGCGCCCGCCGCGGCCACCGGCGACGACTTCCGCCATCTCGCGCGACCCGGCCAGAAGGTCACGGTGATCGGCGACGCAGTCCGCGCCGGCAAGAGCCGGCCGGCGATCGCCAGCGCGTTCGAGGCGGCGCTCTCGGGGTGAATGCGGCGCCGACCTTTCGCCCCGCTCAGTGGGTCGCGGCGATCGGCTTTCCGTCCTTGAACTTGATCTTGTTCACGTTCCAGGAACCGCCGGGCGCGCCGCTGCGCAGCGGGTCGATGGTGAGTTGCAACTCGTCGCCGGGCTTGAGCGACTTGTTGGTCCAGCCGTCGCGGGCGAGCGCGCTCGGGCTGCCGCCTTCGAGATTCCAGGCCTCGATGCTGCCGTCCTTGTCCTTGATCTCGAGGATGATGAAGGAGTGGGGGCTCGTGTATTTGAAATCCTTCACGATGCCGTTGACCTCCATCGGATGTTCCTGATCGAACATGGCGAAGGAGTGATGCGCCATGACTGCGCCGCTGGTGAGGACGAGTGCGCCGCTCACGAGCAGCAAGGCCAGATGGGATTTCATGCGTTTCCCCGTTGTTGGATCACGAGTTGTCGGATCACAGTTGTCGGATCAGAGTTGACAGATGACAGATTGCCGCACAATCCGGCCGCAAATTCGCACCGCGGCCGGCGCCAACGTCCCATTTGCGGGACAGTTGCGCAAAACCTACAACATTTCGTATTTTGCGAGAAGGGGGCGCGGTGCCAAGGGGGCGCGGCCCGACGGGGCGCGGTATGGTGCGTCGACAAACCACCTTGCGACACGCTCGAAACATACGATGATGAGGCACTTTGCCCGATAGGATTATTTCAATGAACAGAACGATGCATGTGAAACGAACGATGTGTCTGTGGATTGTGCTGGCGCTGGGCGCCGGCGGTGCCCTCACGGGCAGCGCGAACGGCGCCGATGTGGCGCAGGTCAACCTCACCGACTGGACGCCGCCGAGCGCGCGCACCCTCGGGGACGATCCGTTCGGCAAGCTCGTCAAGTACGGCCTCACGCTGATGGTGGACACCGCGAACCAGATCGGTCCGGCCGCCGCCGATCCGGCCAAGCGCTTTTCCGGCAACAACCTAACCTGCCAGAATTGCCACCTCAAGGCCGGCACGCAGGCCTATGCCATGCCGCTCACCGGCGTATGGGGCCAGTTTCCGCAATACCGCGGCCGCGAAGGCGCGGTCGGCACCCTGGAAGAACGCATCAATGGCTGCATGGAACGCAGCATGAATGGCCGCGTCTTGCCGCTCGACGGCCCGGAGATGAAAGCCTACCTCGCCTATATGAAATGGCTCTCGACCGGCATTCCCGACGGCGCCAAGCTCACCGGCGCCGGCACCATGAACGTGAAAGAGCCAGACCGCGCCGCCGACCTCGGCCATGGCGGGCAGGTCTACGCGCAGGTCTGTGCCGCCTGCCACGGCAAGGACGGCCTCGGCCAGCGCGCCGCGACCGGGAACGGCTACCAGTTCCCGCCGCTATGGGGTCCCGACAGCTACAATGACGGCGCCGGCATGGGCCGCGTGCTCAACGCTGCCGCCTTCGTGATGCACAACATGCCCATCGGCACCAGCTTCGATGCACCCGTGCTCACCGATGCGGACGCCTATGACGTCGCCGGCTACATCAACAGCAAGGAGCGGCCGGTGATGGCCAATCTCGACAAGGATTTCCCGCGGCGCCTGCAGAAGCCGATCGACGCGCCCTACGGTCCCTTTGCGGACGGCTTCGATCTGCAGCAACACAAATTCGGCCCGTTCGGACCGATCCGCACCAAGGTGAGGGAATTGAACGCGGCGGCCGCGGCGGCCGCAGCGGGACGAAATAGGCTTCACGCGGGGTGCGGAATCCCCTCTCCCCGCTTGCGGGGGTTAGGGCTGTACCTCTCCCCGCGTGCCGGGAGAGGTCGGATCGCGCAGCGATCCGGATGAGGGGGCTTTTCCGCGAGTCTGAGCGGGTGAATAGGCCCCCTCGCGCCGACCCTACCCCGACCCTCTCCCCGCAAGCGGGGCGAGGGAGAAGAGAGAGAGTTAGCTCACGGCTTGACGTATTTGTAGCCGAGTTCCTGCAGTTCGACGAGACGCACGATGCCGGCAGGAACGAGGGTCGCTTCGGGGATCAGCGTGATGGTCTTGCCCTCGCGCCTTTCCATGCCCTTCTTGGTGTTGTTGCAGGCACCGAAGGCGACCGTCGGCACCTTGGCGCGCAGCGCCTTGATCTCTTCCTTTACCGGCGACGTGTCTTCGCGCAGCATGTGGAAGCCCTGGCTGTAGGCGACGATCTCGATCGCGACCTCCTCGCCCCACTCCTTATAGAGTTCGTGCGCGTTGCCCGCATTGTTGAGCGCGAGCTTCATCACCTCGGGATCGTTCACGTCGACATGGAGGGCGAGCTTGTGATTCTTCTCCGGCGACTTATCGAGCGCCGCGGCGGCTTGGCGGTCCACGATAGGCAGTGCCACCGTGGCAGCGCCCAACACTCTCAGTATCCATCTGCGGTCCATTGTTCCCTCCAGGCTGGCAAGTGGCCGCGAAGCTACCATCAATGCCGGCGATTGGGGAGAGCGAGCCGGACTTTTGTGCGAGCCGGACTTTTTGCGAATCGGGCTCTTGGCGGCTCATCGGCCCAGGCCCGACATATCCACGCAGTCCTCGTAGAGCGGCGTCCGCGCGATAAATCCGCCCGAACTCGAGGCTGTCGGCAAGCCTCGCGAAGCCCTGGTGGGAAACCGCCGGCGTGCGCGCCCAGAACTCCGGCGCCGCGGTAACGCGCGAGCGCGCGAGCGAGGAGGTCGCCGGGGATATCGGGATAGAACGGCGCGGTGGCCGCGGCGAGTTCTTCGGCGCCGTGCTCGGCGAGCCAAGCCTGCATATGGCCGATCGCGCGCGTCATCGCGGCGAAACCGCCCCGGTTGCGCGCCAGGGCGTCGCGCGTCGCAATCAAGGTCGTGTAGACCGTAGGTCCCCTGGTGCTCGCAGCATAAAGCACCTCGCCGAAGCGTTCCTGCAAGGCGATGGACACGTAGGGCTCGAACACCTGCACGACATCGAGTTCGCCGCGCCGCAGCGCCGCGATATTCTCCGCCATCGGGCGAGCCGGCATGCGATCGAGCCGGGCGGGATCGATGCCCTGCTCGCGCAGGTCATGCTGGAGGCACATCCAGGGGGTCGGCACTTCGCTGACCGCGGCAAATCGCAGCCGCGGCAGGTCGGTCAGCTTGAACGGAGCACGTGAACCGGGACCGACCAGAAAGAACGGATCGCGGGCGACGACCTCGCAGAAGCACACCAGCGGAGATCGCGGATCGCCGTCGCGCGCCTTCATCACCCGCATCGGTCCGCCCCAGGCGACGTCGATGCTGCCGTCGAGCACGCCCGCTACGCCATCGCCGGGGCTGGCCTGCTCGATCAGCGCGACGTCGACGCCTTCGCGTGCGAAAAATCCGAGCGTTCGGGCGGCGTAGAACGGCGCATAAAACACCGCGCGAAAGTTTTCCGCGAGCCTGATCGGTGCTGTAATGGAAGCCATGAAGCTGCGCCCGGGAATTATCGGCCTGCTGGCGGCCATCGCCATCATATCGCCGGCGCCGGCGGGCGCGCAGGATTATCCGAGCCGTCCGGTCATGCTCGTCGTGCCGGTACCGCCGGGAGGCGCGGCCGACTTCATCGGGCGCAGCATCGGCGCCAAGCTTGCGGACGCGCTGGGCCAGCCCGTCCTGATCGCCAATCGCGGCGGCGCCGGCGGCACCATCGCCACCGCCGGCGTCGCAAAGGCGGAGGCCGACGGTTACACGCTGCTGCTCGCCTCGATCACCACTCACGGCATTGGGCCGCATCTTTATTCCAACCTGCCCTACGACCCCGCGAAGGACTTCGCCCCTGTCATTTTCCTGGCGAATTTTCCCTTGATCATGACCGTGAACGCCGACCTGCCGGCGCGGTCCGTCGCCGACGTGATCGCGCTCGCCAAGGCACGGCCAGGCGGGCTCGCATTCGCCTCATCGGGCAATGGCGGCGCGCCCCACCTCGCCGGCGAATTGCTCAAAAGCCTGACCGGCGCCGACCTCCTGCACGTGCCCTATCGCGGCAGCGGCCCCGCGGTGATCGATGTCGTCGCCGGACGCGTCGCCATCATGTTCGACGGCGCGCCGTCGCTGTTGCCGTTCATCCTCGCGGACAAGCTTCGCCCGCTCGCGGCGGCGAGCCTCACGCGCAATCCGATCCTGCCGAAGCTGCCGACATTCGCCGAGCTCGGCTATGGCGGGATGGACATCTCGCTGTGGTTCGGCATCGTCGCTCCCGCCGCGACGCCGCATCCGATCATAGGGCGGCTCAATGCCGAACTCGCAGGAAATCCTCGCCGCTCCCGGCATCCGCAAGAGCTTCACGGATCAGGGCGCCGAACTCGGCGGCGGCACCCCCGAAATGTTCGGCGCGTTCATGCGCTCTGAATCCGCGCGCTGGCGCGCCGTAGTGAAACAGGCCGGGATCAAGCCGGAGTGACGGCACATGCGGCAGCGCGCGGCCGCCCCGCTTCAAACACGCCACCTCATCTTCGTGGCACCTCGACAATGCGGCACCCGACATTCCATGTGCGTGATGCGCGGGACGGGCCCGCGCATCACCGTTACAAACTTGGCGGAATAGCCGATCCGTGCCCCTTACGGGAGCACTTCCACGAAGCCCAGCCGGCCGGCGGTGTCGCCGCTGAAATAGATCCGGTTCGGGTTGGTCGGATCGATATCGATGCGGCGCGGATCGGACTGCGCTTCCGGCAGCGGGAACTCGACCCACTCCTCGGTTTTGGGATTGAACCGGGCGATCTTGTCGACCTTGTGCTCGCTCATCCAGACGAGATCGTTCTTCTTGTCGACCACCACCGAATAGGCGCCGGCATTCGGCGTCGGCGGCGAGAAGATCTTCATCTCCTTGGTCTTGTGATCGATCTTCATGAGCTTGCCGGCCTGCCACAAGGCCACCCACACGTCACCATTGGCGTCGGCACCCATGCGGCGCGGGAAGGCGTGGCCGCCCTCGTAGGGGATCTTGTACTCCTCGACCTTGCCGGTGACGGGATCGATACGTCCCATCATGTCGATGTTGTCCTCGGCCCACCACACCGCGCCGTCGCCGGAGACGGTCAGGCCGTAGGCGCCGGGCTCCTTCTTGCCGCTGGCGCTCGGCGATTCGTAGAACTTGTATTCGGCGGTGGCAGGGTCGAGCATGCGAACTTCCTTGCCGAGGCCGGTCGCATAGATCTTGCCGTCGGGCGAAACGGCCATGCTGTTGCCGCCGGCATTGCCGTGGCCCTTCGGCCATTGGAAGCTCGCGAACTTGTCGTATTTGGTGTCGTAGCTCAGCCAGCGGCCGTTGGGGCCGTCGGCCACCCACAGGATGCCGTTCTTGTCGATCTGCGGATTGCCGAGCCGTTGACGGTTGGCTGCCGCCGGTCCGGGCGGCGGATTGATCTCGACGAATTCATAGGTCTTGGGGTCGAAGCGGCCGAGCTTGCCGGCCCGTTCCGCCACCCAGGCATTGCCGTTCGGATCCGCCGCGGTGTCGTGCGGCTCGGCGAAACGATCGACGAGATCGTAAGTGACCGCGCGGTATTTCGTGGCCTTGCCGGTCAGCAGTTCCCGCGGCAGACGGCCATTGGGATCGTAGGGCTGGTCGGGCTTGAAATTGGCGGCGAGATAATTCGCGATCGTCGCCGCATCGCCATTGGAGATGTCCGGCACATTCATGATTCCCATGGTGCCCCGCATCCGCTCGATGATGTGTTGCCATTCCACCAGCGGGGTGCGCTTGACGACGATGCGCTGGAGATTATGGCAGGTCGTGCAGCGCTCGGCGACGAGCGATTGCCCGTCCCCCGCCGGCAGGGCCTGCGATACGCCGGAAATCTGCTCCTCGGGAATGCGGTGCGGCCACGCCGGCTGCAGCAGCGCTCCCTGCTTGTTGGCGAGCGCCAGATCGAGCTTCGCGCTCTTGCCGCCCTCGACGCTCACCGGCGCCGACTTGTTGCTTTCGAAGCCGGCCCCGATCCCCTGCACGGTGTATTGGCCTGCCGGCAGGTCGCCCGCCTCGAAGCGGCCCTGGTCCTGGCTGACCACCATGAAGGTCAGGCGGCGGTCGGCATTGGTGAGTTTCACCATCGCCCCGGCGACCGGCTTGCCGCCGGCATCGTTGACCACGCCCTGCACCGAACCCCTGCCGTCCGCCGCCTGGGCGGCTCCGGCCGTGAGCACGGCTCCTGCTGCAACCCCGAGCGCGAGACGTCGCGCGATGTTCCTGAGTGCCATGTAACGTCCTCCATCAGACATGCCGATCAGCATGAGTTCCCAGCCTGGCCGTTTTTATTGTTCTCGATGGTCGTTTCGGGCCAAGGCGGCGGACAATTTAATCTATCCGCAACCCCGGCGCGAGGCGTCCGGCACCGCATGTCCCACAATATTTCGTCCCCGGCGGGTGGGCTCGCGGCACGGCGGCGAAGGTTTCCATTGCCCAGCCCGTCATCGCGTTACGAAGTGTTCGCATTGCGAATTTTCATTGGAATAGGAACAAGCTATAGTCGCGGCGCGCGCGCTGACCGCCGTCACCCCATCCCCTGCCCTACCCCATGCGCGCCGGCAATTCCGCCCGTTTTTTTTGCGGGCGACATAACGGGAGGTAGACAATGCCAACGCTCATCATCAATGGCCAATCCCACACTGTCGAGGTCGAGCCCGACACCCCCTTGCTCTGGGTGCTGCGGGACACGCTCGGCATGACTGGCACCAAATACGGCTGCGGCATCGCCCAGTGCGGCGCCTGCACCGTGCATGTGAACGGGGTCGCGACGCGGTCCTGCTCGGTGCCGCTGAGCGCCGTCGCCGGCGCCCAGATCACCACCATCGAGGGCCTCGCCGCCAATGGCGTGCTGCACAAGGTGCAGAAGGCCTGGCTCGACAACGACGTGCCACAATGCGGCTACTGCCAGTCCGGCATGATCATGGCGGTCGCGGAACTGCTCAACACCACGCCGAAGCCGACCGACGCCGACATCGACTCCGCAATCACCAATATTTGCCGCTGCGGCACCTATCAGCAGGTGCGCACGGCCATTCACGCCGCAGCGAACGCGTGAGGAGGTCCGCCATGAATTACGTTCCCAAAATCGATCGCCGTTCCTTCGTGGTCGGCGCCGCCACGCTCGGCGGCGGCCTCGCGCTCGGCCTGCGCATTCCGTTCGGCCCCGACCTGGTGCGCGCCGCCGACGGCTCGCCCGAAGTCAACGCCTGGGTCGTGATCCGCCCGGACGACACCGTGGTGGTGCGTATCGCCCGTTCCGAGATGGGCCAGGGCTCGCTCACCGGCCTCGCTCAACTGGTCGCCGAGGAACTCGAATGCGACTGGTCGAAGGTGACCACGGAATATCCGACCCCCGGCCAGAACCTCGCCCGCAAGCGCGTGTGGGGCGACATGTCCACCGGCGGCAGCCGCGGCATCCGCACCTCGCACGAATATGTCCGCAAGGGCGGCGCGGCGGCCCGCGAGATGCTGATCCAGGCCGCGGCCAATGAATGGAACGTGCCGGCCTCCGAATGCAGCGCGGCCAACAGCGCGATCACCCACAAGGCGTCCGGCCGTACCACCACTTTCGGCAAGGTCGCCGAAGCCGCGGCCAAGCTCGAGCCGCCCAAGGACATCAAGCTCAAGGACGTGAAGGACTGGAAGATCGCGGGCAAGGGCGTAAAGCGCCTCGACACCCTCGACAAGCTGACCGGCAAGCAGGTCTACGGCATCGACCTCAAGATGCCCGGCATGCTGGTCGCCACCATCAAGGACAGTCCGGTTCCGACCGGAAAGATCAAGAGCTTCGACGCTGCCAAGGTCGACCGGCATGGCCGGCGTGAAGAAGGTGGTGCAGGTCGGCGATTCCGGCGTCGCCGTCATCGCCGACACCTATTGGCATGCCCACAAGGCCATCGAAGCGCTGCCGATCGTGTGGGATCCCGGCGAGGCCGGCAAAGTGTCCAGCGCCAGCATCGCCAAGTTCCTGGAGACCGGGCTCGACGCCGAGCAGGCCTTCGTCGGCAACAAGGCGGGCGACGCCAAGGCCGACATCGGCGCCGCCAAGCGCAAGATCGAGGCGGTCTACAGCTTCCCCTACCAGAACCACGCCACCATGGAGCCGATGAACACCACCGCGCTCTACACCGCCGACAAGTGCGAGGTCTGGGGTCCGACCCAGAACGGCGAAGCAGCGCTTGCCGCGGTGTCCGAAGAGTCCGGCCTGCCGATCGGCAAGTGCGACGTGCACAAGGTGCTGTGCGGCGGCGGATTCGGCCGCCGCGGCCGCGTCGACTATGTGCGCCAGGCGGTGGCGGTCGCCAAGCAGATGCCGGGCACGCCGGTCAAGCTGCTGTGGTCGCGCGAAGAGGACATGACCCACTGCGCCTATCATCCGGTGACGCAGGCCAAGCTCACCGCGGGGGTCGACGCCAACGGCAATGTCACCGGCTTCCACATGCGCATTTCCGGCCAGTCGATCTCCGCCTCGCTGGCGCCGGAGCGGATGGATCCCTCCGGCATGGACCCGGTGGTGTTCCAGGGCCTGACGCCGAACTCGCCGGAAGGCAATTTCGGCTATCAGGTGCCGAACCTCCTGATCGACCACGCCATGCGCAACCCCCACATCCTGGCCGGCTTCTGGCGCGGCGTGAACGTCAACCACAACGCGATCTACAGCGAATGCTTCATCGATGAGGTCGCCCACGAACTGGGCCAGGACCAGCTCGCGTTCCGGCTCAAGATGCTCAAGCCAAAGCATGCCGCCGTCCTCAAGGCGGTCGGCGACAAGGTCGGCTGGGGCACGCCGGCGCCGCAAGGCGTCTTCCGCGGGCTCGCCCAGTACATGGCCCATGGCAGCTACGTCGCGGCCTGCGCCGAAGTCTCGGTGAGCGCGCAAGGCGCGTTGAAAATGCACCGCATCGTCGCCGCGATCGATCCCGGCGTCGCCGTCAACCCGGCGCAGATCGAGCGGCAGATGTCGGGATCGTTCGTCTACGGCCTCACGGCGATGCTCTACGGCGAATGCACCGTCAAGGACGGCGCCATCGAGCAGACCAATTTCGACACCTACCAGATGCTGCGCCTGCACGAGATGCCGAAGGTCGAGACCATCATCATGCCCTCCGGCGGCTTCTGGGGCGGCGTCGGCGAGCCCACCATCTCGGTGGCGGCGCCCGCCGTGCTCAATGCGATCTTCGCGGCCACCGGAAAGCGCATCCGCTCGGTCCCGTTGATGCATCACGGCATCCGAACGGCCTGACCACCGGGCATTCTTACAGATTCGATATGGCGCGGCGGCCTTCGGGCCGCCGCTGCTTTTTTGCTTCCCGCGCATGAACCCCGAACCCGCGGCGTGCGCGTGAGCCGCGGTCCGGCCGCTCTGATCAATCGGACCCGCTTGGAGCCTTGCGTCCACGTCCAAAACTTGATTCCCCGGTCATTGTATGCCCCTGGTAACGAAAGCAGGGAAGGAAGCGTTCATGACCTCCGGTTCGTTCGACTACACCTCTTTGCTGGCGCCGGGATTGCCGGCTCCGGCGGTGAAGTACGCCGGATTTCCGAAATACAATTTCGTCGGCGGACACAACGACGCCGAGCATGTGCCGGTAGATCACCTCGTTGCCGCGGCGACGGCAGTGCTCACCCGCGAGGGCAGGACGCTTGCGACCTATGGCCTCGAAAGCGGCCCGCTCGGCTATCGGCCGCTGCGCGAGTTCCTGGTCGCCAAGCTCGCGCGCGACGCCGGCATTTCCTGCACCGCCGACGAGATCCTGATCACCTCCGGTTCCCTGCAGGGCATCGAACTCGATCAACGGACTGCTGCTCTCGCGCGGCGACACCGTGCTGGTCGAGCAGGTGACCTATTTCGGTTCGCTCAATCGGCTCAACCGGCTCGGCATCAAGACGGTCGGCATTCCGCTCGACGAAGAAGGCCTGCGCATGGACGCGCTCGCCGCCGCGCTCGAAGACCACAAGCGCCGCGGCATCCAGCCGAAATACATCTACACCATCCCGACCGTGCAGAATCCGACCGGCACCATCATGGGCGAGGCGCGCCGCGCGCGAACTCCTCGCGCTGTCGGAACACTACAACGTGCCGATCTTCGAGGACGACTGCTATGCCGACCTGATCTGGGACGGCCGCCGCCCGCCGGCGATCTATGCCATGAGCAAGCGCGGCGGCGTCATCCATATCGGCTCGTTCTCCAAGTCGATCGCGCCGGCGCTGCGGGTCGGCTTCATCGTCGCGCCCTGGGAGCTGTTGTCGCGCATGCTGCCGCTCAAGACCGACGCCGGCTCGGGCGCGCTCGAGCAGATGGTGCTCGCCGAATACTGCGCCGCCCATTTCACCGCCCATGTGCCGGAACTCACCCGCGGATTGCGCGCCAAGCTCGAGACCATGATGGAATCCTTCGCCGAGCAGTTCGGCACCGCCGCCGAATTTACCGACCCCAAGGGCGGCATCTTCCTGTGGGTCAAGCTGCCCGATGAGGTCGACACGCTCAAGCTCGCCCAGGCCGCCCAGGCGGCCGGCATCGCCATCAATCCCGGCCACGAATGGTCGCCGGACAAGGCCTATGGCCGCCCGCGCATGCGGCTGTGCTTCGGCCATCCGTCCAAGCAAACCATCCGCGAAGGCGTCGCCGCGCTCGCCGACGTCTGCCGCCGCGAATTCGGCGTGCCGTCGCGCATCGCCAATGTGGAGCGGCGCGCCCAGGGCTGAGCGCTTTTCCTCGGCCGGCTGACCCACCGCGGCGCGCTCGAATGCCGCGAGACGCCGCGGTACACTATACTCCCCTGGACTATATGGTATACTCCGGTACCCTATCCAGGACCGGTGCCCGGCATGTCCCATATCATTCGCGAAAAGTCCAAGCTCCTCAAAAGGGTACGGCGTATCCGCGGACAGGTCGAAGCGGTCGAGCGCGCGCTCGAACAAGAAATGGGCTGCGCCGACATCATGCAGCTCACCGCCGCCGCCCGCGGGGCCATCAATGGGCTCATGGCGGAGGTGATGGAAGATCACATCCGCGTGCACGTCATTGACCCCAGCCGCCAACCCGACCCCGAACGGGCACAAGCCACCGAAGATTTGATCGACGTGGTGCGCTCCTACCTGAAATAGGCGAGATGGCGGACGCTTTCATGCGCACGGATTCCGCTGATCGCTATCGCAAAATTCGTCATTTGACCGGTCGCTTGCCGGGCTTTGCCGTCGCCGTCGCGATCGGTATTGCCGTCGCCAGTCTGGTGCCGCCGCTATCGGAGGCCGTCCGAAGCTGCTCTCGGCTTCGTGTCGGGCGCCGGCGTCGCGGTGCTGAGCGGGCAAGAGGCGGCGGACGATGCCGGCAAGCGAAAGCGCGACGCGGCATCGGACAACGAGCAGCCCGCAGTCATAAAGCTGACGGACGATCAGATCGCGGCCGCCGGCATCGAGCTCGCGCCGGTGCAGGCGGGCACCTTGGCCCATCGCATCGTCGTCCCGGGCACCATCGTGCCGGATGCGAATCGGATCGCCCGGGTGTCGGTCAAGCTGTCCGCCACCGTCGCGGAGCTGCGCAAGAACCTCGGCGACGGCGTAGCCAAGGACGAGGTCGTGGCGGTGCTGGAGAGCCGCGAGGTCGCCGATGCCAAGAGCGAATATCTCGCAGCCCGGCTCACCGGCGAGCTGAACAAGGACTTGTACGAGCGCGACAAGATTCTGTGGGACCGTCGGGTCACCAGCGAGCAACAATTGTTGCGGTCGCACAGTGCGGTGACGCAGGCCAAGGTGAAACTCGACATCGCGCGCCAGAAACTGTTCGCGCTCGGGGTGACGGAAAAGGAAATCGCCGCACTGCCGGACGAGCCGGAAACCAATCTGCGCCGGCAGGACGTTCGGGCACCCAAATCGGGACGCATCGTCGACCGCAAGGTCGACCTCGGCGCTGCGGTCGGGCGGGACAATCTGGAGACCGAGCTGTTCACGATCGCGGATCTCGATCGCGTCTGGGTCGAACTTGCCGTCAGCCCCACCGACCTCCCGTTGGTCCAGGAGGGGCAGACGGTATCGGTCGCGGCGCACGGCTTGGCGTATCGCGCCGTCGGCAAGATCGTGTTCATCAGCCCGATGCTCGACCGGGAAACGCATTCCGCCCGGGTGGTGGCGGAGATCGGCAATCCCGACGGCAACTGGCGGCCGGGCTCCCTGGTCCACTGCACGGTCGAGATCGAGGAGCACTCCGCGCCACTCACCGTGCCGGCCAGCGCCATTCAGACCGTCGGCAAGGACAAGGTCGTATTCGTGCGCACGGCGGAGGGATTCGAAAAGCGCTCCGTCACGCTGGGACAGGGCGACGACCGCATCAGCGAAGTCCTCGCCGGTGTTCGCGCCGGCGAAACGATTGCGGTCACCAATACCTTCGCGCTCAAGGCCGAATTCCTCAAGAACCTGGCCGAGGATTGATGATGCCGATGATCGAGTGGATCCTGGCCTTCTCGGTCCGCCGCCGCTGGTACGTGCTGGCGTTCACGATCGCAGCCGCGGTGTCCGGCGCCTGGGCCTTGACCGTTCTGCCGATCGACGCGGTTCCCGATATCACCAACGTCCAGGTCCAGGTCAACGCCTTCGCGCCGGCGCTGTCGCCCCTCGAAGTCGAAAAGCAGGTGACGTTTCCCATCGAGGTGGCGCTTGCCGGCACGCCCGGCCTCGAAAAGACGTGGTCGTTTTCGCGCAACGGCTTCGCCCAGGTCACCGCCGTGTTCAGCGACCGGACCGATATCTATTTCGCCCGCCAGCAGGTGACGGAACGCCTGAACGACGCCAAGCCTGCCCTTCCGCCCGGGGTCGATACCAAGATGGGCCCGATCTCGACCGGTCTCGGCGAGGTCTATTGGTGGAGCGTCGAATATGCGCCTGCCGGCGAGGACGTGCACGACGGTGCGCCCGGCTGGCAAAGCGACGGCTCCTATTTGACGCCCGAGGGCGAGCGCCTCGCCGACGAAGTGTCGCGCCTCGTCTATCTGCGCACCGTGCAGGACTGGATCATCAGGCCGCAGCTCAAAACCGTCCGCGGCGTCGCCGGCGCCGACGCCATCGGCGGCTACATCAAGCAGTACCGGGTCGAGCCCGACGCGGCGAAGCTCGTCGGATACGGTCTGTCCGTCGGCCAGTTGGTGAGCGCGATCGAGGCCAACAATGCGAGCCGCGGCGCCAACTACATCGAGCGCTTCGGCGAGGGCTATGTGGTGCGCACCAGCGGGCGGGTCGAGACGCTGGCCGAAATCGGCGACATCGTCGTCGCCGCCAGAGGCGACATTCCGATCCATGTCAAGGACGTGGCGGAGGTGACGATCGGACGCGATTTGCGCCTGGGCAGCGCCAGCATGAACGCCCGCGAGGCGGTGCTCGGCACGGTGCTGATGCTGGTCGGGGGCAACAGCCGCACGGTGGCGGCGGCAGTGGATGCCAAGATCGACGAGATCAACCGCACGCTGCCTCCGGGCATTCGGGTCCGAACGGTGTTGAACCGCACCCAGCTCGTCGACGCCACCGTTCGGACCGTGGCAACGAACCTCCTGGAGGGGGCGTCCCTGGTCGTTCTGGTCCTGCTTCTGCTGCTCGGCAATTTCAGGGCAGCGCTCGTCACGGCTCTGGTCATCCCGGTCACCATGCTGATCACCGCCATGGGCATGCTCCAGGTCAAGCTGAGCGCCAACCTGATGAGCCTCGGGAGCACTCGACTTCGGCCTGATCGTCGACGGCGCGGTGATCATTGCGGAGAACAGCCTGCGGCATTTGGCGGAGCGCCAGCGCCAGCTCGGTCGCGCGCTCCGCCAGCACGAGCGCCTCGACACCGTCACCGAGTCCGCGAGCGAGGTCATCGGACCGACCGTGTACGGTCAGTTCATCATCGGGCTCGTCTACGTTCCCTTGCTCACGTTCTCGGGCGTCGAGGGCAAGACCTTCCAGCCGATGGCGCTGACCGTCCTGATCGCGCTGATGACGGCCTTCGTCCTGTCGCTGACCTTCATGCCGGCGATGATTGCGATCCTGGTGACCGGGAAGGTGAATGAGCGCGACAACGGCTTCGTGCGCGGCTTGAAGGTGCTGTACCGGCCCGTGCTGTCGGCCGTCATTCGCAGACCGATGCCGGCGATCGCGGCCGGGCTCGCGTCGTTTGCCGGCGCGGCGCTGCTGTTCTCCCATCTCGGCCAGGAATTCATTCCGAAGCTCGACGAGAAGAACATCGTCATGGAGGTGAAGCGGATTCCGAGCACGTCGCTGTCGCAATCGCAGGCGATGCAATTCATCAATGAAAGGATGATCGCAAGATTTCCGCAGGTGGCGTTCGTGTTCTCCCGCAGCGGCACGCCGGACCTGGCGGCCGACCCGATGCCGCCGAGCGCCACCGACACCTACATCATCTTGAAGCCGCGGCCGGAGTGGCCCGATCCGGATTTGCCGAAGGACGATCTGATCCGCGACATCGCCGAGGAGGCCGCGAAAATTCCCGGCAACAAGGTCGGCTTCTCGCAGCCGATCCAGATGCGGTTCAACGAGCTGATCGCGGGCGTGAGGGAGGACTTGGCGGTCAGCGTGTTCGGCGACGAGTTCGAGCCGATGCTGCGCGCCGCGAACCAGATCGCGCGGTGCTCGAGGGCGTTCGCGGCACGACCGAAGTCAAGGTGGAGGATGTGACCGGGATGCCGATCCTGGAAATCAGGATCGACAAGGCCGAGATCGCGCGCCATGGCCTCAGCCTCTCGGCCGTGCAGGATGTCATCGGCATCGCAGTCGGCGGTCGGGCGGCCGGCTTGGTGTTCGAAGGCGACCGCCGCTTCCAGATCGTGGTGCGGCTGTCCGACGTCGAGCGCAACAACATCGAGGTCCTCAAGAACTTGCCGGTTCCGTTGCCGGGAGCCGTGGCGCATGCCGGCGAAAGCGCGGTCGCTGCCACGCTTCCGTTGCGCGTGCTCGCCGATTTCAATCTGTCGGAGGGGCCGAACCAGGTCAGCCGGGAAAACGGCAAGCGACGCGTCGTCGTGACCGCCGATGTGCGCGGCCGCGACATCGGCTCCGCGGTGGCGGAAGCGCAGGCGAAGATCGCCCAAAGAGTGGCGCTGCCGCCGGGCTATTGGCTGACCTGGGGCGGGCAATTCGAGAACTTCACGGCGGCGCGGCAGCGCCTCATCATCGTGGTGCCGGTCTGTTTTGCGCTGATATTCCTGCTGTTGCTGGGAGCGTTGGGGTCGTGGCGGGACGCGCTGCTGGTGTTCAGCGCCGTGCCGTTGGCCCTCACCGGGGGCGTCGTAGCGTTATGGCTGCGCGACATGGCATTCTCGATCTCCTCGGCGGTCGGATTCATCGCGCTGTCGGGCGTCGCCGTGCTCAACGGCCTCGTCATGATCACCTTCATCAAGCAACTCGTCGACGAGGGCGTCGCTCCCCATGAGGCGGTCTACCACGGCGCCCTGACGCGTCTTCGACCGGTCGTGATGACGGCGCTTGTCGCGTCACTGGGCTTCGTGCCGATGGCGATTGCGACCGGAACCGGCGCGGAGGTTCAGAAGCCGCTGGCGACCGTCGTCATCGGCGGCTTGATCAGCGCGACATTGCTGACGCTTGTCGTGCTGCCGGCGCTTTATGCACGCTTCTCTGGAACAGCAACCAAAAGCGAGAAGAAGCTTCGACTTGTAAATCCGTCTCGGTTCCCGCCGGGTGAACCTGTGAAATCGACGCACCAGTCGGACGTCATCGCAGGGGCTTGACCCGGCGATCTCGACGTTCCGGGCACGGCCTTGCCATCTGCGTCGAGATGGCAGGGACAAGCCCGGCCATGACAATTCGTCGCCCGAAGCCCGAAGGTAGATAATAGGCGACCACTCAGGAGCTTGATCGCGGCGGACGGTTGTCCGAATGAGCCGGGAAATGTTTTACGCGATGCGACGGGAACCGCTATCCTTGGCGCCTTACCCTCGAGCACGCGAACGGGAGGATCTGATGCCTGGTTGGGTTCTTCGGACTTCCGCACTGGTGGCAATGATTCTCTTTGCCTCGTGCATCTTTGCGCCCGCCCAGGATTACCCTGGACGCGAGAAATTACGGGCGCAGTCAGCCGAGTTCCGCAAGGAGGTGATCCGGGTCACCGAGGGTGTGTACGTGGCCGTGGGCTACTCGGCCAGCAATGTGATCCTGATCCAAGGCGACGCCGGGTCGATCATCGTCGATACCGCCACTGACCCCGTGGCAGCGCGCGCCATCAGGACCGCGTTCGGCGACCTCCTTCGCGCGCCGGTGCGGGCGATCATCTACACCCACTCCCATCCGGACCACACCGGCGGGGCGCTTGTGTTTGCCGGAATGGATCATCCTGAGATCATCAGCCATCAACCGTTCGGGGCGCTGCCGGACATCGGCCGCGCCGGGCGCGATGGCGGCGACCAGTTCGGGATGGCGCTGCCGGAGTCGATGTACATCAACGCGGGCGTTCAAATGGAGTTTGGGCGGGTTACGCCTCCTACGCGAGAAGGCTACCTGCCTCCCACGCGCACGTTCAGCGGCGAACAACTTCTGCTGACGATTGCCGGCGTACGACTGGAGCTTCTGTACACGCCTGGCGAGACGGCGGATAACATCTCGGTATGGCTGCCTGAGAAGCGCGTTTTGATGCCCGGAGACGACTTTCTGCACGCCTTCCCGAACATCAGCCCGATCCGGGGCGCGCGGTTGCGTACTCCCGAGGATTGGATCGCTAGTCTCGACAAGATGATCGAGTTGGGACCGGACGCGGTGGTGCCAAGTCACACGCGCCCTGTGCTGAGCGGCGCCGCCGCACGCACCGCGCTGAAGGCGTACCGCGACGGCATCAAGTCCATCCTCGATCGGACGATCGAGGGGATGAAGCGGGGCGAGCGCCCCGACGAGTTGGTTCAGCATGTCGAGCTTCCGCCCGCTCTGGCGGAGAACCCATACCTGCAGGAGTTCTACGGCAGCGTCGAGTGGACCGTGCGCGGCATCTACGCCGACCGAGCGGGCTGGTTCGACGGAAACGCCACCAACTTGTTTCCCCTTCCGGAGAAGGATCGCGCCGCAAAGCTGACCGATCTGATTGGGGGCACTGACCAGGTGTTGGCGCGCGGACGCGAGGCGCTGGCAACGGGTGACTTCAAGTGGGCCGCTGAACTCGCCGACTACGTGTTGGCGAACGACAGCGCAAACACAAGCGCAAAGAGGGTCAAGGCCCAGGCGCTCGTCGAGCTCGGCGAGCGGCAGGTCAACGCCATCGCCAGAAACTATTACCTGTCATCGGCCAAGTACCTGTTGCGAGATGTTCCACCGCAGTGAGGCATCGCACGCATCGACCAGCTGACTTTCACGGTCTCTATGTCGCGCTCGATCAGAAATCCGGCTTGTCCGCGGTCGGGACCGCAGCGTCCTTTCCGACGTAGTATTCATGTCTGTTCTCGGCACAGACATGTTCCGCCCATTCGCCCAGCGGGCGCCCATAAGTTACGGTTGCCGTCCACGGCATCGTGAAGACGCCGGTATCCTCGACAGTAATCTGCAGCCGCAGGTGCTTGCCCTTGTAGTCGGGGTCGAAGTCCACGGGATTCAGGTTCCGCGGATAGCGTTGATTTTCTTTGGCGTCCGGTTCCAATCCGGCCTTGGCGGCCTCGTAGTCGAGCAACTGATAGCGTTCCACAACATGCAGCGCCTCGCTGTAGGGCGTGCCGTACATGTCGACCATGGAGAACTGTCCGATCTTGACACCCACGGTGTCGATCACGAGCGTATCGCCTTCGTAGCGACCGACGGAATCCCCGTACCAGGACGGCGTCACACGTGCGGGATGAGACTGGTTCAGGCGCACCTGGCGGAATTCGTGATCGTGGAGATAAAGGATCGTGACCTTGTCCGGCTGCTGCAACATCTGCATGCCGTAATTCCAAAAAATATACGGCACCCCTGCGGGCCAGCACTGGTTGCTCGGGGTGGGATAGCCCACTCCCCGCAACGAAAGTTCGCCATGCTCCCGCACGACGTTTGCCGCCCGCGAATTCAAGATCGGGTTGGTATAATTGCCGACGAGTTGGTTGTAATTGCTCACGCCGCCGATCCGCGACCTGTTGGTCACCGGACCGGGACCTGAGACCGGCGGCCCTAAGCCGGGACGCAGCCAGCGGTGCCATACGCCGGAGAAATCCGGCACCACGGGGTTGGCGCCTTGCGCACCGGCGCCATTGGCGAGCCCCGCTGCGGGCGCCACCTGTTGCCCCGAGGCGGGGACAGCCGCCGTCAATATCATCAACAAGAGGAAGTCTCGCCGCATGTTCACGCCACCCACTCCCGTTCATGGTTCGCCCGGTCTCGCCGGACGCCAACCCAGCGTCGCTTTTCGTTCGAAGAGCCCGAACGGCGTACAAATATCCTGACCGCGTCGAAGATGCCTATGCGGCGGGCCGTCACGCGTCGGGAAGCGCGAAATAGCGAGGAGATCCGCCTTGCGCTCCGATCTGCGGTTCCGGGCTCGCGACCGCACGTGGCACCGCGGACGCCCGGTTTCCAACCAACCCCGACAAAGATAAGCTCCCCACGGTTTTCCCGCAGGGAGATGCGTCATGTCGAAGGCCAATCAAATCGGATGGATGACGTTGTGCGGCATCGCGATGCTACTCGCCGCCGAAGTATCGTGCTCCGCACAGGCATCCGGCGACAATCCATACCGCCCGGTTCGGGGATTGGCGGATGGCGCCGGCCCCAGCATTCCGGGAGGCGAATGGGCAAAGCTTCCCGGCGGCCGCGAGATGGGACCGCCGGCTTCGGTGCATGTCGACGTCGACGGAGAAAGCATCTGGGCCTTGATCCGATGTGATGAGACGAGCCCGGTGCCGGCGGCACGGGGCGGCCGGTTCGGTCTTGACTGCATGTATCCCGACGGCAGGCTGAAGCCTCTCGACACCATCTTCAAGTTCGATCCAAAGGGCAACGTCGTCAAAAGCTTCGGCGCCCAGACCTTCATTTGGCCGCACGGGATGCATGTGGACCGCGACGGCAATGTCTGGGCGACGGATGCGGCCGCCGAAGACGCGGTGGAAACGGCCGCCAAGGCAGGGGTGAAGGCCGGGCATATCGTCCGCAAGTTCAGTCCCGATGGAAAGGTGTTGATGACGCTGGGCGAACCCGGAGTTGCTGGAAACGACGAGTATCATTTCCGCTCTCCGGCAGGTGTCGTGACCGCCCCCAACGGCGATATTTTCGTCGCGGACGGCCATGGCTCGAACAACCGCATCGTGAAGTATTCGAAGGATGGGACGTTCATCAAGGCCTGGGGCAAGACCGGATACGGACCGGGCGAGTTCAGGGTGGCGCATTGCATCGGCATGGATAAAAGAGGCCGCCTGTTCGTGTGCGACCGATCCAACACGAGGATCCAAATCTTCGACCAGGAAGGCAAACACTTGGCGACGTGGCACCAATTCGGAATGCCGAGCGGGCTCGCTTTCTCCGTGAACGACGAAGACCTCGTTTATGTCTTCGACTCCGAGTTCGGACAACGTGGACAACCCGGGCTTCGAGCAGGGAATCAGGATTGGAGACGCCCTCAACGGCTGGGTGAAATATTTCATTCTGGATCAGGGCGGCAACCCGGGCACGACGACCGGCAGCGGAGCCGAGTTCGGCACCGCGGACAAATTCGGCAACGTGTTCGCGGGAGAACCTCGGCCGCGCATTCTGCGGAAATACGTCAAGGTCCGATAGTCCGTCCAACGGCGTCATTCCAGGGCGCGCGCTTCACTACTGCGTCACAAGCGAGGAGCCGGGACTCCTCCCCCGCAAGCGGCAATCGTATCATCTTGGTTGGGCGCAGGTCATGGAGCGCGGCGGCTCTGCTCCCTCTCCCCGCAGGCGGGGAGAGGGTCGGGGTGAGGGGGCGTTTTCCCAATTCTGAGCATACAAATTTTCGCTCAGACTCGCGGAGACGCCCCCTCACCCGGCGCGCAAGAGCGCGCCGACCTCTCCCCGCACACGGGGAGAGGTGGCCCCACACCGCTAAGCCGTTGTGCGCGCCGGAACGACGAGGGACTTACTGCTTCTTGAAGAAGCGCAGATCCGGCGGCGGCTCGTCCTTCCTGGTCGGCATCAGATTGCCGTCGCCGGCCAGAAAGTAGCCCTGTCCCTGGATTTCGACGTGGCCGTTCCCCTCGGCGCAGTTTTCCTCGGCCCAATCCGGATTTTCCTTGGGGTCGCGACTGTACTTCTTGGTCACCGTCCACGGCCGCGTCAGTGCCTTGTCGATTGTCGTGATCTCGTCGAGCATCGCGTTCGGGTTCGACTTGTCGATCGAAATCCGCTCCAGCACCCGGCTGTCGGGATCGCTGAACATGGGCATGCCGCTGGCATCGAAGGCACGCGGGCCGCGCAGGCCGCGGGTCTCGACCTCGAGCGTGTCGAACCTGCCGTCGCCGTCGGTGTCGATCCACTTCCCGATCGAATAGCCCTGCAGGGTCAGTTGCATGTCTTTCGGCCAGTCGCGGCCATCGGTAAAGATGCGCCGGCTGTCATGGACGTGCTCGATGAAGATATGGGTCGTGTCAGGCGTGACGACGAACTCCATCGCTCCATAGGGGGTCATCACCCGCGGCATGCCCGGCGACAGGCAGATATAGGTCGGATAGTTCCCCTGCCCGCCTTTCGCCTGGTCCGCCATGCTGGTCTTCAGAACGGCCTCGGCCTCAGGCGTCAGCGGGGCTTGCTGCGCCGGGCCAAGACGCTTTGTCTGATCATAGCCGGGCTGGCCGGTGACGCCTGGGACTGGGCTGCGGTGCCATGCACCTGCCCAGTCGGGATATTTGGCCTGATCAAAGGCCTGGGCATCGACGACGGCCATGGTGAGGCCCGCTGCCAATACGACCGTCCCGATCAAGCTGCTGCGGCAAAGCATGTGTGTCCTCCCTAGAATTCGTTGGCGAATAGCTGATGGTTCATGCCGGATGAGGTGCAAGCTCCGAAGTCTCCCCACGAAACTATCACCTCTGTGACGGGAAGTATTTCAAACTCGGCGGTGCCTGATCCTTCTTGGACGGCTTGAGGAAGCCATCCTTGTCCACCAGGTAGGTTTCGTCGCCGATGCGAACCGTCTGGCTTTCCCAGACACACATGTACTCGGCCCATTGCGGCTTCGGGTCCGCAGCGCGCCGGTAGCTCTTCATCACCGTCCAAGGCCGCGTCAACGCATGGTCGAACACGGTCATTTCGTCATGCAGGAGGTTGTGGTCGGCCTTGTCGAGGAAGATGCGCTCCTTGATGACCGTCTCGTTGTCCTCGTGCAGCGGAATCCCGCTCAGATCGAAATTGCGAGGCCCCTTGAGGTGGCGGGTCTCGACTTCCAACACGTCGTACTTGCCGTCCTTGTCCTCGTCGATCCATTTGCCGATGGAATAGCCGTCGAAGCCGTCCTCCACCTCCTTGGGCCAGTCTCGGCCATCGGTGAAGATCCGGCGACGGGTATCGCGGATGTAGTCGATTCGGATGTAGGTCACGTCCGGCAAAGCGATGAATTCCAACGGCCGATAGGCGGTCATCTGCGCCGGCATGCCAGGCGGGAGGCATGTGGGGCCCGGCCAGGTACCGGGGACGCCGGCTTCCCGTTCGCGCAGATTGGCCTCGAAAATGGCCTGATATTCCGGTGTCAGCGGAGGCTGTTGTCCGCGACCGGGCGGCTTGCTCGGATCGAATCGGGGTTCGTCGACGCCCCCGGGGACGACCGCCCTGGTCCACTGCCCCCGAAGGTCCGGATACTTCGAGTCTTCGAACGCCTGCGCGCCGGCACTCGCCGTGCACAGTGCCGCAGCCAATGCGATCGTAGCGATCGTGCTTGCGTGATGCACCCTGTCCTCCCATGACATTGTTGGCCGGCGTCGCAATATGCCGTGAATTGCGTCACGGCGCTTTGCGGGCAGGCTTCATTATGCCTTCGATACGCCGAAACCGATTATTGGTGCAACAACGGACACCCGATACCGGTCAGCACGGGCGAGCCGGAAAGGGACCGCCCGGAGTCGTCGGTCCGCGTCTGCCGGGAGTTTGCCGGTTTTGCCCGGTGCCCCCGGCTGGGCTATCAAGTGAGCCGAGAGCGCCGCCTGCCTCGATTGCCTTGCCGGCGCAGGAGATCACCCATGGCGCGGCATTCGTCCTTCATCCCGGCCGGAGTCATTCCGGCGGTGCTGCTGCCGTTCGATGCCGACCTCGCCATCGACGAAAACAGCCTGCGCGCCCACCTGCGCCATGTCGCCGCGACCGAGGGACTGTCGGCGATTACCGTGAACGCCCATTCGACCGAGGTTGCCTCCTGCAGCTTCGAGGAACAGCGCGCGGTGATGGAGATCGCTGCCGATGAAGTGGGCGACCGGCTGCCGATCGTGCACGGCGTGTGGGCGGACGGCAGCCTGGAGGCCGCGCGCATCGCGCGGGCCGCCGCCGCGGACGGCGCCTCGGCGCTGCTGGTGTTCCCACCGGGACCGTTCACCCTCGGACAGAATGCCGAGATGGCGATCGCCCATTTCAAGCGCATTGCGGAGGCGGCGCCCGACTTGCCCGTCATCGCCTTCCAATATCCGCTGGCGACCGGCCAGGGCTATCCGCCGGAGACGCTCCTCCAGCTCCTCGATGCGGTGCCGCAGATCCGCGCCATCAAGGACTGGACCAACAACGTGCAACTCCATGAGTGGCAGGTGCGCACCCTGCAGGGCCTGCCGCGGCCGGTGAACGTGCTGTCCACCCATTCGTCGTGGCTGATGAGCTCGCTGGTGCTGGGCTGCAAAGGCCTGCTGTCGGGCAGCGGCAGCGTCATCGCGGACCTGCAGGCAGCCTTGTTCCGCGCCGTCGCAAACCAACGACCTCGCCGCGGCGCGCGCGATCAACGATCGCATCTACCCGCTGGCCCGCGTGTTCTACGCCGACCCGTTCGTGGACATGCACAACCGGATGAAGGAAGCGCTGGTGCTATTAGGCCGCCTGCGCATTGGCCGCAGTGCGTCCGCCGCTGGTCAAGCTCGGCGCGGCCGAGATCGAGCGCATCAGGCTCGCGCTGATCGATGCCGGCCTGCTCGATCGGCGCGCGTCACGGGCTGCATGAAGCGTGGGCGTGCGAGGTATCATCCTGCCGCTTTGTCCGGCAGCAGCAGTTGCATAAAATTTGTGCAACTGACGATAGCGGCGGCGCTGACGCGGCAAGAGCCGCGTCAGGAGAGGCGGTCACAATTGTCATAAAAGTCGGCGTCCCGGTCGGGCGATGTGCCCGGATGCCATTTTGTACGCTCCTTGGCACGTTCCTTGGCACGCTCCTTGCGAATGTCGCGGCGCGATCGGTGTTCCGCTCGCTGACGTCAACAGAGGACATTGCGATGCTCAACCCTATCCGTGCGGTCGCGGATCGACCGAATTACCGCTGCTGGCTCGGCGCCGCGGCTGGGCTCGCCATGGGCCTGGCGGCAACATTTCCGGCCGCAGCCCAGGACACCATCAAAATCGGCATCCTCCATTCGCTCTCCGGCACCATGGCGATCAGCGAGACGACCTTGAAGGACGTCATGCTGATGCTCATCGACGAGCAGAACAAGAAAGGCGGCGTGCTCGGCAAGAAGCTCGAGGCAGTCGTCGTCGATCCCGCTTCGAACTGGCCGCTGTTCGCGGAAAAGGCGCGCGAGCTGATCAGCAAGGACAAGGTCGCGGTCGTGTTCGGCTGCTGGACCTCGGTGTCGCGCAAGTCGGTCCTGCCGGTGTTCAAGGAGCTCGACAGCATCCTGTTCTATCCCGTTCAATATGAAGGCGAGGAGAGCGAGCGCAACGTATTCTACACCGGCGCCGCGCCGAACCAGCAGGCGATCCCGGCCGTCGACTACCTGATGAAGGACGAGAAGGTGAAGCGCTGGGTGCTCGCGGGCACCGACTACGTCTATCCCCGCACCACCAACAAGATCCTCGAAGCCTACCTCAAGCAGAAGGGGGTGAAGGACGAGGACATCATGATCAATTATACGCCGTTCGGACACGCCGACTGGCAGACCATCGTCGCCGATATCAAGAAGTTCGGCTCCCAGGGCAAGAAGACCGCCGTGGTCTCCACCATCAACGGCGATGCCAATGTTCCCTTCTACAAGGAACTCGGCAACCAGGGCGTCAAGGCCAAGGACATTCCCGTCGTCGCCTTCTCGGTCGGCGAGGAGGAGCTTGCCGGCATCGACACCAAGCCGCTGCTCGGACATCTTGCGGCGTGGAACTACTTCGAGTTCGATCAAGAACAAGGGCAATGACGAATTCATTGCCAAGTGGAAGGCGTTCACCAAGAATCCGAAGCGCGTCACCAACGATCCGATGGAGGCTCACGTCATCGGCTTCACCATGTGGGTGAAGGCGGTCGAGAAGGTGAAGTCCACCGATCCCGACAAGGTCATCGAAGCCCTGCCCGGCATCGAAGCGCCGAACCTCACCGGAGGCACCTCGAAGATGCTGCCGAACCACCACATCACCAAGCCGGTGTTCATCGGCGAGATCAAGGCCGACGGCCAGTTCGACGTGGTGTCGAAGACCCCCGGCCTGGTCGCCGGCGATGCGTGGTCGGACTTCCTGCCGGGCTCGAAGGACCTGGAAGCCGATTGGGTTACGCTCAAATGCGGCAACTACAACAAGGTCACGAAAAAGTGCGGCGGCTCGTCCTAGCCGTCGCGCCGGCGGTCTGACCGGAGCGGGACGACTTCTCCCAAACCGATGGGAACCGTCCGGTTGGGCCGCACCAGCAGAGCGCGATCAAGCCGATCGCCTCTGATCTCCTTGAGTTTGCGCGTGGTCTCGTCCGAAATGTCTGTAGCTTTTCGGGATCGCGCGCCGGCTGCAACGGGAGGGCGGCCTGCGCCGCCCTTCCCACTCCGATGCGGGGAACATTTCGCAATGCAGTGCCTGAGAGATGGCCTCGCCGTTGTTCTATTGGCCTTTAGTTTCTTGTTCGCTGCACCGTTGCTCGCTGCACGGCCCGTGCATGCCGCGAGCCTCGAAGAGGCGATCGCCCATTTCACCGCGGACGATTACAGCGAGACCGAGGCCGGCATCAACGCGGCCGCGGAAAGCGGCGATCCGCGGGCAGCCACCGTCATCGAGGCGCTCCAGGATGGCCGGCTGCTGTTCAGCGCGGAACAGAAGAAGGTCTTTTACAAGGACGCCGACGGCAAACTGTTCGATGCGGTCACCGGCACCGAAGCCGCGGGCACCCCGCCGGCCGATCTCGACATGGTTCGCATCAACAACCGGCTGCGGCGCGCCATGGATGCTGCGCTCGGCGGCCTGACGCTGCTGTCGCCGGATCCGGACAAGCGCTACGACGCCGCCCAGGCGGTGTTCAAATCCCGCGAGGCAAACGCCCTGCCGGCGCTCGAAGCCGCAATCGCCAAGGAGACCGACCCCCGCATCAAGAAAGCGCTTCTGGAGGCCCGCGCCGCCGTCATCCTCAATTCGGACGAGGCCAGCGAGACCGACAAGATCGACGCCGTCGCGGTGATCCGCGCACGCGGCGACCAGGACGCGGTGGCACTGCTGTCGGCGCTTCCCGCCGATACGCCCGCTTCGGTCACCGGTCTCGCCGCCACTGCGGCCGGCTCGATCTCGAGCGAGCTTGCCCTGTGGAACACGGCGCAGAACGCATGGTACGGCATCTCGCTGGGCTCGGTGCTGCTGCTCGCTGCGATCGGGCTTGCGATCACCTTCGGCGTCATGGGCGTCATCAACATGGCCCATGGCGAGATGGTGATGCTCGGCGCCTACGTGACCTTCTCGGTGCAGGAGGTGATGCGCAACGGCTATCCCGGCCTGCTGGGGTGGTCCCTGGTCATCGCCGTGCCGCTGGCCTTCGTCGTCACCGGGCTGATCGGCATCCTCATCGAGCGCACCGTCATCCGCTTCCTCTATGGCCGCCCGCTCGAAACCCTGCTCGCCACCTGGGGCCTCTCTCTCATCATCCAGCAGGCGGTGCGCACGCTGTTCGGTCCCACCAACCGCGAGGTCTCGGCGCCGTCCTGGATGAGCGGCGCCTTCGAGGTCGGCCACCTCGCCATCACCTACAACCGGCTGTGGATCATCTGCTTCGCCCTTGCGGTGTTCTTCGCTCTGCAGGGGATGCTGCGCTTCACCAGGCTCGGGCTCGAGGTGCGCGCGGTGACCCAGAACCGCGCCATGGCCTCCGCCATGGGCATTCGCACCGGCCGGATCGATGCGCTGACCTTCGGGCTCGGCTCCGGCATCGCCGGCATCGCCGGCGTGGCCCTGTCACAGATCGACAATGTGAGCCCCAATCTCGGCCAGGGCTACATCATCGATTCCTTCATGGTCGTGGTGTTCGGCGGCGTCGGCAATCTCTGGGGCACGCTGGTCGGCGCCATGACGCTCGGCATCGCCAACAAGTTCCTGGAGCCGCTCGCCGGCGCGGTGCTCGCCAAGATCGCCATCCTGGTGCTGCTCATCCTGTTCATCCAGAAGCGCCCGCGCGGCCTGTTCGCGCTCAAGGGCCGGGCGGTGGAAGCATGAGCCCGGTCGCCGCCCGCCGCCTCGACACCGGCACCGTGATCTTCGCGGTGATCCTGCTCGTGCTCGCGGTCGCGGTGCCCGTGCTCAATCTGGCGCTGCCGCCGCAATCGCCGTTCCAGGTGCCGACCTATCTGATGTCGCTGTTCGGCAAATATGCCTGCTACGCCATGCTGGCGCTGTCGATCGACCTGATCTGGGGCTATTGCGGCATCCTCTCGCTCGGCCACGGCGCGTTCTTCGCGCTCGGAGGCTATGCCATGGGCATGTATCTCATGCGCCAGATCGGCAGCCGCGGCGTCTATGCCAACCCGGACCTGCCCGACTTCATGGTGTTCCTGAACTGGCAGGAGCTGCCGGTCTACTGGTACGGCTTCAGTTGGTTCCCCTATGCGCTCCTGATGGTGGTGCTGGCGCCGGGAGCGCTGGCCTTCGTGTTCGGCTGGTTCGCCTTCCGCAGCCGCGTCACCGGGGTCTATTTCTCGATCATCACCCAGGCGCTCACCTTCGCCCTGATGCTCGGCTTCTTCCGCAACAATTTCGGATTCGGCGGCAACAACGGGCTCACCGATTTCAAGGACGTGCTCGGCTTCAATGTTCAGGCCGGCGGCACCCGCGCCGCCCTGTTCGCGATCACCTGCGTGGTGCTCACCCTCGCGCTGCTGATGTGCCGCTACATCGTCACCTCCAAGTTCGGCAAGGTGCTGATCGCCATCCGCGACGCGGAATCGCGCACCCGGTTCCTCGGCTACCGGGTGGAGTCCTACAAGGTCCTGGTCTTCACCCTGTCGGCCTGCATAGCCGGCGTCGCCGGCTCGCTCTACGTGCTCCAGGTCGGCATCATCAATCCCGGCGAGTTCGCGCCGGCGAATTCCATCGAAGAGGTGATCTGGGTCGCGGTCGGCGGCCGCGGCACTTTGATCGGCGCCATCCTCGGCGCCGTGGTCGTCAATTACGGCAAGACCTACTTCACCAGCGGCGCACTCGCGCCCTACTGGCTGTTCGTGCTGGGCGGCGTGTTCGTCGGCGTCACCCTGCTCCTGCCGCGGGGCATCGTCGGCACCATCCATCACTACTGGGCCGAGCGCCGCAAGCCGGACTAGACCGACCCCGACCCGCAGCCGGTCGGCGAACCCATGCCTGCGGAGTAGCCGATGGAGACCAAGACCACCAGCGCGCTGCTCTACCTCAACGGCGTCACCGTCTCCTTCGACGGCTTCCGCGCGCTCAACGAGCTCTCGTTCGCCGTCGAGCCCGGCGAGATGCGTGCCATCATCGGACCGAACGGCGCCGGCAAGACCACCATGATGGACGTGGTCACCGGCAAGACACGGCCGCAGAAGGGCGACGTCTATTTCGACGGCGGCGAGGTCGACCTGACCCGCCTCGACGAAGCCTCGATCGCCGAACTCGGCATCGGCCGCAAGTTCCAGAAGCCGACGGTGTTCGAGAGCCATACCGTCGAAGACAATCTCCGCCTCGCGCTCAAGGCCGATCGCCGCGCGCTCGCCACGCTGTTCTGGCACGGCAGCCCCGAAGAAACCGCGCGCATCGACGGCATTCTCGAAACCATCCGTCTCACGCCGCTGCGCGGGCGCCTCGCCGGCAGCCTGTCCCACGGCCAGAAGCAGTGGCTCGAGATCGGCATGCTGCTGGCACAGGAGCCGAAGCTGATGCTGGTCGACGAACCGGTGGCCGGCATGACCGACGCCGAGACGCGGCAGACCGCGGAACTCCTGAAGGAGATCAACCGCACCCGCACCGTGATCGTCGTCGAGCACGACATGACTTTCGTGCGCGACCTCGGCGTCAAGGTGACGGTGCTGCATGAAGGCACGGTGCTCGCCGAGGGCACCATCGATCAAGTCTCGGAAAACGAGCGGGTGATCGATGTGTATCTGGGCAGGTGAACTGGACAGGTGAACGATGCTCGATGTGAACGCCATCGACCTGTATTACGGCGCGGCGCAGGCGCTGCGCGGTATCTCCATGAAGGCGGTGCCGGGCACGGTGACCTGCATTCTCGGCCGCAATGGCGTCGGCAAGACCAGCCTGCTGCGCGCGCTGGTCGGCGAGCATCCCGTGAGCCGCGGCACCGTCAACTGGGAAGACCAGGACATTACCGGACTGCGGCCCTATGAGCGCGCCCGCCGCGGCATCGCCTATGTGCCGCAGGGACGCGATATCTTTCCGCTGCTCACCGTCGAAGAGAACCTGGAGACCGGCTTTGCCCCGCTCAGGCGGAAGGACCACAACGTGCCCGACACCGTGTTCTCGCTGTTTCCGGTGCTGCGCACCATGCTGGGGCGGCGCGGCGGCGATCTTTCCGGCGGGCAGCAGCAACAGCTCGCGATCGGCCGCGCCCTGGTGATGCGCCCGCGCCTGCTCCTTCTCGATGAGCCGACCGAAGGCATCCAGCCCTCGATCATCAAGGATATCGGGCGCGCGATCTCCTACCTGCGCGGGCTCGGAAACATCGCCATCGTCCTGGTCGAGCAGTATCTCGACTTCGCCCAGGAGCTCGGCGACCATTTCGCGGTGATGGACCGCGGCCAGGTCGTCTATTCCTCGACCCGCGCCGACATGGATGACGTCGCACTCAAACGCGCCCTCGCGATCTGACCGGGCGCAAGGGAGCCCTCGTGACGCGCGCGGGAACCGATCGAACCGGCGAGGTGTTCGCCGCCAACCGCGCGGAAGGGCACGTTCGCCTGACCATGGCGGCGCGGCGCGGCGGCACCAGACGCGGCCGCGTCGCCGAGGAAGGCTCGCTGCGCGTGCGCTTTCCCGGGGCCTGCGCCGGCGCCCAGGAGGCGGTGCTGGTCAATACCGCCGGCGGCATCGCGGGCGGCGACCGCTTCAGTGTCGCGGTCACGCTCGAAGAGAGTGCACGGCTGGTCGTCACGACCGCGGCCGCCGAAAAGGTCTACCGCACCGATGGGCCGCAGGCCGCGTTCGCCGTCACCGCGACGCTCGCCGCCGACGCCGAGCTGACCTGGCTGCCCCAGGAGACGATCCTGTTCGACCGCGCGCGCCTCGCCCGCACCATCGACATCGCGATGGCGCCGACCGCGCGCCTCGTGTTCGCCGAGACCGTCCTGTTCGGCCGTTCCGCCATGGGGGAGACCGTCCGCGCCGGGCATTTTTCCGACCGCTGGCGGGTGCGCCGCGACGGCAAGCTGGTGTTCGCGGAGAATTTCCGGCTCGACGGCGCCATCGCCGACCGGCTCGGCGAGGCCGCCGTCGCCGCCGGCCATGTCGCGCTCGGCACTGTGCTGATGGTGCCGGGCGATGACGCCGCCGTCGCTGCCGTGCGCGCCATCGCCGGGCAGTTCCGCGGCGAGGCCGGCATCTCGGCGTGGGGCGGTTCTTCGGGCGGTTCTCGGGGTTCGGGCGGCATCGCGCTGGCGCGGCTTGCGGCGCCGGACGGTGCGGCGTTGCGGCACGATCTCGTCATGCTGCTGTCCGCGATCGGCCGCGCTCCCCTGCCCCGGCTCTGGGTCAACTGATATTGATGGGCCATTCCTCGCCGCCGCAATGAGACAGATGTCACCACCATGCACCTGACGCCCCGCGAAAAAGACAAGCTGATGATCGCCACGGCCGCCATGGTGGCGCGCCGAAGGCTGGAGCGCGGGGTCAAGCTCAACCATCCCGAGGCGGTCGCGTTGATCAGCGACTTCATCATGGAGGGCGCGCGCGACGGCAGGACCGTCGCCGAGCTGATGCAATCGGGCGCCCACGTGCTGTCGCGCGCGCAGGTGATGGACGGCATCGCCGACATGATCCACGACATTCAGGTCGAGGCGACGTTCCCCGACGGCACCAAGCTCGTCACCGTGCATGAGCCGATCCGATGAGAGCGATACTCGCCTCATGCGTCGACACGAAGGGTGCCCGGCAAAGCGAGCGTGCGCACTCTGCGCTAACCGCGAGATGCAGGCCGCATCGCTCGGAGCGCGACGCAACGGGCTCGCGCATTGCAGCGATGCGCCTCCGCAATCGACGGATCGTGAAAGGCCGCGCCCCATGATCCCCGGCGAAATCATCACGGCGGACGGCGACATCGAACTCAACACGGGCCGCAAGGCGGTGACGCTCACCGTCGCCAATACCGGCGACCGGCCGATCCAGGTCGGCAGCCACTATCATTTCTTCGAAACCAATCCGGCGCTGAAATTCGAGCGCAAGAAGGCGCGCGGGATGCGGCTCGACATTGCCGCCGGAACGGCGGTGCGGTTCGAGCCCGGACAGACCCGCGAGGTGACCCTCGTCGCGTATGCAGGCGGGCGCGACGGTCTACGGCTTCCGCCAGGACGTGATGGGCAAGCTCTGAGGACCAGGCTCTGACGACCAAGCTATGAAGACGGACAAGTCATGCCGGTAATGATCCCGCGTTCCGCCTACGCCCACATGTTCGGGCCGACCACGGGCGACCGCGTGCGGCTCGCCGACACCGATCTCATCATCGAGGTGGAGAAGGATTTCACCACCTATGGCGAGGAGGTGAAATTCGGCGGCGGCAAGGTGATCCGCGACGGCATGGGCCAGAGCCAGGTCACGAGCCGGCGCGGCGCCGTCGACACCGTCATCACCAATGCGCTGATCCTCGATCACTGGGGCATCGTCAAGGCCGATGTCGGCATCCGGGACGGCCGTATCGCCGCCATCGGCAAGGCCGGCAATCCCGATATCCAGCCCGGCGTGACGATCGTCATCGGCCCCGGCACCGAGATGATCGCCGGGGAAGGCAAGATTCTCACCGCCGGCGGCTTCGACACCCACATCCACTTCATCTGCCCGCAGCAGATCGAAGAGGCGCTGATGGCCGGCATCACCACCATGCTGGGCGGCGGCACCGGCCCCGCCGCCGGCACCAATGCCACCACCTGCACGCCGGGGCCGTGGCATCTCGCGCGCATGATCCAGGCGGCCGACGCGTTTGCCATGAATCTCGGCTTTGCCGGCAAGGGCAATGCATCGCTGCCCGATGGCGCTGGAGGAACAGGTCAAGGCCGGCGCCTGCGCGCTCAAGCTGCACGAGGACTGGGGCACCACGCCGGCCGCCATCGACTGCTGCCTCTCGGTCGCCGACGGATTACGACATCCAGGTGATGATCCACACCGACACCCTCAACGAGTCCGGCTTCGTCGAGGACACCATCAAGGCGTTCAAGGGCCGCACCATCCATGCCTTCCACACCGAAGGCGCGGGCGGCGGCCATGCCCCCGACATCATCAAGGTCGCGGGCTTGGACAACGTGCTGCCGTCCTCGACCAATCCGACCCGGCCGTTCACCCTCAACACCATCGACGAGCATCTCGACATGCTGATGGTGTGCCACCATCTCGATCCGTCGATCGCCGAGGACATCGCGTTTGCGGAAAGCCGCATCCGCAGGGAGACCATCGCCGCCGAGGACATCCTGCACGATCTCGGCGCGCTCTCGATGATGTCGTCCGACAGCCAGGCGATGGGCCGGGTCGGCGAGGTCATCATCCGCACCTGGCAGACCGCCGACAAGATGAAGAAGCAGCGCGGGCCGCTCCCCGGCGAAAGGCGGCAACGACAATGCGCGAGCCAAGCGCTACATCGCGAAATACACCATCAACCCCGCGATCGCCCACGGCGTCTCCAAGCACATCGGCTCGGTCGAGAAGGGCAAGCTCGCCGATCTCGTGCTGTGGTCGCCGGCCTTCTTCGGCGTCAAGCCCGATCTCGTCATCAAGGGCGGCTCGATCGCGGCCGCGCCGATGGGCGATCCCAACGCCTCGATCCCGACGCCGCAGCCGGTGCATTACCGGCCCATGTTCGGCGCCTTCGGCAGGGCGCTGACGGCAAGCTCGGTGGTGTTCGTCTCGAAGGCCGCGGTGAAGGGGCGGCTCGCGCGAGCGGCTCGGCGTCGAGAAGCAGTTCGTCGCCGTCGAGCACACCCGCGATATCTCCAAGAAGAGCATGGTCCACAACGGCGCGACCCCCGACATCGAGGTCGACCCCGAGACCTACGAGGTGCGCGCCGACGGCGAGCTCCTGACCTGCGCGCCCGCCGAGGTGCTGCCGATGGCACAGCGGTATTTTCTGTTCTGATGAAGCCCGAGATCCTCGGAGAACGGATGTCGCGCGATGAAGCGGGCATCGCAGGTCGCCTGCGCCGAGCGCGTGGCGTGCGGCGGACGCGATCGATCGCGTGGTGCTCGATGCCGACGAGCGCCACCGCCGCCGTATCGTGCTCACGGCCGAAGGCGGCACCAAGTTCCTGCTGGACCTCGCCGATGTGACGTCGCTGCGCGACGGCGATGGGCTCGTGCTCGATGACGGCACGATCGTAGCCGTGGTCGGCAAGCCCGAGCCGCTCGTCGAGATCGCGGCAAAGGACGCGGCCGACCTGGCGCGCCTCGCCTGGCATCTCGGCAACCGCCACACCGAGTTGCAAGTCGTCGGCGACAGGCTGCGGATGCGGCGCGACCGCGTGCTGGAAGACATGCTGGCGGGGCTTGGCGCACAACTCACGCCATCGAAGCGCCGTTCGAGCCCGAGCGCGGCGCCTATGAGCACGGCCATGGCGCAGATCGCGAGCCATGTCTAAGCGGCGGACTGCTTCTCCCTCCCCGTCTTCGGGGAGGGCCGGGGTGGGGCCTCTACCCCTCGCCCCGCGTGCGGGGAGGGTCGGCGGCGTTGCCACACGCCGGAGCCTTCGAAACTCAGACTCGTGGCAAGGCCCCCTCACCCGGCGCGCAAAGGCGCGCCGACCTCTCCCCGCACGCGGGGCGAGGTGAAGGCTGCGGTCAATTGCAGATGCCCTGCCCGAGGGCGAACCAAAACGCGAACTCACCGCCCTGCCCTCTATCGCCTGATGACCTGGATGTCGCCGGCCTATCCGGTCGGCGCGTTCTCGTATTCCGGCGGCATCGAATGGGCCGTCGAGGCCGGCGACATCCGTCGGCGGACACGTTGTGCGCTGGCTCAGCACCATGATCCGCCACGGCAGCGTATTCTGCGACGCCGCGATTTTTGCCCATGCCCATCGCGCGCTGACGCGAGGCGACGACAAGGCGCTCGCCGCCGTGGCCGAACTTGCGGCGGCGTTCGGCGCCGTCGCAAGCGAACGCTTCCTCGAAACCACCGCGCAGGGCCAGGCATTCCTCAGATCACCCACGCGGCCTGGCCGACGCCGGCGCTCGACCGGCTCGCCGCCGCCTGGGACGGCCCCATCGCCTATCCGGTCGCGGTCGGCCGCGGCCTGCGCCGGGCATGGCATCGCGCTCGTGCCCGCGCTCCACGCATTCCTCCACGGCGTTGCGTCCAACCTGATTTCGGCCGGCGTGCGGCTCATTCCGCTCGGCCAGACAGACGGCCAGCGCGTGCTGGGCGCGCTCGAAGAGCCGATCGCGCAGACCGCCGCGCACGCGCCGTCACCGCGCATCGACGACATCGGCGCGGCGACGCTGCGCGCAGACATTGCGGGCGATGCGGCACGAGACGCAGTATACGCGGCTGTTCCGGTCATGAGTTGCGACTCTGCGGTTTACTCAGTTTCAGTGTCATGCTCCGCGAAAGCGGGGCATCCAGTAACCCCTGTGCCATCGGTGGGACTGATGCTGCGCCTAAATCGCAGTCCCTCGGTTACTGGATTGCCCGGTCAAGCCGGGCGATGACAACAATGGGATCCAAGCGATGGAGAAAGGACACCTGACATGCCCACTCCCATGGCCCACTCCGGGTCGGCGTCGGCGGCCCGGTCGGTTCCGGCAAGACCGCGCTGATGGATGCGCTGTGCAAGCGGCTGCGCGACCGCTACGACATCGCCGCGATCACCAACGACATCTACACCAAGTGGGATGCCGAATACCTGGTGCGCTCGGGCGCGCTGCCGCCGGAGCGCATCGCCGGCGTCGAGACCGGCGGCTGCCCGCACACCGCGATCCGCGAGGACGCCTCGATCAATCTCGCGGCGGTCGCCGAGATGCGCGCGAAATTTCCCGGGCCTCGACCTGATCCTCATCGAGTCCGGCGGCGACAATCTCGCCGCGACGTTCTCGCCGGAACTGGCCGATCTGACGATCTACGTGATCGACGTCGCCGCCGGCGACAAGATTCCCTCCAAGGGCGGCCCCGGCATCACGCGCTCCGATCTGCTGGTGATCAACAAGATCGACCTCGCGCCCCATGTCGGCGCCTCGCTCGACGTGATGGAGCGCGATGCCAAGCGCATGCGCGGCG
>CAVVCE010000028.1:0-67297 GCA_963746235.1 uncultured Alphaproteobacteria bacterium
CCGCGCCCTGATGATCCAGGGCACCGGCTCGGATGTCGGCAAATCGCTGATCGTCGCCGGGCTCGCGCGCGCCTTCGCCAATCGCGGCCTCGCGGTGCGGCCGTTCAAGCCGCAGAACATGTCCAACAATGCCGCGGTGACGGCGGACGGCGGCGAGATCGGCCGCGCCCAGGCGCTGCAGGCGCGCGCCTGCCGCACGCCGGCCGAGCGTGCACATGAACCCGGTGCTGCTCAAGCCGCAGAGCGAGACCGGCGCGCAGATCGTGGTGCAGGGCCGCGTGCACGGCGCCGCCAAGGCCGCCGCCTACCAGGCGATGAAGCCGGAGCTGCTGCCGTTCGTGCTGGCGAGCTTCGCCCGCCTCAAGGCGGAGGCCGACCTCGTGCTGGTCGAAGGCGCCGGCAGCGCCGCGGAGATGAACCTGCGCGCAAACGACATCGCCAATATGGGCTTCGCGCGCGCCGCCGAGGTGCCGGTCGTCCTGGTCGGCGACATCGACCGCGGCGGCGTGATCGCGAGCCTGGTCGGCACCAAGGCGGTGATCGACGCGGGCGACGCGGCGCTCATTCGCGGTTTTCTCGTCAACAAGTTCCGCGGCGACCCCGCGCTGTTCGCCGACGCGATGGCGCGGATCGCAGCGGCCACCGGCTGGGAAGCGCTCGGCCTGGTGCCGTTTTTCCCCGATGCGCGGCGGCTGCCGGCGGAGGACGCGCTCGCGCTCGACCAGGCGCCCATGCGCAAGCCGGGTGCAAAGCTGCGCATCGCGGTCGCGATCCTCCCGCACATCGCCAATTTCGACGATCTCGATCCGCTGGAAGCGGAGCCGGCGGTCGACCTGGTGCGGGTGCGGCCCGGCACGGCGATCCCCGGCGACGCCGATCTCGTGATCCTGCCGGGGTCGAAGGCAACCATCGCCGATCTCATCGCGCTGCGCAGCGCCGGATTGGATATCGACATCGCGGCGCATCGGCGGCGCGGCGGCCGCGTGCTCGGACTGTGCGGCGGCTACCAGATGCTCGGCCGCACCGTCGCCGATCCCGACGGCATCGAAGGACCGGCCGGCACCGTCGCCGGCCTCGGCCTGCTCGATGTCGAGACGGTGCTGACCGGCGACAAGCGGCTGGAGCCCGCGCAAGGCGAATCCGGCGGAGTGCCGTTCACCGGCTACGAGATGCACATGGGCACCACGACCGGGCCGGACTGCGCGCGCCCGTTTGGCCGCCTCGCCGACGGCGCGCCGGAGGGCGCGGTCTCGTCCGACGGGCGGGTGATCGGCACCTATGTGCACGGCCTGTTCGGAGACGACCGGCAGCGCTCCGCCTGGCTGGAGCGGCTCGGCGCGGGACCCTCGGTCATTGCCCATGACGCACTGATCGAGGCGACGCTCGATCGCCTGGCCGCCCATCTTGCCGCCCACATCGATCTCGATCGCCTGCTCAAACTGTCGCGATGAGGAGCGCGACGATGCCCACCAACGCGATCAGCAGGGCATCGGCGCGGCGGTAGAGCGCGAGCGCGGCGCGGATGTCGGCCGGGGTCGCGGCGCGGCGGCCATCGCCCATGACGGCATCCTTGACCTCGACGCCGCCATAGACGCGCGGGCCGGCAAGCGCGAGGCCGAGGGCGCCGGCCAACGCCGCCTCGGGATATCCCGCATTGGGGGAGCGATGATGCCGGGCATCGCGCACCACGGCCCGCCACGCATCCGCGGCCCGGCCCGACAGGGCAGCAGCGGCGACGACCAGCGCCGCCGCCAGCCGCGACGCCGGCAGGTTGACGAGATCGTCGAGGCGGGCGGCGGCGAAGCCGAAGGCTTCGTGGCGCGGCGTGCGGTGGCCGATCATGCTGTCGGCGGTGTTGATCGCCTTGTAGGCGGCGCCGCCGGGCAGCCCGAGAAGCGCCATCCAGAACACCGGGGCGACGATGCCGTCGGAGAAATTCTCGGCGAGACTTTCGATCGCCGCGCGCGCCACGCCGGCCTCGTCCAGCGCCTCGGGATCGCGGCCGACGATCAGGGCGACCGCCGCGCGGCCGGCCGCGAGCCCGTCCCGTTCGAGCGCCGCCGCCACCCGCGCGACGTGCAGATAGAGGCTGCGCTGGGCGATGAGCGTGCTCGCGGCCAGCGCCGCCCACACGATGCCCAGCGGCAGGAGGAGCAGGTCGCGCTCGGCCACATACGCAATCGCCGCGGAAACGGCGACGAGGATGAGGACGGCGGCGGCCCCCGACATATGGCGCCTGGCATTGCTGGCGCTCGCGTGGTTCAAGCTGCCGTCGAGCCGGTCGAGCAGCCAGCCCATCCACGTCACGGGGTGCCCGATTGCGCCGAACAGGCCATCCGGGTACCCGACAAGGGCCTCGATCAGCAGCGCGAGAAAGGTCAGCGTGACGGAAAGCCCCGACATAGGTGTCGCATCGCTCCTGCATGGCGGCGATCTCACCGCCGCGCGACGGCGGTTTCCCGATGCACCGGAACCTTTCATCGATTTGTCGACGGGGATCAATCCGCATTCCTATCCCTTGCCGCAACTTTCGCCCGAGTTGTTTGCCCGGCTGCCGGAGCCGGCCGCGCTGGAACGGCTGGCGGCGACCGCCGCGCGCAGCTACGGCGCGGCGGCCGCAGATCGAGGTGGCGGCAGCGCCCGGGACACAGATCCTGCTGCCGCCGGTCTTCGCACTGGTGCCCGCGGGGCGCGCCGCGGTGCTGGGGCCGACCTATGCGGAACATGCGCGCGTCGCCGCGCTCGTCGGGCACCGGACCAAGGTCGTCACCGCCTTGGAGGACCTCAGGGACGCCGATCTCGCCGTCGTCGTCAATCCGAACAATCCGGACGGACGCATCGTGAGCAAGGACGCGCTGCTGGCGCTGGCCGACGAGAAACGGCGGCGCGGCGGCCTGCTGGTGGTCGACGAAGCCTTCATGGATGTGGGCCCCGCCGGCCTGAGCCTCGGCCCGGAGGTCGGGCGGCGGCATCGTGGTGCTGCGCTCGTTCGGCAAGTTCCACGGCCTCGCCGGCCTGCGGCTCGGCTTTGCGCTGGCCGCGCCGGAAACGGCATCGCGGCTTCGTGCCACGCTCGGTCCATGGCCGGTGGCCGGGCCGGCCATCGCCGGCCGGGCAGGCCGCCCTGGCGGACGCGGCGTGGGCGGAGGCGATGCGCGGCACCCTCGCCCGCGACGCCGCCCGGCTCGACCATTTGCTGGCCGGCGCGAAGCTCGAAATCGTGGGCGGCACGTCGCTGTTCCGGCTGGCGCGAACGCCGGCGGCCGGCGCATGGTTCGATCATCTCGGTCGCGCCGGCATCCTGGTGCGCCGCTTCGCCGAGGCTCCGGCATGGCTGCGGTTCGGGCTGCCTGGGATCGAGGAGGCCTGGCAACGGCTGGCGACCGCGCTGGCCGGCTTTGCCGGGAGCCCGGCTTGACGTTTGCATTGCGCCCGGTTGCGCTGGACGGCTTGGCCTGGGACCGGTAAGCACCGTCCCTTCAGGTTGCGGCTGAGGTGGATACCAGATATCGTGCCGGATAGATCGACACGCGAACGCCCCGTCCGATGGTGCGACCGGGCCGGGCGGGCCCCGGGAAAGCCGCATCCGCATAGCCGTATCCGGCCGGCGGCCGCTTCCGGTCGCGGCACCATGAGCCGCCGCGCGCTGGTCACCGGCGGAGCCGGGCAGGACGGCTGGTACCTCACCGCGCTGCTGGTGGACCGCGGCTACGAGGTCCATGCCCATGCGCGCCGCGACGCCGGCGGCGAGACGAGCGGCGGCGGCATCCTCTGGCACTTCGGGGACATCGGCGATGCCGCCGAAGTATCGCGGCTGCTCGCCGCGGTGCGGCCGGACGAGATCTACAATCTCGCCTCGTTTTCACGGCCGCGCGACGCCATCGAGCAACCGGTGGCATCGAGCGTCGTCAATGCGCTCGGCCCGCTGCACATCTTCGATTTCGCCCGCTGCCATCTGCCGGCCTGCCGGATCTTCCAGCCGTCATCCTCGGAGATATTCGGGGCGGCGGAGCAGCCGTTCCAGGACGAGAGCACCGCCCGGCAACCGGCCAGCCCCTACGGCATCGCCAAGCTGTTCGCCCATGAGATGGCGGCGTTTTACCGGCGGCGCTTCGGCCTGTTCGTCTCCTGCGGCATTCTGTTCAACCACGAAAGTCCGCGCCGGCCCCTGCAATACGTGTCCCAGAAGATCGCCCATGCGGCCGCCGCCGTCAGCCTCGGCATCATGACCACCGCCGCGCTCGACGAGGTCGGGCGTCCGATCGTCAACGCCGGCAAGCTCCGGCTCGGCAATCTCGACGTGCGCCGGGATTTCGGCTTTGCCGGCGATTACGCCGAGGCGATGTGGCTCGCCTTGCAGGCCGACGCCGCTGACGATTACGTGATCGGGACCGGGCAGTCCTATTCGATCCGGGATTTCTGCGAGATGGCGTTCGCCCATGTGGGGAAGGACTGGCGCGCCTATGTGGAGGTCGATCCCGCGCTGCTGCGGCCGATCGATTCCCTGGTCACGGTGGCGCAGCCGGCCAAGGCCGCGCAGCGGCTCGGCTGGCGGCCGCGCACGCCGTTCAAGACCCTGGTCGCGATGCTCGTCGATGCGCGCATCGCCGCGCTGCGCCAAGCCGGCACGGGGTTCGCGAATTAGCATCGTCCTCTGCAGGATGCTAAGCTTGGCCGGAAATCACAATCGCGGTGTCGCGAGCTTTGCCCGGCGCTGCGCGACCATTTGCCTTCAGCGCAGGGAACACGGACCAGGGGAGGCGGACATGTGGGCTCATCTGCGCGCGGCCGGGCTCGTCTTGCTGTGCGGATGGCCGGGCGGAGGCTGGTGTCGGCCGCTGCCCAGAACTATCCGGTAAAGCCGATCCGCCTCGTGGTTCCGTTTCCGCCGGGCGGCCCGAACGATGTCATCGGCCGGGTGGTCGGGCAGAAGATGCAGGACCTGCTCGGGCAATTGGTGATCATCGACAACCGCGCCGGCGCCGGCGGTGCGCTCGGCACCGATTTCGTCGCAAAGTCCGATCCTGACGGCTACACCATCGCCATCGCCAGCGCCGGGGCGCTCGCGATCAGCTACAGCCTGCAGGACAGAATCCTCTACGATCCCCTCAAGGATCTGGCGCTGATCACCCTGGTCGCCAAGGTGCCGGAATTGCTGGTCGCCTCGACCGACGTTGCGGTCTCCAACGTCGAGGAACTGGTCGCGCTCGCCAAGGCAAAACCCGGGCAGATCAATTTCGGGTCGACCGGGCCCGGCAGCATGCCCCACCTCGCCGGCGAATTGCTGCGCATCAATGCCGGCATCGACATCGTGCATGTGCCGTATCGCGGCGCGGCGCCGGCCGTGAACGATCTCGTCGGCCACCAGTTCCAGATCATGTTCGCCGACGTGCCCGTGCTGCTGCCGCAGGTTCAGGCCGGCAAGGTCAAGGCCCTGGCAGTGGGCGGCCATATGAAAGTGCCGGCGCTGCCGGACCTGCCGACCATGCCTGAACTCGGCTATCCCCAGATCGAGGCCGACAACTGGTACGGCATGGTCGCTGCCGGCAAGACGCCACCGGCGATCGTCGCCAAGCTGAACACCGCCGCGGTCGCGGCGCTCAACGCGCCCGAGGTGAAGGAGAAGCTGTCCGGCCAGGGCGCGATCCTGGTCGGGGACACGCCGGAGCAGTTCACCGCGTTCGTGCGCGACGAGATCGCAAAATGGGCGAAGGTGGTCCAGGCCGCCGGCATCAAGGTGAATTGACCGTGGGCGAACGATTGAAGGGCAAGGTGGCGCTGGTCGCTGGCGCCGGCTGCGTCGGCCCGGGTTGGGGCAATGGCCGCGCCACTTGCGTGATCTTCGCGCAGGAAGGCGCCAAGGTCTTCGCGGTCGACCGCGATGCCGAAGCGATGCGCGAGACGGTCGCGCGCGTCCGTGACGGCGGCGGCGAGATCACCACCCATGTCTGCGACGTGACCGACGCCAAGGCGGTGGCCGCCATGGTCGAGACGTGCGTTACGGCCTATGGGCGCATCGACGTGCTCGTCAACAATGTCGGCGGCTCCTCGGCGGGCGGCCCGGTCGAACTGACGCTGGAGGGGTGGGAGAGCCAGATCGACTACAACCTGACCAGTGTCTTCCTCGCCTGCAAATACGTGCTGCCGGTGATGGTGCGGCAGAACGCCGGCGCCATCGTCAACACCTCCTCGAGTTCCGGCATCCGCTTCACCGGCTCGCCCCAGGTCGGCTACGCTGCCGCCAAGGCCGCGCGTCATCCAGTTCTCGCGCGTGGTCGCGGTGCAATACGCCAAGCACGGCATCCGGGTGAACACGGTGATCCCGGGCCAGATGCACACGCCCATGGTCGAGGTGCGGCTGGCCAAGCAGCGCGCCGGCGGCGATGTCGAGGCGCTGCTAAAGCAGCGCGTCAGCCGCATTCCGCTCGGCTTCATGGGTGACGGGCGCGACACCGCCTATGCCGCCCTGTTCCTCGCCTCCGACGAGGCGCGCTTCGTCACCGGAACCGAAATCGTGGTCGATGGCGGCATGACCGCGCGCTGCGATTGAGGTTCGGCGGAACAATTCCAAGGGATCGTCACCATGGCCGAGAAAACGCATCCGCGTCCGGGTCCGGAGCCGACATGTCCGCCACCCGACCCGAATCCCACCAAGCCCCGTATCACCCTTCCGCCGCGAAGCTGCGATTCGCATTTCCACATCTTCGGGCCGGCGCACAAATTCCCTTTTGCGTCCGACCGCGCCTTCACGCCCCATGATGCGCCGAAGGAATTGCTGCTGCGGCTGCATCGTTTTCTCGGCATTTCCTGCGGCGTGTTCATCCAGTCGGCCTGCCACGGCACCGACCATTCGGCGGTGCTCGATGCGCTCGCCGACCTGCAGGGCCGCTATCGCGGCGTCGCCCTGCTGGACCCGGATACGCCAGCAGCCGAGGTCGCGCGGCTCGACGCCGCCGGGTTCTGCGGGGTGCGCTTCCACCTCGTCCCTCATCTCGGCGCGATGCCCCGCATCGACGACCTGCGCACCGTCATGGGCCTGGTGGCGCCCCATGGCTGGCATGTGGCGATCCATGTGTTCGGCAAGGAATTGCTGGAGTCCCTCGATTTCATCCGCTCCATCGAGGCGCCGGTCGTGATCGACCATATGGGCCGCGTCGACGGCGCCGAGGGCCCCGACGGCAAGGCCTTCAATGCGCTGCGCGGCCTCCTCGACACCGGCAAGGTGTGGGTCAAGCTGTCGGGCGCCGACCGGGTGTCGAAGCAGAAGCCGCCCTACCGCGATGCCGTCGTGCTGGCGCGCGCGCTCGCCCGCCATGCACCCGAGCGCGTGCTGTGGGGGACCGACTGGCCGCACCCGAACTCCCATGGCGGCGTGCCCGATGACGGCACGCTGGTCGACCTCATTGCCGAGATCGCGCCGGACGAACTCGACGCGGCGACGCATGCTGGTCGATAATCCCGCCGCGTTCTTCGGCTTCCGCTGAGTTCGTCGTGTAGAAATCGGTTCAAAAGACGAAGAACCAGGGAGGTTGCGATGAAACGCCTGCTTGCCGTGGCGCTCCTCGCGTTTGCGCTGGCAATGCCCGCCGCCGCCCAACCGATCAAGCTGGTGGTCCCGTTTGCGGCCGGAGGTCCGGTCGATCTCATCGCCCGCACGCTGGCCGCGGAACTGCCGCAGCGCTTGAACGCCGAAGTGATCGTGGAAAACCGCGGCGGCGCCGGCGGCGTCATCGGCACCGAGCTGGTGGCGAAATCGCTGCCGGACGGCAAGACCCTGCTGCTCGCGAGCCTCGGTTCCCACGTGCTGAGCGCGGCGCTGCGGCCGCAGCTCGGCTACGATCCCGTCAAGTCGTTCGTGCCGATCGTGTATGTCGGCGCGGTGCCCTCTCTGCTCGTGGTGCGCGCGCAGTCGAAGATCACCAGCCTTGCCGCGCTGATCGTACAGGCCGGCGGGGCAGATCTGAGCTACGGGTCCGCCGGTCCCGGCACCACCATGAACATCGCCGCCGAACTGATGAATGCGAGCGTCGGCATCAAGACCACCCATGTCCCCTATCGCGGCGCCGGCCCCGCCCTCAACGATTTCCTGGGCGGCCATCTCGACCTCATGGTCGCCGACACGCCGGTGCTGCTGCCGCTGGTCGACAGCCATGCGGTCCGCCCGCTCGCGCTGTTTGCGCCGCAGCGTTCGCCGCTGCTGCCGGACGTTCCCACCACGGCGGAGCTCGGCTATCCGCAGATCGTGATGGAGAACTGGTACGGCGTGCTGGCACCGGCCGGCCTCCCGGCGGCGCTGCGGGCCAGCCTCGAGAAGGCGCTGCTGGACGCGATCGCCGGCGCGGTCGTCAAGGCGCGCTTCGATGCCGGCGGCTTGAGCGCCGGCATGGACGGCGCCGGTTTCGCGGCGCGGCTCGCCGCCGACGTCGCCTATTGGGGACCGGTGGTGAAGAAGCTCGGAATCAACGCGGAGTGAATGGCCGATGCGCTGCGACAGCCACGTCCATGTCATCGGCCCGCTGGCCGGATATCCGCAACTGGCGACCCGGACTTATCTCGCCCTGCCGGCTTCGCTCGACGCGCTCTCCCGCAGCGCCGGTGCGAGCGGCATCGAACGCTTCGTCATCGTGCAGCCGAGCTTCTATGGCGCCGACAATACGGTGCTGCTCGAAAGCCTGGATGCGCTCGGCCCGCGCGGACGCGGCGTCGCGGTGATCGACCCGGCGCAAACCTCGAAGGCCATGCTCGAGGGCTACGCCGCACGCGGCGTATGCGGGCTTCGCCTCAATCTCTACAGTCCCGGCAAGGCCAGCGGCGCCAGGCTTGCGCGCGACTTCGCCGAGATCGCCGACCTCGCGCGGGCGATGGCCTGGCATGTCGAGGTGATCGCTCCCATCGCCATCTTGGCCGAAGCCGCCGGCATTCTCGAACGCGCCGACGTGACGGTCGTCATCGATCACTACGGCGTCTATGGACATTCGACCCCCGACGCCGCGGCCGGACGGACGCTGCTGGACCTGCTGGGATTGCCCCATGTCTGGATGAAGCTCTCGGCGCCCTATCGCGTCGGCGACGATCCCCTGAACACGCGGCCCGACCCGGCCTGGCTCGCGGCGATCCTGGATCGCGCCCGGGAGCGCTGCGTCTGGGGCAGCGATTGGCCGCACACGCCCGGACATGACGCCCAGCACGGCCCCGATGTCGCGGGCGTGTATCGGCCGCTGCCCTATCGCACGCTGGTCGATGACTTCACCCGCGCACTGGGCTCTGATGCACTGGGCGAAATGATCATGAGCCACAATCCGGCGCGGCTCTATGGGTTTGGCAATTGATTGCTGCGGTCGGTGCGGCGCTTTCTGACCGCAGCGGAGATAACGCCATGACGATGATGAGCTACAAAGCCTACGAAGCGGCCGTTGAATATGACGAGGACGCCGAGATTTTTCATGGCGAGGTGATCAATCTGCGCGATGTCATCACTTTTCAGGGAAAATCGGTATCCGAGCTGAAACGCGCTTTCGCTGCCTCCGTCGAGGATTATCTGGCGTTCTGCAGGCAGCGCGGTGAAGAACCGGATCAGACCGGCCTTGTGCCGCACAGGGTGACTGGGCATTCTATGCCCAATAGGGGCGATCGCAGAGACGCCGACAATGCCGGCCGCCCGGTGCCGGCGCAAAGGGGAGAAATGCCATGAGATCAGCATCGCTGTTTGGTGTCGTCGGCTCATTGCTGCTGGCGACCGCGCTCACGCCGGCCGGTGCCGCCGACATGACGACCGAGCGCGCGCTCAATCCGCAGCGCGAGCCGCAGAACTGGATCCTCCATCACGGCAATTACCAGGGTCACCGGTTCTCCGCGCTCAAGGAGATCAATGCCGATACCGTGAAGAACTTGAAGCCGGCGTTCACGGTGGCATTGGGCGGGTTCCAGAGCGGCGGACGCTATGCGTCCGGCGGCGCTCGAAGCGACGCCGCTGGTCGAGGACGGCATCATGTACGTGCCGGACGGCTGGGGCTCGGTCTATGCGATCGATGTCACCGCCGGCAAGAAGGGCACGATCAAGTGGAAGATGGACCCCGGCACCGACCGCGCCTGGGCCGGCGATGTCGCCTGCTGCGGCGTCAACAACCGCGGCGTCGCGCTGTGGAAGGACAAGGTGATCTCGATCGCGCTCGACGGCCGCATGTTCGCCATCAACAAGGCGACCGGCGAAGTGGTGTGGGAACGCAAGATCGCCGATCCCGCGCTCGGTGAAACCCTGACCATCGCCCCGCTGATCATCCGCGACCTCGCCATCGTCGGCGCCGCCGGCGGCGAGTTCGGCATCCGCGGCTACATCGAGGCGACCGATCTCAATACCGGCAAGTCCGCCTGGCGCACCTACACCATTCCCGGCGCCGGCGAGCCCGGCAACGAGACCTGGAAGGACGGCAAGGAGCGCTGGAAGCATGGTGGCGGCTCGATCTGGGAGACCGCGACCTACGACCCCGAGAGCGACACGTTCTACCAGGGCATCGGCAATGCCGGTCCCGACTACGACATTGCGTATCGCCCCGGCGACAACAAGTGGGCCGCGAGCGTTCTCGCGCTCAGCCCGAGCGACGGCAAGATCAAGTGGGGCTTCCAGTACACCCCGCAGGACCCTTATGACTATGACGAGATTTCCGAGCACCCGATCATCAACGCCAAGGTGAACGGGGAGGACCGCAAGCTCGTGGTGCATGCCGCGCGCAACGGCTTCTTCTATGCGCTCGACCGCACCAACGGATCGTTCGTCGCCGGCAAGCAATATGTCGACGAATTGAACTGGACGCCCGGCCTCGACCCCAAGACCGGCCGGCCGCTCAACTACAACCCCAACAGCGATATCCAGATGTATGGCGCCGGCTCCCACGGCATGCGGGGGCAGCCGTCGACGCGCACCTGCCCGTCCAACGTCGGCGGCAAGAACTGGGAACCCTCCGCCTACAATCCGGAACTCGGACTGCTCTTCGTTCCCGCGATCGAAGGCTGCAACACGATCGAGACGCTCGAGCAAAAGGACATGGAGGACCAGGGCGGCACCGCCAAGGTTCGCGAGCGCTTCACCGGCGGCAGCGCCAAGACGGTCCAGCGGCTCTACGGCAGCCTCAAGGCGATCGATCCCGTTACCGGCGAGACCAAGGCTTCGCTGAAGATGGACTATCCGAACTACGGCGGCGCGCTCGCGACCGCCGGCAACGTCGTGTTCCTCGGCCAGGCCGATGGCACCTTCGGCGCCTATGATGCAAAGTCCTTGAAGCCGCTATGGAGCTTCAACGTCGGTACCGGTATCAACGCCCCGCCCATCACCTATTCGGTGAACGGCAAGCAGTATGTGGCGGTGCTGGCGGGCTCGCGGCAGAACGCCAACATCTACGGGCTGTCGCCCGAGCTCAAGAACATGTCGACCGCTTCGATGCTCTACGTGTTCGGATTGTAACGCCCGACGTACCGGCGCGACCGCGCCGGCGCGACCGCGCCGGCGCGACGACACCGCGCCGCTCGGATGGGCGGCGCGCAGATGCAGCCCCCGCCGGTCGTCTCGATCCGGTAGCGGAAGGAGACGTTTCATGAGCACCAAATCTCTCGCCGGCGCATTCGCGGGTTCGCTGCTGATGGCGACCGCGCTGACGCCGCTGCGCGCGGCCGACATGACCACCGAACGCGCGCTCAATCCGCAGCGCGAGCCGCAGAACTGGATCCTCCATCACGGCAATTACCAGGGCCACCGGTTCTCGGCGCTGAAGGAAATCGACACCAATACCGTCAAGAACATGAGGCTCGCCTACACGGTGGCGCTGAGCGGGTTCCAGAGCGGCGGCCGTTACGCATTCGGCAATTTGGAAGCGACGCCCATCGTCGAGGACGGCATGATGTATGTGCCGGATGGCTGGGGCTCGGTCTATGCGATCGACCTCAGCACCGGCAAGAAGGGCACGATCAAGTGGAAGATGGACCCCGGCACCGACCGCGCCTGGGCCGGCGACGTCGCCTGCTGCGGCGTCAACAACCGCGGCGTCGCGCTGTGGAAGGACAAGATCATCTCGATCGCTCTCGACGGCCGCATGTTCTCCATCGACAAGGCGACCGGCGAAGTGGTGTGGGAACGCAAGGTCGCCGATCCGGCTTTGGGCGAAACCCTGACCGTGGCGCCGCTGGTCGTGCGCGACCTCGCCATCGTCGGCGCTGCCGGCGGCGAGTTCGGCATCCGCGGCTATATCGAGGCGACCGACCTCAACACCGGCAAGGCGGCCTGGCGCACCTACACGATCCCCGGCGCCGGCGAGCCCGGCAACGAAACCTGGAAGGACGGCAAGGACCGCTGGAAGCACGGCGGCGGCTCGGTGTGGGAGACCGCGACCTACGACCCCGAGAGCGACACGTTCTACCAGGGCATCGGCAATGCCGGGCCTGACTACGACATCGCAGTATCGCCCCGGCGACAACAAGTGGGCGGCGAGCGTGCTCGCCATCAGCCCGAGCGACGGCAAGATCAAATGGGGCTTCCAGTACACGCCGCAGGACCCCTACGACTTCGACGAGATTTCCGAGCACCCGATCATCAATGCCAAGGTGAACGGCGAGGACCGCAAGCTCGTCGTCCACGCCGCGCGCAACGGCTTCTTCTACGCGCTCGACCGCACCAACGGATCGTTCGTCGCCGGTAAGCAATATGTCGATCAACTGACCTGGACGACGGGCCTCGATCCCAAGACCGGCCGGCCGCTCAACTACGATCCGAACTCGGACATCCAGATCTACAGCCCCGGCAGCCACGGCATGCGCGGCCAGGCGCCGGGGCGCACCTGCCCGACCAACAGCGGCGGCAAGAACTGGGAGCCGACGGCCTACAATCCCGAGCTCAATCTGCTCTACATCCCGTCCATCGAAGGCTGCAACATCATCGAGACGGTGGAGCAGAAGGACTTCGCCGACCAGGGCGGCGCCATCAAGCCGCGCGAGCGCTTTACCGGCGGCAGCACCAAGAGCCCCGAGCGCCGCTACGGCAGCCTCAAGGCCGTCGATCCGATCACCGGCGAGACCAAGGCCAACCTGAGGCTGACCTATCCGAACTATTCGGGCGCGCTCGCAACGGCCGGCAACCTCGTGTTCCTCGGCCACTACGACGGCACGTTCTCGGCCTATGACGCCAAGACGCTGCAGGAGGTCTGGAGCTTCAATATCGGCACCGGCATCAACGCACCGCTGACCACCTTCGCGGTCAATGGCAAGCAATACATCGCGGTTCTCGCAGGGTCGGCCATGCGCGAGCAGGTGCTGGGCACTGCGCCGGAGTTGCGCAACAATGCGACGGCGTCGATGCTGTTCGTGTTTACCCTGTAAGAGAACCTTGTCCATCGGACCCTGGCCGGCGCGGCACCCACGTCGCGCCGGCCGCGTTCCCCGCGCATCTCGGCATGCGCATATCTCGGCCACGTCACCGGTTGTGAAATGAAGATGAAAGCCGCTCGCGAAAACACCCTGCGTTACACGCTTCTTGCGCTCGCCTTGCTGTCGGTTGCGGCGCTGTTGCCGGCGTCGGGCCGAGCCCAGGCTCAACAAGCCCAGACCCAACAAGCCCAGCCCCAAGCCAAGGCCCAGGCGCCGCTCAGTGCGGAAGAGGCCCGCTTCATCGAATTCGGCAAGGAGATCTTCAAGAGCAAGGCGGTCTGCCAATATTGCCACAAGTGGGATGCCTCGGGCGACCAGGGCTATGGCGGCAACGCCTTGTCGCTGCGCGCCACGCAGCTCACGCCCGAACAGATGACGGAAGTCGTGAAATGCGGGCGGCCCGCCACCGGCATGCCCTATCACGACCGCTTCGCCTATACCGACAAGCGCTGCTACGGCTACACCCGCGAGCAGATGGGCAACGACATGCCCCCCGCCGGCAATGATTTCCTCTCGGCACGCGAGGTCGATGCCGTGGTGAAGTATCTGTTCGCCAAGGATGTCGGCCGCGGGCCCGCGACCTACGAGGAGTGCGTCGACTTCTGGGGCACCGATACCAGGCAATGCGAGCCGATGAAGAAATGACGCGCCCACGCGCACGGATTTCCGCGGCGGCGCTGGCTGCGCTGTGCGTGCTGTGCGGCGCCGTCGCGACGCAGGCGCAGCCGCGGCCCGATCCCGGAGAGATTCACGGCCTCAAGCTCGGCCTGAAGGCGGCGGAGATGTCGACCGACACGTTCGGCGAGCTTGCCTGCGGCAGCAATGGCGGGCCGCCCCGGCAGGCGATCGACGAGTGGGCGGACTTTCGTAAATGCCGGCCCGAGGCGAGCGGTCTCTACGAAGTCTACGCCCGGTTCGACGACCAGCAGGATTATGTCGCCCGTGCCATCGACGATCCGCTGTACGCCCAGGGCCGGATCGGCACCCGGGTGGCCGGGCATCCCGTGATCCTTTCGGTGCTGTTCGACCGCGACGGCGTGCTGCGCGGCATCCGCATGGTCAGCGACGCCCGCGCTGCGCCGCTGGAGCGGCGCATGGCCCACATGCTGCGGCTCGCCATCATCAACCGCTACGATCCCGACGGCTGGAATTGCACGGACATGCCTCCCGCGCCCGGAGAAACGCCGGTCGGCGGCGGCGTCTTCATCAAGCAGCGCTGCGAGAAGGCCTTGCCCGAGAAGAGCCTCATGGTCGAGGCGCACTTCCTGCGCAAGCCCGGCCAAAACGAGGTCGACCCGGCAACCCGCGAAGCCACGTCGGGCCAGTTCGAGAGCTGGACCCGCTTCGAGATCACCGACCCGAACTACCGCAAGCCGTGACGGCGCCTCGTCCCCTCTCCCGCTTGCGGGGGAGGGTTAGGGAGGGGGCCCTTGAGATTGATCAATTTGAGCGCGCCCCCTCCCCGACCCTCCCCCGCAAGCGGGAGAGGGGAGTCCGGTGGAGCACGGCCCAAGTCACAGCAGGAGCCGCTGATAGGCTTGCGGCAGCAGCCGCGCGAACAGGGCTGCCCACCGGATCTGGCCGGCTTCGTCCCCGATGAGGTCCTGGCGAATTTCGATTGCGACGTGATGCAGGCGGCGCTGCTCGCCATGGACCGGGATGGTGTAATCCGACGCATCGGTCACGCTGTAAGGCTCGTTATCGCCGACCACGAGACCTTGCTCGCGCCGCAGCAGGTCCATCAAAATATGGGCGAGGCGGGGATCGCGGTTGTAGAGCACGCCGACATGCCAGGGCCGCGCCACGCCCTTGAACACCGGCGTAAAGCTGTGCATGGCGATGAGGGCGGTCGCCAGGCCGGCGTGTCGCCGGCGCTCCAATTCGCCCGCGATGCGATCGTGATAAGGCTGAAATATCTCGCGAATACGGGCCTCGATCTGGGTTTTGCCGAGCCCGATATTTCCCGGAATGGCGGTGCGCTCGCTGACTTCGACAATCGATGTTTCCGAGCCCGGCATGCGGTTGCAGTCGATGGCGAGGCGGGAATAATTCTGCCGTATGACCACCGCCCCGAGCTTGTCTCCGATCAGGCGACACACCGCGCCCACGCCGATATCCCAGGCAATGTGACGTTCGAGATCGGCTTCCCCGAGGCCGAGGTTTTGCAGGCGACGAGGCAAATAATTTCCGGCGTGATCGGCAACGATGACCAATGGCGATCCGCCGCCCTCATTGATCTGCGTGACGGGCTGTGGTTCATCCGGTGCGAGAAGCCTGGTCGGCACGTCATCCATGTGGATTTCGCTCGTTCGCCGAAGCCGTCGGCATCGATTGGTGGGGCGCTCACTGGCGCAAAAATTGCATAAAAATCATCTACGTCTATGGGGGGTGGAATGCCCACGCTGACCATCAAGCACATCACCGCCTACCAGTACAGGCAGCCGGTCGCCTTCGGCGAGCACCGGATGATGTTGCGTCCGCGAGACGGCCATGACCAGAGCCTGATCAACGCAAAGCTCGTGATCACCCCGGCCCCGGCAAGCATTCGCCGGACCCGGGATGCATTCGGCAACCATGTGGACATCGCGCACTTTGCCGATTGTGCCAAGGAGCTTCGGTTCGAAAGCACCATTCGTCTCGATCATTCTCATGCGGACCTTCACGAACGCGATATCGAGGAGTCCGCCCGGACCTATCCGTTCATCTACGGCACGGAAGAGATGCCGGACCTGATCCATTTGATCGAACGAAAGTCCTTCGACCCGGATTGCCGGGTCGGACAATGGGCGCGAACCTTCCTTCGCAAGGATCGGCCGACCAATACCTGCGAGCTTCTGGTCGACCTCACGCAAGGCATCCGAAGGACCTTCAAGTACGCGCGGAGGCACGAAAAGGGTGTTCAGACGCCGGTCCAGACGCTGGCCCTCGGCAGCGGGAGCTGTCGTGACCTTGCCGTGCTGATGATCGATGCTGCCCGCTCCCTTGGGATGGCCGCACGCTTCGTGTCAATGGAACTCAGGCCTTCTGCGGCCGTTGCCCCAAGAGCTTTTACAGCGTTGTTCGTTTAGGTTGACTCAACACCTAGCTGTCGTCGCCCCGCCGGCAAGACCGAGTGTGATCACCGAGACTGCGGTTACCCCGCGCCCCGAGGAGATTTTTTTGGAAATCAGAGTGGGCTACGAGCTGATCTATGATTGTCCGCAGCCGACGCCGATGATGCTGGTGCTGCACATCCATTATTCGCGCGCATCCGACATCATCGTTCCCGACCATGTGACGACCACCCCTTCGCTCCCCCTGTCGGCCTATCGCGACGGCTTCGGCAACTGGTGCACCCGCCTCGTCGCCCCCGCCGGGCCGCTCAGGATCGCGAGCGCGGCCCTGGTCAGGGACACCGGTGAGCCCGACATCATCGCCCCCTACGCGCAACAGCATTCGATCCAGGAACTGCCCGAGGAGTCGCTGGTTTTTCTGCTGGGCAGCCGCTATTGCGACACCGAGAAATTGGCCGAGGTGGCGTGGAATCTGTTCGGCCACACGCCCATGGGCTGGGGCCGGGTCCAGGCGATCTGCGATTTCGTGCACAACCATATCTTGTTCGGCTACGAGCACGCCCGCGCCACCAGAACCGCCTGGGAAGCCTTCAACGAGCGCCGCGGCGTCTGCCGCGATTACGCGCATCTTGCGGTCGCGTTCTGCCGCTGCATGAACATTCCGGCGCGCTACTGCACCGGCTATCTCGGCGACATCGGAATGCCCCCGCCCTACGGCCCGATGGACTTTGCCGCCTGGTTCGAGGCCTATCTCGGCGGCCGCTGGTACACGTTCGACGCCCGCAACAACATGCCCCGGATCGGACGGGTGCTGATGGCGAGGGGCCGCGACGCCATCGACGTCGCGATCGCCACGACGTTCGGACCCAACACCCTCGCGAGCTTCAAGGTCTGGACCGACGAAATGCCCGGCTGAAAGCGGCGACCGTGGCGGCGCGTTCATTGCGCCGCATCCGGGCGTGGCCGGCGGAATACGCTGCGCTATTCCGCCCTACCCGCCTGCATTGCCTCACACCGCTGCAGCGCCGAGCGTCACGGTCGCCCCGTCGGGCCGGGTGAGGATCGCGCGGTACCCCGGACAGGCCGCGACGAGGGCGGCGGCGCGTTCCTCGCCGGCGACGCAGAGCGCGGTGGAGAGCCCGTTGGCGGCGGTCGCCCGGGGGCCGATCACGGTCGCATCGATGAGCCCGTGGGCGCTTTCCCCGGTGTGCGGATCGAAGATGTGGTGGAACCGCCCGGACGGCTCGAAGACGGTGCCATAGCCCCCGGACACCGCCATGGCGGTATCGGCGAGGTCGACGGTTTGCGCCACCTCTCCTTGCGTCACGCCCGTTTGCGCCAAGTCCGTTTGCGCCGAGTCCGCCGCCGCCCGGGCGTTGCGGATGCCGACCCGCCAAGCCCGCCCATCGGGATGGCGGCCGAGCGCGCGGATCTCGCCGAGATCGACGAAGGCGGTCGCATAGCCCTCGTTGCGCAGGAGGTCGGCGGCGGCATCGGTGATGTAGCCCTGGGCAAGGCTGTTCAGCGTCACCGCCATGCCTTCGCGCGCAAAGCGCAATGCGGGCGGAGCCGATGTCGATGGCGCGGAAATCGACGAGGTCGCGGGCGACATCGCGGGCGCGGGCGAGAACGTCGTCCTGGACCGCGGTGCGCGACCAGAAATGCGCTTCGTAGAGGCGCCACAGCGGCTGCACCGAAACATCGAACGCGCCGGCGCTGAGGACGGAGAACCGCCGGCTCTCCTCCATCAGCCCGCGCAGTTCCGGCGACGGCTTCACCAACGCGCCCGCGGCATTGAGCCGCGCGATCTCGCTGTCGGCACGGGCAAGGCTGAAGATGCGTTCGTAGCGCGCGATCTCGGTTTCGACCTTGCGGATGGTGCGCCGCGCCGCCGCTTCATCGGTATGCCAGAGCGAAAGCTCGGCCAGTCCGCCGAGCACCTCGCCCTGCCAGTCGAACAACCGGCCTCCCGGCACGGTGGCGCGGACCGCCGCGATCATCAGCGGCAGCCCGGCGGCGGCCGCGACGATCCGGATCGCGCGCCGGCGCGTCAACCCGCGCGCAGGGCCTGCGGGTGTGCCGTTTGATCGGGTATCAGACATGTTTTGCCATCGCTGCCACCGGAACCGCCGTTTCCACATCCGCGCCACCGCGGCGCTTGGCTGCCTGCACCAGTGGCGGGCAGCGCTTGTCGTCATAATACTCGACTTGGCAATCCAGGCACTGAAAACATTCCGCGGTGATGATCTTGCCGGATTTCTCGATCGCGCGCACCGGGCAGGAGCGCTCGCACAGCCGGCACGGGCTTCCGCATTCGGGGCGGCGCTTGAGCAGGTCGATCAGGTGCAGCCGGTCGAGCACCGCGAGCACGCCGCCGAGCGGGCACAGGAAGCGGCAATAGGCGCGCTCCGAAAACAGCCCGATGGCAAGCAGCACGCCGGCGTAGAGGACGTAGGGCCAGGCGCGGGTGAATTTCGAGGTGATCGCGGTCTTGAAGGGCTCGATCTCGGTGGTCGCGCCGGACCCGTCGATCGAGGTCAATACCAGCACCAGCACCACCGCAGCCGCAATGTACTTGCCGAGCCACAGGCGCTTCTCCAGCGCCTCCGACGGGTTCCATTGCGGCAAGCCCGCCGCGCGCGCGAGCTGGGCGAGCAGCTCCTGCAGCGCGCCGAACGGGCACAGCCAGCCGCAGAACACCCCGCGCCCGATCAGCACCACCGAGACCAGCGTGTAGGCGGCGATTATCACCATCAACGGCTCGGCGAGATAGAAGCCGATGTCGAAGCCGCGCAACGGCGCTTCGATGTAGTTGATGACGTTGACGATGGAAAGCTGTACGCCGACGGTCCAGCCGAGCCACACGAGCACGACGAGAAGGAAACCATTGCGCACCAGGCGGTGGGCGCGGCGCGACCGCGAAAGCGGAGCCTGGAACACGAAAATCAAGGTGAGCACCGTCAGCAGTGCCGCCAGGATCGCGATGTTCACCCTGGCATCGCGCCACGCCTCGACCCAGGCCGCGACCGGCGGTTGGTCGGGCATCAGCACGAGATCGGCGGGGATCCTGTATTCGACCGGGAGCGCGACGCTCACCGGGCTGGCACCCTCGCCGTTCACCAGCAGTTCCAGCCGCCACGGCTTGAGCGGGTCGAACTTCGCATTCGCCGGCAACGCGAACAGCGCGGCATTCTGCTGCGCCCGGATGCCGTCGGCGGCGCCGGTGCCGAGCCGCTGGAAATTATCGTTGACGAAGGTAAACGTCTCCTCGCCCTGCACCACGCGGATGCGGTCGAACTTGTAGCCTTCGGACTGGCGATAGTGCTTGGTGCCGAGGAAATCATAGGGGCCGTTGGAGGCGACGAAGATCGCCGGGGCGCCGCGCGGCAGCCGGCCCCGGTACTCCTCGAAATTGCGCAGGCCGAGCAGGTTGCCGCCGACCGCGGCCGGCGTCAGCAGGCCGGTGAACACCTCGATGTAGAGTTCGTCGGGCTTGCCGAGGGCAACGTCGAGGGTGGCGCCCTCGGCACCCGGCCGCCTTGAGTGCCGCGGCCACCTCTCCCGCGGTGACGCGGCGGCGCGCCACCGCGCCCTCGGCAACGAGTTCGTTCCACGACATCAGGTGGAAGCCGTCGACATCGAGCGTCGGCGCCGTCACCACCGGCCGCGAAATCCGCGTGCGCGCCACCAGCCGCGCCGAATCGAAGACGGCGGCGCGCATGGCGCGGCCGCTGATGGTGGCGCCCTTGACGAAATCCGGCGGCAGCGTCGCGGCCCCGCCTTGCAGCAACGTCCCCGCCTGGCGGGCCAGGAAGGTGTCGAGCAGCGGCTGGCGCACCGCGTCATGATAGATGTAGGGCTCGACATGGAAGACCACCTTGGCGCCGGTGATCCGGCCGCTCACATCGACCCCGGCAATGACGTCGAACGGGGTGGTCGCGTAGCCCGGCGCGGCGACGATATCGAGGGTCGAGAAGATATAGGCGGCGACCTTGCCGTCCCTGTAGGCGGCAATGGCCGGCGGTGTGCCTTCCTCCGGCCCCAGCCGCTCGGCGCCGGGAAACACCACCGCCATCACCTCGGGGGTGAGCCGCTCGCGCAGCTTGCCCTTCTCGGCAACCGCCGGCGTCGCCACCGCGAGCGCGATGAGCACAAGCAGCGCCAGCGAGAATGCCTCGCGGAGGAAGAAGGCCGGCCGCAGGTTCATTCGTTGCGCCGCCCGTCCGGCATGATGGCGGCGTCGAAATTCGCGCCCTCGGTCTGCGCATCGGTCAGGATCGCGTTTTTCAGGTTGGCGCCTTCGAAGCTCACGCCGCGCAAATCCGCCCCGTGAAAATTGGCGCCGAACAGATCGACGCCAGCCAGCGTCGAGCCGCGCAGGTCGGCGCCATACATGTCGGCTTCGACCATGTCCGAGAGGGTGAAGTCGACATCGCGCAGGTCCATCTCGCGCATCTTCTGGCCGTCGAGCTTGGCGCCCCGCAGATTGGCCCCGGCGAGCTTGGCGCCGGCGAGGCGGGCACCGCGCAGGTCGGTCCCGGCGAGGATCGCGCGTTCGAGATTGGCCTGGTTGAGGCGGGCCTGGCCGAGACGGGCATTGATCAGGTTGACGCCGGCGAGGTTGGCGCTCGACAGGTCGGCTTCATAGAGGAGCGCCTTCGCCATGTCGGCGCCGTGAAAATCCGCCCATTTGGCGTCGATCCGGTTGAGATCGGCCTCGACCAGCTTGGCGCCGGAGAGATCGGCGCGCTGCAGCGAGCTGCGAAACAGGGACGCGGTCGAGAGGTCGGCATTTCTCAGGACGGCGCGATCGAGCTTGGAGCGCTTGAGGTCGCGGTCGACCAGGTTTTGTCCGGACAGATCGCAGGCGACGCAGGATTTCGCGGTGCCGGCGAGGAACGCGGCGACGTCCTCGGGCGCAGCAGCGGCGGGCGCAACCGCGGCGAGCGTCGCGAAGGCGACCACGCCCGCGGCAATCCAGCCCGCCCTCATTCCCATCGCGCATTCCCTGCTCGCCTGGTCACCCTGTCGGCGGGCTTTCGATCGGCTCGAGCGTGCGATCATCACCCGGCACGCCAACCGGCGCAAGGCCCGCAAAGCGCCTCCGGCCGCTCGATGACCCAGGTGTGATCGGCGCCAAAAGTGGTGTGATCGGCGCCAAGAGTTCAGAATTTCTCCACCCACGGCCGCACCTCGAGTTCGAAGGTCCAGGCGCTGCGGTGCTGCTGCACGAGATGCAGGTAGCTCGCCGCGATGGCGTCGGGATCGAGCAGGGCATCGGGGTGGTCGGCGGCATCGGGGCGCCGCGCGCTGCGGATGCCGCCGTCGACCACCACATGGGCGACGTGGATGCCCTGCGGCCCGAGTTCGCGCGCCATGCTCTGCGCCAATCCGCGCAGGGCGAATTTGCCCATGGCGAACGGCGCCGACTGGGCATAGCCCTTCACGCTCGCAGACGCCCCGGTGAACAGGATGGTGCCGCTGCCGCGCGGCAGCATGCGGCGGGTCGCTTCCTGCGCCACCAGGAAGCCGCCGAACGCCGACACCAGGATCGATTTCTCGACCTCGGCGGGATCGAGATCGAGCAACGGGCCGCGGGTGCGATAGCTCGCATTGTAGACGACGACGCCGGGCGCTCCGCCGCCGCGGTCGAGGTCCGCAAACAGGCGCTTCACCGCGTCCGGCTTGGTGGCGTCGCAGGCGAACGTCTCGGCACCGACCTCGGCCGCGAGCGCGCCGAGGTCGTCGATGCCGCGGGCCGCCAGCGCGACCTTCATGCCGGCACTGGCGAAGGCGCGGGCGATCGACGCGCTCAGGCCGGAGCCGGCGCCGACGATCAATGCAAGCTGCTTTTCATCCGCCATGATGCAATTCCCGTCCCAGAAACCGATGCAGAAACCCGACGCGCCGCGCGTGGTTGCGCCCATCGTTGCGCCTTTGGCCGAACCGATGAAGTCAGTCGGTGATCTCGGCGCGGCGCTTCTTCACCGCCGGGGCCACCATCACGACAAGTATGCCGACGGTGATGATGATAAAGCCGAGGCTGATCGGCCGGGTTACGAAAACCGAGGGGTCGCCCTTCGCCATCAGCATGGCTCGGCGGAGATTCTCCTCCATCATCGGGCCCAGCACGAAGCCGAGCAGCAGCGGCGCCGGCGGAAAGCCGAGCTTTCCCCACACGAAGCCGGCGACGCCGAACAGCGCGGTCAGGTAGATCTCGAAGGAGGAATTGTTGACGCTGTAGATGCCGATGGCGGAGAACGCCATGATCGCCGGGAACAGCAGCCGGTACGGCACTTCGAGGAGCTTCACCCACAGCCCGATCAGCGGCAGATTGAGCACGACCAGCATGAGATTGCCGATCCACATGCTGGCGACGAGGCCCCAGAACAGGTCGGGGCGCAGGGTCATCACCTCGGGCCCCGGCTGGATGCCCTGGATGGTGAGCGCGCCGAGCATCAGCGCCATCACCCCGCTCGCCGGCAGGCCCAGCGTGAGCATGGGGATGAACTTGCACTGGGCATCGGCATTGTTGGCGGATTCCGGGCCGGCCACGCCCTCGATGGCGCCGTGGCCGAACCGCGAGGGGTCGCGTGCCAGCTTCTTCTCCACCATGTAGGAGGAGAACGACGCGATCGCCGGCCCGGTGCCGGGCAGCACGCCGAAGAACGAGCCGATCGCGGTGCCGCGGATGATCGGCCAGATCGACTGCTTCATGTCGTCCCAGGTCGGAAACAGGTGGGTGACCTTCGCGGTGAACACTTTGCGCTCTTCGGGGTCGCCGAGATTGCTGATGATCTCGCCCATGGCGAACATGCCGACCGCGACCACGATGAAGCCGATGCCGTCGCTCAGTTCGGTGATGCCGAAGCTGTAGCGCTCGACCCCGGTATTGACGTCGCGGCCGACGATGCCCAGCAGCAGGCCGAGCGCGACCATGGCGATCGACTTCATCATGTCGCCCTGGGCGAGCACCGCGGCGGCGACCAGGCTCATGAGCATCAGCGAGAAATATTCGGGCGCGCCGAATTGCAGGGCGATGTCGGCGAGCGGCGGGCCGAACAGCGCGATCAGCAGCGTGCCGACGGTGCCGGCGAAGAACGAGCCGATGGCGGCGATGGCGAGCGCCGGCCCGGCGCGGCCCTGGCGCGCCATCTGGTAGCCGTCGATGCAGGTGACCACCGACGAGGTCTCGCCGGGCAGGTTGACGAGGATCGCCGTGGTCGAGCCGCCATACTGGGCGCCGTAATAGATACCGGCCAGCATGATGAGCGCGCCGACCGGAGCGACGTTGAAGGTGATCGGCAGCAGGATCGCAATGGTGCCGAGCGGCCCGATGCCCGGCAGCACCCCGATCAGCGTGCCGACCGAAACGCCGATCAGGCAATACAGCAGGTTCTGCCACGACAGCGCGACGCCGAAGCCGAAGATGAGTTGGTGAAACAGTTCCATGATGCGTCACGACCCCGAGAACAGGGGATAAGGCAGGCTGAGCGCCCAGATGAACAGCGCGACGCACATCGCCGTGAGCAGCCCCGCGAGCACCAGCACCTCGACTAGCTTGAACTCGGTGCCGGCGGTGGCGGAGCCGACCACCAGCACGAACAGCGCCGGGACGAAGCCCGCATATTGCATCAGCACGCCGAACAGCACGAAGGCGAGCGGCAGGATGACGAGGGCGCGTAGCGACCAATTGCCTTCGATCCGGTCGGTCGAACGCAGGCCGCGGACGGCGAAATAGACCCCAAACAGCACCAGCGCCGCGCCGAGCACGAGCGGGAAGAAGCCAGCCCCCATGCGCAGCGCCGTGCCGAACGGATAGTCGCGGCCGATGAAGATCGCGGCCGCGCCGATCGCGATCAGCATCACGCCGGACCAGAAGTCCTTGCTGTCGGGAAGTTTCACCGGAGACTACCGATCGGAGAAGTGAAAGGGCACATGCATATGGGGGGATTCAGTGAACCATTTCCAACCTCATCCTGAGGAGCCGTGCAAAGCCGGCGTCTCGAAGGATGGCCGCAAAACACTGCGCCTGTGGCTATCCTTCGAGACGCCGGCTGCGCCGGCTCCTCAGGATGAGGTCGTGGAAATGTTTCACACGCTCCTCAGGACGAGGGAACTGGGACGTGTCGTGAGCGCGATCGGCACCGCATTATTCCGCCTTGATGCCGCCCTGCTTGACGACCTTCTCCCACTTGTTCATTTCGCTGACCATGTAGGCGCCGAACACGGCCGGCTTCATCGCTACCGTCTCGCCGCCTTCGAGCGCGAACTGCTTTTGCACCTCAGGCGCGTTCTGCACCGCTTCGAGCTCGGTATTCAGCTTGTCGATGATCGCCTTCGGCGTGCCGACGGGCGCCACCATGCCCCACCAATTGACGGCCTCATAGGCGGGGACGCCGGCTTCGGCGATGGTGGGAACATCGGGCAGCACCGGGCTGCGCTGCAGGCCGCCGGTGCCGAGCGCGCGCAGTTTGCCGCTATGGATGTGCGGCACGGTCTGCACCATGGAGCTGAACATAACCTTGGTGTGGCCGCCGACGACATCGATCATGGCGGGACCGCCGCCCTTGAACGGCACGTGGAGCATGTCGACGCCGGACATCAGCTTGAACAGTTCGCCGCCGAGATGCTGGAAGCTGCCGATGCCGGCGGAAGCGTATTGCAAGTCGCCCGGCTGCTTCTTGGCGAGCGCAATCAGGTCGGCGACCGAGCGGACCGGCAGCGACGGATGTACGACCAGGACGTTGGAGCCCTTGGCCAGCAGACCCACCGGCGCGAAATCCTTGATGGGGTCGTAGTTGAGCTTGTAGAGCCAGGGATTGACCGCGTGGGCTATGGAGACGATGAGCAGGGTATAACCGTCCGGCGGTGATTTTGCGACCACCTCGGTGCCGATCACGCCACCGGCGCCGCTGCGGTTGTCGACCACGACCTGCTTGCCGAGGCGGTCGCCGAGCTTGATGGCGATCAGGCGCCCGACCACGTCGTTGCTGCCGCCCGGCGGGAACGGAATGATCAGCCGCACCGGACGGGTGGGATAATCCTGGGCCGAAGCGAGGCCCGTGCCGGCGAGCACGAGGCAGGCGGCTCCCAGCAGCGCGCGCAAGTTCATCATCCCGGCATCCTCCCGCTTTGTTCGGCTTTGTCCCAATGAGCAACACATTTTGTCGCCCGCCGCCATAGCTAATTTTGCCGCGCGCGGCCCACGAACAGATCGCCCCCTCTCCCGCCTGCGGGAAAGGGAGTCCTCACGGCACGATGTCCCGCACCTGCTTCGCCCGCTGGGTGCAGGCGCCGAGGAGGAAGGCGAGGTCGGTTCCGGTGGAGACGTAGCGTGCGCCCATCTGCACGAACGCAGCGACGAGCTGCGGCCGGCTGGCGAGGCCGCCGACCCCCACATGCTTACCGTGCTTGCGGCAGGCGGCAATGGTCTGGGCATAGGCCTCGCGCACGCGGGGATGCTCGTATTGCTCGGGGATGCCCCAGTCCGCCAGGAGGTCGTTGGTGCCGATCATCACCATGTCCACGCCGGGGACGGCGACGATCTCCTCGGCGCGGGCGAGAGCTGCGGCGTTTTCGAACTGGACCATCACCATGGTGGCGTCGTTGAGCGCGGCATTGGCCTCCGCCACCGGGAACGCCCGGTACTGCAGATGCGGCCCCGCGCCTGCGGCCGAGCGGCTGCCGAGCGGGGGAAACTTCGCGGCGTCGACCACCGCACGCGCCTCCGCGGCGGACCCGATATGGGGCGCGATGATCCCGAGCGCGCCGCCGTCGAGCACCCGGGAGATATATTCGGGGGTATTGGCCGGCACCCGCACGAACGGCGCGATGCCCGCGGCCAGCGCGGCGATGCAGATCTGGCTCGTAGTCTCCAGCGACACGCTGGCGTGCTCGACATCGATGTAGAGCGTATCGAAACCCGCGGTCGCGGCGATCTGGGCGATCTCGATCTGGCGCACCAGTCGCACCGTCATCGATGCGACCACCTCGTCCCGCGCCAGCTTCTCCTTGACGCTGTTGCGCAATATGTCGCCGATCGCGATCGCCATGCTGGGCCTCCCCGGTTGCCGTTGCGCAAGTGCGTATCGCCACTGCGTAGCGTTATTTTACGGCCGCGGCTATGATAACCGGGTACGGGCGACCGGGGACAGCCGGCGGATAACGAGCCGCCGCCGAATGTCCGCCGTCCCCGGGCGCAGAGGCAAAGCATTCCGATGAATTATGCGACCGATTTCCAGACCGTCCGCGACGAGGTATCGCCCGACGAGTGGCAGGCCCGCCTCGATCTCGCGGCGTGCTACCGCCTGGTCGACGCCTACGGGATGACCGATCTCATCTACAACCACATCACCGCGCGCATTCCCGGCGGCGACGACCATCTGCTGATCAATCTCTACGGGCTCCTCTACAAGGAGATCACGGCGTCGAGCCTCGTCAAGATCGACCTCGAAGGCAACATCGTCTGGAAGCCGGACACCGATTACGGGATCAATAAATCCGGCTACGTGATCCATGGCGCGATCCACCAGGCCCGCCCGGAGGTCAAATGCGTCCTCCACACCCACACCCGCGCCGGCATGGCGGTCGCGGCCATGGCCTGCGGGCTGTTACCGATGTCGCAGACCGCGATCCGCTTCCATGGCCACATCGGCTATCACGACTACGAGGGGCCGGCGATCGACCTCGCCGAGCGCGAGGCGCTGGTGCGCGATCTCGGTCCCCATGACGCCATGGTCATGCGCAATCATGGCCTCTTGACTTGCGGGGCGACGGTCCAGCAGGCTTTCAACACCATGTACCAGCTCGAAATGTCGTGCCGCGCCCAGGTCGACGTTATGGCAGCCCGCACCGAGCTCACGCTGCCCGGCGAGAACGTGCTCGCCCACACCGCGCATCTCTACCAGCCCGGCACCAGGCGGCCCTATGGCGTGCTCGAATGGCCGGCGATGCTGCGGTTGCTCGAAGCGGAAGGGAAAAGCGCGGGCTATCCGCCCTATTGGAACTGAAGGCGAATTCCTTGCCAATTGTGGGGATGGGTAGCAGCGAGAGCGAGAGCCCGGATGAGCGAAGCGATATCCGGGAGCTGACAGGCCCGATTGATGTGGTTACGCAAAGTAGTCAACCCATCCTACATGTGCCCCGATACAATTTGAGCCTCGGAAACACTATACTGGATACTGAAACCAACGGAGGTGCAACAATGGACAAGCGCACGATCCTCATCGCCCTCGCGGGCGTCGTTTCGGCGGGCGCGGCGTGGGCGCATCATGGCTGGGGCAGCTACGACGCCAACAAGGTCTTCACCATCTCGGCGCCGGTCGAGTCGCTCGCCTGGGCGGACCCGCACGCCCATGTCATGCTGAAGTATCAGGGCGCGAGCTGGGAGGCGACGCTGGCGCCGCTGTTCCGCATGCAGTCGCGCGGCATCACCCAGGACATGCTCAAGCCTGGCACTCCCGTTGTCGTCGAGGGCTATCCTTCGACGCGCCTCGAGCACGAGATGCGGGCGGAACGGATCACGGTCGGCGGCAAAGTCGTCGAATTGCGCTGAACCGTGCTGTCCGCCATCGAAGCGGCGATGACGGCGTTGGAACAGTCCGGCCTCGGCGCGGCGGCGCGCGGCTCGGCTTGGCTTTATCCGCTCGCCAACCTCGCCCATGTGCTGGGTGCGGCATTGCTGGTCGGCGCCATCGCCACGTTCGACGTCCAGTTGTTGCGCGGCGCGCCGCACCCGCGCACGACCTACCGCGCGGCGATGCCGGTCGCCGCCATCGGGCTGGCGCTGCAGATCGTGTCCGGCGTGGTGCTGCTGTCGGCGGATGCGACGCCGGTGGTGGGCAACCCGGCCTTCCAGTTCAAGATGGCGATGTTCGCCCTCGGCCTCATCAACGTGGCGGCGTTCTACTGGCGCTACGGCGGCGCGCTCAAGGCCGACGCCCCGCTCGACCGCGGCGTCGGGTTCGCCGCGGTGTCGCTGGCAAGCTGGGTGCTGGTCCTGCTGGCGGGACGGGCGACGGCGTATATCTGAGGCCTCTGCGGCGCAGGCCTTTCTGTCCCTCCCCGCCTTCGGGGAGGGGAAGGGTGGGGTCTTCCTCATCAAAGGCGCGGCGCCGGAACAGGCCCCACCCCGGCCCTCCCCGAAGTCGGGGAGGGAGAAGCGTTCACTCGTGCGTGGTGCCGTCGGGCATCAGGGCGCCCTTGAAATTCACGCCGTCGAGATTGGCGCCGGTGAGGACGGCGCGGGACAGCCGCGACTCCGAGAGGTCGGCGCCGGTCGAGGTCGGCGCCGGTCAGATCGGCGCCGAACAAGTCCGCGCCGGAGAGGTTGGCGCCTTTCAGATTGGCTTCGCGCATGCATCGCGTCGATGAGGCCGGAATCCTCCAGGTTCGCGCCTTCGAGATTGGTGCGGCGCATCGACGCCCCGACCAGAGTTGGCGCGGGGCAATGCGGCGCCTTTCAGCGAGGCGTCATCGAGCCGCGCGCCGGTGAGTATCGCCTCCGTGAGCTTGGTCTTGTCGAGGATCGTGCGCACCATCCGCGCCTTGCCCATCTTGGCCTCGACGAGGTTGGCGCCGGTCAGGTTGGCGACGCTGAGGTCGGATTCGTAGAACATGATGCCGGGCGCATTGGCATTGGTGAACGAGGCGTTCTTGACGTCGGTCTTGTTGAGGTTGGCGCCGGATAATTCGGCGCCGGAAAAATTGGTCCCGATCAGCCGGTCGCGATGGAACACCGCCTTGGTGAAATTGGCGCCCGAGAGATCGGCGCCGGCAAGGTCGCGGCGCTTCAGCGGCGCCTTTTCCAGCATGCATTTCGGACAGGACTTGGTCTTGCCGGCGAGGAAATCGGCCTCGCCTTCCGCCCCGGCGGGGCGCGCCAGCACGGCGAGACACAGCGCCGACACCAACAAAGTCGATCGAAGCATGGCGGATGGCCTGTTGCGCAAATGCCTGGGGTCGCCGAATATCGCACGCGGAATATCGCACGTTTCCTGGCGCCGCCAAAGCGCCGTCCGATCGGGTTGAGCCATGCCTCGCATCCACATCCCTCGCATCCACATCGCCTGCTGGTTGATCGCCGCCGCCCTCGGCGTGCTCGCCGCCCGGCCCGGCATCGCCGCCGGCGCCGACGAGCGCCCGATCCGGCATGAGATTCTGGGACATCAAGCTCGGTGCGAAGATCGATCGCTGCCGGACGAGTACATGGACTATGCCTGCGGCACCAATGGCGGCCCGCCCGGCCTCGCCGCTGTCGGGGTGGAAGGATTTTCGCCGCTGCCGGGCGGAGCCCGGCGGACTGCGCGAGGTCTATTTCCGCTACGACGACGAGATCGAATATTGGGCCAAGGCCAACAATCTCGCCGCGCAGATGGAGCAGTATGTCGGCACCAAGACCTACGGCTTTCCGATCACCGTCTCGGCGCTGATCGACGATGCGGCGAGGTCCGCGGCATCCGCATCGTCACCGATCCGCGCGACCCCTCAGGCGACCGCGACGAGGCCTACCTGTTGCGCAACTTCCTCAATTCGCGATTCGGCCGCGACGGCTGGACATGCGAGGACCTCGCCGCCGACGCCGGGCGAGACGCCGGTGGCGGGCATCTTCGTCAAGCAGCGCTGCGAGAAAGACCTCGACACCGCGACCCGCGCGCGGCTGGTCACCCGTCACCTGCGCAAGCCCGGCCAGAGCCAATACGATCCGCATTCCGGCAAGGAGACGACGAACCAGTTCGAAAGCAACGTCCGCTTCGAAATGGTGCGTATGAAGTAGTGCATGCTGGACCCCCCGCAGGCAGGGCGAGGGAGAAGGACGCCGCGCCGAATAACATGGCCTACCCCCGCGTGAGCAGCGGCGGCGGTTGCCGGGCCGCCCAGTTGGTGGCGGTGTCGTAGGCGTAGGCCAATTGCAGGCAGGCCAGCTCGGCGTGATTGGGGCCGACAATCTGGATGCCGATCGGCAGGCCGCGATCGCCGAAGCCCGCGGGAACCGCGAGCGCGGGGGAGCCCGCCATGGTGACGGGCAACACGCCCTTCATCCACTCGTGATATGTCTCCATCTTGCGGCCCGCGATCTCCTGCGGCCAGTGCATGTCGATGTCGAACGGAAACAACTGGGCGGTCGGCACGATGAAGTAGTCGTAGCGTTCGAAGAAGCGCCGCACCGCGTGATACCATTCGCTGCGCACCGCCCCGGCAGCGGTGATGTCGTAGGCCGAGAGCTTGCGCCCGCTTTCGACCTCGTAGACGGCCTCCGGCTTCATCAGCGCGCGTTTCGCGGGATCGTTGTAATAGGCGAGCAAGGTGCCGCCGGTCTGCCATGCCCGCAGCCGCACGAAGGCGCGCCACACCGCGTCGATGGAGTAGTCGGGCTGCGCCTCCTCGACGACGCAGCCGATCAACTCGAAGGTCTTCAGCGCCGCTTTGCACACCTCCAGCACGCCCGGCTCGTAAGGCACATATCCCGCAAAGTCGCCCACCCACGCGATCCGTTTGCCCTTCAAATCCGTCTCCAGGCGGCCGCGGAAGATCGCGCCGTCGCCCGGGAGCGACAGCGGCGCACGGGCGTCGTAGCCGGCCTGCACCGAGAGCAGCAAGGCGAGATCGGCGACGTTGCGCGCCATCGGCCCGGCCACGCCCATCGACGGCAGCCAGGCGTCGCGCCCGTCGGCGGGCACGCGGCCGAAGCTGGTGCGAAAGCCGAACACGTTGTTCCAGCCGGCGGGATTGCGGAGGCTGCCGCCGTAATCGGTGCCGTCCGCCACCGGCAGCATGCGCAGCGCCAGCGCCGCGGCCGCGCCGCCGCTGCTGCCGCCGGCCGAGCGCGTGAGATCATAGGGATTGCGCGTGACGCCATAGACCGGATTGTAGGTGTGCGACCCCAGCCCGAATTCCGGCGTGTTGGTCTTGCCGATGATGATGGCGCCCGCCGTGCGCAGCCGCTCCGCCAGCACGCTGTCGGCGGGCGGCATGAAGTCCTTCAGGATCGGCGAACCCTGGGTCATCGGGATGCCCTTGACCGGCGTCAAATCCTTCACCGCCTGGGGAAAGCCGTGCAGCGGTCCCGCTGCCTCGCCGCGCGCAAGCTGCGCGTCGTGCGCGCGCGCCTCACCTAGCAAGTCCGCACGGTCCTGGAGCGCGACGATGGCGTTGACCTCCGGATTGAACCTCTCGATGTGGTCGAGATAGGCGGTCATCACCTCCGCGCAGGAGATCTGCCGCGACCTGATCGTGGCGGCCAGCGCGACGGCGTCCATCATCACGATTTCGGAGGCGCCGGTCGTTGCGGCAACGGGCTTGGAGTCGCTGGTGGACGAAACCATGAAATTTTCCTTCTCGCGGGCGGCCAGTTGAGTTCCCATGTCGACGCAAAGCGCCATTCTAGTGGATCGATTCCATGAAACGGATCAGATCGGACGGGGTGGAACTTGACCCCACGGACCTCATCCTGAGGAGCCGTGCGACAGCACGGCGTCTCGAAGGATGGACGCCAGCACGATCTCGCCGGTGGCCGTCCTTCGAGACGCGCGCATCGAAATCGGCTGTTGCCGATTTCGACACCAATGGGTGCCGAAGTCGGGCAGGCCCGACTTCGGTGCGCGCTCCTCAGGACGAGGTTGATTGATCATATCGATATGATTCGAACCTCGGAAACGATCTACTAGAGCATGGCGCAGACGTCATCGCCGGGCTTCGTTCCCTGCGAACGGAGCGGCGCTCACGCAACGCGGCCATGCTACTATCCTGCGTCATTCGAGGAGACCGACATGATCGTTGCGATCGTCACTTTTCATCTCGCGCAGCCGACGACGCTCGCCGAGATCACCAAGACGTTCCAGTCCACCGCACCCAAATATCAGGGCATGGCGGGATTGCTGCGCAAGAACTACTGGATGAGCGAGGACGGACGCCGCGCCGGCGGCATCTATGTCTGGGCCTCGCGCGCAGACGCCGAGCGTGCCTACACCGCGGAGTGGAGGAAGCTGGTGGAGGGCAAGTACGGCTCGCCGCCGGCAATCGAATATCTCCACTCCCCTGTGATGGTGGACAACCGCGACGGCACCATCAGCGTCGCGGCGTAAGCGCTGCCATCACAACCCGAACACGAACAGCATCGTCTGGTTGCGCATGTCGCGCAGCTCCGGCGTGAAGACGTGGCGGCCGATCGCGATGCGGCTCAGTCCCGACAGGATCGCGACATATTGCTTGCCGCCGGCCTCGAAGGTCATCGGCGGGGCGTTGAAGCCCGAACCGACATTGATCTTCCAGAGCTGCTCGAGGGTGGTGTCGTCATAGGCGGCGAAGGTGCCGTCGGTATAGCCGGTGAAGATCACGCCGCCGGCGGTGGCCAGCACGCCGCTGTTGTTGGTGTAGGGACTGTGCAGCTTGTTCTTGATCTCGCCGGTGAGGGGATCGGCGACGATGATGTCGGACTCGTTGCGCTCGATGTGCTTGAACGCCGCGCCTTTCCAGTCGCCCGCCTTGCTGGACAGGCTGGTGTCGAGCGTCACCTGATTGCAGCTCGACATCGAAGGTATGTAGAGGAGCCCGGTCTTGCGGGCTGTAGGAAGCGGGATAGAAATTGTTGCCGCCGCCCATCGACGGGCACAGCTTCTTGGTGCGGTCCTCCAGGGTCTGGTTCTGCTTTCCCGAATAGACCTGGATGTCCTTGCCGGGGTCGTAATCGACCGGCAGGCCGGTCTTCTGGTCGATGCCGCTGGTCCAGTTGATGTTGTCGAGATAGGGCTTGGCGAGCACGGTCTGCCCGTTGGCGCGATCGAAGGTGTAGAGGAAGCCGTTGCGCCCGGAATGGGTGATCAGCCGGCGCGGCTGGCCGGCGATCTGGCCGTCGACCAGGATGTGGGTGCCGGCCTCGTCATAGTCCCACATGTCGCCGGGCAGATACTGGTGATACCAGTTCATCTTGCCGCTGTCGGGATTCCACGAGATCAGGCTGTTGGTATAGAGGTTGTTGCCGGGCCGGTAATACGGGTCGAACATCGGCACCGGATTGCCGGTGCCCCACAGCACCTGGTTGGTGGCGACGTCGTAGGAGCCGGTGACCCACATGGCGCCGCCGCCGGTCTGCCAGGCGTTGTTCTTGTCCTTCCAGGTCTCGGCGCCGGGCTCGCCGGGGGCCGGGATCACGTATTGGCGCCAGGCGACCTTTCCGGTCGCGGCATCGACCGCCACGATGAAGTCGCGCGTGCCGCGGTCGCCGCCGGCGGCCCCGAGCACGATCTTGTCCTTGATCGCCATCGGGGCGGCGGTGAGCTGCAGGTCGACCTGGCCGTCGGCAAGATTGGTCTCCCAGGCGACCTTGCCGGTCTCCTTGTCGGTGGCGATCATGCGGGCCGGATAGTTCGCGACGGTGACGACGAGATTGCCCCACAGCGCGGCGCCGCGGTTGGCTAACGGCACCTTCTCCTGTTTGGGGTCCATGCGCCAGACGATGCGGCCCAACTCGCCGGAGCGGCCGTCGATCTTGTAGAGCACGCCCCACTGGTCGACCACGTAGAGGAAGCCGTCCTCGGCGAGCGGCGTCGATTGCAGGTTCTCGTTGGCCGAGGTGCCGCCGATCGCGACCGCATAGGCGAGCTTGAGGCCCTTGATGGTCGCCTTGTTGATCTTGTCGAGCGGCGAGAACCGCTGCGAATCATAGGTGCGGTGGTTCATCAGCCAGTTGCCCGGCTCCTGGTCGGCGTTGGCGAGGCGGTCCGGCGTCACGTCGGCGGCGAAGGCGCCGGCACCGAACGCCGCGAAGATGGCGCCGCCTGCGAGCAGCAGGTTGCGCAGGGACGCGTGTTTCGTTTGCATGATCCTTCCCTCCCAGTTTCGAATTGTCGGCATTCGAATTCGCCGCAGCCAATTCCCTCCCCGTCTTCGCGGAGGGTCAGGGTGGGGTCTGCTTCACCACGCGTCGTGCCGCGAAACAGGCCCCACCCCGGCCCTCCCCGAAGACGGGGAGGGAGCACAAAGCGTCAGGGCGTATAGATGCCACGGTTGTACCAGTGGAACAAATCCCAGCTCAGCACCTTCTCGGTGCCGTCGAACAGCGATCCGAGATTGCCGCCGGATACCTTGTAGGTGAACTCCTTCACCTTGTCCTTCACCGGCACCGAGACGTTCTTCATGATGTCGAGCCCGGAATCGACCTTGAATATCTGGTAGCTGCCGGGATTTCTCGGATCGAAGAACTTCACCTCCTGGGTCGGGTTGCGGCGGCCCGCACCGCGCTCATATTTGAGATGCACTTCCATCCGCTCGCCATTGGCGGCGGCGAAGACCCAGTTCTCCTCGCCGGTCGCGACGCCGTTGTCGATGCTGACCGAGCGCTGCACCTTGGACGTGGTCGCGGGCGAATAGTTGCCGAACGGCCCGGGCAATTCCTTGGGGTCGGCCACGAGGCCGGCGATGATCATCTGGCCGGCATTGCTGGTCCCGGTCTGCTTGACGGGAACGGCGAGGTAGACGAGCTGGCTCGATGTCTTCGGAGCATTGTCGGCGCCGGTGACATCGACGCGATCGATGAAGATCAGGCGGATGTTGCAGTCCTTGGCGGGGCCCTGGGTCGCGACCTGCGGCTCCCATCCGGCCGGCAGCATCTTCTGCAGCGCCGCATCCTTCACTTGGAAGTCGAGCTGCATGCGGAATTCCGCACTGTTCTCGACCAGCGCCTCCGCGCCGGCATGGCGCGCCGCGCCGAGCACGGCGCCGGCCGCAATGACCGCGCCGCCGGCACAAAAAGCGATCGTTCTGCGCATGTGGTTCTCCCGTTCATCGTTCGTTGTTGTGGCCGGCCATTATCGGGAAACCGACGCCCCGTGGCTAGACCATCTTTGCAATCCATCTTTGCATCCAATCGTTTCGATGCAGCCGCTCGATCATCGGCCCCGCTCATCCAAAGCCAATGCCTCCCGATCGCTTCGGGGCGAAGGGCCGCATGGGCACAACAGAAAAAACAGGCCGTTCCCAATCGAGGCCTTGTATAACCTGTGCGATGAATGACACGACGCTGGAGGATTCCGTGACGAAGAAGCGATACCAAGCATGCATTACCGCGGCGATCGGCTGCGCGGTCGCAGCCGCAAGCGCGTCCAGCGCCATGGCGGCCGAAGTGACCTATGACCGGCTGGCTACACCGGAGCCGCAGAACTGGCTGATGAACCACCACGATTTCGGCTCGCACCGCTATTCCACGCTCGACATCATCAACAAGACGAACGCCAAGAACCTCAAGCTCGCCTTCGCGGTGCCGCTCGGCGGCTCCTCCGGCAACGAATATCTCGAGGCGACGCCGCTGGTCGAGGACGGTTTCATGTATGTCAGCGACATCTGGAGCGTCGTCTACAAGATCGACGTCCGCTCCGGGGACTGCCGGCCGCATCGTGTGGAAGATGGACCCCGGCACCCAGAAGCCCGACCGCAACCGCGGCGTCGCCTTGTGGGGCAACTACGTCATCTCGGTCACCGGTCTCGACGGCCGCGTGATCGCGACCGACAAGGAGACCGGCAAGGCGGTGTGGGACAAGAACCTGCTCGACCAGCCCGGCCTCGAGATCACCGCGGCACCGCTCGCCCTGAAGGACGCCATCGTCATCGGCGCTTCCGGCGGCGACAACGGCGTGCGCGACTGGATCGCCTCGCTCGATCCCAGGACCGGCAACGTGCAGTGGAAGACCTTCGTGATCCCGGCGCCCGGCGAGCCGGGCTCCGAGACCTGGAAGGACAAGAACAACGCCTGGCGCACCGGCGGCGGCGCCATGTACGTGACCGGCTCCTACGATCCCGCCACCAACCTCACCTATTGGGGCACCGGAAATCCGGTGCCGCGCTACGATTCCGGCTCGCGGCCCGGCGACAACCTCTACACCGACTCGATGGTCGCGTTCGGCGCCAAGGACGGCAAAATCCAGTGGCACTTCCAGCTCACCGCGAACGACATCCACGATTACGACACCAGCGGCTCGCAGGTCATCGTCGACGGCAAGGTCAACGGCGAGGATCGCAAGCTGGTCGTGCACGCCGACCGCAACGGCTTCAATTACACATTCGATCGCCTCAACGGCCAGTTCCTCAAGGCCGTGCAATACGCCGAGAAGGTGAACTGGACCAAGGGCATCGATCCCAAGACCGGCAAGCCGGTCGACTACGATCCCGGCAAGGACGTGCAGACCTACAATCACGACTGGAAAGCGGTCACCGACACCATCGTGAACTCCTGCCCCGACGTGCATGGCGGCACCAATTTCTGGCCGCCCTCGTTCAGCGACAAGACCCGGCTGCTCTATATCGGTGCGAGCGAAGGCTGCGCCGACATCAAGCCCGATCCCACCGCCCATGTGCCCGGCAAGTTCGGCGGCGGCGGCTATGTCAACAATGAGCGCATCGTCGGCAGCCTCACCGTCGTCGATCCCCTGACCGCCGAAGTGAAGATGCGCAAGGAGTTGCCCTATCCCGACCTCTCCGGCGTGCTGACCACCGCGGGCGGCATCGTCGTCACCGCCATGCTCGACGGCACCATCGTCGCCTTCGACGACCAGACCCTCGAGGAGCTGTGGAAGATCAACGTCGGCACCGGCTTCGTCGCGCCGCCGATGACCTATTCGGTCGGCGGCAAGCAGTACATCGCCATCGCCTCCGGCATCGGCCCCGTCGGCAAGGCCAAGATCGCGCGCTCGCCGGAACTCAAGGGCCAGACCAACGCGACGATGCTGTTCGTGTTCGGGCTGTGAGGCCTCTGCTCCCCCCCGACTTCGGGGAGGGCGGGGGTGGGGCCTGTTCCACGGGCACAGTTGATCGAAGGAAGAAAGAACCCCACCCTGATCCTCCCGAAGGCGGGGAGGGAAAGAGCGGAGATCATGACGCACGCCCCAATAAATGGTTCCCCACCCTCCTCGCCTGCCTCGCGCTGGCGGCGACGGCCGCCCCCATGCGCGCCGACGACTTCGCTTTCGGCCGCCGGGTGTTTCTCGACAAGGCGCAATGCTCCTATTGCCACGGCTGGGCCGGCGACGGCGCCGGCGAGCCGCAGTCGAACGGGGCGGCGGCAAATCTGCGGGTCACGCCGCTGAAGCGGGAGCAGTTGATCGAGGTCATCACCTGCGGCGTGCCCGGGAAGGCGATGCCCCATTTCGACGAGGAGGCTTATACGGACAAACGCTGCTACGGCGTCACCGAAGCCGAACTCGGTCGCGACACGCCGGCGCTCCCGCCAGGTTCCACCTTGAACAAGCGCGAGATCGAGGCGGTCGCCGACTATCTTCTCGCCAAGGTCGTCGGCCGCGGCGCGGAGATCACGCGGGGCGAATGCGAAGAGGCCTATGGCGAGGGCGCGCGCATGTGCGGCCGATATCCGGCCAAGCCGTGACCGAGCGGCGGGTGGGGTGAACATTGCCCGCGGTCACCTCGCGAATGCAAATCTCGGTATCAAATGGCTGGCAGTTAAGTCTGATCAATACGACACACGCCTAAAGCAGAATGACCCCGCAAGGGGTCATTCTCAGAATGCCATTAATTGCCGCGACAGACGGTAACGCGACGATGGTCACGCCAAGTCGTGTCGCAATCGCGATGATGGCGACGCTCACGCCCCTCATCCCGATCTCTGTAACGAACACTGTCCCTATCGCGGTCACGATACTCGGCACGATCGCGGCCCCCGAGCTGCACGCCGACTCCACCTTCGCCCACGCGGACGCCGACTTGCGCGGCCGCCGGCAAAGTCATCGCCAGCACTGCGGCAGTTACCACGCCTAAAACGAGCTTATTCATTCCAATCTCCTTTGAGCAATCTCCCGAAAATAAAACGCTCGGAATTTCATAAGGTTCCGCAAAACAACTCGTTAGTTCACCAGTAACCTCGACCCCGGCCCCAGTATCCGCCGCCGCCGAAGATCAAGACGACCAAGACAATTATCAGAATCAATTCCATGGGAAGCCTCCGTTTTGATTGTGTTGTGTGGCCGCAATGGCCCGTCGGCACACTGTCCCTCCGGTCAAACACCTGTTCAACCAAGCCGAAAGAAATCATCGATATGCAGGTGAGATGAAAATAACGCGCGCGAGGCCAAATTGTTCCGAACTGCGCCGTCTCCGGACGTTGCCCTTAACGGTCCTGCGGGACAGCAGTTGCGCGAAATGGGCGGTCGTCATTCCAAAGGATATTGCAATCATGTCGAAGAAATTTGCGCAACTGGCAAGCTACGTAGCGGGGGCGTCCGGCAGTCCCGGGGTGTTTGCTGCTGCCGTGTTTACGGTCTTGCTCTGGCTGGTGACCGGGCCGTTTTTTGCGTACTCCGATACGTGGCAATTGGTGATGAACACGTGGACGAATATCGTCACTTTTCTGATGGTGTTGGTGATTTAAAATTCGCAGAACCGAGACAGTGCGGCACTGCAGGCGAAGATCGATGAACTGATCCGAGTGAGCGAAGCTCGCAACTCCTTTGTGGGGATCGAGCAACTCGCTCCCGAAGAAATTGAGCAGCTCAGACAACGAGCGCCTGGGCAAGTTGGGGAAGAGGCCAGGGGACAAGAATGCCGTCGGGTTGCGCCGGACTGAGATCCCCGCCGCGAACAGAACGCGCTCTCCGACATTCCTTGAAGAGGCGGTCGGGGATCGCGGGCCACAGTCACGTCGCGGCCGCACGCCCTCCCCCCCACCCCCCGCAAGCCGGAGAGGGAGTCCAGGGTTCCCCCCTTGTGGCAGTCGTGGAATGCGCGCCCGGAATGACGGCGCCGAGTTGAGCGCCGTCATCGCTTTCAACCAAGATGGCCGAACCTGATCCGCCTCGCGGGAATTATGCTTGCGCGGACGATCGGATATGTTCAGGTGTGAGGAAACTTCCCGGGGAGCAGTGACCATGACGGCGATCAACGAGACGTTCCGACAGGGAGCGCAGGCTAGCGAACAGCTCGATCTCGCCGACATGCGGCGCCGGATCAAGGCGATCTTCATCGGCTCGATCGGCAATCTCGTCGAATGGTACGATTTCTTCGCCTATGCGGCCTTCGCGCTCTATTTCGCCGGTGCCTTCTTTCCCAACACCGATCCGGTGGTGCAGCAGCTCAACGCCGCGCTCCTGTTCGCGGTCGGGTTCCTGGTGCGGCCGCTCGGCGGCTGGCTGTTCGGCCATCTCGCCGATCATCACGGCCGGCGCAGCGCGCTGATGCTGTCGGTCATGCTGATGTGCTTCGGCTCGCTGATGATCGCGGTGACGCCGACCTATGCATCGATCGGCATCGCGGCGCCGATCGTGCTCGGCGTCGCCCGCATCATCCAGGGGCTGAGCCTCGGCGGCGAATACGGCACCAGCGCCACCTACCTGACCGAGATGGCCGATGAACGCCACCGCGGCTTCTATTCGAGCTTCCAATACGTCACGCTGATCGGCGGCCAGTTGTGCGCGCTGATCGTGCTGCTGCTGCTCCAGAAGGTGTTCCTGACCAACGACGAGATTCGCGCCTGGGGCTGGCGCATCCCCTTCGTCATCGGCGCCGGCCTCGCCGTCGTCGCCGCGGTGATGCGGCGCAACCTGCACGAGACCGAAGCCTTCGAGGCGGCGAAAAAGCTCGGGAAACGGGATTCCTCGATCCGCGCGCTGTTGAAATATCCCCGCGAGGTCTTGCTGGTGGTCGGGCTCACGGCCGGCGGCACCGCCGCCTTCTACACCTACACCACCTACATGCAGAAGTTCCTCAAGCTCTCGGTCGGCCTCACCGACGACCAGACCACCACGGTCACCGGCCGCTTCGCTCGTCTTCGCCATGTGCCTGCAGCCGATCTACGGCGCGATCTCCGATCGCATCGGCCGCAAATGGCTGCTGATCGGCTTCGGCGTCACGCGGCGTGCTGTTCACCATCCCGATCCTGACCTCGCTGCAGGCCGCCGCAGGCGCCGTTCGCGGCGTTCCTGCTGATCGCGGCGGCCTGGATGATCGTGACCGGCTATACCTCGATCAATGCGGTGGTGAAGGCGGAGCTGTTTCCGACCACCATCCGCGCCACCGGCGTCGGCGTGCCCTACGCGCTCACGGTTTCGATCTTCGGCGGCACCGCGGATTCGGTCGCGCTGTGGTTCAAGTCGATGGGGCACGAGACCTGGTTCTATTACTACCTGACCGGAATGATCGGCATTTCGCTCGTCGTCTACCTGTTCATGCGCGACACCAAGAAGGATTCGGCGATGAATCGCCACGCGTGACGGCGCGCAGGGTGGGTCGAGGCCCTGCGAGCCATCACGGGGGCGGTCGCCGGTGTTCCCGATGCCGCCGAATTCCTGCGTGCGGGTTTACGCCGCCGAAACCAATCGAGCGGTAGCCTCGTCCGGCGAACGATCGAGGATCGAATTGCCGGATGCCGATGCGTGCCGATCCCGCGTTTTCCGTCGAGATCCGCGGCCTGAGGAAGGCGTTCGACCGCCCGGCGGTCGATGGGCTCGACCTCGCCATCCGTGCCGGCGAATTCTACACGCTGCTCGGGCCCAACGGCGCCGGCAAGACCACGACGTTGCGCATGGTGGTCGGGCCTGCTGCGGCCTGACGCCGGGTCGATCTCCGTCCTCGGCATCGACGCCCTGGCCGATCCCGTCGCGGCCAAGCGGGTCATGGCCTGGATCTCCGACGAGCCGATGATCTACGACAAGCTGACGCCGTTCGAATATCTCGAATTCGTCGGCGGCCTGTGGGGCATCGACGCCGCGCACGCCGAGGCGCGCGCGCGCGGGCTGATCGACTGGCTCGGCCTCGGTCCTCATGCCCACGAGCGCTGCGAGGGCTTCTCCAAGGGCATGCGCCAGAAGGTGGCGCTGGCCGGCGCGCTCGTGCACGAGCCCAGGATCATCATCCTCGACGAGCCCTTCACCGGCCTCGATGCCGGCTCCGCCCGGCAGGTCAAGACCGTGCTGCGCGAGCACGTCGCCGCCGGCGGCACCGTCATCATGACCACGCACATCCTCGAAGTCGCCGAGCGCATGGCCGACCGCATCGGCGTCATCGCGCGGCGGGCGGCTGATCGCGCAAGGCACCCTCGAAGAGCTGCGCCGGCAGGCCGGCAAAGGCAACACCGAGCCTGCCGGATCTGAGCCTGCCGGACTTGAGCCTGCAGACCTTGAGCCTGGAGGACACCTTTCTCGCTCTGGTCGCCGAAGAGGCCGTCGCGGCGTGAGCCGGCCGGGTACCCTCGCCTGGTTCGCCCGGCACGAGCTCCGCCTCGCCTGGCGGGACTGGCTGTCGATGGTGACCGCAGGCGGCCGCACCAGGCTGCGCACGGTCGCGATCGCCATCCTCGTCTTTGCCGCGGTCATGCATCTCGTCGCCTACGGATTGGTGTCGCGCTACGCCGGGCTCGCCATCCATCCGGACAAGGTCGGCCCTGGTCGCCATCACCGCCAGCGCGCTGCTGTCATTGTCGCTCATGCTGTCGCAGGCGATGGAATCGGTGACGCGCGCCTTCTACACGCGCTCCGACCTCGATCTCCTGCTTTCGTCCCCGGCGCAGGCACCGAAGATTTTCGCGGTGCGGATCGCGACCATCGCGCTGTCGGTCATGGCGATGGCGGCGCTGCTTGCCGGCCCCTTCATCAATGTGCTGGCCGTCGCAGGCGGCGCCCACTGGCTCGGCGCCTATGGCGCCGTCGCCGCCATGGGTGCGACCGCGGCGGCGCTCGCGGTCGGGCTGACCACCGCGCTGTTCCGCACCATCGGCCCCAAGCGCACGCGCCTGGTCGCCCAGATCGTCGCGGCGGTGATCGGCGCCGCCTTCGTCATCGGCCTGCAGCTCGCCGCGATCGCATCGAACGGCACGCTGTCGCGTTACGCGGTGCTCGCCTCCGAGCCGATCCTCGCCATCGCGCCGGATGCCGGCAGCCTGCTGTGGTGGCCGGCGCGGGCGATGCTCGGCGACGGCCTCGCGCTCGCGGCCGTGCTCGCTGCGAGCCTCCTCGTGCTCGGCACCGCGATCGTGATGGTGGCGCCGCGCTTTGCCGATTGCGCCATGGCCGCCGCCGGCGCCACGAGCGCCCAGCGGCTGCGCCCGATCGCCGGCTTTCGACCCGCCTCGCCGATGGAGACGCTGCGGCGCAAGGAATGGACGCTGCTGCGGCGCGACCCCTGGCTGGTGTCGCAGACCCTGATGCAGATGCTCTATCTGCTGCCGCCCGCCTTCCTGCTGTGGCGCAGCTTCGAGAGCGGGAGCGCGAGCGTCGTGCTGCTGGTGCCGGTCCTGGTCATGGCGGCCGGGCAACTCGCCGGCGGGCTCGCCTGGCTCGCGATTTCCGGCGAGGACGCGCCGGACCTGATCGCCACGGCGCCGCTGACCGCACGCCAGGTCGTGCGCGCCAAGATCGAAGCGGTGATGGGATGCATCGCGCTGGTGTTCGCGCCGTTCATGCTGCCGCTGGCGCTGGTCGATCCCTCGGCAGCCATCGTCGCTGCGCTCGGCGTCGCCGCGGCCGCGGCATCGGCGACCGCCATTCAGCTCTGCTTTCGCGCTCAGGCGAAGCGCAGCCAATTTCGCCGCCGGCAGACGTCATCGCGGGTCGCGACTTTCGCCGAGGCGTTCTCCTCGATCGCCTGGGCCGCAGCGGCCGCACTCGCCGCTGCCGGAACCTGGATCGCGGTGATCCCCGCGATCATCGCCGTCGCCATCCTGGCGGCCACCCGCCTGGTTCGCCCGCAGGCAGCGTTCGCGTGACGGGCGCAGGGTTCGCCAAACCGAAAACGCCTCAGTGATACGTTTTGGCAATCGGCGAATTCATCACCGCTTGGCAGGGCTTGCTCAAATTCGGCCGCTGCTGCTTGAGGCAGGCGACGATGCGATCGACGTTCGGGATTTCCGAGCTGCACAGGCGGAACACGTCCGGCGTGCAGGCGGCACGCTGTTCGGCGCTGCCGATCGCGAAGCTCGAGGTCGACCAGGTGGCGAGCGCGAGAACCATCGAAAGAACCATCGCGCCCGAAGCCCGTTTCCAAATACGTTCCATCCCATCCTCCTGTTCCGGCGAACACGCCATCGAGATCGTAGGTGCAAAGCGGGGAGCGGCCTAGTTGCCGCTCGCGGCCATCACCGCCTGGCAGGGCTTGCTGATGCGCGGCTTCTGCTGCTTGAGGCAGGAGATGATGCGATCGAGGCTCCCGATCGCGGAGACGCAGTAGCGAAACACGTCCCCGGTGCAGGCGGCACGCGCTTCGGCTTCGCCGACCGCCGCAAAGCTCGGGGTCGAGGAGGCGGCGAGCACCAGCGAGAGGACGACAGCGGCCGAGGTCAGGTTCCGAATCTGTTTCATGACTTTCTCCTGTGTGTGTGAGCAGCGATGCAAGCAAACTCGCACAGCGCAGGATCGAGTTCTGTGACCCGCATCACGCAACGCGCGGCGGCTCTACGCTTTGTTATTGCTTGGTTTTATGGACGATTTCGGCGGAAATTCGTGGTGCGGATGGCGCCGCGGATGAGGACCTTTCGCATCAGACTGGCGGGCTCTGCGCCTTGGTCCGGGCGAACGCCGGAACCAAGGTCGAGACGGCGCTCCCTTCCTACCGCGGGCCCGGAACAGTCGCGGGCTCTACGGAAGGCTCAGTACCTGGCTGGATTGTCCGGGCCATCGAGTTGGCCGGGAATGTATTCATCGGGCCAGATTGGTAGCGGGCCCGTTGCCGCCGCTATTCGATCACCTCGTCAGCGATTGCGAGCAGCGTCGCAGGCACGTCGAGGCCGAGGGCTCTTGCGGTCTTGAGATTGACGGACAATTCGAACCCGGTCGGAAACTGCACCGGCAGGTCGCCCGGCTTCTCGCCATTGAGGATGCGATCGATATAGCCGGCTACCCGCGGGTACAGGTCGGTCGTGACAGGTCCGTAGGCCACCAAACCACCGTCGGTGACGAAAATGCGCAGCGGGTATACCGCAGGCAACCGGTAGCGAGCGGCAAGCGCGATGATCACATCACGATGAGTCGTTGCCAATGCGGCCGGCGGCACGATCAGCCCGCCATTCGGCGCGCCCGCGAAGACGGCGACGCCGCGCTCGATCGCATCGACATCGCGCAAATCGATTGCACTCACCTCCATCTTGAGCGGCGACGCTGCGGCCTGGATGGCGTCAAGATTGGCTTTCCCACCGCCTCTGGCAGGATTGCGAATGACGGCCACGCGCGCCACCCCCGGCGCAATCTGCTTGAGCAATTCCAGACATTTCTCGGTCTGCCCGAATTCAAACCCGGAAAAACCGGTCGCATTGCCGCCCGGCCGCGCCAGACTTTCGACAAGGCCGGCGCCAACCGGGTCGTTGGCCGTCGGGAACACGATCGGCACGGTGCGGGTCGCCTGTTTCAATTCCATCGCGATCCCACCGGAACCGGCGACAATTACGTCTGGCGCGAGTGCCACCAATTCCATCGCGTCCGCGCGAATGCGGTCACGGTCGTCCGCGCTCGCTCCCCAGCGGTAGTCGAACCGCAGATTGCGGCCTTCGGTCCAGCCCAAGTCCTGCAGGGCTTGGCGGAGCGACGCAATTCGGGATCGACTGTCCGGGTCGGCTTCGGGGTACGGCCACAAAACGCCAATTCGCCGCACGCGCTCGGACGGCTGCGCCCCTGTCGGCAGCGGCCATGCCGCAGCCGCTCCGCCGAGGAGGGTGATGAACTCGCGTCGCCGCATCCGGAATCCCTTGGCCGAGAAATAGGTTCGGCGGAGCACGGGTAACTTAGCACGGCGTCTGCGAGCGTGTCCCGCGAGACGTCTGCAACTGGCGGGCTGACACGAATTCCAGCCCGCCCATTCGTTGGCCGACCTGCCGAAACTCGCCTGATCAGCCCTGCCGGGCGTCCTTGGCCCGGGTCCAGTTCTGGCCGCCGCAGAACAATCCGCCGAAGACGCAGCCTTCTACCCGCAGCACGTCGGCATTCTTCAGCGAGATATTCGACGCGTAGGTCCTGCCGTCCTTGGCGTTGTAGATCTGGCCTTCCCAGTGGTTGTTCTTCGCCGGCTTCATGTCGATCAGGACGGTCATTCCATCCATCGGCCGGTTGCGCTTGGCCGGGTCCGGATTGTGCCGGTCGGTGTCATTGGGATTGCCGCCGGCGACGACGCCGCACAGGGCCTGCCCGCAGGCGGTGATCCGCACCCGGCCCTCGCCGCCTTCGGTGATCCATTCGCCGATCGGGCTGTTGGGGTTCGAAGACGGCGGGCGGCGCCGGAATCTTCTGATCGATAGTCCCCTTCTGATCGACCGCCGCGGCCACGCTGTCTGGGGCGGGGCCTGGCGTCTCGTCCCGGCGCGGCGCCGGCCGGTCGTCGGATCGGATGGCTGCGGGCTCGTCACGCCGGCTGGAAGAAGCATTGCGGTCTTCCGGACGGGCGGCCGGCGCGGCCGCGGTTGGACGGGCTCGATTGCCCGTCGCCGCGGGCTTGTCGCGCTGCTTCGCCGGCGACGGCTTGTCCCCGATATCCAAGTCCTTGAAAAAGGAGGAAATGTCGGACTTCTTCACGACGAATTTCTGCTTGCCGAACGAAACCGTGCCGCAGGTGTCGTTGCCGCAATCCTCCACCTTCAATCGCGCATCGCTGCCGCCGATAGCGGTGTCGAGGATCGTGCCTGCATGGGCGGCCGAACCGCCGAGCAGAGCGAGAGTCGTGGCGATACAGAGTGCTTTCATGTCGAACATCCCTCGAAGGTCGGATTGAGAACGGGGATGAACTTAAGCGGGACGGCGCCGCGAGATATGTGATGAAGATCACGGTTGCGGGGCGGCGCATTCGGTCGAGAGCGATGCCGACCGGATCATCCAAGAGGCGCACGCCCCCCGCGGCCCGGACTCCGGGCAGTGCAGGCCGCCGGCTGCGGTCGAAACTTATTTGCCCGAGGAAGCCTCCTCGACCACGATCGGTCTCACCCGATCGCCCTCGCGAACGAACGCGCCGGCACGCGACACGATCATCTCGCCTTCGGAGACCCCTTCCCGGATCTCGATCGTTCCCTCGGCCTGCAAGCCGAGGGCAATGCGATGGGTCTCGACGCGTCCGTCGCGAACGATCTGTACGAGGGGCCCGTCGGCCCCATAAAGAACCGCCGAGAACGGAATGCCGACGCCGCAGCGCTGGTTCACGTCGATGATGGCGCGGGCGAAGGTGCCGGCGCGCAACTGCACATAATCGCCGAGAGATATGCGGACCTGGCCGACCTGGGTCACGGGATCGACGCTCGGGGCGGCGAACCTGATCCGCCCGGTCCGCTCATTGGCGCCGACGACTTTGACCGCGGCCGTCTGCCCGACCAAGATCGACGAAAAGCTCTTGGCGGGAACCTCGGCCGCGAGTTCCAGTTCACCCTGGGTCACGATCAGGAACAAAGGCTCGGCCCGTGGCGATGCCATCGCGCCGACGACGGCGTAGCGCCGGATGACGAGCCCCGCGACCGAAGACTGCACGTCCACGGTGGACCCGCCGCCCGGCTGACCCTCCGGCGGCGCGAGGCGGGCCAGCAACTGTCCCGATTTCACTGTCTCGCCGGCCTCCACGAACACTTTGGAGATCTGCAGGCCCTCCCGGTCCGGCCGCACCAGCACCTCTTCCCGGGGCACCAGGACGCCAGTCACTTCGACCGCATCCTTGAAGCATGCCCGCTTGGCCTTCATCACCGAAACCGCCGCGCCCACAGGATTGGGCGGCAGCTTCTCGGCGCCGAACGAGGCGATGGGAAGCCCCGCTGCCCATGCAAGTCCGGCTGCCACGGCAATGCGCATGCCGGAGCGTTTCTGGCCCGACCTGACTGTGGCTTCGGCAGTCCGCGGTGTGGTCGACATCGGCCTTCTTTCGGGGGTCATGTGCCGCGACGGGCGCGACCCGCAATTCTCGGACGCCGCGGCGGTGCCGCGTCCGTATCGAACCTTATTGGATGGCGCAACCGGGGCCAAGGGTCACCTGAGCAAGCTGCAGGACGAGCATTGTCGCACCGGCGCGCAGACGCCTTATGGTCGCGGGTCATGCCTGCGCCTCGGCGGGGGCAATCGCGAGATCCTTCGGTTCGTCCCGCCACGCCAGGATCTCGAGCGCCGGGATGGGCCGGTTGAAGCCTTTCAAGGTCAGGGCGCCGATCGGGGACGCTTCGACCCAGGGTTCGACCATGCCGAACACCCGCTGGCTGATGATGATCTGTCCGCCCGCCGCCTCGTCGCACAGCCGCGAGGCGAGATTGGTGACGCTGCCGACCGCGGCGTATTCCAGCCGCCGATCAAAGCCGATTTGCCCGAGCGTGGCATAGCCCACCGCAATGCCGATCCCGAAACCGAGAGCATGGCCGCGGTTGCGCCAGCTCTCGGTCAGCCTGCCGACGCTGTCGCGCATCTCCACCGCCATCCGGACCGCGCGCTCGGCGTGGTCGGGATAGGGGATCGGATCGTTGAACAGGATCAATATGCCGTCGCCGGCAAACCGTTCGAGGGTGCCTTCGTAGCGGTAGACGAGTTCGCCGAGGGCGGCATGGTATTGGCGCAGGATCGCCATCACCTCTTCCGGCTCGGCGCTTTCGGTGAAGGCGGTAAAGCCGCGCAGGTCGCAGAACACCACGGTCACCTCGCGGCGGTGGCTGGCGAGCAGCAACTCGTGGCCGTCCGACGAGGCGATGACCTGGGCGACCTGGGGCGCGAGAAAGCGCTGCAGCCGGCTGATGCGCTCGATTTCGCCGAGCTGGGTCGCGACCCGCTCCTCCAGCAGGCGGTTCCACGACAGCAATTGCTCGGTCTGCTCCTGCAGCTTGGCGGCCTGCTGCTGCACGGTGTCGTGCGCCGCCGCAAGCTCGCGGCCCCTGCGGTCGACCTCGCGGAACAGCCCGGCATTGTTCATGGCGAGCACCGACTGGTGGGCGAGCGTGTACATCAGGCCGATCGTGTTGGGCGGGAAATCGCCGCTGGTCTTGCGCTGCAGGACGAGCGCGCCGAGCACCTCGCGTTGACCGGCCAGCGGCACCACCAGGACCGAGTTGAACCCGGCGGCGAGCGTCGCGCCGCGCAGCGGATAATCGGCCGCATGCTCCAGATCGGGGATCGAGATCGCTTTCCGCCCCGATGCGGCAAGACCGAACACCGGGTCGTCCTTGCCGATGCGGACGGCCCTGATCGCGTCGAGGCAGGGGCGCCCGATGCCCGAGGCTTCCGCGAGATCGAAGACCCCGCGTGCGGGATTGTAGGAGTAGATCGCCCCGGCATCGGCCCCGGTGATTTCGACGGCGCGGGTCACGATCGTCGACAGCACCGCATTGAGGTCGAGCGAGGATGCGATGGCGCGGCCGATCTCCTCGAGCCCCTTGAGTTCGCGCACCGACTGGGCGAGATCGCGGGTGCGTTCCTCCACCTTGTGCTCCAGGCGCGTATAGGATTCGTGCAGCTCGCCGGCCATCCGGTTGAACTGGTCGGCGAGATCCTCGAGCTCGTCCTTGGTGTGGACCTCGATGCGATGGTCGAATTCGCTGGCGGCGAGCCGCCGCGCGCCGGACTGCAGCTTGTGGATCGGCACCACCATGTGCCGCGCCAGGAACACTCCGGCGGTGACGGCGAGCGCCAGACTCAATCCCAACAGCCAGCCGATCCGGATCAGGAAACCGTAGATCGGCGAGATCGCCTGGTTGAGCGGCTGCTCGAAAAACACCAGCAAATTGACGCTCGGGATCGCGGCCGCCCCGACCAGCACCTGATGCCGGCCGGGATCCTCGCCGATCGCAGCCGGCTTGGCGCCGGCGATCATGGCGGCAACCTGGGACAGGCCGGAGAGATCGGTCCCGAGCCGCCAGCTAGTGTCGGAACTCGCGAGCAGGCGGCCCTGCGGCCCCACGATGTAGGCATATCCGAGCTTGCCGGCGTCTCGCGCGGTCACGAAGTCGGAGAGGAATTTCAGGTTGAGCTCGGCGACGGTGACGCCGGCATTGCGTCCGGGATGGGCCATGGCGAACATCACGTACGGCACGTCGCCGCGGAAGCTGACCGGCGACCACCAACTGCCGCGGGCGATCGCCTCGGTAAAGCGGGGATCACGGGAATAGTCGGCGCCGCGGCGGACCGCCACATCGAAACGCGAGGCCCGCAATTGCTCGCGGCCATCGCCGTCGAGCTGGGCGAGTTCGTCGATTGCGGAGGCCTGCTGCAGCAATTGCGCGTAGTCGGCGCGCCGCTGCTCCAGCGTGACGACGCTCGCGCGCGTCACCCAACTGATCTGCCGCTCGATCTCCGCCAGGAACTGATCGACGCGATGGGCGGTCGCCTCCGCCTTCTCGGTTTCGGCACCCGCCACCGTCACCGTGGTTTCGCGGTACATGGACCAGGTTTCGAGCGCCACGTTCACGGCAAGCACGAACACCACCAGGCCGACGAAGGCGACGACGTATTTGCCGAACAGTCCGCTCGGTCGCAACCAGTTTCTGCGGGCGTCCTCCATTCGACCCTCGTGGAGCGTCACCGGCTGAACAGGTCGCGAAGAAAATCGCCCACCGCGTTGGTGTCCGGGCGGTCCGATGGCTTTGCGCCGGCCGGCGGCTTGCGGTTCTCTTTGCCGTCATTCCTGGGATCGAGGATCGTCCCGAGGCCCTGCATCAGCGTGTCGAGCCCGCCGCCGGCCTGGCCCTTGCCGAACAGTCCCTGCCCAAGCGCATTGAGCTTGGCATAGGCGCCGTCGGGATCGGACAGGATGCCCGCCACATCGGGATAGATGCGCGGATCGCTCCAGCTACCTTCGACGTTGACGGGCACGCCGAAGCCCAGCGGATCGGCGGCGCCGCCCTGGCCTTCGAGGCTCGCGACCAGCTTCGGATCGAGCTTGAACTGCAGCGTCTTCGCGCGCGAGGTCGATGCTGCCGGAGCCGTTGACGCGGACCAGCGGTCCGAGCAGGCGAAGATTGGAGGTGGTGGCGCGGCCATCCTCGATCCGGAACGACGCGCTGAGATCGCTGAGGTCGGTCGCCTCCGTCCGGCTCTCCTGCCAGCCCGTCAGCGTCTTCGCGGTCAGGGCGCGGATCATCTTGGGGACGTTGATGCCGAGGATCTGGCCGTCCTGGATGCGCGTGTCGACCGATCCGGAAAGGCTCGACATCACCGCGCGCTCGCTCTCGCCGGACGCCCGAACATCGAATTTCGCCTGGAGCCGCCCGTCGAGCGCCTCGAATCCCGCGACATCGGACAGCAGTTGCAAGGCGCGCGCACCGGTGAGGTCGATGCGCAATGCGTGCATCGGGGCGCCGCCGGAGACATCGACCGACGCGGTGCCTTCGGCCTGCCCGCCATAGATGCCGGTGCGCGACAGCGCGGCATTGAGGAGCCCGTCGGCGAGCGTGGCATGCACGGCGATCGGCGCGAAGCGGAAGCTGCCGACGTTCAACTCGGCGGCGGAAAACTGCACGTCGGCATCGACATAGTTCAGCCCGGCGAGACGGGCCGGCTGGCTGCTCCAGGGCTGGCTCGCCTGCGATTGCGCCCCACCGCCGCCCGGCGCGGAGGCAGCGCCGCCGCCCGCCGCGGGATGCGCCGCGGCGACATCGAGCCGCTGCACGTCGAAATCGCCTTTGACGAGGAGCTTGCTCGAAACGTCGAGCGAGACCCAGCCGGTCAGCCTGCTCGCGCCGATCTTGCCGGTGAGCCCGTTGATCCTCAATATCGATCCGGCGAAGCGGACATCGCTTGCGCCGGTGAGCGTGCCCTCCAGAAAGCCGGGCGCCTCGAACGAAAAATCGACCGGCACGTTCGACCCCTCGAAGCCCGCGAGCGGCGACTTGGCTGTCGCCTGCAGCCGAACCGGCTGATCGCCCGCATAGGCGCGCGCTTCCAGCCGGCCTTCATCTGCGCTGAGCGATGCGGTGAGAGCGATGCGGTCGATACGCATCTCCACGCGATCCCTCGCATTCGACATCACGACGGTGCCGTCTTCGACGATCAGGCGATCCACCGTGAAAGCGGGCGGCGCGGCGGCGCGGTCGTCTCGCGGCGGCGCGGCAGCGCCACCCGCACGGCTCTCGCGCTGGCGCAGCAGCGGGGCACGCAGCACCGGTTTCACGATCGCGACCTCGGTGATCCCCGGCCGGCCGGAGAGAAGGCTCGCGAGCGAGAGCGACACCCGCACGCTCTCCGCCGCGAAGCCGGTCGCGGAATCGCTGCCGCCGGCGTCGCGCAGGCTGATCCGGCTCAGCGTCACGGTCGGCGACGGCCGGAACGCCAATTTCGTATCGCCGTCGATGCGCAGCCGGTACCCGGTGCGACTTTCGATCTGATCCTGCACGCGTTTCGCCAGGAACCCTGCGGGCACGCCGAACGCCAGCCCGAGCGATGCCACCGCCAACACAGCCGCGAATCCGAGGGCCGCGATCTTCAAAGGCTTCATGTCAAAACCCCGCGAGCCGGTGAGGAACCAAAACAATGGTGGATCGCAAAAGCAACGCCGGCTGCCGGCACCGCCGGACCCGCCGCAGCAATGGAGCGGCGACCGCCGGTCGCCGGTCCGTGCCCACACCAGGCACGTTGTAATGGTGGAATTATGTGACTAGCATCACAAATTGTCGATATCCTTGGTGGTGCGATCCTTGGTGGTGCGACTTAAGCAGACGGTTCCATCTGTTTGGATGAGCAGCTCCGCTGTCTTACGCGACTTGATTATTTTGAAACGATAGCGCGCTCTTCAGCCCGCATCCTCGATGGTATTTCCGCCATGAGCAAACAATCTGAATTTGCCGTCATCCTCGGATTGAACCCGCTGTTCGCCAATTTGGGCGCCGAGGCGCTCAATAAGATCGCGACGCTGTGCCATACCCAGCATCTCACCCCGAAGGAGGTTCTGTTCCAGAAGGGCGACACCGGCGATGCGCTCTACGGCATCCGCAGAGGCCAAATTCGCATCGAGACGGGAACCGCCGGCGGCGGGCAGCTCACCCTCAACTTCCTGGGCTCCGGCGACCTGTTCGGGGAAATCGCGGCGCTCGACGGCCAGCCGCGCACCGCCGACGCGACCGCCGAGGAGCAGACCGAGCTGTTCGTCATCCGGCGCGACGATTTCCTCGGCTTCCTCGAACGCGAGCCCGCCATCGCGGTGAAGTTCATCACGCTGCTTTGCCAGCGGGTCCGCTGGATCAGCGAGCGCATGGAGGAGGCGGTGCTGTTGCCGCTCCCGGTCCGCTTGGCGCGGCGGCTGTGCGCGCTGGCGACCGACTTCGGATCGGACATCCACATCTCCCAGGAGCAACTCGGAATTTACGTGGGGGCGGCCCGCGAAACCGTGAACCGCCAGTTGCAGGAATGGCGGCGGCAGGGAATTCTGGAGATGGGGCGCAACCGCATCTCGCTGCTCAAGATGAACAAGTTGAACATCGAGGCGCGCCGGGAATGACGACGCGCATCGATCGATTCTCCCTTCGTTCGACGCGCACTTCGTTTGACATGCAGTTGGCCGTCAGCGTCCGGGGTTGACGGGGCTATCCGGTAAACATGGACCGGGCGTATCAGATTACCCGGTCAAGCCGGGCTAATGACCGGCCGGCAGCGAAGAGCCGTCTTTGCGCACCTCCGGCTCGGATTTGGAGATGAAGCGGCTGCCCAGCCGCCCCAGGAACCGCGACACATTGTCCATCACCACGAACACCGCCGGCACGAACAGCAGCGAGAGCACGGTCGAGAACAGCAGCCCGCCGATCACCGCATACGCCATCGGCGCACGGAATTCGCCCCCGGCGCCATAGGCGAGCGCGCTCGGAATCATGCCGGCGATCATCGCGATCGTCGTCATCACGATCGGCCGCGCCCGCTTCTGGCCGGCGTCGATGATTGCGGCGTTGCGTTCCATTCCGCCGTGAATCGACTCGATGGCGAAGTCGACCAGCATGATCGCATTCTTGGTGACGATGCCCATCAGCATCAGGATGCCGATCGACACCGGCACCGTGAGCTGCATGCCGCCGATCAGGAGCGCCACGATGGCGCCGCCGATCGAGAGCGGCAGCGAGAACAGAATGGTGATCGGCTGGAGGAAGCTGCCGAACAGCAGCACGAGCACCGCGTAGACCATCATCAGTCCGAATTTCATGGCGTTGGCGAAGCCGTCGGACAATTCGGCCATGTTTTCGGCGTCGCCCGATTTGCCGACGTTGACGCCCTTGGGGTGGCTCTTCATCACCGGCAGCTCGTAGATCGCGTTCATCGCGTCGTCGAGCGAGGATTTTCCGGCCAGATCCGCGGCCACCGCCGCGCGGCGGTTGCGGTCGAAACGATCGATGTTGGTCGGCCCCTGATCGAGCGAGATGTCGGCGATCGCGCCGAGCGGTACGCCGCCGCCGCGCGCCATCGGCACCCGCAACTGCTCGATGATCTGCAGGTTGGTGCGGGCCCTCTCCTCGAGCTGCACGCGGATCGGCACCAGCCGGTCGCCGGTGTCGAACCTGGCCAGCGCCGGGCCGACGTCGCCGATCGTCGCCACCCAAATCGTCTCCGAAAGGCCCTCCGTCGAGACGCCGAGGCGCGCCAGCATCTCGGTGCGCGGACGGATACGCAGTTCCGGCCGATCCAGCGCGGTCTGCGAGATGACGTCGGCGACCAGCGGGAGGCGCCGCATCTGCGTCGCGAGCTCTTCGGCGACATTGGCGACCTCCGTGCTGTCGGAGCCGGTCACGTCGAGCGAGATCGCGCGCAGCCCCTGGTCGTCGACGAACCAGTAGCGCATGTCCGGCATGTCATCGAGCTCGCGGCCGATGGCGAGCTCGAGATCGTGCTGGGTGATCGAGCGTTCGTTCTTCGGCGTGTAGTTGATGTAGATCGATGCCCGGCGGACTTCCTTGGTTTGCTTGGGCACGCGTCCGCCATCGACGAAGACGGCGAGCACCTCCGGCCGCACGCGCACTTTTCTGACGATTTCCTCGGTCACCCTTTCGGTGTCGGCGAGCCGCGATCCCGGCGGCAGCTCGATGGCGAGGCGCGACTTGGAGCTGTCCTGGGCCGGCAGGAACCCCTTGGACAACAGCCCGATGCTCCACACCGATGTCGCGAACATGATCAGGCCGATCATGACGGTGACCAGATAATGGCGGACCGACCAGGTCACGAGACGCGTATAGGCGCGCAGGAATATTCCCGGCGGCCTCTCCTCGATGGTGTGATGGCGCAGGAAATAGGCCGCCAGCATCGGCGTGATCAGCCGCGCCGCCAGCAGCGAAAACATCACCTGCACCGATACCGTGATGCCGAACTGCTTGAAGAACTGCCCGGCAATGCCCGGTATGAAACTCGCCGGCACGAACATCGCGACGATGGTCAGGCTGATGGCGATGACCGCGAGACCGATCTCGTCGGCGGCGTCGATCGCGGCCTGGTAGGGCGATTTCCCCATCCGCATATGGCGCACGATGTTTTCGATCTCGACGATCGCATCGTCGACGAGAATGCCGGTCGAAAGCGTGATCGCGAGGAAGCTCACGAGGTTGAGCGAGAAGCCGATGATGTCGAGCGCCCAAAAGGCGGGGAATATCGAAAGCGGCAGCGAGACCGCGGCGATGATCGTCGCCCTGATGTCGCGCAGGAACAGGAAGACGACGATGACCGCGAGTGCCGCGCCCTCGAACAGCGTGTGGATGGCGGATTCGTAATTGCCGAGCGTGAAATCGACCGAGTTGTCGATCGACTTGAGATCGACATCGGGGTAGGCCTCCTTGATCTCGTCGATGCGCTTCTGCACCGCGGCGGCGACGACGACGTCGCTCGCGCCCTTGGAGCGCCAAATCCCGAAGGCGACGACGGGCTCGCCGTTGAAGCGGGCGAAGGTCCGCGGCGTCGCGACGGTATCGGTCACGACGCCGAGATCTTCCAGACGGACCTGGCCGCCCATCGGCAGGCCGACCATCAATCCGGAGAGCTGGTTGAGGGTCTTGGCTCCGGCGAGGGTCCGGATGGCCTGGTCGCGGCCGCCGATTTCAGCGCGGCCACCGGCGACGTCGACATTGGTGCCGCGCAGCAGCTTGCTCACGTCGGCCGCCGTCAGGCCGACCGCCTGCAGCCGGTCGGGGTCGAGCGACACCAGGATTTCGCGGTCGACGCCGCCGATGCGCTCCACCGCGGCGACTCCGCGCACGCCCTGAAGCTTGCGCTGCACCACGTCGTCCACGAACCACGACAGCCGTTCCGGCGTCTTGCCCGGCGAGATCGCGGCATAGGTGACGATCGGCAGGTCGACGATGTCGACGCGCTGGACCAGCGGCTCGCCGTCGATGTTGCGCGGCAGATTGGATCGCGTCCGGGTGACCGCGTCCTTCACGTCGTTGAGGGCGCGATCCGAATTGGCGTCGAGCCGAAACTCGATCGTCGTCACCGACACCCCGTCGCTGATCTGCGAGGTGATGTGGCGGACTCCGTCGACGCCGGACACGCTGTCTTCGATGTATTTGGTGACCTGAACCTCGAGTTCCGAGGGCCCCGCTCCGAATTGGGTCACGACCACGGAAACGATGGGAATATCGGTCGCAGGCAGGCGCGTGACCGGCAGCCTCATGAAGCTCACCGCGCCGAGAATGAGCAGGATCAGCGAGAGGACGACCGAGGGAAGCGGCCGACGGATCGACCAGGCCGAAATATTGACCGCCATTACCGCACTCTCACTCGTCGGAACGCTTGAGGTAGGTGGGCTTCACCGCGTCGCCGTCGTGCAGGGAGGTGCCGGCGCTGGCGACGAGGGTGTCGCCTTCCTTGAGCCCGCCGCGAATCTCGACATCGGTGTCGGATCGAAGCCCGGTGACGATGCGCCGGGTTTCCACCACGCCGTCACGGATCACCTGGACGCTGGTGCCTTCGGTGCGATAGGTGACCGCGGAGCGCGGGATAGCGACGCCGCAACTGCGGCTGGCATCGATCGTCGCCCGTGCGAACATGCCGACGCGCAGCGACGGATTGCGGTCGATCGACAGGCGCCCATGGCCGAGCTGGGTCGTGCGATCGATCTCGCCGGGCACCAGGCGGACGCGCCCGGACACCTCGGTGCCATTCTCCACCTCGACGCGCGCGGTCTGCCGGCCGTCCGCCCGCAGCTTCCCGACGTGAAGGCTGGGGACGTCGACTTCCAGCTCGATCTCGTTGTTGACCATGATGCGGTAGAGCGGCTCGGCCCGCAGCGAGGCGACCGCGCCGACCATCGCCGTGCTGCGCGTCACCAGGCCGGCGGCAGGCGCATGGAGCACCATGGTGGCGGGACCCGGCCGTGCCCCGGGAGGCGCGGCCTGGCCGTCCCCGCCGATCCGGGCGAGACGAACGAGATCCTGCTTGTCGGAGACCGTGGCGCCCTCCTTCACCAGTATCTCGGAAACGCGGTAGCCGTCGGCGTCGAGGCTTACGATGGCCTCTTCGCGCGCCACCAGCAATCCGGTGACGGCGATCGTGTCGGAAAAGCAGTAGGTGACCGCCTTGACCGCCATGACCTCGGCGCCCGAGGACGGCGGCTCGGCGGCCCGTGCGGCGTCCCCGCGAGGGCAGCAAACGAAGGCGCCGGCCAGGAATGCGGTGGCTGCCAAAACGATTTTGGCCGGGGGTGAGAATTTCATGGCATCAACGTACCACCATTCGAGGCGTTGCCACACCAATACACCCTTCGCCCGCGTCGAAGGCGCGGCATAGAAGCAATTCAAGACGGAGACTCGCGGCGGTAAATCCGACAACATTCCGCCGGCGGTTCGGCTTTGCGAATTGCAGGCGATCGGGAGGCATGACAGCGGCGACGGCCTCCCCGGGGATGGCCGGGCAAGCAAAGCCCGACCGCGGTCGCTGCCGGAACCGCCCGAGCGCCGCCGTCACCGTTCGCTGACGCTCTTTTCTTCCGTGTTCACGACTTGAACCCGACGGTTCTCGCCTGCGAATGGATCCGATTCATTCTTCAGCTTGGTCTTGCCATAGCCCACGGTGACGAGGGTCGAGGCGGGAATCTTGAAACGATCGACGAGGTAGTTCTTGATCGAGTTGGCGCGCTTCTCGGAGAGGTCCTGGTTAGCGGGAAGGCTGCCCTTGGCGTCGGTATGACCGGCGAGGATAAAGGTGCTGCCCTTGAGCTCGGGGTTCGTAAGCGCTTTTCCGAGCGCCGTGATGGACGGTATCGCGGCGGGTCCGATTTTCGCCGAGCGGTAGTCGAAATTGATTTCGATGTCGATGCTCGGCCTGTCTTTGGCGATTTCGGCGATCTGCTCGCGCTCGTCGGTCGTGAGCGAGCGGGTCTGCCGGTTCTTCAGCGAGTTGAGGAATTTCCTGTCCACGGTCCGGGAGGTGTCGGCAGTGGTGGCCGTGAGGCTGCGGGTCGGCGGTCGCAGCGTCGTCGGCTTGACCGTGGGCATCAAGGACTTGAGAATTTGCTGCTCGAGGTCCACGTTCTGGGCCGGCGCAGTTGCGCTGCCGGCGAGCAGGGCGGCCGCCACGAGCAAGGATCCGGCGGCGGCGCGTTTGAGCGTAATTCGAATTGTCGCCATAGCTTCTCTCCATCTGAACTCAGTTGCCGCGTTCATCCACCTATACCAAGCACCAGGAGGCAGACCGGCCGCTGGACAAACCATCGACCCGGAACGCGAGGCTCCCTGATCGCTGTCTCCTTAGTGTCCTGGCCCCGACATCTGGTTTCCCCAGATGTCAGGACAATTCAGCCCACACCCTTATTCCCTATTGAAGCGGTGGGGCGACTTATCCAAACTGTCGCACCACGAAACGCGGCGAACGACGATCACCGCGAGGTCACCTCGTTGGTGGGAGCGGTGACGCCATATCCTCTGAATTCTTCAGCGATGCTCGACGTGATGCCCTTCGCGGCCACGACGTCGTCGTTTCCTCCGTTGCGGTCGCCGGTCCGCAGCTTCGCGACGCCGCGGCCAAACAGCGAAGACGCCTGCCGCGGATTATACCTCACCGCCGATTCATAGTCGGAGAGAGCGTCGGCATTCTTGCACAGCTTGAGATTGATCAGGCCGCGGCTGTCCAGCGCATCGCCGTAGGCGGGGCGGAGTTTCAGCGCGCTGTTGCAATCCTGCAGCGCCTTCGACGTGTCCCCGAGCATGATGCGCGCCCAGCAGCGGTTGTTGAGGGCCTCGGGGTCGTCAGGCTTGAGGCGGATCGCCTCGTCGAGATCGGTAATCGCGCGATTGAATTCGCCATATCGCGCATAGAGCTGGCCGCGCCGGTAGAATCCGACTGCGTCGCGCGGATTGAGCCGCACCCGATCATTGAGGCTCTTGAGTTCATCGCTCGGGGGGCTCCCGGTCGGTTTCGGCGGCGGCACATTGACCACCTGGCACGCCACCTGCTGCGGAGGCGGGGCAGGCTTGACGGCGGCAGGACGATCGCGGTCACGGTCCCGATCGCGGTCGCGGTCTCGATCGCGGTCCACCGCCACGTCAAGACGCCTGCTGCAATTCGAGAACGAGAATTCCTGGCTCAGCGAAGACGATATCCATGGATTTGGTCGTTCGAGGACGCCCGCGACACGCCCATGCGGGTGCGGTTGAAAGCCTCCTCGGCGGACACACCCTGCCCGCGGATTTCCTTGAGCAACTCGCCGACGAACAAACCCCGTTCGGCGCTGCTGGCGGCGACAAGCCCGCCCGGCGTGCCCGCCGTCGCCGAATACATGACCAGGGTGCCACCCGGCAACTCACCGGAGCAATCAGCCGATGGTTCTCAATCAAATCAGTGTTTGACACCGAATCGGCTATCAAGGGGTGGGACGGAAGTGGTTGCGCGGCTCTTGAGCCGATGCTGCGAGGCGGCTGTGACGCACGCCGTAAAGGAAATAAAACACAAGACCGATCACGAGCCACAATCCTAGACGCTCCCACGTCTCTACGGGCAGGCCGAACATCAGAAAAATCGAGGATGCTGCCAGGCTGGCGCGACGACCCACACTGCAGGCGTCTTGAACGGACGCGGCAGGTCCGGTTGCACAGCGCGCAATATGAGCACGCCGACGCAAACGATCGCAAACGCCAGAAGGGTGCCGATGCTGACCAGTTCGCCAAGAAGTTCGATCGGCAACAATCCTGCCAGGATCGTCACAATGGTTCCGGTAACAATTGTGGTGATGTAGGGCGTGCGCAGGCGCGGATGGACAATCGCGGCTGAGCGCGGCAGCAGTCCGTCCTTCGACATGCTATACAAAATCCGCGTCTGAGCGAGCAGGCTCACGAGAATGACCGAACTGAGGCCGAGGATCGCACCCAGCTTGACAATCGGCGCCAGCCATTTGAGGCCGATCGCGTCGATCGCCCACAGCGATCGGGTCAGGCACGTTGAGCTTGTCATAGGGCACGATGGCGGTAATGACGAAGCCTACGATTACGTAGAGCAGCGCGCAAACGATGAGCGACCCCAAATGCCAATCGGCATGTCCCGCTGGGGATTGCTTGCCTCCTGCGCCGCCGCGGAGACGGCGTCAAAACCGATATATGCAAAGAAAACCACAGCCGCGCCGCGTATGACGCCGCTCCAGCCGAATTGACCAGGGCCGAGATTGGGCGGAATCAGCGCACCATCAGGATTGTTTGCCGTCACCCAATTGGCCGTGTTCAGGAACCAAAGGGAAGCCAAGATAAAGATCACTACAATGCCAACTTTAATGGCAACAATGATGTTGTTGACCTTCGCGGATTCGCGAATACCCACGATCAACAGCATCGAGGCAATGGCGGTTACCAACATTGCGGGGACATTGACGAGAGCCGTCGTTCTTTGCCATTCACCGTGCGCAGGATCAAAAGAAAAGGGCGCTGCGCTCCTCATGTTCGGCACCACGATGCCAAAGTCCCTGAGAAAGCTCACGACATTGCCGGACCAGCCGATTGCCACGGTGGCCGCTCCCAGCGCGTATTCCAGGAGAAAGGTCCCAATATCGGCGTCACCACCAGCCCGGTTTCGGCAAAAATGATCAATGCTAAAATTAAATATAGCCCTGAGCCGTAGGTGGCCGCCCAAGTCTGCAAATGCTCCGGAAGGTGGCTGATCAAATCTAAAATTTGTTGCACGCCTTTTAGAATTAACGCGGACACAGGGGAAGCGCAATGGCGAATGCCGCGCCATTTTTGATGCGCAAATCCATACCGGGCTGCTCATAAGCGCCGGCGGCCGGCGGCCAAACCACTTGCACGCTGACATTGTCGCCCCCACAGCTGCCCGGCGCCCGGATAAAAAAATCCGATCGACAGAAATCACGGTATCTACCGCGAACGCGACAGCCAAGGGGTTGAAAAATCGCATATTTTCGCCTGGACAAGGCCGCCGCGGGTCATGGATGCCTTGAGGTAATACCCTTACGATAGCCGCCTGGAAGCCCACGAGTAGCTCTACCCCGGGGACCGAAAGGTTCAGCTGTGCTACAAAAGTCCCCGGGGGCGAGGAAAGGAAAGTCGCCCTCCGTCCACTCCCCTGAGGGCATGGCCACGGCCTTTATAGGTATCAAGCCGGGGCGCATTTATCCTCTCGCGCCGCCTGGCCGCGGAGCGATCAATCCGCAACTAAAGATTGCAGTGCCACCTGTCGCGAATTCTCGCCCGACGGCATCTTTGAACTGTTCGAACGAGAGAGCAGCGCGTACGGCGTGGTCCAGCGCTTCCAGGAGTTGGGGCTTCGCTTTCCGCGTCGGTCGTACGGCGGCGCCTGGGACGGCAAACTGCTCTGGGGTCGACTGACCCATTCGCGGGTGCTCGGTATCCTGGCGAACCCATCTTATGCCGGCACCTATGTGTTCGGCCGGCACCAAGCTTGCAAGCGGATTGCGCCGACCGGCGAGATCCGCAACCAGTCGCGCCGGATGCCGCAGGACGAGTGGCGCGTCGTCATTCCGGATCACCATCCGGGGTATATCACCTGGGATCAATTCCTCGCCAACCGCCGCTGCTTGGCGGCCAACCGAACCAACTGCGAAGTCCTCGCCGGACCGGCCCGAGAGGGCCTCTGTTTGCTGCAGGGTCTGTTGGTCTGTGGCATTTGCGGGCGGCGGCTGAGTGCGCGCTATACCGGCAATGGTGGCCTCTACCCCACCTATCAGTGCAATTGGAAGCATCGGGAAGCCCTGTCACCACGATCCTGCATGAATGTGGCCGCAAAGCCGCTCGACGCCGCCATTGCCGAGCGTCTGGTCACCGCCGTCACACCTGTGACGATCGAGCTTGCGCTCGAAGCACTGACCAGCCTGGAAGAACGCGATACCGCAATCGCCGCACAGTGGCGGCGACGAATCGAGCGGGCGCGCTACGACGCGGACTTGGCAGAACGGCGCTACGAGGCGGTCGATCCTGGCAACCGCTTGATCGCCAGCACGCTCGAGCAACGCTGGAACGACGCGATGCAGCGCCTGCTCGAACTGGAAGCCGAGCTGTCCAATTTTGAACGCAAGACACTGCGTACCGTCACGGCTGAGCAAAAACGACAAATCCTACAGCTCGCGTCAGACTTCCCTCGCCTCTGGACCGCACCATCGACCACGCCGCGTGACCGCAAGCGCATGCTCCGCTTGCTGATCCGGGACATCACCGTCACCAAGGGCCAGGAGCCAAAGCTGCTGCGATTGAATATTCGCTGGCAGGGCGGCGCAATCGAAACGGTCGAGCTACGCCTGTCGCCGAACCGCGCCGAAGAGCTTCGTTATCCCGATGCGTTCGTTTCTCGCATCCGTGCCCTGGCAGCCACGCTCGATGACGATGGGATCGTGGCGCTGCTCAACCGGGACGGCATCACAAGCTCGACTGGCAGGTGCTTCACGGTCAGCATGATCCGTTGGATCCGTCACAAGCATCGAATCCCCACCCTGCCGCTTCCCACCGATACGCTCAACGTCAAACAGGTTCGCCAAAGATATGGCGTCAGTATGTGGGTGGTTTATTACTGGATCGACAGGGGCCTCATCACTGCACAGAAAAGGAAGCCAGGCCTGCCATACGCCATCACGATCAACGACGCGGCAGATCAAAGACTGCGGGATTGGGTTGCCAACTCTTCCCGTATTGCCATACGATCCCCCAACCTGAATTGAACAAGGTGCATTATGCAGCCCGCATCGGGATGCCAAGCTTTCGCACCCCACCATCCGGCTTCGGGATTTCCACCCGCCTCACCGGTTTCGGTTCGTAGGTCCCGTTCAGCAATTGCTCCCGAATAGCTGGCCAGTGCTGCTTCAGATAGTCGCCGAGTTGATCGACCGTCATCCGGTCAATGCCGGCGCTACCTTTGTTGCCCCTCACCTGCTGCAATGCTTCCTTCAGGTTTGCTCGCTCACATACTTCCTCCATGATTCGACTCGTGTTGGCTGGGCGTTCGGATTCATTCACCGCCGAGAGCGATTCGATGTCTTCCCGTCTCGCCTGCCGGGCTTCACCCGTTGGCGTCGATGAGAAGTCCAGTCTCAACTGGATGTTCAGCCGCTTGTCGCTCTCGAGATTCATGTCCTACTTGCCTCTCCTCTCGTTCGGGCCTTCGGCCATCGTTTCCGGCTCGGCATATCCGTTGGCTCCACCTTTCGGCTACGGAGTGCCTCACTAGCCTTGCCGACGGCATGACCTAATATGCCCTCTGCTGACTTCTGCTCTGCGATCAGACCGCCTCACGGCGCTCTCAGTCGCCGCAGCGACACAGAGCAGATCTCCTGGGGTAAGTTCAGTCGCCTTCCGTGCACCGTCGCCGGATCTACGCTTCGCATCCTTGATGGATATGGACTTCGCGGTAAGTGGCCCGCTCGTCCGATGCTCGCGCCTCGTACCCGGTTCTTGTCCATCGACTCGCACGTTTGCTCTACGCTTCCTTCAGACCTCGCCTCGCGGCGATAGCCCTTGCGTTCTCGCTAACCCTTCACCTCCATCAGGTTGGGTAGAGGACTTTCACCTCCAAGCTACTGAACATGCCCAGCACACCACTAAATCGCTACGCGATAACCCGCTGCGCGGGGGCCTGCGGCAAGCGCAGTAACCAACTGAGAGATCGTCGATAGCGGCCCGTGTGGCCTGTCTTGAGGATCGAGGTGTTTCGACCTCACCCAAGACAGGAGTTTCCCATGAGTACGGACGCCGTCACCCCGCTACGCCAGCGCATGATCGAGGACATGAACGCGCGCAAACTCGGTGCACATTCGCAGCGAAGTCACATCTACAGCTGCAGGCGTTTCGCTGCATTTCTGAAGCGATCGCCCGATACGGCCGCGCCGGATGACGTTCGTCGTTTCCAGCTGCACTTGGCCGAGACGGGCATGAGCATCTGCAATCGCAACCGCATCATGACCGGGGTGAAGTTCTTGTTCCGCGTAACCCTGCGGCGGCCGCGGTAGATGCTCGCAATCGACTTGCAGCCAGCGAGTTGGAACGGCGATGGAACGAGAAGCTGGAAGAGATCGAAGCAGTCAAGCAGCGGCTTTCCAGTCTCGAAAGCACGCGCTGCTCGTTATCGCCTGAAGAGGAAATCAGAATACGTTCGATGGGCGATCACTTTGCTGGGGTCTGGCAGGGGAACCACTGTCCCACGACACTTAATACCGTTTCCATATCAGATTGACTTTGCAATGTATGGGAACGATGTGATGGATCTAACGAGTGCCGGATTGCGTTCGATGTAGAGTGCGGCGTCCTCGAGCTTTGAGTAGACCTCATCCATGGATTTGAGGGCGTAGTTCTTGAAGATTTTCTCCCGAATCTCGTCCCACAGATTTTCCTGAGGGTTTAGCTCGGGAGAATAGGGCGGGAGAACATGCAGCATGATGTTGCCGGGAACTTCAAGGTCATCGCTCTGATGATTGCCGGCACCGTCTACGAACAGCAGGATGAGCTGGCGGGGATACTTCTTGGCCAATGTCTCCAGGAAAATCTGGAAACACTGCGTGTCGGGCGCCGGCATGATCAGATAGACACAGGTGCCATCCTTCGGGCTGACGGCGCCATACAAATAGACGTATTCGCGAACGAGCTGGCAGGCGACCTGCGGCCTCGTCCCATCGGGAGCCCAGCACGGTCGCGGGCGGTTCATGCGGCCAAAGCGCGCTTCGTCGGCGAACATGATGCGCAAGCCGCAACCCTGTCTGGCAGCAACCCGCCGGGCTTGCTTCACAGCATTTGGAAAGCCGTTTTTTTAAAAGCTTCTTGAGCCGCGATGTCGCGCTTGGGATGAAATGGACGCGGCATCAGCTTGCGCCAGCCGTGCCGAACCAGAAGATTGTAGATCGTGCTGTTGCTGGTCGGATGCCCGATCGCCTGTTCATAGGCCGCCTTGAGATCGTGGATATTCAGCATCTCGCCCGCCCCGGCGGCCTTGGCAAAACACGCCAACAAAGCCTTCTCCCCGGCAAGCGTCATGTTCTCGCGCTGGCGGCCGCCGATCGGCTTCGGCTTGAGCGCCTTGATCCCGCCGTCGTCATAGGCCATGTGGGCGCGGTTCACGGTGCTCAACGAAACTCCCATCGCCGCCGCGATCGCCGGCTGCGTCATCCCGCTCTCGCGCAGCAATACCATCTGGATGCGCTGACGCTGTGCCGCTGGGATTTTCCACCGCAACGCCGTCTTCAATTTCCGTATTTGGCTTTTGCTGCATTTGACCATCGATTCCCCCAAATCAGCGGTCAAAGCAAATCACATCGGCTCCCAAACGCTTGGCACCCCGTTACCGTAAAACTCGTCGATTCAACCCGATATGGAAGCGGTATGACGGTACGTATCGGCCGGTCTGGACCGAAAGCACGTGGCCATTCCCCGTCGACCAATTTGGAGGGGGATGGGCCTTTCAATGCAAAGCGGCCAATTGCGGGACCAGCGTCAATCTCTATCTGCGGCCGAAAATTGGCTTCTGCAATTGCCAAACCGGGGTGTCCGACGACGAGGAACTCGATCGTGTCGGAGATGTCGACCTCGTCGGCAGCGGAGGATCCGCACGCGGTCCCGGCCGGGCCATTGCGGTGCGTTCGATGAAAGGCCGTAGCCGCAGCTACGACGTCGGCGCCCCATCGGCGAAATCGGTGCTGTCGATCGCGTTCAATAGCCGTTGCGATGTGACCGTCGCTACAGTCGTCGCCGACGGTGATCCCGTCGCGCAAGAACAGGCCGTGCTCGAATTCCTTAACAGCGATTTGGTGATGCGCCGCATCGAAGAGGTGCTTGGGCTTTAGTCGTCGGGAAGAACGGCGCGGGCACCGCGACGCCACCGTGATCCCGGTAGTGCTTACCCAAGGAGCTAATATGACTGCACACATTCCCGAGAGCGCCTGCGCTTGGCCGGCCGACGCGACCAACACGAAAACGGCGACGACGAATTTGAGGACGACGAGCCTGCGGTCATCAGAGAACGATGAATAGCCCCGTACGCGCCAGCTGAGCTTCGAAGATGACGATAGAGCAATGTGCACGCGAACTCGCCAATCTCCTGCTCTCCGGCCACCCGCCGTCGGCCCATGAGGTGAGCGCGTTGATCAATTCCTGCCTCAGAGGGGCAGGCGCGAGACAGATGGATCTCAAGCGGCATCGGCTTGCTGTCGCGTTCAAGGAGATGGTGCCCGAGTCAGAGCACCGCGACATTATCTTGCGGAGGATACTGCCGGACGATCATTGATCGCTCAGGAACGGGCAACGATCGCGGCACGATCTGGGGGGTGCTTGGCCCGCAACCCCGCTCATCGCCATTCGCCGCAGTCAGCTGGGAAAATTGACAGGCGCTCGAGGAAAATTTCTTCTCTAGAACTGAGAGTAAGCGGGACTGGCGGGACGAGGGCACATCCCGATCGTCATCGCCTGCCCACTTCAAAGTAGTTCGCCCATCCGCGTAGCGTGCGGTTCAACTTGTCCACCAACTCTGTGGTCTCTTGCAAGTCCAAGGGTGCCGGCCGTGATGTGGTTGGAATTTCGCGCGGTGCAGTCTCCCGGCAACTGATGGTATCGGATCAAGCTGCGAGGTCAATTGGCTGATCGATGGGCGATGTGGCGAGGCTTTGCCAGCCATCGACCTTGCGCATGTTGATCTGGCCGGAAGCAAGTAACGCCCAGAACAACATGGCAGCCGTGTCTGCCGATGGCAGCACGGTCTGCGTCTTGATTCTGCGCTTGAACTCCTCGTGGAGTCGTTCGATCGCGTTCGTGGTGCGCACGCTGCGCCATTGGTCCGGTGGCAGACGGGTGAAGGTGAAGAGGCGGTCGCCGGCTTCCTCAAGGCTGTCGGCGACGGCCCGGTGCTTGAGCCGCCACTTGCGGATGAAGGCTTTGCGGCGCGTTTCGATCTCTTCGCGCGTTGCCGCGTAGATCATATCTTTATAGTCGGCGCTGATCTCTTCATGCAGGCGCTCGGGAGCGTGCGCGAGAAGATTACGGTGCAACGGCCGAAGGTGCCTCTCCGCTACCGGCGATCCGGTAGCGCTGTGGAGACTGCCGGAAATGCCCCAGGAGCGCGCCCTCGGTTGGGAGGTGTGAGGTGGCCCCCGCTTTGACCGGCCGATCGAGCCGATGACGCTGGGCAACATGCGCGAGCTCGAAGTGCGGTAGAAGTCTCAAAAGGGCTGGTCTGCCCGGCCTGAATGAGGGTCAGGTCGTCGAGTACGAGGAAGTCTCGAATCGAGGAAGGACCTCGCTCGAAAATCTCAAAGTCCAGCGCTGATATTAGCAATCCCGGGAGCGGCCCAGAGGAAGCTGAAGTAGACGGCCTGGGACGACTTGGCTAGGCTCCGAATCGGAACCTCCTTGCGAGGTTCCGGTCAACACCAACTTGGCCCCGCCCGACAACGGTGGGGCTTTTTCATTCCGCAATCGCCTGCCGTCCAGCCTCGGTGATCTGCAGCGTAGTGACGATGACGCCCGGATGGAAGTACGCGGGCCCGCGATCTGCCGTCGCCAGTCCCGCTCGGACTAG
>CAVVCE010000029.1:0-41285 GCA_963746235.1 uncultured Alphaproteobacteria bacterium
CAACGCCCACTTTGAGGGCCGCCGACTGGTACTCGATGGTCTTCAATCTGGACCAGGTCGGCGCCACTGCAAGGGACGTGGCACTGCCGTTCGGCAAAAAGGGCGAGAAGCCTTACGGCGTCACTGCCGACGATGTGCCGCTGACCCACATCATCTGCCGCACCCGGCCGCCCGATGCGTCGGCGGCCAACCCGCCGCCACGGCGCAAAGCCAATGCGGTGATTGATCACATCGCCTTACGGTCGCCGATTCGTGCCCGAGCGGGCCAAGGCACAACTGACCGCCATGGGCGCGAAGAATGTGCGCGACGGCGGCCCGTTCAGCGTCTATGTGGACGACCCGTTTGGCTATGAGGTGCAGATCGGCGGTCTCGGCGTCACCGCGATCTGCGGCGCAACGGCCCGCGCGACTTGCAACGACCGGTGATCGAAACGGTGCGGTCCAGCAGCGGGCGTCCTCGAAATCGGCTGCGGACCGATCGTATCGGCCGCAGGGCGGGCGGCCAATCGTCGGCACCTTAGGCTCGGCGCAAAATCTAACGAACTCCGATGTCAATTCCGCGGGCAAGCAGAGCGATCTCGATCAGACCGGGAAATGAGGCAATCTCGTAGTCGGGCGCGAGCGCCCGGCACCCTTCGCGATTTCCGTAGCCGTAGCTTGCCCAACACGATCTTATCCCCACGACGCGCGCAAACCGGAGGTCGGCCTCGGTATCGCCGACCATGATGTAATCGGAACCCGGACGCACCCGAAAATTCCAGCGACGCGCCGATAAAAGACATCAGGGTCCGGCTCGGTCGCTCGCCCGGTTCGTCTGCGAGCACGAAACCGACGCTCTCTGCCAGTCCAAATCGAGCGAGCGAGGCTTCTACCGCCGCTCGCCCTTTATTGCTCAATACCACGATGCAGATTCCCATGGTCCGCAACCGACGCAGAGACGAGCAGACGGTCGTAGAGAACCGACTGCACGATATCGATTTCCGGATAGAGAACTCGATACCGCCTCACACACCCCTCATTTGGTCGGCTGCCAACCCTGGCGACAACAGCCGAAAGGCTTGCGCCGATGGACTCCTCGCGCGATCACGGCGGATATATCGTCGTCGCGCGGCATTTCCTCGCAGCGCTCGCCGAGCGTTCTCCGCAGGCACTCGGCAACCGCAAGATGGGTCGCGGCCAAGGTCCCGTCGAAATCGACGAGAGCGATACTGAAGGCATTCATGTCGGCAATCCGGCGGAGCGGCCCGAGCGCCCGAGCGGCCGGCCGGCGATCGCCGTGCTTGCCGGCTTTGCGCGGCTTTTTACGCCCGTTTGCTTTTGACTTCGGCAAATCCGCCATACCCGCAATGAGAAAATCCTCGACCTTCTTTCCGGACTTGAGCGCTGCCGTCAGCCAGCGTGGCTTCAATCCGCGTCCAGCCCAGGTTTCGGCGGGGTTTTCCGGGTTGCGGTATTTGGGGGCGACGGCGCCATGAACACCGCGCCCGCCGAGCGCCTTGGACGCTTTGGCGCCGCCCTTGAAGTGGGTGAGCTTGCGAGCTTGGTTTGGAGCGCCCGGCGTTCCTCGATGACTTTGGCGGAGAGAGCTGCGTCTACCCGGCCCTTCAGTTCAACAAGCTTTTCAATCGACATCGTCTTCAAAGCCATACTCGTGCCTCCATTGCAAGCGGTCATGCTAAATCCGGCCCGCGAAAAACGATGCATGTATATTGTTTCGTTACAAATGGAAAGTGCAAAAGAGATGCGGTTCAGTATCGTCGGCGCGCATGATTGTGAGCACGCGAATTGTCTGCTCCGGAACGGCCGCCTCGCTTGGATCTACAAGAGCCGCCTGCACGTCCGCGGCTTGATAACCGAGCGCCGGATCGAGGGATCGCGATAGCATCTGGCGCACCGGGATCTATATCGGCGCCTACGCCCGCCTCGAAGAAATTTCGGGGGATGCAGATTTGGACTTACCTCATGCTATCCGCTTCGGCGACCAAACGCTCGCCGCAAAAACCGCAAATCAGACCTCGCCAAAATACTTTTTTTGGGGCCCAACTCCACCAGGTACGAACGAGGTGTGTGAGATATCCGGGCTAATTAGTTCAGCAGTTTGGCTTTACCTTGTCTAAAGGGATCGAAGGGCGCCTTGGATGCTTTCTCTTTTCCGGCCGCCAAACTTTTCTTCAACTCCGCCTGTGCCCGGACCTGGGTCAGCACTTGTTCGACGAGGTGTCGTGCCTGGGCCAGTCCGGCTTTGTAGGTCCCCTGGGGTTGGTCGTCGGGCTCGTAAACTCGCCGAGCCTGCCGCGGACGGACCGTTCGAACTGGGCATTGTCCCACCCACGGACAAGGACCAGTTCGGCGCCCATGAGGGGCCAATGACGCGGAGAATCGCCGCGACGTGGACCCTCCTGCCGCCGTGAAGACCCTCCTCCGGCATCGTCCCCGGCGATCGCCGGCGTTGCCGCAGAATTGCCTTCCGGCAACCTCTCGCTCCCCTTGTGTGGCTATGATAGCTGCAATCCAAAGCGATATTGGATAGATATTTACGGATAAGCTCCGATAATTTGGGTCAATTCGAACGGAGAACGCCATGGCCCATCAACACAAGGGGAGCGAAAGGTTGCCGGAAGGCAATTCTGCGACAACGCCCCCGATCGCCGGGACCGACGCCGGCAGAGTGGATTTCACGGCGGCAGGAGGGGCCACCGTCGCGGCCATTCTGCACCTCGTGCGCCTCATGGGCGCCGAACTGGTCCTTGTCCGGGACACCAACATTGCCCAGTTCGAACAGTCCGTCCGCGCCAAGCTCGGCGAGTTTACGAGCCCGACGGCCGACCAGGAGGCCTGCAAAGCCGGACTGGCCCAGGCACGACACCTCGTCGAGCAAGTGCTGACCCAGGTTCGCGCACAGGCGGAGCTGAAGAAAAGCCTGGCGGGCGGAAACGAGAAAGCACCCAAGGTGCACTCCGAACCGTCGACACATCCGATGGCCAAACTTCTGAACTAATTAGCCCGGATATCTCACACGCCTCGTTTGTACGTGGTGGAGTTGACCCCGAAAAGCATTTTGGCGAGGTCTGATTTGCGGTTTGGCGAGCGCTTGGTCGCCGACGCGGATAGCACGAGGTGCGTCCAAGTCTGCATCCCCGAAATTTCTTCGAAGCGGGCGTGGGCGCGATACCGAACATCCCGGTGCGCCAGATGTTGTCGCGATCCTCGATCCGGCGCTCGGTTATCAAGCCGCGGATCGTGCAGGCGGCTCTTGTAGAATACAGTCGGCCGTTCGGAGGAAACAATTCGCGTGCTCACAATCATGCGCGCCGACGATACTGAACCGCATCTCTTTTGCACTTTCCATCTGTAACGAAACAATATACATGCATCGTTTTTCGCGGGCCGGATTCCGCATGACCGCGTTGCAATGGAGGCACGAGTATGGCTTTGAAGACGATGTCGATTGAAAAGCTTGTTGAACTGAAGGGCCGGGTCGACGCCGCTCTCTCCGCCAAAGTCGTCGAGGAACGCCGGGCGCTCCAAACCAAGCTCGCAAGCCTCACCCACTTCAAGGGCGGCGCCAAAGCGTCCAAGTCGCCCGGCGGGCGCGGTGTTCATGGTGCCGTCGCCCCCAAATACCGCAACCCGGAAAACCCCGCCGAAACCTGGGCTGGACGCGGATTGAAGCCACGCTGGCTGACGGCAGCGCTCAAGTCCGGAAAGAAGGCCGAGGATTTTCTCATTGCGGGTACGGCGGATCCGTCGAAGTCAAAAGCAAACGGTCGTAAAAAGCCGCGCAAAGCCGGCAAGTAACGGTGATCGCCGGCCAGCCGCTCGTGCGCTCAGGCCGCTCTGCCAGATTGCCGACATGAATGGTTTCAGTATCGCTCTCGTCGATTTCGACGGGACCTTGGCCGCGACCCATCTTGCGGTTGCCGAGTGCTTGCGGAGGACCCTTGGCGAGCGCTGCGAGGACATGCCGAGCGACGACGATATATCCGCCGTGATCGCGCGAGGAGCTCCATTGGCGCAAGCCTTTCGGCTGTTGTCGCCAGGGTTGGCAGCCGACCAAGTCGAGCAGTGCGTGAGGCGGTATCGAGTTCTCTATCCGGAAATCGATATCGTGCAGTCGGTTCTCTACGACGATGTCCTGCCGTCTCTCCGTCGGCTGCGGACCATGGGAATCTGCATCGTCGTGTTGAGCAATAAAGGGCGAGCGGCAGTAGAAGCCTCGCTCGCTCGATTTGGACTGGCCCAGAGCGTCGGTTACGTGCTCGCGGACGAACCGGGCGAGCCGACCAAGCCGGACCCTGATGTCTTTTATCGGCGCGTCGCGGGAATCTTCGGGGTGCGTCCGGGTTCCGATTACATCATGGTAGGCGATACCGAGGCCGACCTCCAATTTGCGCGCGTCGTTGGGATAAGATCGTGTTGGGCAAGCTACGGCTATGGAAATCGCGAAGGGTGCCGGGCGCTCGCGCCCGACTACGAGATTGCCTCATTTCCCGGTCTGATCGAGATCGCTCTGCTTGCCCGCGGAATTGACATCGGCGGAGTTCGTTAGATTTTGCGCCAAGCGTAAAGTGCCGACGATTGGCCGCCCGTGCGGCCGATACGATCGGTCCGCTCGCGGATTTCAAGGACGCCGTCCGCTGGACCGCAGCCTGTTCGATCACCGGCTGTCGTTGCAAGTCGCGCGGGCCGTTGCGCCGCAGATCGCGGTGACGCCGAGGCCGCCGATCTGCACTTCATAGCCAAACGGGTCGTCCACATAGACGCTGAACGGGCCGCCGTCGCGCACGTTCTTCGCGCCCATGGCGGTCAGTTGTGCCTTGGCGCGCTCGGGCTCGAAATCGGCGACCGTAAAGGCGATGTGATCGATCACCGCATTGGCTTTGCGCCGTGGCGGCCCGTTGGCCGCCGACGCATCGGGCGGCCGGGTGGGCAGATGATGTGGGTCAGCGGCACATCGTCGGCGGTGACGCCGTAAGGCTTTTCGCCCTTTTTGCCGAACGGCAGCGCCACGTCGCTTGCCGTGGCGCCGACCTGGTCCAGATTGAAGACCATCGAGTACCAGTCGGCGGCCCTGCGAAAATCCGGGCAGGTGTAGGAAACGTGATTGACGAGCGCGACGTCGAGCCCCGATTGCGCGGCGGCGCAGGCGCTCTTTCCCGCAAAGGCCGTGGTGGCGGCGAGCGTGAGGATCTCGATCAAACCGCGGCGACTGATCTTGCCGCTCTGGTAATCATGGACCTGCTTTGCGACAAACCCTTCCATGGCAATTCTCCCCTCAGCGTCTGAAAGCGTTTTCGCCGACCGCGGATGCGATCTGTACATCGACATTGAAGGCGTCGTAAACATGCAGGCTGCCGTCGCGCCCGCTCACGTCGAGCCCTTTCGCCTCGAGCGTTGCGCGCACGCGGGCCTCGTCCCAGTTCGAAACGGTGTAGCAGACGTGGTCGATCACGGCCTCCGCGCCCGGCCTTACCCCGGCGCTGCCGCTGGCGACATTGCCGGGGCTGCGCGTGACCAGGAACGAACCGCCTTTGCCGGGCTCCGGTCCGAACATCAGGTTGGCACGCTTGCCGTCATCCCGCGTGGTCTCGCTCTTCATGTTGAGAACCGATGCGTACCAATCGCGCGCCTTGAGGTAATCCGGGCACGTATAGGACATGTGGTTGATTCCGATGATCTTGAACCCGCGTTGGGCCTGGGCCTGCACGGCGTCGCCCGCGCCGTAGACCGCGGCGGCGAGCGCCACGGTTTTGCAGAATTCGCGACGATCGATCCTGCCGCTGTCCAGGCCCTGGACCAGATCGGCGATGAAGCGTTCCATGTATGATCTCCCTGCCCGGCGTTGTCCCGGCGCCGGTCGTCACCGAGGCTAGCAGCTTACGCCTGTGGGCGAAAGCGAGCGGACGGACAGCGAGCGGACGGACAGTGAGCGGACGTGACGGCGCATCGGCATGACGCGCATTTCAATAACGTCAAAGCACGATTTCCCGACTATATCGAGAATCGTTGCGCGCATGTATGGCCGACGGCCGAGTTGGATAATCGAGCGCCTCGCGAGCTGCAGCGGAGCGGGGCAACGGCGGCAAACCCGGGGGCTGCGAGGTGCAGAAATTGACGGCGTGGAAATCTCATGCTCCACTTGCGCATATGAAGCTGGCGGCACACGAGCGAAATCAGCTCGTCCGCATCGTGATCCGATCAAAATCCGAACCGTGCGGAGGAAGGCCGTCGTGAGGATCGTTCTTGCAACAACCATCGCGCTCGGCCTGTGCGCCACAATGGCGGCGCGCGCGGCGTCGGCGCAAGCGATATCGACTCCTGCCGCAACGGCAGCGCCCGATTTTTCCGGTTTCTGGAACCGGGTCGGCAACCTCTGGCTCGATCCGGTGCTCGACGACGATGGAGGCAAGCCGGTCAGCCGCCTCAAGGTCGACCGCCCTGGCGCCGAGGACATCTGGGCCGGAGATTCCGACAATCCGATCCTGCAGCCCTGGGCGCGCGGGATCGTCAAGAAAAATGCCGAATCCGAAATCCGCCGGGAGCATGTCTACACGGCCGACGATTCCTGCTGGCCCTCGGGCGTGCCGCAGGTGGTGAACCTGCTCGACGAGATTCAATTCCTGCAGGCGAAAGACCGCGTCGTCATCATCTATCAGCGCGATCACCAAGTGCGCTGGATTTGGCTCGACCGCGACCACTCGGTCGATCCGGCACCGTCCTGGTATGGCGAATCGGTCGGGCATTACCAGGGCGATACGCTCGTCGTCGACACCATCGGCCTGAAGGTCCACAAGATGTCGGTCGTCGATCCGTTCGGAACGCCCCACACCGACAAACTCCATGTCGTTGAGCGCTATCAGCTGTTTTCGACGCCGTTCGGCAACGGCCTGGAAATCACCGTCGCGGTCGACGATCCCGGCACGTTCACGGCGCCGTGGAAGGGAACGGCGGAATATCGGCAGAACCTCGATGTCACCCAACTCAAAGAAGTCGTCTGCGCGGAGAACAATCGCGGCTTCGCGGACGGCTCGACCTTTGGCACAATTCCCGAGGAAGCGACGCCGCCGTTCTGAGACGACGGCGCGGCTCTGACGGCGCAAATGCGCGAACATCGTCGAGCCGCTCCATTTCGCCGATGATTTGGGCCGATTGCGCAGAGGTCGCAGGAACGCAAGAGGGAGAGCAGCAATGTCCTCGTTCACCTTGAGAGAACGAATCCCGGTGGGCTTCTTGGCGGGCTTTTTGGCGGCGGTGCCGCTTGCATCGGCCGTGGCACAACAACCCGCGGCTCCGCCGGATTTTTCCGCGAATCTGGCCGGGTGGGTCGGACTGAACGGCGGCGGTCCGTTCTATGAGCCCGTTCCGGGCCGCCTGCCGCCGATCGTCAGCGATCCCGTGTATCCGTTTATTCCCAACGGCGTCGACAACCGCAATCGAGCTGCATGCCGGCGGGCGTTCCCTTCTTCATGGGCTACGGCGGACCGGACCCCCTCGTGTTCCTCCAAACTCCCAAGGAGGTTTGGATCGTTTGGAGGGAGGACAATCAGGTCCGGCGGGTCTACATGGACGTGCCCCACACGGCCAATCTGAAGCCGTCATGGTACGGCGAGTCGGTTGGCCACTACGAAGGAGATACCCTCGTCGTCGACACCATCGGCATGAACGACAAGACGGTCGTCGACGTTTACCGCACCCCGCATACCGAGAAGCTGCATGTCGTGGAGCGCTGGCGAGTGGTCGATGGTGGCAAGGCGATGGAAGTCGTCTTCACGGTCGACGACCCCGACGCCTTCTACGAACCCTGGACCGGAATGCGGCGCTATCGACGCGTGGAGCAGGAGCCCTACGAAAAGATCTGCGCCGAGAACAATACGAATCTCTTCGACTATCACATGCCGATGGCGGAGAAGCCGGATTTCTGAGGGCGCGGCGAGGCCCGTGCGGATTTCGACGAATGCGGCCGGACCGGGTTTCTGGCTTGGAGCGAGAATTCGCTGTCGAGGGCGCCCCAGACGCCTTAGTCTCTGCGCTTACAGCCGCAGCTCGCGCACGTTGAATGCTTGCACGGGTCGGCTAAAGCCCTTGAGGACCAACTCTTCCGAGAACTCGATGTCCGCCCGCTTTTCGACCGCGTCGAGCACGTTGATGTCGATCAGGATCTGTCCATTCTTTGCTTCATCGCAGAGTCTGGAGGCGAGATTTGCCACGTTGCCCGTCACCGAATACTGGAATTGCCCTTCGTATCCGATGGTTCCAAGTGTTGCATGGCCGTGCGCGATGCCGATGCCAAAGCCGATGTCGTGCCCGGAGCGGCTCCATTTCAACGAAAGTTTCGCAACCTCGTCGCGCATTTCGAGCGCCATTTGCACGGCGCGAATCGACGGTTCGATGCATGGCAGCGGGTCGTTGAAGATGACGAGGAGCCCATCGCCGGTAAAGCGCTCCACCGTGCCCTCGAATTTATCGACGAGAACGCCCAGCGCGGTGTGATACTCGCGCAGCACCGACATCACTTCCTCGGGCTCCGCGAGTTCGGAGAAGGCCGTAAAGCCACGCAAGTCGCAGAACAGGACCGTGACCTCGCGCCGATGACTTTCCAGCATCCCCTCGTGCCCCGACGAGACCACGAGTTGCGCGATCTGCGGTGGAAGGAACCGCTTCAACCGCCCGATGCGCTCGATTTCGGCAACCTGTTCGGCCACCCGCTGCTCGAGGGTCCGGTTCCAGGTCGCGAGATCGGCTGCCTGCGCCAGCACGCGATCCTGGAGCGCCTTCAGGCGCAGAACCGATCGTACCCTGGCCAGAAGCGCGGCTTGGTCCACCGGCTTTGTCAGATATTCGTCGGCGCCAGCGTCGAATCCTGCCACGATGTCCTTGGTGTCGACCATGGAGGTAACCAGAATGATGGTCATGAAAGGAAGCGTAGCGTCGCTTTTCAGGCGGCGGCAAACCTCGAATCCGTTGAGTTTCGGCATCATCACATCGAGCAGGATGAGGTCCGGCAGAAGTGTTTTGGCGGCGGCGATCGCCTCCTCGCCATCCGCGGCTTCGCACAGCGCATAACCTTGGGTCGCGAGCCGCGTCGCGAGGATATCGCGGTTGGCTTCGTTGTCGTCGACGATCAGAATGCGCGGCGGGTCGTGCATGATCTTGCCCCTGGTGGCGGCTCAAGGCGCGTATTCGCGAATTTTAGCGAGCAGCGCCCTCGGGCTGAAGGGCTTTGCCACATAGGCGTCGCAGCCGGCGGCGCGGGCTTCGGTCTCGTCGCCGCTCAATGCATAGGACGTGATGACGATGATCGGGATGTGCTTCAGGGTCGGATCGGCTTTGATGCGGCGCGTCGCCTCGTAGCCGTCGAGAAGCGGTAGCTGAATGTCCATGAGGATCACATCGGGATGGTGCTTGGCAGCGGCGCGGCAGCGCCTTCTCGCCGTCGCCAACCTCGACGACTTCGTACCCGGCATGGGCGAGAAGATCGCGAAGAATCTGCGCGATTATCCTCCTGATCCTCGACCACGAGAACGCGTCTGGTCATATGTGCCCCACTTGCTGTTCGACACTGACTGGGACCTTGACGAAGAATGTCGAGCCGCGGCCGGGTGCGGACTTCACCCAGATTCGACCGCCATGCATGGCGACGATGCGCCGGGAAATCGACAGGCCGAGCCCCGTCCCGCTCTTCGCCTTCGTGGAGGAGCTGTCAGCTTGCTGGAACTCCTCGAAGATTTTGCTCTGGTCGGCGGGGTCGATGCCGGGTCCGGTGTCGCACACCGAGAGCGTATAGGCGCCGTTGCCCGGCGGCAACCTTGATCGCGATCTCGCCGGAGTCGGTGAATTTGATGGCATTGCCGACGAGGTTGAGCAGAACCTGGGTGAGCCGCCGCTGGTCGCCGTGGGCGGTCGGCAGGGCGGTCGGCAGATCGATCTTGAGTGCCAGGCTCTTCTCGGTCGCCAACGGCTCGACCACGGTGACGACGTTTTGAACGACATCCGCGATCGAATAATCTTCGAGCGAAAGCGTGAGCTGCCCGGCCTCGATCTTGGACAGGTCGAGCACGTCGTTGATCAGGCCCAACAGGTGCTTGCCATTGGTCTGCACGCGTTCGAGCACGCCGCGCATGCGCTGCGCCATGTCGCCATAGATGTTGTCGAGCATGAGCTCGGTATAGCCCAATATGGCGTTCAAGGGCGTGCGCAGCTCGTGGCTCATATTGGCGAGGAACTGCGACTTGTGCTGGCTTGCCACTTCGAGTTGATGGCTCTTGATCTCGCCTTCGCGGAACAAGCGCGCGTTCTGAATCGCAAGCACCGATTGCGCCGCGAAGGTCTGCAGCAGGTCCACAGTCCGCTTCGGAAACTCGCCGGGCGCCTTTCGCCGCACCACGAGGGCGCCGACGACGCGATTGGCGCCGAGCAGCGGTACGATCATGCGCGCCCGGTAGCCGGCTTCGAGTACGACCTGCCGCACCGCAGCCTGCCGCGGCGCGGACGGTTCATCGCGCAGGTCGGCGACCTGCATGGGGGCACGTCGCTCGGTCGCCTGCGCGAGCGCTTCGGACAACCCGGTATGATGTGCCTTGAGCGATGCGATCAATTCCTCGCTCATGCCATAGGTCGCGCTGAGCTGGAACTCGCTGCTTGCCTGGTCGAACACGTAGATGGTGCCGGCGTCAGTGCCGGACAACTGCACCGCGTTGGCGACGATGGTATCGAGCACGGTTTCGAGGTCGAGCGTGGAATTCACGGCCTGGCTGACCTCGCCCAGCGCCTGAAGCTCCCGGACCGACTGGGCGAGTTCGCGGGTCCGGTCTTCGACCTTGCGTTCGAGGGTCGCATAGGAATCCTGGAGCTGCGCCGCCATGCTGTTGAATTGATCGCCCAGCGCCTCCAATTCGTCGCCGGTTTGGATGCTGATCCGCTGATCAAGGTCGCCCCGGCCGATGCGGATGGCGCCATCACGCAACGCGCGGATTGGTATGATCATTCGACGTGCGAGATAGAGGCCGGCGAGTGCCGCCAATGTGAGAGCCGCGACGAGTAACGCACCGGAACGCAGAATCGAGCCGTAGAGCGGCGCATAGGCCTCATTCACCGGCAGTTCGACGAAGACCAGCCATCCGAGCAATTCCACCGGAGCATGCACGCTCAGCACTTGCCGGCCTTCGATGTCGTCAGTCACCAGATGCTGTTCAGGTGGCACCGCGGAGCCTTCCGCCCGGGCCGTGCGGACCTGCAAGAGCCCTGACACATCGGTGTTGCGCAGTACCATGCTGATGTCCGGATGGGCGATCAACTGGTTCTCAAGATCGACGACATAGGCGCGCCCACGGACGCCCACCTGAATCTGAGACACCACGTCCCAGATGAGCTTGAGGTTCACCTGCGCGACGATCACGCCGTAATCGCGGCGAACTCCAGCCATCGCGAGCGTCATGTAAGGCTCGGATTCGCGAAGAAAATGGACCGGCCCATAATAGATCTTGTTGGCCTCGGCCTCGACGAAAGCGGGGTCGCGCGAATAATCGGTTTGGCTGCCGACTACATCCTTGGTAAGCCGCGAAACGCGGATTTGTTCGCGTCCTGCGGAATTGAGCTGGGCGACCTCGGTCACGGCGGGCACCTGACGCAACAGGCGCACCGCATCAAAACGCCATTCGTCGAGGTCATCGGTGCTCCAGGGGAGCTGCGTCGCCCATGCCAACTGGCCTTCGATTTCCTTGATGAACTGACTGATCTTCGCCGCCGTAGATTTGGCTTGTTCCTGTTGAATTCGTATCAGCAGAACCTTTTGTTCCCGGAAAGAGAACCAGATATCCAGGAGACCGTTGGCAAACAAGGCGGCGCACACGACGGCAACGAAGAGGCCGACATATTTGCGAAACAGCTGTCCGCGAGGGCGCGGCGCGATAGTCGGTTGCGACGCAGCGCGTGGTTTGACCTCCCGTATTCTCATTCGATCACCTCGCCGACGCGGACAAGTATGTCCGTCGCCACCGTCAGACTTAACACGAGAAGGTGCGGCACGCCCGCGCCCGTTGAAACGCTCAAAAATAACGGCCTGGTCGGCAGGCCGGTATTGCGTATGTCGGAATCCGATGCTCCACTGATAATGCGAAAATGGCATTGCCATGCTATCTTAACCCCCGAAGCAGGGAGGGCGCGATGAATATCGGCAGCAAGGCTGCTTTTTGGTCCAATCCGAAATGTACCAATCCCAAAGGCGGCGACCCATCCTTAACACGTAAATCCCTTGTGCTGGCTGTTTTGGCGCTCACGTATTCCGGCGGGTGTGCGCGTGCGCAAGACCTGCCGGCTGACGCCATGCAGATTTGCACGGTCGATCAAGCAGTTTTCGCCAATTGGTTTGGAGGAACCGTCACCACCAACGCTGGGGCCACGCCCGCGAATAGTCTGATCTACCGCGAGCAAGACTGCGACTTCCACCAATGGGCGGAGCGGATGTTTCTTTGGCTGACCTCTCCGGAAGGCAATGGTGGAAGGATGTTCCATTCGTCGGATTTCTATGCCGTGTCGCCCCCAATGCCGCCGGACGGTCGCCGGACCATGACACGCAATCAGGACCACCGCGTCAAATTCGATTTGCTGAGATCCAAGCCGATGGAGTCAGGGCAAGCGGGGATGGGATATGTTTTGATGGCGGCGACGAACAATTCTCCGGTGTACTATGAAACCCAGGTCAACGACGTTTATGCGTACTTTCTAACGGGCAAAAAAACCGGGGCGATACTGCCCATTCCTACCCGCTTTCCGATCACGCAGGAGGAGTTGGATTCTATCCTGCGCTTCGCCGCACCTTATGGGACCACGTTCGGCGATCAAAATGCTTTGATCGTCGAAGTAAAATCAGCATGGGTCGAAGCCGACGGGTTGGATACGAGCAAATACATTACCGTGACTGCGGAGATCCCAACCTACACCGTCAACCCATCGAATACCAAATGGACATTCACTGGACAATTCAAAGAAGGAAAACTGGCCCTGGTGGGTCTGCATATCGTCGGAAGCGCGAATGCAACTTCAAAACTGATCTGGACAACCTTCGAGCATATCGACAACACGCCCATGGCTACTTACTCCTACAAGAACGCGAGCGGCCAAACCGTAAAAGTCGACCCGAATCCCAATGGTACCTGGCTCTTTTCCAAGCATGGCTGTGCGCTTCCAATCAAGCCACGAATGCAGTCCGTCAATTCTGACATCGATGCCCTCCCTGGCGAGACCATCGGGCCGGTCGACACCTGCCGGGTGAATGCCTGGGGCGTCCGTCCCTTGGACGACGACATTCTCGATCGAAACACTCAGGTCATCTCAATGAACAACCGCATTCGGGAGCTGTTGCCGCGCGACGATGTGCGCAGAAATTACATGCTGGTCGGAACGACTTGGGATGGAGCATTCGGTAACACCATATTGGCCGATAGTACGCTGGAGACATTTGAACAGGCTAGGGGTTGCTCTGACTGCCATAAAGGAGATCTCGACGGAAACAAGTTGAGCCATATGTTCCGCCCGCTTCAGGAATTGCCTCCTCCGTAGGCGCTGCCCTCACAGTGGCGGCACCTGCCTATGGCTGGATCAGACATCGATATCCGCCGAATTCCGATACCTAAGATAGCCGCGCCTCAGCCGCGGGACAAAACCCATCATCGCTCTACCCGTCGCCTTGGCCAAGTGGCGCCGCCACTTGGGGCCGTCGGCACTGCAGCCGCATCAGGTGCAGCCACAGGTGCACCCGCAACCGCATTGATTGGGATCCGCGGCAATGGGATTCGATGCGTTCGGGAAAATCCGCCACTGAATCACAAACCTCGGGCCGGAGTCGGGGACTCCGGGTACAACGGGGTCGATTGGCTTGATCTTGTGAAAGGCGTCAACAATTGCCTGGGTCAATTGCCGATTCTGGGCATATCCATTTGTCTTAGCTGCATTTTCATTATCCAACGCAGGGATTTCGTGATGGTGGCCCGGTTGCTCATCACCTCGCGGCTGCGGGCACCATGACTTAACGTCTGCTTTTGTCTGCTGCGGTGTCGTTTTCATCAGATCCTCTCTGCTAATAAATTGGTATCACTTGTTGTCAGTCGTCGTTCGCCCACACCGATGAAAGCGGACTCACAGGTCGATCGTCAAATGAACGGGCACAGGGTGCAACTTGCACGGACACACGTTATAGTAGCCTTTAATTTGCGTGGTGTGAAGCAGGATTTGGGGTGCAAACCCGACAAAAGTCGGGGTCCGGCGTTCCTTGCGATCGGATCAGCCAAATGCGTCATTGGCGAATGCAGTTCGAAGTTCAGCCCCCCTGCCTCATCAAGAGAAAGCCGGCGTTTCGCGGCATGTTGCAGTGCCCGTGAGCCAACCCGTTGAATCAATGGGCTTTTGATTTTCTCAACACGCTGACACGGCTGGCCTTTTGGTAGCCCGTGGGTGATGCACTGCGACAGTGGTGCACTGCGAACTATGCGTTCAAACACAGGCATGCTATGATTTTGCTATCAGGAATTCTGTCCTCCATTTGCGAGCCGAAATGAGACGGCGCGATGTCATTGGCGTTGCTTGCGGCTTGGCGGCAGCAGGGCTGCGGCATGCGAATGCTCAGCAGTCGGCCCTGCCGGTGATCGGCTTCATCAGCAGCAGCAGCGCTGGTCCGGGCGGGGCAATCCAGCCATCAATTATGGCGTTTCATCGGGGTCTGAATGAAAGTGGCTTTGTCGAAGGCCTGAACGTCGCAATTGAATATCGTTGGGCAGGAGGCAAATACGAGAGGCTGCCGGAACTGGTGTCCGATCTAATTCGCCGCAAGGTGACCCTGATCGTCGCGAGCGGAGGCCTCACAACCGCACTGTCTGCAAGGGCCGCCACCCAGACAATTCCGATTCTTTTCATTGCCGGTTTCGACCCGATCAGCGTCGGCCTGGCGACGAGTCTCAGCCACCCGGGCGGCAATGCGACGGGGGTCAGCGTGTACACGACCGAGATGGCGCAGAAACGCTTGGAGATGCTGCATAACCTGGTGCCGAAGGTCGATTTGATTGCAATGCTCGTAAATCCAAAAGGGGCCATACCCAAGATCGAAATCGAAGCCATGGAGGTGGCAGCGCGCGAACTCGGCGTTAAACTGCTTGTGCTTGGAGCCAGTACCGAAGGCGAAATTGAGGCGGCCTTCGTCGCAGCCGTTCGACAGCGCGCTTCCGCGCTTTCGGTCAACGCCGATCCGTTCTTTACGCCTCGGCGCGCTCAAATAGTCGCGGCCGCCGCGCGCCATGGCGTTCCCACGATCTACCCATGGCGCGAGTATGTCGAGTCCGGTGGACTGATGAGTTATGGTCCCACGCTGACGTGGGCTTACCAGCGGATCGGCCTTTACGCCGTCCGTATCCTCAAGGGAGCCAATCCGAGCGATCTGCCGGTCCAGTTGCCGACGACATTTCAGTTAATCCTCAACCTCAAGACCGCCAGAGCGCTTGGCCTCACGGTGCCGCGGATCATGCTGCAGGCAGCCGAGGAGATCATCGATTGAACGGCGGTTGCGGGTGCAGATTTGGGCCGGCTAGATGACGCGTTGCCATCAAGGTCCCGCTATTGGCATCGGGTACCGTGCGCCCATCGATAAATGGACGCGCGAAAACCTTGAACATTTCGACGTCCTTGAGATCACCGTGGACCACTGCATTGGTGGCGGCAAAGCCACGGCGCTGCAATCTTCGATCTGGTCGGTCGGATTCCCCTGACCGCACATGGGATCGGGCTTTCGATCGGCACCGACGTGCCCCTCGACCTCGCCTACCTGGATAAAGTCGCAGCGGTCGTGGAGCGCCTCCGAGCGCCTGCTTATAGCGAGCATTTGGCCTTCACCCGGGTCCCCGGCCGCGACCTCGCGAATTTGCTGCCCGTGCCGAAGACCGAAGCGGTTGCCGAATCGATCATCGCGAAGGTCCGAACGGTCCAGTCGCGAATTCCTGTCCCGTTCCTGCTGGAGAACATCACCTACTTGTTCGAGTGGCCGGATTCGGACATGTCCGATGCTGATTTTCTCAATCTGATCTGCCGGGAGACCGGAGCGGGACTGCTCCTCGATGTCGAGAACCTTTACCTGAATTCCCGCAATCACGGCTTCGATCCCTGCGAATTTCTCGATGCCTTGCCTGACGGCTTGGTGCAGGAGATTCACCTGGCGGGTGGCGTGACTTTGCGCGAGAGCTTTCTCCAGCGGACGTTTCTCGCCGACTCCCATTCCCATCCGGTGCCCGATGAGGCGCTCGATCTCCTCGACCATATTCTCGCGCGCCACACGCCCGCCGCCATCATCCTCGAACGCGACGATCGACTCGACGCGGTCGACGAAATCCTGGACGATGTCGCCCGCATCCGGGCGCGAACCGCCGGCCGATATTCCGAGAGCACCCATGACCACGCGTCTGTTGGATCGACAGGTTAGGCTGCTGGAATATCTGACGAGCAGCGGCGCCATATTCGGCGAGGAAAACGACGCGCCACTCGATCGATCCCTGCAAGGGATCGACCGCCGGATGCTTCACCTCGAAGCGCGCTTTTCGCAAGAGAAGCGCATGGAAAAGATCGTCGCGGTGTTTCCCAAGACCTTTCGGCTGCTGGGGGCCGACCGGGTGGCCATGGTGCGTGAGTTCGTCGAGGCCTGGCCCCCAACCGACATCACTCGCATCGAAAATGCACGTCAGTTCTATGATTTTCTGTGCGCCCGCTGGCGCGGCGAGCCCCCGGAGCCGCCATATTTGGACGATTTAGCAGCCTGCGAATTCGCATGTGCAAGGCTCCGCGCCGGCATCAGAGCTTCACAGAACGAGCCAACGCGCGGCAGACAACCGCGACGCAACGCCATCCGCCGGCACCCCGATATCGTTCTTCTGCGTTGCGCTTACAACATTCGGCCTATTGTCGAAGAAGATGCCGAGGAAGCTGCGCGGGTCAGGCGTGACACGCCGCTTGCGATCGTCATTCCGCCCGGCGCGGAGCATCCGAAAATATTCGAAATGCCGCCTGTCGTATTCGATGTGCTCGGAACCCTCGACGATTGGATCGATCGATCCGAGCTTGGTGCGGCGCCGGTGGTGGATGCGCTGGTGAACGAGCTCGCGCAATTCGGGCTCGTCGAGGTGCGCGGGTGAGGATCTGCATCATCGGCAAGTTTCCGCCCATACAGGGCGGCGTCAGCATGCGGACCTATTGGAGCGCCCACGGTCTTGCCGCGCTCGGCCACGAGGTTCATGTGGTGACCAACGCCAAGGAGGCGGTTGCGCCGTTCCGGATGCTGATGCGTGCGCAGGACTGGGAGCGATGCGCGGCGGCGCACGACAGCGGTTCGGTGACGGTGCACTGGACCGACCCGGCCGATCGCTCGCAGTCCTACATTCCGATGGCCAGTCCATTTGTCTCCAAGCTCGCCGCCACGGCGGCGCGGGTGCATTCCGAACGGCCATTCGAGGTCATCTATTCGCATTATCTCGAACCCTATGGGGTAGCCGGATTGCTCGCCGCCCAGATGACCGGCCTGCCGCATGTGGTCCGCATGGCGGGAAGCGATGCCGGGCGCCTTTGGCACCATCCCCAACTCGAACTGCTTTACGATCACGTGCTGCGCTCCGCCGAGGCCGTGGTGGCGATGGGCGCCGTCGCCGAACGCGCGGTCCAACACGGCGTGTCGCCCGACCGCATCGTGCGGGGCGGCGACTTCGTCGTGCCGGAGCACCTGTTCACGCCTGTAGGGCCGACGCTCGATATCGCTGCGTTGCGGGCCGAGGCAACGGCAGATCCGCAGTTCAGCAATCTCATTTGGGGCAATCTTGCCGCGGACCGCCCCTATTTCGGGCTTTACGGAAAGCTCGGCGAGCGCAAAGGATCTTTCGCGCTGCTCGCCGCGATGCACCGGCTGATGTCGGCCGGAGTGGACGTGGGACTGGTCGTGCTCGCGCATGGCGCGTCGACCTTGCAAACGGAGTTCCGCGCGCGGGTCGATGGACTCGGCCTTGCGGACCGCGTCCTCCAAATCCCGTTCCTTCCTCATTGGCGTGTCCCCGAATTCCTGCGAAGCTGTTTGGCCGTCTGCTGCCTCGAGCAGGGATTCCCGATCGCATTTCACACCCCCCTGATCCCGCGCGAAGTTCTTCTTTCCGGCACGTGTCTGGTGGGCGCGACCGAGGTCATTCGAAAGCTTCCCTCACATGAACGGCTGCCCCACGGCTACGGATGCATCGCGATCGAAGACGTGAACGATGTCGACGCTTTGAGCGGGGCGCTCGCCGCCATCGTGCGCAATCCGAAGGCGGCAATGGCGATTGGCGCGCGGGGGCGTCGGTTTGCCCTCGAGCTCCAGCGGGACATACCGTTCCCGCAGACTCTCGAACGTACGCTCGAAGCCGCCGCCGCACGGCAGAAAATCTCGCACGCGGCCCGCAGCCCCACGGTCGGTGCAGCCTCGCGTGAGAACCGCTTTCCGCTCACGCAACTCGTCGCAGCCGCGATCGGCCACCCCTTCGGGAACCAGGACGCAAACAATGCGTCGGTTCCGGCGGGGGCGATCGATCCGGCGTCCGCAGATCGGATATTGGACGCCGTCGAACAGGCCGTCGCCGATGGCCGCAACGCTCTGCGGCCGCTGGCTGCTGCGGTCCAGATCGAAATTGCCATCGCGGCGGCAGAAGACCAAGGCGGACAGACCGATCCTTCAGCGGTGCGAGACCCGCTGTTTCGGCTGTGCTCGCGACAATGGGCCATGCCCGAAGATGGTCTTGCCGGACTGGTGCCGGTTCGCGATCCGCAACTCCGCATCCTCGCGTTCGATTACGACGTGGCGGATTTCCTGGGCGCGCGAACCGCCGCGGACTTTCCCGCCGTGACGAGGCCCGGTCCCAGTCATATCGCTGCTTTTGGGAGTTCCGGCGGCAAACGGCGGCAGCCATTGATTGTCGATGGATTGACCGCGCATATTCTGATGCTCAGCGACGGAAGGCGTTCCGCGGCGGAGATTGCCGGAGAATTGGGCGGCCAATCCGAAGCTTCGGTCGAGGCCGACAATCTCAAGTGGATCGAACATCTATTTGTCTGTGGTTTGATCTGGTTGCGCGACGGCCTCATCCATACCGGAACCGAGACTTCGTCGAATGACATCGCCCCCAACGGCGCGACCGTCACCGACGGCGCCATTCACCACCGCGGGCTTTGCGCCGACGATTGATGCGGTTGTTGTTCAAGTACGCCATGGTGGGCTGCCCGCCGGACAGTGGTGTCGACGAGACTGCGCACGAACAACGTCGCCATCGCGACCCCGCCGAGATCGCCCCGCAGCCGCCTCCCCTTGCTGACGGCAACCAAAGCGACCATCTTGCCCAGGCGGCCGGGAACATTGATCAACCTGCGCCTTGCAGCGGCGGGGAGTAGGCAATGCCGAAGCATTTCACGACCTTGATCCTTGATCGCGATGCTGCTCGGTATCGTGGTCGGCTACGGCTTGTAACACTGCGTATCCCGATCCGGCAGACGGAGGCGGCGATCGCCGGATACATTTCACTCGTCACCGATCTCTTTCTGCGCCTCATCAAGATGATCATCGCGCCGCTCGTGCTCTCGACGCTCATCGTCGGCATCACCCATATGGGCGCGACTTCTTCGCTCGGTCGGATCGGGGCGAAGACCATGGGCTGGTTCGTATCCGCCTCACTGGTCTCGCTGTTCCTCGGCATGGTCATGGTCAATCTCCTGCAGCCCGGCGTCAGCCTCGGGCTGCCGGTGCCGGACGCCGGGCGTCGCCACCAACCTCAAGACCTCGGGCCTGTCGCTCAAGGAGTTCGTCACCCATCTGGCGCCGCGCTCCGTGGTCGAGGCGATGGCGAACAACGAGATCCTGCAGATCGTCGTGTTCGCGATCTTCGCCGGCGTCGCGCTCGCCTCGCTCGGCGACCGCGCCAAGCAACTCACCGAAGTGATCGAGCAGGTCGCACACATGATGCTGGAGATCACCGGCTACGTCATGAAGGCGGCGCCGTTCGCGGTGTTCGCCGCCATCGCCGCGACGGTCACCACCAACGGCCTCGGCATCCTCTTCACCTTCGGCAAGTTCATGGGGGGCTTCTACCTCTCCCTTGCGGTGCTGTGGGCGGTCGATCTTCGCCGCCGGATTCCTCGTTGATCGGCCCGCGGGCGTTCCGCCTCGCCCACCTCGTGCGCGAGCCGATCCTGCTCGCATTTTCGACCGCGAGTTCCGAGGCCGCCTACCCCAAGACACTCGAGCGGCTCGAGGAATTCGGCGTGCCCAACCGGATCGCGAGCTTCGTGTTGCCGCTGGGCTATTCGTTCAACCTCGACGGCTCGATGATGTATTGCACCTTCGCGACGCTGTTCATCGCGCAGGCTTATGGCATCAGCTTGAGCTGGGGCGAGCAGATCGCCATGCTGCTGCTCCTCATGATGACCTCGAAGGGCATGGCCGGCGTGCCGCGGGCCTCGCTGGTGGTGATCGCCGCGACCTTGTCGACCTTCAACATCCCCGAAGCGGGCCTGCTGCTGATCATGGGCGTCGACCAGTTCCTCGACATGGGACGCAGTGCGACCAACGTGGTCGGCAATTCGGTGGCCGCGGCCGTGGTCTCCAAATGGGAAGGCAACTTGCGTCCGGAACAGCCCGGCATCGACGAAGGCGCGGCGCTGGAGCATCCGTGCCGCCCGGCTCCGGCACGCCCGGCCCCGGCGGAGTAGGTGGCCATGACTGGCATCGGACGCTCGGCGTTGGGCTCGCATCATCCGCATCGGCCTGATCGGCGCTGCGGTGCTGTCGACGGCGCCCGCGAGCTTCGCCCAATTCGACGCAATGGATCCGGCCACCGTTTCCGGCACGCTCGCCCGCGTCAAAACAACGGGAGTGGTGCGGATCGGCTATCGCGAGGCTTCGATCCCGTTCTCCTTTCTCGACCGATCGGGCCGCCCGGTCGGCTACAGCATCGACATCTGCAACGCGATCGTCGAAGAGATCGCGCGCACGCTCGACCGCGACGCTCTCAATGTCGACTTCGTGAAGGTGACGTCGGACGACCGGCTGGAGGCGATCGTCGAAGGCCGCATCGATCTCGAATGCGGATCGACGACCAACAATCTCGAGCGCCGAAAACGCGTCGGACTTCTCGCCGATGATCTTCGTCAGCGGCACCAAGGTGATGGTGCCGGTCGCGGCCGCTTGGCGCGACTTTCGCGATCTCAAGGGACGCAAGCTGGCGGTGACACGGGGCACCACCAATGCCCAGGCGCTGAAGACCCTCGACCAGAAATTCAGCCTCGGCATCACGCTCGTGGAAGGTGCCGACCATGAGGACTCTATCGCCTGCTGGCGGAAGGCAAGGTCGACGCCTTCGCAACCGACGATGTCCTGCTCTATGGACTGATCGCTCTGCACCGTTCCCGGAGCCAGTTCAAGGTGGCGGGTGAGTTCCTGTCCTACGACCCCTATGGAATCGCATTCCGCCGCAACGAACCGGAGCTCGGAGACGCTGTCGAGCGCGCAATCCGCAATCTCGTGATTGCCCGCGACATCGGCCCAATCTATGCGAAATGGTTCGAATCCCGACTGCCGAACGGGGAACGGCTCGACATCCCGATGAGCCCGCAGCTCGAGGAATCCTTCAACGTACTGGGGTCGGCCGGCGGGGCGAATTGAGGCGGCGCAGGCTTAGCCTTCACCGCTCGGCGCGCACGAGCAAACTCAATCCAACTCCGAACGCGCCCCCGCGCCATGGCGCCCCGGCCGCGGCTCGACCTCGGTTGCCGGCCACACGTTCATTGCACGTTTTCCGAAATTCTCCTGTCACGAGAGCGCGACGTTAATGCGAAATTGATTTGCACCTAGCGCTCCACAGGTCCAATGATCTGGCGCCTGCGGGGAACAGTCATGCCAATTTCAGAGGGTATCGAGGATCATACTTTAGAGCCGCAACTCACGGATGCCATGCGGCAAGCGTTCCGAAAAACCTGCCATGTCCTGCAACTCAAGGCGGACGCCAACGATCCCTTGACCGACCTGATCGTCGCGAAAATCATCGAGCTGGCGAAGGCTGGCGAGATCGATCCCGAGCGTCTCTGCAGCTTGGTATTGATCAGCATCTCGGAGCAACTGGGAGGCCCCGAGAGTGGAGCCACCGACGACCCACTGAATAGAGCGGCCCATGACGATAAATGGGGTTTCTGTCCTACAGCCGCCTCGCTGCGCGTGCCTCATCTCTGGCTTTGAAGCCTGGGTCTTGCCAAGCGCTCTCGATCCGAGTGCCTTGCACGCAAGGCCCCCTGCGCACACCTTTTGAGAGGACGCTGCCTCATCGATGGCCAGATACTGCACGCGACCGATCGGCGCTGAGCGCAGCGATTCAAGCCACCGTGTCCCGCGCGCAACGCTCTTGAAAATTCTGAAAGACGAAGCCTCATTTCTTGCTTGGAGCGCCGGATTAGGTCACACATCCGGGCGAAATATTCGGGAGTTTCGTCGCCGGCCAGGAGACCGGGAGTGGGCGATGACCTCCTTCTACATCAGCGATGATCTCGAGAATGAAGTTCGGCGTTGCATCCAGTCGTGGGAATTTCAGGATCCGATTACGATCACTGGTGTAACCGTCGAAGGCCAAGTCAAGGATTTTACCGGAACCGTCCAGACAATTCATCGGGACCGGCGGCGCGCCGCCGGCAGGTTATGGCGGGTTACCATTCGGGAACTAAAACCACCCATCGTTGAGGCCGGTTCGCGTTCGTCGGCGGCCAGGAGCGTCAGCTTTCCACTGGATCGATGATTTATTTGATGGCCGGGGCCGCCATGTCTGTGCCGGATGATGTCGAGAATCAGGTTGCCGAATTGGACCTCATGGAGGCCATGCGCAGGGCATTTCAAATGGTGTGCGATGCGCTGGGACTTCACAGTACGGCTGATGCTCGCACAGGAATCGTGTCTTCAAAGATCGTTGAACTCGTGAAGGCCGGCGAAGTCGATCCTGAGCGTCTTTGTTACAAGGTGTTGAGGGCACTGAATGCACGCAAGAACGGGAAGTGAGAGCGAATCGTCGGTGTCCCGAGGTCCGAGCCTCAATATTGCTTCCGGGTATCTCAGCATGATCAAAGACCGGCAGCGTCATGCCGCCGAGCGGGCCGGTGATCCATAGGCTCGATTGATTTTGTCCTAGCCGGGGGCTACTTGCGCGGACTTCTCCGCGCCGGTCGCAACATCCGGTGTTCGATACCACGACTGGGCGTTCGCGCTGCTCAAGGGGTTACCTAGATTTTTCAAAAGCTCACGCTTTTGCTCGTCGGAAAGCCTGTCGCCTTCATCGAACAGAGCCAGTTCATTCATGGCAACGATGCTGCAGGATCCCAGTCTCTGACCGAACGCGCGGCTGAGCGCGACGAATGACGCCTGCGTCGTCGCCCCTTCGAGGAAGTCGATCCGCGCGCTCGTACCGTCATCCAACAAAACTTCGAAATATTTTTTGCCCGACAACTCCCGAATTGCCCACACTTTGACGGAACGCTTCGGTATCGGCATGGCCGCGGCCTTTGGCCCCCATCCCAATTCGCCATCTGCCAGCAATTGGTACCGCTCAGCGATACGCCGATAATAGCTGCGAGGGAAATCGGAGGGCGCACTTTTGGCAAAGTTGGAGAACTCGGTCGCAACTTTCCGATATCGGTGCGCTCTGATCAACGGGTCCCGCATAAAATGCCCCGTCAACAGATGGCAGAAGGTTGTGGTAGCTGCCGCGCTTCCTCCGGAGAAAGCAGCCTGCCGATGCAATCATGCGGAATTAGGGAGGCCTGCTCGGTCCCGACCTCTTTCCCTTCGCTAAAATCTCCCGGTCTGCCAATCCCGCGAACTGCGACGCGGGTGCGCGCATGGTAAAGGCTCGGTGCCTCGATGATCGCCGCTCCGACAAGTTCGTCGCCGCGACGGAAATAAACCCACCACATGCCGATCACCCCTTATGCTCCAACGATCGCGGCGCCAAGCCTTCAACATCGACTCCGCAAGGGAAGCGTCGAACCATCATTGCGGCGATCATGGCGATTCCAGGCGCTCGGTTGTGACGGAGCGAGAATATTGCAGGCTGTTGCAAACGGGACACTTCGTGCGAGCGCCGGGCCGACTGCGGCCACCACTTCGTATTGCGAACGATCACTGAGGCGCCCTCGGGCGTGGCCCTATCGGCAGGAGCGCCAGCGACGTGACACTGATCCGGTCGGCGCACGTGCCACGTTGCAGGAACGCCGATCACCCGAGCTTGCGAAATCAAACCACCCCGCTTCGAAAAAGCACCTTTGGCATGAATTTCCGCGACTTCAGTTTATGCTTTGTTCTCTCGTTCATTAGTATTAACAAACACTTTTTGGATAAAATACGACGCTTCTATTTTGCTTTTGTCGCTGTATCCGATATTCATTCGCCTCTTGCACGCTGACATGCCGCTCTCCGAGGCAATGGGCCTACGCTCATGACTTTGTTTGATTTTCGGGCCCGTGAAAGCGGCCTGCAGGCTTGCAGCCCCGCGACCGAGTTGCAATCGAACGATCTGGAAGAGCTCGCTACGTTTTTGATATCCGAGTTCGGCTGCGAGAAAGCCATGTGGCAGGAGTGGTTCGCGCACTGGTGGGCGGCCAATCCTGCACGTCATTCAATCCATTCCTCGCGGGTGGGTCATACGCTCGGGCTCCGGAAATCTCGTCGCTTTCGCCGCGAACATTCCCCTTCGTTATGTGATCGATGGAAGGCCGGGCCTCTGCTGTGCGACGGGCAGCGTAGCGGTTCATCCGAACTGGCGCGGACGCGGATTGGCAAAAGCGATTGGACAAAGATTTTTGGATCAAGCGAACGGCGATCTTTTGGTGGGGGCCGACTCTACGGACGCCGCCTACGGTCTCTGGCGCTCTCTCGGCATGGAATCGCTGGAAGAACCTTGGTTGAAGACGAATTCGCGTATTTTAGGGCATGGCCCCGCGTTGGGAGCGGCAATATCCCGATATGCCGGCCTTCCCGACGTCTTCGGGCGCGCCGCAGGAGGATGCATTGCGCTTTGGCTCGCCTTACCCTTTGGGGCGATCCGCCGGTCGGAATCGCTATCGGTCGCGAAGACGGAGTGGTTTGCAGAGGAAGATTCGCATAGCATTGAGTGTTGCCGGGCATCGACTGCATCGACGTACGCTTGGCGAGACGTAGCGACGCTCAATTGGCTATACTTTGGCTCCCGGTATTTGAGACAGACGCGGGCGGTGTTCATCGCCAGATCCGGTTCGCAGCTAGTCGGCTATCTGGCTATGAAGCAATGGAGAAGCCATTCTTACTTTCTGCTCGAGTGCCGTTGTCTCAATGCTGATCTTGATATTGCACGTGAGTTGTTCTGGCATGCGCGCCAGTTTGCAATGAGAAATCGCGCGCTTTCAATCGTGGTCCGACCCTATACACGGATGATCGAGGCGGCCGTCCCGCGGGCGGTCAGCGTGAAGCTCAGCCGACCTGTGACGACCTATTGTTACAAATTCAGGGGCCACGACATAGATAGATCTCGCTGGGAAGCAACTCCCGGGGATGGTGACTTGTCGCTCAACTAGCGCCGCGCATGAGATTTCGGATGACCTCCATACGTCAGAAGATTTCATACCGTTTGGCCATGCATGTGCATACCGCTACGTGGCGGGCGCGCGACATGGGCTCCACCGTCTCATTCACGTTCGACGACGCACCCGTTAGTGCGGCCACGCATGGAGCTGCCATTTTGGAAGACCTCGGCGTGCGCGGAACATTCTACTTGTGTGGCGGCTTGCTCGGTCGCCAGGGTGACGTTGAGCCGATCATGGACCTGTCCCAAGCAGAAAAGCTCGCCGAGTCCGGCCACGAGATCGGTTGCCACACCTATGCACACAGCGATGTCAGATCCCACAGGTGGCCCATTCTCGAGCGTGACCTTGGACGAAATTCGGAGATTCTCGCGGTTATGAACGGGGGGGTGTCGCCTCGCAACTTCTCCTACCCGTTCGGAGGCATTTCCTTCCGTAGCAAATTGCGGCTGCAACGGAGGTTCGACACCTGTCGTGGCATCTATGCAGGCATCAACCTCCGCAAAATCGATGCCGGCCACCTCAAGGCGGTTCCGCTCTATTCCAGTGCGATTGACCTCGCCGGCGCTATTCAATGGATCGAGAAGTCCGCCGCGGAGTCGGGCTGGCTCATTTTTTTTACCCACGACATCGGCGACAGTCCAAGTCAATACGGTGCCACATACGATCTCCTGAGAGGGGCCGTTCGCGCGGCCATCGCCGCCGGATCCGTTTGCGCCCCGGTCGGGGCTGCCGTCGATCGCTTGCGGCCGGGTTCAGGCCGGTAATAACCCTGTTCCGCCGCTCACCTACGTATTTGGACAACAGGCTTTCCGGAAGTCAGCGATTTTTTGGCCGCTTCCGTCGGACGCCTTCGACCTCCACGCCACCTACGCTGCATCGGCCCGCAGAAGGATATTGCGAACCAGCAGCCGCAATGCGTACAGGTCCTTCACGAACAGCCGAATCCCTTCCGCGAGTTTTTCCGTCGCCATGGCGTCCTGATTGAGGAGAAAGCGGAACTGCCTCTCGTCGAGGATGAGCCGCGCCGGCGCCTCGCCCGGGGCCGTCGGGTCGAGCCGGCGTGCGAGTTGCCCGTGATCCGCCGCGAGCGCATCGAGCAGCGCCGGCGCAATGGTGAGGCGGTCGCAGCCAGCGAGCGCCTCGATCTCGCCGGCATTGCGGAACGACGCCCCCATGACGAAGGTGCCGATGCCGTGGGTCTTGTAGTAGGCGTAGATGGCGCGCACCGACGCCACGCCCGGATCGGTTTGCGCCGTATAGGGGCCGCCGCCGGCCTTCACGTGCCAATCGAGGATGCGGCCGACGAAGGGCGAGATCAGGAACACCGCCGCGTCGGCGCAGGCCGCCGCCTGGGCCAGAGAGAACAGCAAGGTCAGATTGCAGTCGATATGCTCGCGTTGGAGGGTTTCGGCCGCTCGGATGCCTTCGAAGGTCGAGGCGATCTTGATCAGGATGCGGTCACGGGTGATGCCGCGGGCCTCATACGCCGCGATCACGGCGCGGGCCTTGTCGACGGTCGCACGGGTGTCGAAGGAAAGATCCGCATCGACCTCGGTCGACACCCGGCCGGGCACGAGCTTGGTGAGTTCGGTGCCGAACGACACCGCAAGCCGGTCGCACACGGCGGCGGCGACCGCATCCGGGTTGCCGCCCTTGCCGCCGCCCCAGGCCACCGCCTCCTCGACGAGGTGCGCATAGGCCGGGTTCTCCACCGCCTTGAGCAGCAAGGTCGGGTTCGTGGTGCAGTCCTGCGGTTCGAGGCGAGGTACCGCTTCGATGTCGCCGGTGTCGGCGACAACCACCGTCATCTCCCGCAGTTGCTCGAGCTTCGAGGCCATCGCTTTTCTCCGATCAATTCACCCATATCCAACGATCCGGGAATTTGGTGTAATTTCGGTCCAGGGGCTGCCAACACGACTGCGCCAAGCCGTTGTGCTCGCGCGCCCTGCCTTTTGACGGAGCGAAACATGCAAAGCACTTGCCGGCGGTGGTGGGGACTTGCGGCTGTGGTTGGCCTCGCGCTGATCCTGCCGTTGCGGATTTGCGCCGCCGAGAATTCGACCTCCGGCGGGTATGCGGACCTTCCTGGCGTGAAATTGTGGTTCACCGACACTGGGGGCACCGGCACCCCGATCGTGCTGCTGCACGCCAACACCGGCACCAGCGCGAGCTGGGAGGTCCAAGCGGCCGCCTTCGCGCGCGAAGGCTATCGCGTCATCGCCTTCGATCGCCGCGGCTGGGGAAAAAGCTTGGCCAATCCTGCGACCGGTCCGCAACCGGGCAGCGTTGCAGCAGATCTCGATGCGCTCGTGGACCATCTCAAGCTCGACAAGTTCCACCTGGTGGGGGTGGCGGGCGGCGGCTTCGTTTCGCTCGATTATGCGGCATGGCGTCCTGAGCGGCTGCGCAGCCTTGTGGTGGCAGGGAGCACCGGACAATTTGCTGAGAAGGAAATGCGGGACATCACCGCGCGGGTCGAAATTCCCGAGCTGCGCAATCAGGCTGCGGTCTACCGAGAAGTCGGTCCTTCCTACCGTGGCGTCGAACCGGAGGGCACCAAGCGTTGGATCGAGATCGAAGAGCACGCGCAACAGCCCGGCACGCCATCTCAACCACTGCGGACTCAGAACACCTTCGCCAAGCTTGCCGCTGTCACGATGCCGATCCTGGTCATGGCGGCCGACGCCGACCTCCTCGCGCCGCCGGCGCTGATGCGCGCCTGGGCGGCCCATCTGAAGACTTACGAGTGGACCACAGTGCCGGACTCCGGCCACGCGATCGCCTGGGAGCATCCGGATATTTTCAACGAAAAGGTTCTGGGGTTCATCAAACGGTATTGAGGCCGACGGAGGTCCGCCGGCATCGACCCGGTGGCGATTGCCCAACGGCTGTGGCAGCACACCCGGCTCAACGGGGCACCGATTCGGGAGCATCTCGATCCCTTGCTCGGTCCACCGACGGTGCAAGCGGTAAAGGATGTCGGGCCCGACCCGTCCGCGGGACCTGGGACGCCAATGACCTCGTGGCGGCAGTTTCAGGCAAACCGACTGAATGCGCTCAAGAGCACCGGGCCGAGGAGGGAACAAGCGCATATCGCGCCGTAACGCCTTCCGGCACGGACTTACCGTCGCGGCTTCCGAAGCCGCGGTGGTCCTCGGTGTCCTCCAGACTCCCTGCGATCAGGGTTTCGGCCTCTTACCCCGGTTTTCAGAAACCCGGCGGCCCACTAAAATAGTGAGCGGAGAATGGCGGTCCCGACCGCTTGTAAGGGTCGATAAAATTCAATTGAAACAATATGCTATGATTTGTTCCGTCCGTAAGCGCGTCTCTTTATAGATGCGCAACCTCTGGTGCGACCCGCCCCGGAGGCCCCGGGGCTCAGGTCCGCCACCGCAATGCTGGCAACGTCGCACGGCACGATCTGGAAGGTATCAAGATACCAGCAACTCCGCATGGGCAGCGGTATCGTCGACGGGGAGTGAAAGGCGCTACGGTCGTTGGCTGTGCGAGCGAGGCTCAGGCAAGCGCAGCGGAACTGGACTTCGAAGCAAGCGCGCGGGGACCGTCTCAGGGGACGCGGGTCGATCCAATGGCAGATCGTCCCGACCGATCTCTGGCCGGCAAAATCCTCGGTGCTCAGGTTGCCGCGGACCCGCAGTCGCAGACCCAGCGCCGATGGAAAAATGCCCATGAATTTAGCCGTCTTGCCCCCGGCCGCCGCCGCCGACGACCTTCGCAAGCGCAATTGTGGTCTTGGCCCGATCCGCCGGAGGGCCAACAGCTGGCAGATCACCATCGCCGATGCACGTCGCGCCTCTGCGCGCCGACCGCGAGCAGCTCGAGCGGTCTCGGAGCGCCCATGAATCTCGAGGACACACCGGGCGCTCCCCCTGAGCGCCGCCGCACGAGAGGGGGAGAACTGCCGGTCTGCGACATTCGTCGGCTTCGGCGTGGAGGCCAAGACGCTGGGCGATTAAGTCGCGCTGGACTAGGAGGCAACTGAAGGGGCGCGAGATTCCAGAACGGGCTCCTACACCGTGACCTTGTGCTCGAATTCCCGAGGCGATGAAGCCCCGCTCAATCCCGATCGCAAGCTCCGGAGATTTCGTAGGCACCCGCGAGCCGGATGACTGTGACGGTTGGTGTGACGGCTTACGTCGGGGGTAACCGTATGATTTTACTCGACTGTGTCGGTGTGTCGGGCGACGGGCAGTAGGCGCGCCACATGTTCTCGAATTGTGAGCGCAAATAGCCTCGACTGCTCTTATCGCCGGGCCTGCGGCGTCCCGGCCAGATCGTCTTCGGCACGATGCCGAACGGACGCAGCAGGTGGGAGAGGTCCCCCTGCGTCAGCTTACGTGGCGGGCGATCATCTTTCGGGCCGCGCCATTCATTCCATCGGCCGTCGTCCAGCCCGGTCAGCGCCTCGACCAGAGCCGCGCTGGCAATGCGATCGACTCCGCGCGCCTGGAAAACGATCCGAATATCCGCAAGCAGCGTCACACCGGGGTCTTCGTCCGGGTGATTGGCAGAGAGCATCACTGCCGCCCTTCGCGCGGGCTCGCCGTACCCGAGATTGTCGGCGATGGCGAGCAGGACGCGCCAGTTGTCAGCCGCGCGGTCGCGAAGCGCAGCCGGCATTTCGGGGTCCTGCGCGAGGATACAGCGTGCCGCCCATCGCTGAATCCCCTCGCGCGCGACGGCAAAAGCGGGGTCGCTTTGGTCAAGCCGCTTGAGCGGGCTCTCGCCGGATCGCTGCATGTTGACGACGACCGCCCGGTGCAACAGCGGCAAGGGGAGCATACCAATCGCCGCCACCGCGAGGGGAGCAAAAGTCGAAAATCTGCGCGACAGCCACCAACGAACCGGCCTACGCTCCCACCACGCCGGTGCCCGGAATTGAAGATGGAGCGCAGCCCGGCATTGGCGAAAAGCCCAAGGTTGTCTCCTTCATCGACCAGCAAGGTGGTGAGGGGCCTGCGATCGAGCTCGGCAGCAATGGCCTCATTGGTCTTCGCGATGTCGAAGGCTTCCGGGTCGAACGAGCGTCCGGCCCATGTCTTCATTGCTCGACGCTCTGGATGGGCGGGATCGCACCAGGCTTTCAGGAAGTCTGCGTAGCCGCGCGGACCGCCGACGTCCTCGGGAGGGCGGTGGCGAGCACCGTCGATGCATATCGGGTATTTGATGCGGTCCTCGGACGGCATCTGGGGGTCGAATTCAATCCGGTGGAGCCAGGAATTGCCGAGGTCGTATTCGTACAGGATGCGAGGATTTGGAAAGTGATAGAAATCGAGATCCACACAGGGCGATCTCGGTTGCCTCCAAGATTTTTCGTTCACCGTCCTCGTCGAACTCGGGGGCGCCGACGACGAGGCCGCCGACGACGAACTGATGGAGGTGGAAGTCGGTCCAGCCGAAGGCGGTTTGTAACACCTCATGGTGATAGGCGAAGTAGAGCTGGCAAGGCAGCAGGAACCGCCACCAGATTGACAGCGCGATGTCGGCGACCGTGATAGTGGTCTTGATGACGAGCGGGCTGTGGTCGACGGGCATGATGCCGGGTGATCCCCGGGATTGCCGACGGCGACAATTGCGACGACGATTTCAGCGATAAAGACGCTGCCCCCGCGAGAGCGCCGGTATTACCGGCGGCGCAAACCCGCGCGAAGAGGCGCAGAATTGCGACAGCCACCTCCAACCTCGGTGGCGCGAAACTTTGCGCGGGTTCTGACAGCAATCCGCACCGATGGTCAGATGGCCGCCTGCCGGGCTTGCACCGCCCGGCCGCGACAGCTCTCGATGTTGAACTCTAGGATCGTCGCGTGGTGCACGACCCGGTTCCGTTCGAAGCCGAAATAACCACGCGTCGATCATGCCGACCACATAGGGCCGTGAAATATTCAAGAGCGCCGCCGATTGCTGGAACGGCAGCCGGCGCTGATCGGCGACCATTCGCGCGGGCGGAGTGCCCTTCCAAGGGATTCCCGAGACGATCGCCGATCGGTCGCGGGCATCCCCGCCTTGTCTTGTCGACAATAAAGGGATAAGGTCTCGCTAATGGAGACGTTCACATTAAGGAGGCTCCGATGACACGACGCACCACGGACAACGATCCCCGCAAACAACTTAAGCGCCGCCTGGGGCGAGGAGCGAGTCCCCACAACTCGCGCCGAGCAGGCGTCCGATTCGAGAAGGGGCATGCCAAGCGCGGCGGCCGAAGTAAAGGCGTGCCCAACAAAATGACCCGCGACCTCAAGGAAGCGATTTTCAACGCGATGGCGCGCGTCGGTTTGAATGGCCGGGGGAAGGATGGCGTCGAAGGTTTTATGACGCGGGCCGCACTGAAGGACCTGAACGCGTTCCTGGGCTTGGTGCGTGCGTTCGTGCCCAAGCAGGTCGAGGCCAGCATCCGCCACGAGAAGCCGTACATGACCGAGGCGGAAATAAAGGCTGAACTGAAGGCTCGCGGCCTGTCGCCCCACACGATTGACCTGCTGCGCCACCATTTGGTGCCCGCCAAGGATTTCGACCCTTACGGCGACGGCGACGTCGACGGCAAGGTCATCGAGCCGCGGCCGGCGGAGCCGCTGGACGGTGGCGAGGTTGACTCGCAGCCGGTCAAGCCGCCGGCGAAGCCCAAAGAATGATCGCGGTCGGCCATGAGCCCGCCTGAACCCAAGCCCGGCACGATCCGCCTGTTCAATTCGGGCGATCTCCGTGTCAGGGCAGAAGAGGCTGCATTCGCGGCACGCGGCTCGTTCGTCGCGTTCAGGCGGATCATCCGGCCCGGAATGGCGTGGGGGTGGTGGGTGGAACAGATCTCGTTGGAGCTGGACCATTTCTATGCCGCCCTCGTCGCCGGCAAACGGCCGAAGCTGGTGATCATGGCGCCGCCGCAGCACGGCAAGAGCACGGCCGCGGAAGATTTCACCGCCTGGCTCGCCGGCGTGAACCCGGACCTCAAAACGATTTATGCGTCTTACTCGGAGGACTTGGGCACGCAGATGAACGGGAACCTGCGACGCCTGATCCAGAGCCAGCGATTTCGGGGCATTTTCAGCAATACCCGCATTGGCGCCCCCGGCTGGCAGATGAGCAGCAGCGTGTTCGATTATGTCGACCACACCGGGAGTTTCAGGAACACGACGGTCGGCGGCGCGATCACCGGCATGGGGTTGAATCTGGGCGTGGTCGACGACCCGGTGAAAGGCCGGGCCGAGGCCAAGTCGAAAACCATCCGCGACCGCACCTGGGAGTGGTTCATCGACGATTTCATGACCCGCTGCGCGAACGATAGCGCACTGCTGGTGATCATGACGCGATGGCATGTCGACGATTTGGTCGGCCGGCTGATGCAAAAGCAGCCCAAGCTGCGCAAGCTGGTCTACTCAGCCATCGCCGAAAGGGACGATGGGTTCCGGCGCCAGGGGGAGGCGCTGTTTCCCGCGCTCAAGTCCCTCGACTTCCTGCTCGAGCAAAAAAAGATGATGTCACAGGCGTCGTGGGAGGCGGAATACCAGCAGCATCCCATCATCGTGGGCGGCGGGATTTTCCCGATCGAGAAGCTGGGCATCCTGCCGGTGTTCGACCGCCACCAAATCGCCCAGACGGCGCGCGCCTGGGACAAGGCTGGCACCGCGGGCGGCGACGGCGCCTACACGGCCGGCGTTCTGATGCACAAGATGAACGACGGCACCTTCGTGATCGAGAACGTCACCCGCGGGCGGTGGTCGGCTTTGGAACGTGAACGGATCATCAAGCAGCTTGCGGAACTCGACAAGCAGGCGCTTCGCCAGCATCGCAAGTGGGATTATCGGGTCATCCTCGAGCAGGAGCCCGGCAGTGGAGGCAAAGAGAGCGCCGAAAGCTCGATCAGGAATCTCGCCGGCTTCATCGTGATCGCCGACAAGGTCACCGGCTCGAAAGAGGTCCGGGCCGATCCGTTTTCCGCCCAGGTCCAGGGTGGCAACGTGCGGCTGGTTGCCGGCCCGTGGGTAGCCGATTTCCTCGAGGAAGCCGAGGCGTACCCGAATTCGCGTTATTTAGACCAGATCGACGCCGCCGCAATGGCGTTTCATCACCTGGCGACGACTGTCGGTTATCCGCTTGAAGTGTGGAAAAAGGTCAACGCATGATCGGTTTCGATATGGGCGCCATGACCTTGCAGATGGTTTGCATGAGGTTGGCCTGGGAGCAGGCAAGATCGAGCGCACCGGAAACGCTGCAGGTGACCGTGCCAGTCGAAGCGACTACAGGGATGGCGAGAATCACGCGCGAACGGCAAATTGCACGGTAATCGAACTGGGGATTTCAGAATGCCACGACGCACCGGTCGGCCGGATCAGGCGAAAAAGGGGCACGACGCGTTGGACCCGAAGTCGCTGACGAAGTCCCTCCCCTTTATTGGGGATTCCCACCTTGACCATCGGCCAGATCGCCGAGCAACTGGGCCCGGTCGCCCCTGACCAGTCCGCGACCCGCGAACGAATTCGGCACTGGACCCGTGAAGGGCTGCTCTCGCCGATCGCCAGCCACCACTCCGGAACCGGGAAGCGCCGGCAGTACGACGCGAGCAGTGTCGTGTACGATGCGGCCATCTTGAACGCGGTCGCCGGTGCCGGCCTTCACGTCATCACGCAACAGTACTTGCTCGACGCCTTGTCCATGGCCCGTGATGCACGGCACAGGTGGGACCGGGCCGGAAGCGGGGCGAAGCTGTTTCTCGAAATCTCGCATAAAGCGGCAGGCGGCGATCCGGTGATTGCCATCCATGAAGACGCGGTGGAGTGTGATCCGGACGCTGGACTTTCGATCGTGATCAATCTGGCTCGGATTTTTGAGGACCTGCGAAAACGAGCGACACGGGAGGACCCGGCCCCCAATGCAGGCCGCACGAACCGTGTGCGCACTTGATCGGAGCAATCAAATCTGAGTGGTAAACACACCGCCCCCCTAGGGGTGGGCCCCGATGCGCCACCGCGTCTCGATGTGGCGGCGACGCTGGCGGCGCAACGCGAGCCTCACTGCGCGACGGAGAAGCCAGCGAGATTGACATCACCAAAAACATTCGACCAGCGCACCAACCAGACAAAGTTTCACCTGCAAAGACCAAGCGGGCGCTGCCGATCCCAACATTGAGACGACGGCTAATCGCACCCCGACGGCCGCACATTCGACGCCGCGAATCGCCATCCTCCACCACCACAAGAACAGTCGTCGTCGGGGCTCCGTTTTTAGTTTCTGCGGCCGACGCCTCAACGACCGAAGCCTAACCTGGGCGCAAAGAAGGCCGCGGCGAGCAGTTGTCAAAATGCTCCGGGCATTTCGAACCGCACGGATTATCCCGGCCGCATGGGATCGTGTAGAGCGTGTGCTCAATGAACACGACGGATTGCTGGCGATTTGGGCCTGGACGTGGAACGGGTGCCGCGGATCGGGCCGCGTGAGCGCCATGTCGTTGAGGACCGCGTACATCTTGCAATCGCGATCGACGACATCGCCGACGCCGAGCGCAGGCATCCCCATCACGTCGTCCAGAATATGCAGACGCCAGGGATGATGAAAAACATCAGCGCCTCGCCACCGGATTTCTGACCTTTAGTATATCATGGCGCCGCGATGATCTTCCACCGATCGGGACCATCGCGGGAATGGATCAGGGTCACGAACCCGGACGGCCCGGCGATGGTGCGAGTGATCGAGGGGTATGGCGAAGGTAGCGACATCTTCCCATTCCATAATCGCAAAGTCGAACACGGGAGCGGCGAAGAAGAAATCCGCCGCCGCGATGCTGGCAATTAGCGTGAACAGGCTCGACCCAAAGCCAAAATAAACGGCACTGATGAGGATCGAGGGAGGGAGTGGTATGTAGTAGGCCACTCGCGGGTTGAAATCAAACAACGAGGCATGTCGCGACAGTGATTCCGACCCTCAGGAGGGCGCCGCCAAACGACGGCCGACGCAATCTTTTTGTCCGGGGGACGAGCGGAAGTTGCAGGCTTCCAAAACTTCTCGCGCCGAGGTCACTAACGCGATTGGGAGGGCTGACCGTTCGCGATCATGCACTGATTAAAATATGCGTCGCTTCTCTGGTCCGATGAACTGACGCTCGCCTGAGCCAGTCGTTGGCACAGCGCTCGCGCGTCACGCGACTGCGGCGCCGTTGACAGCCTCGTGGCGCAACCACAGAGCGCCACATAGCAGCAGCAGGCATACCCTCATGGTGGTTTCCCATCCTGTGACAGGCACGCCAGCAGAGCGCCATGGCGCTATCATGGCCGGCGCGCAAGGCTGGGTGGGGTCCGCGGCCCGTGAATGGCGAGTAGCCCCTCTCCTTCATGAACGCTCCGAGCGCTTGCGCCGCCAGAGCAGCGACTCGCCCGTCCGCGGCCCATGATGGCCCCGCCAGCATGTCGAACAAAATAGGGTGGGCGTTTCGCCCCCGCAGCGACTTTTCGAAACCTTGGAAGCACCAGACAGGTGCGAGCATGTCATACCTCGCCGTTTGCGACGGGCAGCGCGCCCGCCAGCGGCCGATTTGAGCCTGCGGACGTTCGGCGCCCGCCACCGGGCCTCAGTTAGTGTTCAGCGCAAGAAATCGGCGCGGAGTAACTCGCGAAGCCGACGCGAAGGCCCCTCCATGCTTGTCGATGAACTCGCCCCCGAGGCCTCCAAAGCTCCCGCGGAAATGTCCTTGCCCGGGGCCTGGCAGTACTGCCAGATGAGGCATCTTTTGACAGCCGCGACCATCCCGCCCGTTCTAGAGCACCGGCGGACAGCTGGGAAATACTCCCGGAATTCGGTTCGTTTTCCAAAACGGGAAGTCTCGCCGGATCCGTATCCCGTCCGGGCTGCGCGATCTGGCTAAGCTTGATGAGTGCCTAACCGGCAACGGCCAGCACAAATGATCGGCGTGCCAATTTTTTAACGTAAGCCAAATCATTATTTGACGTGATTTTGATCGGTTCTTTTGTCACCTTCTCCACTGAAGGGCCAGGTAACCGGGACCCCATCCCAACCTACCGGCGGGCCGGGGTTTCCATTTGGCCGCCCTCGCGTCACCCGCACAGCGCTTTCAATTGCCTTTTTCCCGGTTCATTTTTCCCGGCTTCGGATCGGCTCGGGGAGCCTGGCGCGCGTCCCTTGCTCATGGCGGTCACTTTCGTTTCTTCTGGCAACGTGTCGTCGCGAACAGCGGCGGCGTGCGGATGAAAAATTCGAGGAGTAGCAAGCCTGCGGTTATCCCGAAAACAATTTCCCACAATTCGGTCTTATACCATGAATGCAGGCCGAAGTGCTTTATCACCAGATCTGAACCTCCAATTCCGATGCAAAGGGCGCTTAGGAAAAAGGCCGCTCGTCGACCAAGTTCGAAGATTATCGACAACTTCGGCTAGCCTTCTTCCTATTCAATTGCCGCACCTGTCGGCGAGCGTTGCGGCCATCTGTACCCAGGAATCGTACACCCCAATCATGGGGACGCAAGGAAACCCGTCATCGGCCCGCAAGCCGACCTAAATCTCGACATCCACCGAAAGTTCATTCGTCAAAACCCCTCAACTACCTTCCGCTCGCCAACCAAGGCGGATTTCGCAGAACCTGGCGTCAGGCGCTTGCCGTCTCGTTGACTCTTAATCCCGAGAGCGCATGATCGATCGACAGCCGACCGGGACCCCAAGCCATGATGGCGAGCGCCATAGCCGCCCAGGTGATATGGATCGGCCAGCCGTCCGGCACGGTAAGTTCGACGATGCAGGTCATGAACAGAAGACCCAATGCGGCAAAGCGCGTTCCGAGGCCGAGCACGAGGAGCACCGGAAAGATGATCTCACCGCAGCCGGAGAGGAAGGCCATGGCTGCCGGAGCCGGGAAGTCGTAGGGGCCGCCAGGAAGATGGAGCTTGAACTCGTCGGAAAAAAGGTAGACCGCCGTATCGTTCAGCTGAAGGAAACCATTCCATTTCAGGATGCCCGACTTCCAGAACGGCACCGACAGGGCCAGACGGAGCATGAGCTGAGTTAGGGTTGGCGGCGCGATCCGTCGAACGATCCCCACGGCTTGGTCGATCATCGTCGCAAACCGGCGAACAACCCCGTTGCGCTCTTCTCGGTTGCCGGGTTTCATGGTCGATCTCCGAGGTGAATTGTGGCGAAGACGCCCGCCTCGATCATTCCCGCGATGTTGGCCGCAAGATCGAACGAGGGCGTTTCGGCAAAGGCCGTGGCGGCTGCCGCTGCCAACGTTCCGCCGTCGATCAGGGTCATCAGGAAGGCGGCCCCTCCGGGCGGGAGGAGCCGTACCGCTACCTCCATATCCGGCCGAGCGATCAGTGCATCCTCGGCCGTACTCGACCGGAGCGGGGTGATCGGGCCTTCGACACGGTTGATCGCGAAGATCGCCACGGCCGGATACACGGATCGCACGATGCAAGCCGCCGGATGCGCCGTGAACACAAGATCACCGACCCTGTCCGATGCAACGGCCGCGAGGACATCCGGGGACAGCGGCGGCACATCCGCCGCGTGATAGGCATCAAGCCAGGCCCGCTCGATCCGCGCTGTGTCGGCGAGCCAAGGCATGTCCTGCGCATGTTCATATCCTTCGATAAAGGTGGGGAAGTCCCTGCCGTACTCGAATAGCAGAGGTGATGTCGGCGGCGTGGCGCGGACGTGAAAGCGAGCCATGGCGCGAAAGAACTCAAGACCGACGATCCGCTGGACGGCAGGATAGGTAGCGGCGAGCGCATTGATCAGGCTGACGGTGACGTTGTTACGGTAGACATTGTAGCGCTTGATTGCTGCCTTACCGCGAGGGCCCACGACATCTGCCGGTGTCGCGCGCGCCGGGTCCGTCAGACCCTGCGCGAAAACGGCCGCGAAGCTCGGCTGCAGCTTCTCCTCGGTGGGATAATCACGCAGCATGGCCGCCACCCACAGCACGCGCCGAAGTCAACCGGTCGAGAATGGCCTGGGCCGCAGCCGCTTCCGCCCGCAGAATTGGCCATTCGGGAATCTTGCTGTCCCATTCAATCAAGGTCGGGATGGCGCCGCAGCGGGAGATCACGATCTCGTATAGCCTCCAGACCGCGTCGGCGACCGGCCCATCATGGCTGTCGATCAGAAGACGCTCACCTTCGTCGTCGCTCTGCTCGGCATGGCCGGCCAAGTGGATCTCGCCCACCTCCGCGAGCGGGAAATCCGACAGATAATCGAGCGCCGCATAGCCGTGGTTCGTCGCCGAGACGAAGACGTTGTTGACGTCGAGCAATAGCCCACAGCCGGTGCGACACGTGATCGCCCGGATGAAGTCGGTCTCGCTCATCGTCGAGGAGGCGAACGCCACGTAGGTCGAAGGATTCTCGATCAGGATCCGACGTCCGATCGCGTCCTGCACCTCGTCGATATGCTCGCAGACTTGCGCGAGTGTGGCCTGCGTGTACGGCAACGGCAGCAGGTCGTTGAAATAGGTTGTCTCATGCGTCGACCAAGCGAGATGCTCCGAAACCAGCGCTGGCTCGTAACGCTCGACAAGAGCGCGGAAGCGGGAAAGATGTGCCCGGTCGAGCGGCTGCGGACCCCCGATCGACATGCATACCCCGTGCAGCGAAACCGGATGGTTGCGCCGGATGCGCTCGAGCGCCTGATGCGGCGGTCCGCCGGCGCCCATGTAGTTCTCGGCGTGCACCTCGAAGAAACCGGCCTGCGGGCCTTCCGCCAAGATGGCATTCAGGTGCTCGTGCTTGAAGCTGGTTCCGGCCGAGTCCGCGACGGGCAAGGCCGGAAAGCGGAGACGATCTACGCGTACGTCCCTTCTGCGCGAGATGGCGCTCATGATCGTCTCCGCTCTCGGCCAGTCGCTGGCTTTAGGCCGGGGTCAGCGAGCCGTGCTTGCCACCCGGAACCACGATGCTTGTGCAAGTGCCGCCAACAACGAACTTCCAGGCATTGCCTTGGAAATCAGCGGTCGAGGTGCCCTGGCAGGTCGTGCCCGGGCCGGCGGCGCAATCGTTCTGCCCCTTGAGGGCGACCCCGTAGCACTTTTGCTTTCCAGCAGCCGTCGCCGCGTCTCCTTCCGCTTTCGTCAGCGGCGCGGCGGTCGCCATCGATGCGATCGCGGTCGCTACAGCACTGGCCAGAAGGGCCGAACTCATAGTTTTCACGGACATGGGGTGTCTCCGATCGATGCATCTCTCGTGCCCGGATTGGACACGAACGCTATTACGGATCGCGAGCGACCATTGTTACAGCGCTCCGGTTCACGAGACCGTGTTTTCCACGGGCGGGAAGCTCTTCGACCATGTCATCGCGCCAATCCGAGGCCGGCGCCGCCTGGAAAAGCGCGGGAATTTTATGTAACACCTGTTCGGGAATCGCGCGCAACTTGAAGGAGTCTTCGCTCAGGTGAGATCAGGGTGGGCGATCACGAACCGAAAGCGCTGTAACAATTTCCGCGTCCGCCTCGTAAGAGAGGGTGGATGACCACGTCGTCCCGAGAGAACGATTGGGCCGTGCGGATGCGAGCAGCCATGGCCGGCGACGCGGGCGCCTACCGACAGCTCCTGGTGACGCTGGTCCCACATATACGGGCCGTGGCCCGCTCCAGGTGTCGGAGCTTGGGCGCCCCCGAGGACGAAGTCGAGGACCTTGTGCAGGAGGTTCTACTCACCATCCACCTCAAACGGGGAACTTGGGATCAATCGAAGCCCCTCGGGCCCTGGATCGCCGCGATTACGCGCAACAAGCTCATCGACGTTCTGCGGCGGCGTGGGCGGCACATCACCATTCCGATCGAGGATTTCGAGGACAGCCTGCGGGCAGAAGATCCGACGCCGGCGCTGTCCACGCGCAACGCCAAATGCAGATGGGGCGCCTGGAGCCGCAACGGAGGGAAATCGTGCAATCCATATCGCTCAACGGCAGCAGTACCGCGAGACCGCCGACCGACTTCACATCACGGAGGGTACCGTCCGCGTCACGCTTCATCGTGCGCTCAAAGCGTTGGCCGTTTTCTATCGGAGTGGCGCCCGTGAAGACTGACGATCTCATCGAACTGCTTGTAAAGGACCCGTCTCCGTGGCGTTTCCGGTCGGTGTTGGCGGGAGCCGTCGCAGGCGGGATCATCATCGCGGCGATGGTGTTCTTTGTGGGAATCGGCGTCCGGCCCGACATTTCTGAAGCGGTGAAGAGCAATCGTTTCCTGTTCAAGTTCATCGTGACGGTCTCGCTGGCTGTCGCCGCGATCTGGGTGACGCTCAGTGCCGGCCGCCCGGATGGCAGCCTCGCCCACAGAGGTCTCGCGCTGTCGATTGCGCCGGCGCTACTGGCCTGCGCGGTGGTGATCGAGCTCCTGGTCCTGCCCCAGAGCCAATGGATGCCTCAACTGATCGGCCACAACGCGCGCCTGTGCCTGACGCTGATCCCCCTGCTTTCGATGGGCCCGCTCGCCTGCCTACTGGCCGCGCTGGTGCGGGCGCGCCGTCGAGCCCCGGTCTTGCCGGTGCGGTCGCCGGCTTGGCGGCGAGCGGCATCACCGCGACCTTCTATGCGGCAAACTGCACCGATGATAGCGCGCTGTTCGTGATGACTTGGTATCCGATCGCAACTCTGATCGTCACCACGACCGGCTATCTGGTGGGCAGGAAGCTGCTGAGA
>CAVVCE010000030.1:0-5970 GCA_963746235.1 uncultured Alphaproteobacteria bacterium
GGACCGGATGGTGGCTTGGGAGCCCGAGACGGGATGCAGGGGTCGACGAAGCCGTCGGCGCAAACAACGAGCATGGTCCGTCAAATCGCCGCTCGCCACCGGCCAGTGGAGTCGTCACAATGCCGCGGAATGGTCAGGAGGAGAAGGAATAGTGCCGCACAAAGACCCCGAGAAACACCGCGCGTTCCGGGGAAAATCTTAACTCGATGGGAACGATCCCCATTCACAATCGGGGGATGCAATGGTTTTTGGCGCCGCTGATAATTGTGGTGCTGTTCGCGGTCGATCGCGCCTACATGGACGGTCAGGGCGCCCAGCAAGCGATGTCCGTTGCGCGGTGGGCCGGCGCTTCCATCAATCATGGCGTCGACGATCTGTTGCGGCCGGTCCGGAAAATAGCCGGAGCCAGATAGCCGATCGGTTGCTCGCGGAGGACCCGCAGGAGCCCCGCTGGCGAGCGCGGCCGGCTCTGACCCGCCGGGCGCCGAAAACAGTCCTGGGCCTCCCGGCGAGCATGGAGGGGGCAAACGTGCGGGCGCGATGGGCGAGGTTGTTGTCTATGCCTGCTTCGGCAAGGGTTATTGGCGATTCGGGTTTATCGGCAACCCGATCCACATACTGATTGGCGCCAGGAGGTTTGGCCTTCTGCTGCGCCGCCATCATCTCGCCTAGTCCGTCACAGTGATTTTGACGTGTTGGGTCTTAAATCAGATTAGCTCTGGCAAGTGTTTGGGATCAACGAGCAGTTCGATGCTTCGGGGAGCCGCGGCCTCTTCAGCGTCGATCGACATGGGCTAATCTCCGGCTGCGCCGTGTAGAATAGAGGCTACCGGCAGGCCGGTGGAGTCCGCGGAACGAGAAAGGCCCCGGTCCAAGGGGCTTGGGACCGGGGCCAATATCTGCGGGTCGCTTTCAGGCTGGGGGCACATTTCCGACCCGCCTACACGTCTCCAACCCGTTTCGAACAAGGTCGTTCCCGGAATTCGCTACACTGCCTGCCCGCGCGTCGCCCCGCGGACACCACCCCCAAGAGTTCCCCGCCTCGCTTGAGTTACTGCACCGTCTTGGCGAGATCGGCGAAATTGCCGACGCCGCCGTGGCCGCCCGCCATGCGATCCATCTGGATGCCCATTTTCTGGACGCCCTTCACCAGCGCGGTCGTGCCGGGATTGGCCGGCGGAATTTGCGGTGCCGGGCTCCAGATGTCGGTCACGAAGCCGAGCTTCGCGTCCGGGATGTAGGGAATGATGTAGCCGGTGGAGTGCGGGTTATCGAGCGAGTAGGCTTCAATGGTGCGGCCGCCCTCGGTGGCGCTCCACTTGCCGTCGACTTCCTCGAGCTTCGGCGGCACCTGCTTGGTCCCGTAGGGATTGAGCGTCTCCGGCGCCGACAGCACTTTGCGGTAGAAGGCGCCGTCGCCCTTGCCGACGACGATGGTCGCCCCCGCAGCCGCGAAGGCGCGCAAGCCGCCGATGTGATCGATGTGGTGATGGTCGAGCAGCAGGTATTTCCATGGCTTGCCGGGATATTTCTGCTCCGCGAGACCCATCACGATCTTCGATTGGCCGTCGTCGCCCGGCGCTTGGACCGCGATTAAACCGTCGTTCGTTGCGACGATCAGGGTGTTGTGCGACCCGCCGTTCACGAAACTGATGTTCGGGGCGATGTCCTGGATCTTCAGGCTGCCGCCGTCGGCCGTATAATAGGCATCGGTGTCGAGGTAGAAGCCGTTGCCCATGCGCCGCAGCACCCATTGCCAGCGGACATTTTCGACCGGTGCCGGCGCCGCCGCCTTGCCGCGCAGCTCCGCCGGAATCGCGAAGGCGTCTGCAGGAAGGGTCGAATTCACGGAAGCTTCCGTCAGAGTGGTGTCAAAGATCTTCAGTCCATTGAGGGTGATGACCTGGTGGAACGGCACCTTCACGCCTCCGCCGGCTTCGCGCCAGTCGGACAATGTCTGATCGTAATTGGAGTCGCCTTCGATCACGTCGAAATCGCGCGTCCTGACGACCGCCGGCAGGTCGGTCGCCGGATCGAACAGCACGATGAAGGTCCCGTAATTGCCGCGATACTCGACGGCCGGATAGCTCTTGCCGTCGACGGTCTGCGCAGGATAGTCGGACACCCGCCCCGGATTGGCGTGCATCTCACTGACGACGTTGTTGCGCTCCAGTTCGCGCAGCTCCGCGGTCAGCCTCACTCCGGACATCGTGTGCAGGGGCTTGTCGGCCGGGCCAACGGCGCGGGCCGGCGTCCCGTTATTGATATCGACGCCGGTGACATAGCCGCCCATCTTGCCGCCGATTTCATTCGAGAACACCTCGGTGTAGTCGCGCATTCCGCCATTCGGCTTCGGGCGCACCCAGTCCACGCGATAAAGTCCGCGCCCAAGGTCCGCACTCTCGGTGAATGTCGAGACGCCAAAATCGCCCGTTTCGGGCTTGTAGGTGTCTTCGGATTCGCCCGGATCCCAGGTGTGCATTCTGCCCTTCACGACAAGGGTGTTGACCGTGTTCGTCAGGCCCATCGCCTTACGTGCGGCGTCGACCCGCTCTTGCGGCGAAGCCGCCGCGGCCGAGACGGTGCCCACGCCGATTCCGAGGCCGATCGTGGCAGTGGAAAGCAGCAGGGCGGCGAGCGTTCGGTGCCTATACATCGAAGTCCTCCTCCTTTGCGCTCCGGCGGGGTCCGGAGCGGTTTGAACCAGTCTACAATAATATGTGGCACCTCGCAGAAGCCCCCAGGCAGGCTTCTAAGGCAAGAGCGCGGCCGCACCTACGGGCTCCGCACGAGGCTCCAGCGGCTAACGCCGTTCACGTCTTGCAGGGTGAGGCCGACCTTGCAGTCCTCGTATCGTCCCGCCTGGGGAAGCCTACCTGATCAGCGCATCCGATCCCCCGCAAGCCCCGATCGGTAGCGTCTGCTGCCACCCGGCGAGGCTCGTGATGGTGTGTCCGATCGCGCCGAAAGCGTGCTCATGGACCGCGGCTGCCGCTACGTGGCCACCAGCGAGGCCGGCGATAATTTGGATCACGAGGCTGGTGAGGGTCGACGTCATTTGCCACCTCCCCCGGCAGAACGGTCTACCACAGTTTCCTCGCCCTTTCGGAGATAGGCGCCCATCCGCACCGATCGGTACTGTCACCTGCCCCCCGAAGACGATTGGAAGCCATCGCTGCGAGAGATCGACGTTAGACGAGCGTTTCGCCTATGGAACAATTCTGTCTCAGCCAGGATGTCGCGGCTGGCTACAAAGCGGCCTCGCTTGAAAATGCGGCTCAGCGCGGGGGGGCACTGCGGTCCAGACGGGGGCCAGCGCGTCGGAGAAGATACCGAGCGACCTCGCCAACATCGACGCGGTTCGTGCGGCCGCGCACGCCGATCCGACCAGCCCGACGGGGGCAGCCGTTCGCGATTGGCACGAAACGCTGGGTCTATTAATCGAGCCGTCCCGCCTGCCAGCCCCAAGGCCACCAACTCAGAGACGGCGCAGGTGAAGGCCGGCGAGGTGAGATGATCAAGCCTCTTACGCAATCCCGGCCTGATGTGGCTTCGCGCTTTCAGTTTTCAATCGATCCGCGATATCGGACGCGACTTGAGGCGGCAACGCGAAGGTGTACGGAACGCCCCCTGGTGTTATCAGCTGCATCAGCACAACATTCGCCCAACGATCTTTCTGGATGTGTGTCGCCGCGACATTCTCAGCGGACACCGCTTCCATCTTCTTTTCGGAATCCAAAACCCGCCGCAGTTCGGAAAGCATTCGAACTCAGACCGCTGATCATTTGCGCCACGGGCCCATGCTTGGCAACGAACGCGAAAGGCGCTCGTCCGGACACCGAAAGGTGGAATGTTATTTCGTGGCTCGTTGTGTCGACGGCACCGCTAGTTAACCCAGTCAGCAGATGCGCCTTTGCCATAACGTTCGCTCCTGATTCGGTTGGCACCATCAGGATAACTGGGGATGGCCGCAGCCGGGTAGCGTCGAGGCCCGAGGGCGGAACAAGCGTCGGCGACAACGCTACCGAAGCTAAACGCGGGGCGGCGAAGTAGCCCGCAAATTCCTTCGTTCTCGGGTGTGCCTTGCGGGCAACTTGGCGCGGGCGCCGGAGGCGATTCGTCGCTCCAGCATCAGCCATCCACGCACAGTCTGCCAGGGGTCGACGCAACCAGCCGGCAAGAGCTGCGGACAAACTTTATGCATGTGACTGAAGAACCTCATTTCATCATCGCGACTCGCCTTGTAGCCCGTCGAGAGATGTTTTGAGGCCCATCTATCCCATTCCGAAATGACAACTTGCCTGGCGGGATCGTCATGGCCGTCTGCCACCGATTTTGCTCTGCCTCGTCCACCCATGCGCCACCATTGAATCTGAATCGGAGCCGAATTGGGGCGTGCTGTGTGGGCTGCCAAAGTAATTCCGCACAGCTCCGGCGGGCCGCGTGAAGTTCACCGCCATCCTTCGCTCACATTCCGGGCACCACGAGCACCGAAGTCCCAGCACCAGGGTGGCGACCGACGCGAGGGGGTGACGATCGGCCTTTCGCAGATCAATTGCACGGCTCGTGCCACAGCCCGGACAGAACACGTCAAGCCAGGGCGTCCCTGCGATCAGCGCGGCTCGGATCATCGGTGACCATAGCATATCCCGGCTGGCGGCAGCTGCTCATTCCAGCGTTCGATGACGGCCTTCGCCTCGGCGCGCGCGGCTGCATCGGCAACCTGCCGCTTGGCACCGATGGCAATGTCGAGGCCCTGCGTCCGCACGCCCATGCGGCAGTATCGCCCGATCGGCGACGGGCGCATAGCAAACACGACACATGTGTCGTGTTTGCCTCGCATGCGGGCATGGCTACCACCGCCCCTCCCGTTGTCTCACCATTGCCGGATTGTCCGGGTTCTTGACCTTGAGCCAGTCCCGCGAGGGCCTCGATCGGTAGGGGGGCCGTGACCCGCTTCGACACGATGCCGTCGAGGCCCATCAACGCAGGCCTGCCGGAACACCAGTTCGCCCCTAACATCGGGGTGCTTGTTAAGCGCGATCCAACCTGGCTCGGACCAGCAGCCGCGCCAAGCTCGGCAAGGCGCGCGCGAACGGCGATCATGATCCGGCATGAAAAAGCCCCGCAAAAACGGCGGGGCCGGGAGTCAGAGGTCCCGAAGACCCGCGTTAGGTGTGACGGTGAGTAGTCGCTTGAGGCGCTGCCCCTCCACGTACGGGGCGGCTGGCCTTTTCCGCGCACGATCCCCAATATCCCCACGTGGCGTCGCCGCCATGTCCGGTCCAGCATTGGCCATTCTGTTTGATCGGACCGCCGTTGATCCGTTCGGCCGAAGCCGGTGCCGCTGCGACGAGAGCTGCGATTGCGACGGTCGCTGCGGCGATTGTGAACTGACGCATGGTGCCTCTCCTTGATTGTTTTTGCCGAAATATAAAATATCGATAGCGTGGATATGGTGTTTTTATTTCAGGCGCAAGAAATTAATGTCCCTGCGCTCGCTCACGGTGTCGTGATATGAACGCCGATCTCTGGCTCAAAGAGATCCCGGTGCCGGGCCGCACCTGTCGCACGGCCGATCCGTCCCGGCGGACAGTCAGTCTGGTAGGCCTCGACGGCGGCGTGGGGGCGAGCGACGGATGCAGGGGTCGACGAAGCCATCGGTGCGGATGCGGCGGGGAACATGGTCGAGTGTCACCAACCCACATTTGGTGGATGACACGCTGTCCATCATTAGTACCGTCCACTTCGCGCACAACGGTGAGATACCGGAAAATGTCCTTCGTCTGGATTGCCACGATAGATGAACATTCCATGTCGATGGTTATAGTGGCCGTAGGAGCGGTACCTATTTGGTGCTGCTGAAGCCGGGCTCACGAGGCAAGCGGCCAATGAGAATACTACACCAGCGGGGCCAGAAAGCGCTGCATATCATCCTCTTCTCAAAAAAAAGAGAGCGGGGTATGCCGT
>CAVVCE010000031.1:0-32235 GCA_963746235.1 uncultured Alphaproteobacteria bacterium
GCTGTTTTTGTTTTTGGAGTTATGCCGTGGCGACGACTTTGTAAGCGTCCTGTCTACCTGGATCGGCGCTTGAGAATGCGAAAGTTACCTGATGAGGCGGGCCAAAGCTGCACTCTGTAATGATCGTCTCCGCTGAGGCCGTCTTCAGACAGCGTGTCGAGGGCGCCATATGACACCCGAGCACGATAGCTGCCTGGAAAGACTGCGATACGCATCGCGTCTGGAAAGTAATCGGAGCAACCGGCGACTACTAGTCGCCCAGAATCTACATCCAGATTTGCTTCAACAACGTGGTCCCATTCGGGAAATTTCGTGCTGTGCCGATACCGATCGTGCCCGGCGCGATTGTAAGCATCTGCGCAGTTGCCTCTTTATCTCCGAGGCAGGCGACCCGTTGCGGCTTCGTCCTGAATGTAGAATTGGAAGCAATCGGCGAAGAGCGAGAGCTCCAATGACTTCATATCCAACGTACATGTGATGTCGTCTCAATGCGCCGCAGCAAGTAGCCCGCATTGAGCGGAAGCGAAATCCGCGGCGGCATCAACTCGCGTTTCCCCGCATTTCCGCTTCGCTCCAATGCGGGCTACGGCCCTCGCCAAAAACAAACGCGGCGATCCCGGTTTCCCGAAATCGCCGCGCGTCGCAACTCGTCAGGCTTGCGCAGTCTCCGCGAGCGGAGACGCCAGCCGCATCACTCCGGCTTCACGAACAGCCCGACCAGGCCGGCGGCGCCCTTGACGTGCTTGTCGAGCTTGGCCTGCAGCTCCGGCAGCGTCAGGCCGGCCGGCAGTTCCTTGGCGTCGAGGTCGGTCGAGATGACCAGGAAGGTGTAGTGGTGCGGCGAGCCGGGAGGCGTGCACGGCCCGGAGTAGGATCCGACGCCCTGCGTGCTCTTGCCGCCGACGTATTTGTCGGTCGCCTGGCTGACTTCGCCTTCGGCGAACGAGGTCACGTTGGCGGGAATGCCGTAGGCCACCCAGTGGAACACGCCGAGGCCGCCGCGGCCTTCCGGGTCGATCATGGTGAGCGCGAAGCTCTTGGTGCCTTCCGGCGCGCCCTTCCACGAGAGCTGCGGCGATACGTTTTCGCCGACGCAGTTCGGATTCTGCGCGTTCTTGTTGGCCACCTTCTTCGGCATCAGCGTGCCGTCCTTGAAGGTGGTCGAGGTCAGCGCGAACGGCTCGGCCGCATTACCGACGGTGCCGACGCACAAGGAAGCCAGGATCATCCCGCTGGCCGCGAGCAGAGTTTTCACATGACGATTGGAATGCATGGATCTTCTCCCGAAAGTTTTGCTCGCCCGCTCAGCTCTGCCTGCCGCTTCTTCTCGAGGAAGCGGCGAAACAACACCCCGATTTTGAATCAAAGCCGGGCATCTCAGATCCTGAGGGGAAAGTTATGACGCCCTTGAAGGACGCCCGGAACTCATAGCCCATCGATGTGGCCTTATCAAGAAAGCCGCTCTCATCAAGAAAGCGCCTGTCGGACGGTTCCAATCCCCCACCCGCCGCCGCCGCCCAATCGCCGCCGCTTGCCGAAGCGGCCGGACTTGATCACTCTGCCCGCGCGATCCGAGACGGCGCGAGGAGGCAAAAGATGGCTCGACTTGTGGTGATGTATAAAACGCCGAAGGATGCCGGCGGGTTCGACGCCTATTATTTCAACACCCATGTCCCGATCGCGAAGAAGATTCCGGGCCTGCGGAAATACGAAGTCAGCAAAGGCCCGGTGCTGACGCCCACCGGCCCATCGGGCGTGCACCTGGTCGCGACGCTGCATTTCGACGACCTCGCGGCCATCCAGAGCGCCTTCATGAGCCCGGAAGGGCTGGCCGCCGCCACCGATGTGCAAAAATTCGCCACCGGCGGCGTCGACATGTTGCTGTTCGACAGCGCCGAGATCTGAGCGACATCGCGGCCCGCCTGCCTGCTCGCCGCTGCGCGCTTCCAAGCGCACCGTTCCCGGAATCCGCCGGTGCCCGAGCCACGCTCGAGGCCGCCTGTCCGCTGTCGCTGGCTGTCGGTAGCGCGCCCTTCCCGACACATGCGAAACCAGTGTAGCCTGAAGCCCAAGCGGACAGCATGTCAGGGAGACGCACATGGCTTTGAAGCGGCGGAATTTCATTTTGGCGGTGATCTCGTCGGTGGCGGCCGCCGCTGCGGCGGCGTCTCCAGCCCTTGCACAAGCGCCGGCGCCCGCGGGCGGGGGCGCCGCTGCACAAACGCGCCGCATCGATCCCGGATTTTACCGGCGCCATCTGGGCCCACCCGATGCTCGGTTTCGAGTCGCCGCTCTCGGGTCCGGGGCCGGTGGTGAATAAGAAGCGCACACCGACCGGCACCAGCAACTCCAATATGCTGGTCGGCGATTACACCAATCCGATCCTGAAGCCCGCGGCTGCGGAGATCGTCAAAAAGCGCGGGGAGATCTCCCAGTCCGGTCTCGCGTTCCCGGACCCCGATGCCATGTGCATGTACGAACCGGTGCCGTATATCTTCTGGAACTTTGAAATTCAGATCCTCCAGCGACCGGACAAGGTCACCATCCTCTACAATCACGATCATGAGTTCCGCGAGGTGCGCATGAACCAGCCCCACCCCGCCAAAGTGGTCCCCTCCGCACACGGGGATTCGGTCGGCCACTATGAAGGCGACACGCTGGTGATCGACACCGTCGGCATCAAGGTCGGCCCCTATACGATGATCGACCGGCTGGGCACGCCCTATACGGAGGCGCTTCACGTCGTGGAGCGCTATCGGCTCATCGACTACGAGGCTGCCGTGGCAGGCACAGGCGCGCGGCTTCAAGGAATGGACGCCACATACCGGCCTACGATGTCGATCCCGACTACAAGGGCAAGGGATTGCAGCTCGAATTCACGGTCGAGGATGAAGGTGTCTTCACCATGCCGTGGAAAGGCATCATCACGTATCGGCGCGCCTTGCGGAAATATTGGGATGAACGCGTCTGCGCGGAAAACATAACCCACTACGAGGGGCGCAACTACTACTCCGACAAGAACGCCAAGCCGCCCAGAGCCGACAAGCCCGACTTTTGAACGGGCGTGACGGCTGCCGGCCCGTCCATATCGTACTCACGCCCCGCATCCAGGCTCCCGGCGGGCGACGCCGGCCCCTGGAATTTTGACAGCCGATCTTTGCACTGCCGCGTATGGTCTTTCGCCGTGGCGCCGTCGACGGGCCGACCGGAAAACCTGTCGGATTCCCGGGCCGCGTCAACCGGGCCGTCACGCGTTGGCGAGCCTGCCGTGGTCAGCTCTGCGCGCTGATTTGCACCCTGATTTCGTCGGGATCGACCACATGAAAGCCTGCGAAGTTACCCTCGAGCGGCTTGACGCCACGCTCCGTGAAATGGCGCACGGCCGCGTCCTTGTTGTAACGCGGGATGCCGATCGCAAAATGGTCCACCGTGGCGGTGGGCTTTTCGAGATTGAACGAGACCAGCGTGCCGGTATTGCCGAGCCGGAGGATATTTCGTGCCGGTTCCCCGCTCACCTCCTTGAAGCCGAACATCTTCTGATAGAATTCGCTCGAACGTTTCAGGTCGGCCACCTGAATGCTGACATGGTCGATGGTCGCGGCCTTGAAATTGAGACCTTCCTGCGCGCTCGCCGCCGTCCCGCCGGCCGCCAGCATCGCAAGGCCGCGAACGAGTTCGCGGCGGCTCAACGACCCCTTCTCGAAACGAGATACCAGATCCGAAACGATCGCCTCCATGTCGTCCTCCTTGGTTGTCAGTCCAGCGGGCTCGAGCTTTACGTCCGAGCCCCGTCGCCAAGCCCCGCCGCCAAGCCCCGCTGCGAAGTCGCGCCAGCGCATCGTTTGCCTCGCGCCCGCTTCATTCGCCGGGATGAAGCGATGGCGCGGCAGCGAGAGCGATCCTCATCTGCACCTCCGGTCCCGACCTGGATGCTCCATCATTGCTTGCAAAGCGAATTGAGATCATGCCTGAACTGACACATCCTTATCAAGGCGGGTGGCCATGGCTTCGACCTCGAGCCACAACCCGCCGTGGTGGCCCCTGTCTGTAGCGCCCCAGCCGCACGCTCTTCCGCCAGCGAGCACAATGGGTGTATCTTGCGCCCGGATTTCGACTACCAGGAGGACAGTTATGTTTGCTTACCGAAGCGTGATCGGCACTGTTGCGGGTACGGCGGCACTGCTGCTGACGCTCGCCGGCGCCGCGGCATTCGACGACACCAAATATCCGGATTGGTCGGGAACCTGGCGGCGCGCCCCCGGGGCCAGCATCGGCTGGGACGAGTTCGAAGCCCGTCGGCCACGCCCAGCAGCCCCCGTTCACCGCCGAATATCGGGCGATCTGGGAAGCCAGCATGGCCGACCAGGATGCCGGCGGCCAGGGCGGCGACACCCGCGTCACCTGCGTCAGCAACGGCATGCCGCGGCTCATGACCGTCATCCGGCCGATCGAGTTCGTCATCCTGCCCGCCATCACCTATGTCGTCTATGAGAACAACCTGCCGCGCCGCATCTACACCGACGGCACCGGCTTTCCTGCCGACAACGAGCCGTCCTATGCCGGCTATTCCGTCGGCAAGTGGCTCGATACCGACGGCGACGGCCGTTACGACACCCTCGAGGTCGAGACCCGCGACTTCAAGGGTCCGCGCAATTACGAGCCCAGCGGCATGCCGCTGCATCTCGACAACCAGTCCGTCGTCAAGGAGCGCTTGTCGCTCGACAAGGCGAACCACAATATCCTGCGCAACGAGATCACGGTCATCGACCACGCGTTGACGCGGCCGTGGACGGTGACGAAGAACTATCACCGCATTCCCGGCGGGCGGATGTACGAAGACCTCTGCAACGAGAGCAACAATCACGTCCAGATCGGCAAGGAAGGCTATTTCCTGAGTGCGGACGGCTACCTGATGCCCACCAAGAAGGGCCAGGCGCCGCCGGACCTGCGCTATTTCAAGCAATCGCAGAAATGACGCGCCGGCGCTGGCGCCGCAGGTCCGCAGCAGACCTCCGCGCCGCGACCTCTGCGCGGATGCGGTGACGATCCGACCTGGCTCGACCGGATCGGACGCCGCGCGTCTTTCACGAGCAATAGACGCGCGGCCGCCGGGTGGCCTGTACGGGAATCACCTGCGGCAGCGGGCCGGCGATCTCCTGCACCAGCTTGGTGCGGGTCGCGTCCTTGAACTGGTCGCGCTCGTGGATCGCGATGACGAAGGCGCCGGGCCCGCCGATCACGCAATCCTCGTAGTAGACATCGAGATTGGCGATATCGGTTCCGGAGCCGTAGGGCCGGCTGAGCATGATCGGCAGGCCGTTGATGGTGATGCCGACGTCGAGCACCTCGTCGCGCATCAGCGTCACCGGGGGTCCGATATTGTTGGTGCCGTCACCGGACACGTCGATGATGCGGCGCAGGCCGTGGTAGCCGCTGTTGTCGAACAACGGCTTGGCGAATTGCAGCGCTCCGTAGATCGAGGTGCGCGGGGCGCGGCGATAGGGCGCCGCCGCGATCTCCTTCGCCACGGCCGCGGCCGTGTCCGGCCCGTCGATCAGCCGCCACGGCATCACGATCTTCTGGTCGTAGGGACCGGCCCATTCGAAATAAGTCACGGCGATCCTGCCGTTGATGCCGCTGCGCAAAGCACTGAGGAACTCGCGCGAAGTCAGCCCGGTGATGTAGCCCTCCCGTTGCAGCGCCTGCTCCTCCGGGTCCATGGAATTGGAGACGTCGACGGCGATCACCAATTCGGCGTCGACCGCGATGGCACTCGGCCTGTTGTCGGCAAACAGCGCCCCATGCGGCGCAAGTCCGCCGGTCCAGGCGGCCAGCGTGAGGGCGGCCGTCCGCTGCCGCCAGCACCGTGATCGATGTCCGCGCCCACATGTGACCCTCCTGCTCCTCCGCGCTTTCCCCCATGGTGACTTGCGCGCAGCGGGCAAGGGCAAGGGCACAGGGCAAGGCACAAGAACGCCACCCGTATCGCTCCTTCCGTCGGCCCGCACATCGACGTAGACTGCTTCCATAGGCGGGGCGGGCCATCGCTCCGCTCGCGTCAAAGAAATCGCGGGAGAGGCGTCATGAGTGAAGGAGCCATCGGCCGTCGGACCTTTCTGGCCGGAGCGGCGGCATTGACCGCCTCCGGCGCGCTGCAGCCGGGCGTGGGCTGCGCCCAGACGCCGGTGCCCAACTCGTTCGGCACCGAGCCGGCCAAGGTCAAGGCGCCGGCGAATGCCGCCGACTGCCACATGCATATCTATGATCCCCGCTTTCCGCAGGCGACGCCGCGGCCCGGCAAGATCCCGGCCAATGCCACCGTGACCGACTATCGGCTGCTGCAGAAACGCAACGGAACGACCCGGGTCGTGGTGGTGACGCCGCGCAATTACGGCACCGACAACCGGGTGACGGTCGATGCGCTGTCCCAGCTCGGCGCGAGCGCGCGCGGCGTCGCCGTCCTTCATCCCGATGTAGCCGATGCCGAGCTGAAGGCGCTCAACGCCGCCGGCATTCGCGGCATCCGCTTCAGCCTCCAGGACCCCGCCACGGCAGTGGTCAAATGGGACATGGTGGAGCCGTTGGCAAAGCGCGTCGCCGATCTCGGCTGGCACCTGCAGTTCAACCTCGAGGGCCAGCAGGTCGCCGACAATGCGGACCTGCTGGGACGCCTGCCGACCCAGCTCGTGTTCGACCACCTGGGACATCCGACGCTGCCGGCCGGCATCGACCACGTCTCGCACCGCGTCGTCCGTGGGCTGATCGATAAGGGCCGCGCCTGGGTCAAGCTGTCGGGCGCCTATTCCAACTCCGAGGTCGGGCCGCCGGCCTATCCCGACGCGACCGCGATCGCGCAGGCCTTCGTCAAGGCGGCGCCGGAGCGCCTGGTGTGGGGCAGCGACTGGCCGCATCCCGGCGAGCAGAACAAGCCGGAATTGCCGAACGACGCGCTGCTGTTCGACCTGCTCGCCGTGTGGGCGCCCAACGAGGCGACGCGGCGCCGCATCCTGGTCGAGAACCCCGAGACGCTCTACGGCTTTGCGAAGGGGTGAGGGCGCATTTTCGGACGGCACCGTGGCTAGTGGATCAATTCCATGCAACCAATCAGTAGGGTGGGCAAAGGCGCGCTCTTCGCGCCGTGCCCACGCGGATACGACGATGGTGGGCACGCTTCGCTTTGCCCACCCTACAAGTCCGATCGCATCGATATATGATTCGAACCTCGGAAACGCCGTACTAGCGCCGGAAACAACACTTCGTTGTTGCCGGCGCGGCGACATTGAACGTCGCGCAAAACCCCACTATGAGGTTGTGCCGGCCTCTCGCGAAGGATGTTCCGATTGCGTGGATCGATCGACTGAAGTGAGCCGCCGTTCCGGCATGACCAGCTGTGTGGCAGGGCCGGATGCGCTCAAATCAATTCCATCCATTCAATGTCGATCCATTCAATGTCGACCGGACATTCCCATGGCCTTCTTTCGCAACAATGCCGTCAACCTTCTCAACCTGCATTATGGAATTCATTCCATCGCGCTTGGCGGCGGTGCCGCATTCTTTGCCGTCTATCTTCTGAAGTCCGGCGTTGCGGTGCCGATGGTGTTTGTCTCGCTGGCACTTATTCTGTTGGGACGCTTTCTCGTTCGCCCTCTGGTCATCGGCTTCGCGGTGCGGTGGGGGCTGCGGGCAATGGTCGTCGCCGGCACGTTGCTGACCGCCGTGCAATATCCCCTGCTTGCCGAAGTCCGTGGCGTTGGCGCAGCGCTGTTCGGGCTTTGCGTCGTGTCGGCAGTGGGAGAGGCGTTCTACTGGTCGACCTACCACGCCTATTTCGCGGCACTCGGCGATGATGAGCATCGCGGTCAGCAGATCGGCATGCGTGAAGCCATCGCCGAGGTCGCCGGTATCGCGAGCCCGCTCGGAACCGGCTGGCTTCTGGTGGAGTTGGGGCCTCGCGTCGCGTTCGGTGCGACCTCCGTCGTCGTGATACTCGCGGCTCTGCCGCTGCTGTGGGCGCCGGATGTCCCGGTCGCGCGCCATGTGGACGGCGGGTTTCGGGCCGCTGTACCCGGCATGCTGCTGTTTGCGGCCGACGGCTGGATTGCGGCGGGCTATGCCTTGGTTTGGCAGATCGCGCTGTTCCTTTCGCTCGGCGAGAGCCTGCTAGCCTTTGGCGGAGCACTTGCGATCGCGGCGCTGGTCGGCGCGCTCGGCGGTTTGGTCTTGGGGCGCCATATCGACGGCGGTCACGGAAGAACCGTGGTCTGGTATGCGTTCGGCACATTCGCCGCGATCATCGTGTTGCGCGCGCTGGCGACGGGCAATGCCACGTTCGCGGTCCTGGCAAACGCTTTGGGGCCGCTGGGCGCGTGCCTCTACACCCCGACGCTGATGACGGCGGTATACACCCAGGCGAAGCGTTCGCCTTGCCCGCTGAGATTCCACGTCGTGACTGAAGGAGGCTGGGACGCGGGCGGTGCGAGCGGCCTTCTCGCCGCTGCGCTATTGACCGCGCTCGGCGTGCCCCTATGGGTCAGTATTCTCCTGTCGCTCGCAGGCGTGGCCGCGCTCTTCGTCATGCTGCGGCGCTACTACGCCAGCAGCGCTGGGGTCGGCCTGTCCGAGGCAGGGTTCCGCGTCGACATCTGAAGCCTGATCGCGTTCAGATATAGCTCCGGTCCAGGCCGGCTTCGTTGGCGAGCGTCGACAGCCGCTTGCGGGCGTGGAACAGGCGGGTCTTCACGGTGTTTTCCGGGATGGCGAGAATCTGCGCGGCTTCATCGACCGACTTCTCGTGGTAGTAGACGAGGTCGACGATCTCGCGGTGATCGGCGGAGAGCTTGCCGAGGCAGCGGCGCAGGATTTCGCTGCGGTCCTTCTTCTGGACCGCGACCTCCGGATCGTCGCCGTCGTCCTCGATCGCTTCCACGACCTCTTCGTCGAGCTGGTCCTCGATCCGGCGCCGCCGCGCGGCGAGCGCCTTGTATCGCGCCATGGCGAGCATCCAGGTCGACACCGTCGAGCGTCCCTCGAACTGGCCGGCCTGCCGCCACACGTCGAGGAACACCTCGCTGGTGAGGTCCTCGGCGATGGCCTTGTCGCCGATCATGCGCAGGATGAACCGGAACACGCGGACCTGGTGGCCGGTGAACAGCACCAGCATGGCGTTGCGGTCGCCCAGGGCGATCCGCTCGATGAGGGCGGCATCGTGGGTGTTGCGCGTGGTCGTGCCCGGCAGGATGTTCGGCATTTGACCGGCGGCGGGGACCAGGGAGCTGCGCATCGGGGTGTCTCCTGAATTCGATGACACCCGCACTATGGTAGTTTGCGGCCCGAACCTCTGTGATGCGTCTCACACAAGGCGCAATGTGCCGTGATCGCGCGAAGTGGCCGTCATTCCGGGGCGTCTCAAGCACTGCTGCGTCACAGGCGGGAGAGTGAGTTCAATAACGGGAAGTGATCTGGGATTACCATGCAACCCCGATTGTAGTAATTTCATCTCCGTGCATCGGCGCGGAGGATCATTAATGCGACGGCGGGAGTTCATTGCGACTGTTGGGGGTGCGGTAGCGACGTGGCCGGGGCTGGCGCGGGCACAGCAAAACGCGCGCCACGTTGGCATGCTGGTGGAAGGCACAGAGAGTACAGCGTTGCTACCAAGACGCCTTGGCGCGGAGTTGCAGAAGCTCGGCTGGAACGAGGGCCGCAATCTGCGGCTTGATGTTCGGTTCGGCGCGGTTGATGCCGACCTTCACCGCGCCCATGCCGCCGAATTGGTGAGGCTCAAACCCGATGTGATTGTCACGGCCGGCTCGGTGGCGACAAGGGCCGTGCAACAGCAGACGCGGACCATTCCGATCGTGTTTGTGGTCATGAGCGACCCGCGCATGGCCGGCCTCGTAGAGGGTGTGATCCCCGAGGGCAACACCACCGGTATTGCTGGTGGATTTGGCTTTTATTCCCTCGGTGGCAGGTGGGTGCGATTGCTGAAGGAGGCCGCCCCCAGGATCGAAAGGGTCGTGGATTTCTACGATGCGCGCGATCCGCTCTTCCCTAAGAACGATTTCTCTATGGCGATCCAGGAGGCGGCATCCAGCTTGGACATTGAGGCAACGTGGGTTCCGGTTAGCAGCGCTGCCGATATCGAGCGGGCGATTGATGCGTTTGCGGCCAAGCCGAACGGCGGTTTAATGTTTTCAACGACTGTACTTGCGGCTTACGATCGCGAGCCGTTGTACAGGCAGCTCACGGCGCACCGGTTGCCTGCGATGTATCCGGTTCGAGAGTTCGTTGCCGAGGGTGGCCTTATGTCGTGCGGGGCGAACGAAGGCGAATCCGTTCGAAGGCTCTCGTCTTATGTCGACTCCATTCTCCGGGGTGCCAAACCGGGCGATCTGGTTGTCGACTTTCCTACCCGGTCCGATTTGGCAATCAACCTCAAGGCCGCCAAGGCGATCGGGCTTGAGTTTCCCCAGACCTTAATCTCCGTCGCCGACGAAGTGATCGCGTGATAATGGGCTTTCGTGCTGCCCAGGTTGTGCTGGATAGCTCACGAAAGGCGCAGGGATGGCGGGGTTTGCTGGGGCGCGGCCAGGGCGTGTCTATCTTCTGATGTGATCTAGGCGCGGGCTCGGTTCGCCAAGCTCCTCGCTTGTGACACCCTAATGGAAGATGCACGCTATCGGAGCCCCACAGGCCCCGGCGCAGCCCGAACCGTCACCGCATCGGCACGAGGCCGAGCTTGTCGAGGAGGGCGAGGTCGTGCCCACGGTCGGGATTGGGCGCGGTGAGGAGCTTCGGGCCGTAGAAGATCGAATTGGCGCCGGCGAGGAAGCACAATGCCTGGGTCTCCTCGCTCATGTCCTCGCGGCCCGCCGAAAGCCGCACCACCGAGGCCGGCATAGCGATGCGGGCGACGGCGATGGTCCGCACGAATTCCAATGGATCGAGCGCGGCCCGCCCGGCGAGCGGGGTGCCCTCGACCCGCACCAGCAGATTGATCGGGACCGACTCCGGATGGGACGGCAGGCTTGCCAGCGTCGCGATCATTCCGATCCGGTCGCCGCGGCCCTCGCCCATGCCGACGATGCCGCCGCAGCACACGTGAATGCCGGCGCTGCGCACATGATCGAGCGTGTCGAGGCGGTCGCGATAGAGCCGCGTCGAGATGATGTCGCCGTAGAATTCGGGCGACGTGTCGAGGTTGTGGTTGTAGTAGTCGAGACCGGCGGCCTTGAGCCGCCGCGCCTGCGGCGCGGTGACCATGCCGAGTGTCGCGCAGGTCTCCAGCCCCAGCGCCTTGACGCCTTCGACCATGGCGCAGACCGCCTCGAGATCGCGATCCCGGGGCGAGCGCCACGCCGCGCCCATGCAGAAGCGGCTCGCACCCGCCGCCCGCGCCGCCCGCGCCTCGGCGAGCACCGCGTCGACCTCCATCAGCTTCTCGGCCTTCACGCCGGCGTCGTAATGCGCGCTCTGCGGACAATAGGCGCAATCCTCCGGACAGCCGCCGGTCTTGATCGACAGCAGCGTGGAGATTTGCACCTCGCGCGGATCGAAATGCAGGCGGTGGATGCGCTGGGCGTGGAAGATCAGGTCCGGAAACGGCAGCTCGAACAGCGCCTGGATCTCCGGGCGCGTCCAGTCATGGCGGGCGATGCCGTCGAGGCCGCGCAACGCGTCCTCTGCGCCCGCATGCGAAAGGGTGCGATCATCCATGGCCGCGAGGATGGCGGTGCGGCGGTGCAAAAGCAAGCCGCGATGCTACGCACGGCCTCCCTTACCGCGGGTAGAGGGAGTTACTCCGCCGCGGCGCGCGCCTCGATGCGCTCCACCCGCGCTGCGCAATACTTGAATTCGGGGATTTTTCCGAATGGATCGAGCGCCGGGTTGGTGAGGAGGTTGGCCGCCGCCTCCACATAGGCGAACGGGATGAACACGACGCCGTCGGGGACCGAATCGTCCTGCCGGGCCGCCAGTTCGACGGTGCCGCGGCGGGTCGAGACCCGCACGGCGTCGCCGGGGGAAAGCCCGAGCCGCGCGATCTCGCCGCGCGAGAGGCAGGCGACCGGGCCGGGCTCGAGCGCGTCGAGCACGGTGGCGCGCCGCGTCATCGCGCCGGTGTGCCAATGCTCGAGCTGCCGGCCGGTGGTGAGGATCATGGGGAATTCCGCGTCGGGCACCTCGTTGGGCGGCGACAGCTTGGCCGCCACCAGCTTGGCGAAGCCGCCGGGCCGCGGGAACCCCTTGTCGAACACGACGTCATGGCCGGGCTGGTCGGGCCCATCGGTCGGATAGGTGACGGCGTTTTCGCGCTCCACCCGGTCCCAGGAGATGTTGGCGAGCGAGGGCATCAGCGACGCCATCTCGGTGAAGATCTCGCTGGGATGGGAATAGGTCCAGGGCAGGCCGATGCGCCGCGCGATCTCCTGGATGATCCACCAGTCGACCTTGGCATCGCCCGGCAGCGGCAGCGCCTGCCGGCCCATCTGCACCTGGCGGTTGGTGTTGGTGACGGTGCCGTCCTTTTCCGGCCAGGCGGAGGCCGGCAGGATCACGTCGGCATAGGCCGCGGTCTCGGTGAGGAAGATGTCCTGCACCACGAGATGCTCGAGATGGGCGAGCGCGGCACGGGCGTGGTTGAGATCGGGGTCGGACATCGCGGGGTTTTCGCCCATGATGTACATGCCGGTGATCTCGTTGCGATGGACCGCGTCCATGATCTCGACCACGGTCAGGCCCTTCTTGGGATCGAGGGTGGTGCCCCAGGCGGTTTCGAACCGGGCGCGGATGTCGGGCGATTCGACCGACACGTAGTCCGGAAAGAACATCGGGATCAGTCCCGCGTCGGAGGCGCCCTGCACGTTGTTCTGGCCGCGCAGCGGATGGAGCCCGGTGCCGGGCCGGCCGACTTGGCCGCAGATCAGCGACAGCGCGATCAGGCAACGCGCATTGTCGGTGCCGTGGGTGTGCTGGGAAACGCCCATGCCCCAGAAGATGATCGCGGATTCGGCGCGGGCATAGGTGCGCGCGACGGTGCGCAGCGTATCGGCATCGACGCCGCAGATCGGCGCCATCTGTTCCGGGGTGAACGCCTTGACGTGCTCGGCGAGCTGCGAAAAGCCCTCGGTGAAGGTCTGCACGTATTGCTGGTCGTAGAGCTTTTCCGTGACGATCACGTTGAGCAGCGCATTGAGCATCGCCACGTCGGTGCCGTTGGTGAACTGCAGCATGTGGGCGGCGTGGCGCTTGAGCGCCTGGCCGCGCGGGTCCATCACGATCAGCTTGGCGCCGCGCTTGGCCGCCTGCTTGAAGAAGGTCGCCGCGACCGGATGGTTCTCGGTCGGGTTGGCGCCGATCACGACGATCACGTCGGAGTTCTTGCACTCGTTGAAGGTCGCCGTCACCGCCGCCGAGCCGACGCCTTCCAACAGCGCCGCCACCGAAGAGGCGTGGCACAGCCGGGTGCAGTGATCGACGTTGTTGGAGCCGAAGCCGGTGCGGACCAGCTTCTGGAACAGATAGGCCTCCTCGTTCGAGCCCTTGGCCGAGCCGAATCCGGCGAGCGCGCGCGCCCCCTTGCTGTCGCGGATCGCCTTGAGGCCGGCGCTCGCGCGGTCGAGCGCCTCTTCCCAGGTGGCGGGGCGGAAATGGGCGAGCGCATTGCGGGCGTCGAGGGCGTCGTCGACGTGCTTGCGCACACCGTCCTTGCGGATCAACGGTTGGGTGAGCCGCTGCGGATTGTGGACGTAGTCGAAGCCGAAGCGGCCCTTGACGCAGAGGCGTTGCTGGTTCGCCGGGCCGTCCTTGCCGCTGACATAGAGCAGCTTGTCGTCCTTGATATGGTAGGTGAGCTGGCAGCCGACGCCGCAATAGGGACACACCGAATCGACCTCGCGGTCGGGAAAGCCGGTGCGGACGTTGTGTTCGTCGAGGAGCGGCGCCGGCATCAGCGCGCCGGTCGGGCAGGCCTGCACGCATTCCCCGCAGGCGACGCAGGTCGAGGCGCCCATGGGATCGTCGAAATCGAACACGATCTTCTCGGCATGGCCGCGGCCGGCCATGCCGATGACGTCGTTGACCTGCACTTCGCGGCAGGCGCGGACGCACAGATTGCACTGGATGCAGGCGTCGAGATTGACCGCCATGGCGGTGTGGCTGCGGTCGGGCGCTGCCGGGTTGGAGCGCGCCGGGAACCGGGCCCTCACCAGCTTTTGATCGTCGATGACCTGCCACAGATGGGATTGCGGATCGTGGGCGACTTCGCGGGCCGGCTGGTCTGCCAGCAGCAGCTCCGCCACCATCCGCCGCGCGGTCGCGGCGCGGTCGGTCTGGGTGTTGACCTTCATGCCGGCGGTCGGGGTGCGGATGCAACTGGCGGCGAGCACCCGCTCGCCCTCGATCTCGACCATGCAGACGCGGCAGTTGCCGTCGGGGCGGTAGCCGGGCTGCGGCGCGTAGCACAGATGCGGCAGCTTGATGCCGTAGCGGTCGGCAGTGCGGAAAATCGTTTCGCCGACCGGCGCTTCGACCTCGCGGCCGTCGAGGGTGAATTTGATCGTCTGCGGGGCGGCCGCGGGGCGGGCAGGTCCTCGCCTTTCGCGCGTGCGAGGGGCTGCTTGGTTTCGCTCATGGCCTCACCCGCACCGTTTCTGCCGGCTCAATCCTGCCGGCGTCCAATCTCTACCAACTTCCAAGGGGCGTCTTGAGCTCCTCGGGAAAGTATTTAAGCACGCTCAGCAGCGGATTGGGCGCCGCCTGGCCCAGTCCGCAGATCGAGGCATCGCGCATCGCGGTGGAAAGCTCCGTCAGCAGCGCCTGGTTCCATGGCCCCGATGCCATCAGCATCGCCGCTTTCTCGGTGCCGACCCGGCACGGCGTGCATTGGCCGCAGCTCTCGTCCTCGAAGAACTTCATCAGATTGAGCGCCACCGCCTTCATGTCGTCCTGGTCGGACAGGATCACCACCGCGTGCGACCCGACGAAGCAGCCATATTGTTCCAGGGTGCCGAAGTCGAGGGGAAGGTCGGCCATCGATGCCGGCAATATGCCACCCGAGGCGCCCCCCGGCAGATAGCCCTTGAAGACATGGCCGTCGGCCATGCCGCCTGAGAATTCCTCGATCAATTCGCGGGCACTGACGCCCGCCGGCGCCAGCTTGACGCCGGGATTCCTGACCCGGCCGGACACCGAGAAGCTGCGCAGGCCCTTGCGGCCGCGGCGGCCGTGGGAGGTGAACCAGTCGGCGCCTTTCTCGATGATGTCGCGGACCCAGAACAGCGTCTCGACGTTCTGCTCCAGGGTCGGCCGGCCGAACAGCCCGACCTGGGCCACATAGGGCGGACGGTGGCGCGGCAGCCCGCGCTTGCCCTCGATCGATTCGATCATCGCCAATTCTTCGCCGCAGATATAGGCGCCGGCGCCGCGGCGCAGATGGAGCCTGGCGTGGGGCGAGAGCTTCGCCGCCTCCAGCTTGGCGATCTCGGCGGTGAGCATCAGCCTGATCTCGGGATACTCGTCGCGCAGGTAGATGTAGATATCCGCGGCCTCGACCACCCAGGCGGCGATCAGCATGCCTTCGAGGAAGCGGTGCGGGTCCTGCTCGAGGTAGTGGCGGTCCTTGAACGTGCCGGGCTCGCCCTCGTCGCCGTTGACGGCCATCAGGCGCGGTCCGGGCTCCGCACGCACCAGCGTCCATTTGCGCCCGGTGGGGAACCCGGCGCCGCCGAGCCCGCGCAGCCCGGCATCGCTCACCGCCTTGATCACGTCATCGCGGCTGCGCTGGCCGGAGAGGCATGATTGCCACAGCGCATAGCCGCCGCCCGCCCGGTAGGCGGCAAAATCCTTCGGCGTCTTGAAGGCATGGGCGTGGGGATCTGCGGCGACGGCGACGCCGATAACGGCGGGCGTCGCCTTCATCACCTGGACATGGCCGACGGCCACGACCGGGGCGCGGTCGCAGGCGCCGACGCAGGGCGCGCGCATGACCCGCACATCGGCCCCCAATTGTCGCGGCAGGTCGGCCAGCAGCTTGTCTGCGCCGGCCATCGCGCAGGACAGGCTGTCGCACACCCGCACCGTGATCGCGGGCGGCGGCGGGCCGTCCTTCACCACGTCGAAATGGGCATAGAAGGTCGCGACCTCGTAGACCTCGGCCTGGGCGAGCTTCATCTCGGCCGCGAGCGCGGCGAGGTGGGGAGCCGACAGGTGGCCATAGCAATCCTGCAGCAAATGCAGGTGCTCGATCAGGAGATCGCGCCGGCGCGGGCGGTCGCCCAAGAGCGCGCGCACCTCCTCCAGCGCGCGGGGGTCGAGCTGGCGCCCCTTCGGCTTGCTGGAGGGACGGCGGCGCGACTTGGCCGGCAATTCGGCGGGCAATTCGGTCGTGTTCATGCCGGGACTATAATGGCTGCGACCGGCGGTTGCTTGCCCCGCCGGCGCCAAAAATTTGTGCGATGTCCTGCATTCTTGCTTGATCCCGCATTTGTGCCCGCCCGCGTTCGTGCCCGCATTCGTGCCACGCTCAGAACAGGCCCACGATTTTGCCGTCGCTGCCGACGTCGATGGAGTCCGCGGCGGGAACCTTGGGCAGGCCGGGCATGGTCATGATGTCGCCGCAGATCGCCACGAGGAATTCCGCGCCCGCCGACAGCCGGACCTCGCGCACCGGGACGATGTGGTCGGTCGGCGCGCCCTTGAGGTTCGGGTCGGTGGAGAAGCTGAACTGGGTCTTGGCGATGCAGACCGGCAGCTTGCCGTAGCCCATCGCCTCGAACTAGGCGAGCTGGTCGCGGATCTTCGAGTCGACGGCGATGTCCTTGGCGCGATAGATCTCGCGGGCGATGGTGCGGATCTTTTCCAGCAGCGGCATCTCGTCGGGATAGAGCAGTGTTGAGCTTGCTGCGGCCGGACTCGATCGGCTTGACCACGGCCCGGGCCACATCGGCGGCGCCTTCGCCGCCCATCGCCCAATGGTCCGCCATCGACGGCCTCGACGCCGAGCTTGGCGCAGGCCTTCTTGACGAGCTCGATCTCGGCCGCGGTGTCGGCGCTGAACCGGTTGATCGCGACGACCGGCGGCAGGCCGAATTTCTGCACGTTCTCGACATGGCGCTGCGAGGTTGGCGATGCCGGCTTCGAGCGCCTCGATGTTTTCCTTGCCAGGTCTTCCTTCGGCGACGCCGCCATGCATCTTGAGGGCGCGGACGGTGGCGACGATGCACCGCGGCAGGCCGGCTCGAGGCCGGTCTTGCGGCACTTGATGTCGAAGAACTTCTCGCCGCCCAGGTCGGCGCCGAAGCCGGCCTCGGTCACCACGTAGTCGGCCAGCTTGAGGCGCGGTCGTGGGTGGCGATGACCGAATTGCAGCCATGGGCGATGTTGGCGAACGGGCCGCCATGGACGAAGGCCGGAGTGCCCTCCAGCGTCTGCACCAGGTTGGGCAACAGCGCATCCTTGAGCAGCACGGTCATCGGCGCCGTCGGCCTTGAGGTCGCGCGGCGTGGATCGGCTTGCGGTCGCGGGTGTAGCCGACGATGATGCTGCCCAGCCGGTGTCAGGTCGCGCAGGTCCGTCGAGCGAGGCAGAAGATGGCCATCACCTCGGAGGCCACGGTGATGTCGAAGCCGTCTTCGCGCGGGAAGCCGTTGGCGACGCCGCCGAGGGAGGAGACGATGCTCGCGCAGCGCCCGGTCGTTCATGTCCATGACGCGGCGCCAGGCGACGCGGCGGCGTGTCGAGGCCGAGGTCGTTGCCCCAGTAGATGTGGTTGTCGATCAGCGCGGCCAGCAGATTGTGGGCCGAGGTGATGGCGTGGAAGTCGCCGGTGAAATGGAGGTTGATGTCCTCCATCGGGCACGACCTGGGCATAGCCGCCGCCGGCCGCGCCGCCCTTCATGCCGAAGCAGGGGCCGAGGCGACGGCTCGCGCAGGCAGATGCATCGCCTTCTTGCCGATGCGGTTGAGCGCGTCGCCGAGGCCGACGGTGGTGGTGGTCTTGCCCTCGCCGGCCGGCGTCGGCGTGATCGCCGGTGACCAGGATCAGCTTGCCGTTCGGCCGGTCCTTGAGACTCTTGATGTAGTCCATCGAGACCTTGGCCTTGTAGTGGCCGTAGGGCTCGAGGTTTTCCACCGCGACGCCGAGCCGCTCGCGCGCCACGTCGGCGATCAGGCGCTTGGTCGCGGCCTGGGAGATTTCAATGTCTGATTTCGGTTGGGCGTGCTGGGAGGCCGGCATCGGGGAGTCCTTGGGTTGAATTCAAATCATGTCGACATCATCAATCAACCTCGTCCTGAGGAGCGCGCTCTTGCGCGCGTCTCGAAGGACCGCCACGGGCGAGATCGTGCCGGTGTCCATCCTTCGAGACGCCGTGCTACGCACGGCTCCTCAGGACGAGGTCCGTCCGTCTGGTTTCCATCCGGTCTGATCTGATCAGTTTCATGGAATCGATCCCACCAGAGTGTTTTTCGCTCATGAAAGCCGCGCGCCGGTGGCGACGCCGGCAGATTTCGCCCATTCGCCGGCTTCGATCTTCTTGCCGTCGGCGGGCTGCACCCGGGTCACCTTGAAGCGCCCGTCGGCGCAGACCACGGTGAAGCCGTCGGCCTCGACGGCGACGATCTCGCCCATCTTGCCGGCGATGCCCTTGGGGTCCTTGGCCGGGAGCGGCTTGGCGTCGAAAATCTTCAAGGCCTTGCCGTCGAGCGTCGACCACGCGCCCGGCGCCGGATTGCAGCCGCGGATGAGCGGATCGATCTGCCGCCAGGACTTGGCCCAGTCGATATGCCCGTTCTCCGCCGTGCAGCGGCCCTCATAGGTCGCCTTGCTCTCGTCCTGCTTGATGCGGGGCGCCTTGCCGGCCTTCACGAGGTCGACGGATTCGAGCATCGCCTCGACGCCGAGGGGGAACAGGCGGTCGAAGTAGACGGTGCCGAGCGTGTCGGTGTCGCTGATGGGCGTTTTCTTCTGCAGCAGCACGTCGCCGGTATCGAGGCCGTTGTCCGGCCAGAAGATCGAGAGGCCGGTTTCCTTCTCGCCGAGAATGATCGGCCAGTTGATGGCGCTCGCGCCGCGATAGGCGGGCAACAGCGAGGGATGGTACTGGATCGAGCCGTGGGTCGGGATGTTGAGGAAATCCTCGGGCACGAACAGGGTCACGAAGGCCATCACCTGCAGGTCCGGCTTGAGCGCGCGGAACTCCTCCAGCACCTCCGGCTTGCGGTAGGACGCGGGCTGGCGGACCGGCAGCTTCGCCGCCAGCGCCGCTTCCTTGAGCGGGTCGGCCTTCGCGCCTTCCTTCTCCGGCGCCACATAGACGGCGACCACGTCGTCGCCGCGCTTGAGCAGCGCTTCGAGCACGGCCTTGCCGAACGCCTGTTGACCGTGAACCACGATACGCATCAATGACCTCCCGCCCGATCCTCGATTGCCGACCCGGTTTGGGTCATTGCCCGGCTTGACCGGGCGTTTGCTGGATCGCCCGGCCGAGCCGGGCGATGACAGCGAAGTTTGGTTGTCGACCTGACCGAAAATGCCCGGCCTACGCCGCCTCGGCCTGTTTCTTGTCCGGCGCGGTGATCGCGCCGGAGGTCTTGATCTCCGCCAACTCGTCGGCCGAATAGCCGAGCACCTTGGTGAGGATTTCCTCGGTGTGCTCGCCGAGCAGCGGCGAGCGCTGCACCTCGGTGATGGAGTCCGACATTTTCACGGGATTGCCGACGGTGAGATATTTGCCGCGGGTCGGATGGTCGACCTCGACCACCGTTCCGGTGTCGCGCAGCGACTTCTCCTCGGCGATCTCCTTCATGGAGAGGATGGGGCCGACCGGAATGTCGTGGCCGTTGCAGATGTCCATGACCTCGAACTTGGTCTTGGTCTTGGTCCACTCCTCGATGGTGGCGAAGATGTGCTTGAGCCGCGGCAGCCGCGCCACCGGCTTGGCATAGTCGGGATCGGTTTTCCATTCCGGCTTGCCGATCAGGTCGCAGATCGGCTCCCACACCGGCGCCTGGGTGATGAAGTAGATGTAGGCGTCGGGATCGTTCTCCCAGCCCTTGCATTTGAGGATCCAGCCGGGCTGGCCGCCGCCGGAATCATTGCCGGCGCGCGGCACCGCCTGGCCGAACGGGATGCCCTCGCCATACTGGCTGTATTCGGGGAGCGGTCCGTGCTTGAGGCGCTGCTGGTCGCGCAGCTTCACCCGCGCGAGGTTGAGCACGCCGTCCTGCATGGCGCACAGCACGCGCTGGCCGCGGCCGGTGCGCATGCGCTGGTAGAGCGCGGTGACGATGCCGAAGGCGAGATGAAGCCCGGTGCCGGAATCGCCGATCTGCGCGCCGGTGACGAGCGGCGGCCCCTCGCGGAAGCCGGTGGTCGAAGCGGAGCCGCCGGCGCATTGGGCGACGTTCTCATAGACCTTGCAATCCGCGTAGGGGCCGGGGCCGAAGCCCTTCACCGACGCCACGATCATGCGCGGATTGGTCTTGTGGATGTGCTCCCAGGTGAGCCCCATGCGGTCGAGCGCGCCGGGCGCGAAATTCTCCACCAGCACGTCGCAATGCTTGATCAGGCGGTCGAGGATTTCCTTGCCCTTGGGGTGCTTGGAATCGATGGTGATCGAGCGCTTGTTGCCGTTGAGCATCGTGAAATAGAGGCTATCGGCGCCCTTCACGTCGCGCAATTGCCCGCGGGTGACGTCGCCGGCGCCGGGACGCTCGACCTTGATGCAATCGGCGCCCATGTAGCCCAGGAGCTGGGTGCAGGTCGGCCCCGACTGCACATGGGTGAAATCGAGGATGCGCACGCCGTCGAGCGCCTTGCCGTCGCCGCCCCAGGGCTTGGTCGACGGCCGCGGCAGCGTCGCGGTGACGCCGTTCCGGGAAGCGAGCTGTTTCGCGGCCGGCTTCTTCGCCACCGGCTTCACGGCCTTTTTTGCCGCCGGCTTGCCGGCTGCCGGCGTTTTGGCGGCGGCCTTCTTCACGACCTTCTTCGCGGCTGCTTTTGGCTTGGCTGCCTTTGGTTTGGCCGCCTTCGACTTGGCCGCCTTCGATTTGGCTTGCACCTTGGTCTTGGCTTTCGCCTTCGTGCGAGTGGCCATTGCTATTCCCCTCTGCTCATTCTTTGGCTTATTTTTTGCGAAGCACGCTTTGCGGATTGAGATTGCCGATGCGGCCGCTCTCGCTGCCGGCGGCCGGATCGATCACCGCGTTGATGAGGGTCGGCTTGCCGGAGTCCATCGCCTCGTTCACGGCGCGCTTGAGTTCGTCCGGCGTCGTCACATTGACGCCGACGCCGCCGAACGCTTCGATCATCTTGTCGTAGCGCGAGCCTTTGACGAAGACGGTCGTCGCAACGTCCGAACCTCCGGAGGGGTTGACGTCGGTTCCGCGGTAGATGCCGTCATTGTTGAAGATGACGACGCACACCGGAAGGTGGTACCGGCAGATCGTTTCTATTTCCATGCCGGAGAAGCCGAAGGCGCTGTCGCCTTCGACCGCGAGCACGGGCTTGCCGGTCTCGATGGCGGCGCCGACGGCATAGCCCATGCCGATGCCCATGACGCCCCAGGTGCCGACGTCCAGGCGTTTGCGCGGTTGATACATGTCGATGATGCCGCGCGCGAGATCGAGCGTGTTGGCGCCTTCGTTGACGAAGATGGCATCCGGCCGCTCTTTGACGATGGTCCTCAGCGCACCGAGCGCGCCGTGGTAGTCCATCGGCGCCGAGTTCTTCATCAGCCGCGGCGCCATCTTGGCGATATTTTCTTCCCGCTTCGCGGTGACGGCGCCGACCCAGTCCGCCGGCGGCGACGCCCATTTGCTGCCCATGCCGTCGAGCAGCGCGGATACGCAGGAGCCGATGTCGCCGACGACCGGAGCGACGATCTCGACGTTGCTGTCCATCTCCTTGGGCTCGATGTCGATCTGGATGAACTGCTTCGAATGCGGCTCGCCCCAGGCCTTGCCCTTGCCGTGCGACAAGCAGCCAGTTCAAGCGCGCGCCGATCAGCATCACGACATCGGAGTTTTTCAGCACCGTCGAGCGCGCCGCACCTGCACACTGCGGATGGGTGTCGGCCAGAAGACCCTTGGCCATGCTCATCGGCAGGAAAGGAATGCCGCTCTTCTCGACCAGGGTGCGGATCGCGTCGTCGGCCTGCGCATATGCGGCGCCTTTGCCGAGGATGATCAGGGGGCGCTTGGCACCCTTCAGGACATCGAGTGCGCGCTTGACCGCGGCCGGAGCGGGAATCTGGGCCGGCGCCGCATCGATCACCTTGACCAGCGACCTGGCTCCCGCCTCCGCGTCCATCACCTGAGAAAACAGCTTGGCCGGCAGATCGAGATAGACGCCGCCCGGCCGCCCGGACACCGCCGCCCGGATCGCCCGCGCGAGGCCGATGCCGATGTCGGCGGCATGCAGCACGCGGAACGCCGCCTTGCACAGGGGCTTGGCGATCGCCAGTTGGTCCATCTCTTCATAGTCGCCCTGCTGCAGGTCGACGATCTCGCGCTCGGACGAGCCGCTGATCAGGATCATCGGAAAGCAGTTGGTGGTGGCGTTGGCCAGCGCGGTAAGGCCGTTGAGAAAGCCGGGCGCCGACACCGTGAGGCAGACGCCGGGCTTCTTGGTCAGGTAGCCGGCGATCGCGGCCGCATTGCCGGCGTTCTGCTCGTGGCGGAACGAGATGACGCGGATGCCTGCGGCCTGCGCCATGCGGCCGAAGTCGGTGATCGGAATGCCGGGCACGCCATAGATCGTGTTGAGGCCGTTGAGCTTGAGCGCATCGATGACGAGATGAAAGCCATCCGTCAGCTCCCGCTCCGCTGCGGTCGCATTTGCATCGGTGCTCGCAGGCTTTGCCGTCTTTACCGCTGCGTCAGCCATGGGAGGCCTCCCTCATATTGATTTGGTCGAGATAGTCGGCGTGCCGCGCGACGTGATCGGCAAGCCCCAACGCGTGATTGCGGACGAGGTCCTCCGCGCGCGCGGTGTCGCGCGCCTCGATCGCCTGGATGATATTCATGTGGTCGCGGATCGAACGGTCGGCGCGGTCCTGTTCGCCGATGGTCTTGCGCCGGATCATCCGCATGTGGGCGAACAGGTTGGCCGCCAGATCGATCAGCACGCGGTTGTGGCTCATGCGGATGATGGTCTGGTGGAACTCGATATTGACCTCGGAATATTCGTCGAGCTTGGCGTGCAGGCGGCCGTTCTCGAAGGTCGCGAACATGGCGCGCAGGCTCGCGATCTCCGGGTCGCCGGCGTTCTGGGTGATGAGCCGCGCCGCCATGCATTCCAGCGCCGCCCATGCGGTGATCAGCTCGATGACCTCCAGCTTGGTCTTGCGCACCACGTAGATGCCGCGCCGCGGCACCGAGCGTACGAAGCCTTCGCGCTCGAGCTGGACCATCGCCTCGCGCACCGGGGTGCGGCTGATGCCGAGGTCGCTCGCGAGCTGGCGCTCGTCGAGCCGCACCTCGCCGGACCGGTTGTAGATGTCGAGCGACAGGATCACGTCGCGCAGCGCAGTGTAAGCGCGGTCGGCGAAGGTCGAGGTGTCCTCGAGCGGGGAAACCGCAATCCGGGCAGCAGCTTCGACCGTACGCGGAGGAGGGGAAGTGTTCATCGGAGATACTCGACATGCCCGCTGGGCTGGACGCTATTATACAATATACCAGGGCGGCGCAACCGTTATCGCTCCGGGCCGCCGCGTCGATCCGTGGCCGGGTGGAGCGGCAAGCGAAATCCGCGAACGCCCGTCCCGCGTTCCGCGTCGCTTGGTGCGGGCTGCACGTTATACTTAATACTTTTTCGGCGACATGATCTGGCTCTGCTGACGGCATCGGCCGCGCGAACGCGCGCCCTGCATCATGCGCCGGCTTTGAATTCCACCGCGGCAAAGCCGGGCGCCGGCAGGGCGGTTTCATCCTTCAGCATGATCCCCGTGCATCGGCGCAGCCTGGCCTGCGTGCAAAGGTACGCCAGGCGCTGCGCCGCCTCGGCACAGGCCATTCCGGCGGGGCGGATATTGGACAGGCAGTTCCGCTCGGCATCGGTGCGGCCGATCGTCGGCTGCCACGTCAGATAGGCGCCGAGGCTGTCGGGCGAGGTCAGGCCGGGGCGCTCGCCGATGAGGACGCAGACCAGCCCGGCGTCGAGGATGCTGCCGATCTCGTCGCCGACCGCGACGCGGCCCTGTTCGACGACGGCGAACGGCCCGATCCGCCAGCCGTCGCGGCGAAGCTGCGGCAGGCTGGCGTCGAGCAGCGGCGCGGCGTGGGATGTCACGGCCCGTGCCGACAGGCCGTCGGCGAGCACGAACACGAGGTCATGTCCGCGCGCCATCGCGGCGAGCCGTGCCCGCGAGGCGTCGTCGAGGCGCCGCCCGAGATCCGGGCGTGCCAGATAGGTCGGCCGGTCGGCGGCAGCGCTGTGCAATCGCACCGCCTCGAGACCGCGTTCGCGGATGCTGTCGACCAGCGCGCTGGGGTCGAGCGGCTGGTGGACCGCATCCCTGGCGCGGGCATGGGCGAGCTGGAAGGCGAGGTGATGCCGGGTCGCGATGGACGCGCCCGCCCGCGCCAGGCCGATCCGTGCCGAGGTTGCAGCGCGCATCCGCGTCCAGGGATCGTCGCTCACCGGAACGGACATCGGCTTCTCATCATTACGACCTCATCACGCGTCAAGCGATGAGCGGGACGAAACGCGACGGCAGCGACTGCGGCCTGATCCGGCCGGCCGCGGTCATCAGGCCCATCTTCGTCAGCCAGTCGGCAAATTCGGGCGCCGGAGAAAGACCGAGCACCTCACGCATGGCGACCACGTCATGGTAGGAGGTGCTTTGATAGTTGAGCATGATGTCGTCTGCGCCCGGCACGCCCATTACGTAAGTGACCCCGGCCACCGCCAGAAGCGTAAGCAGGGTGTCCATGTCGTCCTGGTCGGCCTCGGCATGATTGGTGTAGCAGACATCGCAACCCATCGGCAGGCCGAGCAGCTTGCCGCAGAAATGATCTTCCAGGCCGGCGCGTATGATCTGTTTGCCGTCGAACAGATATTCCGGGCCGATGAACCCGACCACGGTGTTGACGAGCAGCGGCTCGAAGGCGCGGGCGACCCCGTAGGCGCGCGCTTCCAGCGTCTGCTGGTCGCAGCCGCGATGGGCGCCGGCGGAGAGGGCGCTGCCCTGGCCGGTCTCGAAATACATGAGGTTGTCGCCGAGCGTCCCGCGCCCGAGCGAGAGTGCGGCGTTCCGCGCCTCGCCCAACAGGGCGAGCGAGACGCCGAAGCTGCGGTTGGCCGCCTCGGTGCCGGCGATCGACTGGAACACGAGATCGACCGGCGCGCCCTCGGCGATCAGCGCAAGCGTCGTCGTGACATGGGTCAGGACGCATGATTGGGTCGGCACTTCGAGCCGCTGGCGCAGGTCGTCGACGAGGCACAAGAGGTCGCGGCAGCGCGCGGGGCTGTCGCCGGCCGGATTGATGCCGATGACGGCGTCGCCGCAGCCGAGGAGAAGCCCGTCGATGGTGCTCGCCAGCACGCCTTTGGGATCGTCCACCGGATGATTGGGCTGCAGGCGCGACGACAGCCGTCCGGCGAGGCCGATGGTGTTGCGGAAGCGGGTGACGACCCGGCATTTCGCCGCGATGACGATGAGGTCCTGGTTGCGGCAAATCTTGGCGACGGCCGCGGCCATCTCCGGAGTGATGCCGCGAGCCAGCGCGGACAGGGCCGCGGCGGTGGCGCCGTCGCCGAGCAACCAGTCGCGAAATCCGCCCACGGTCAGGTGTGCGACCGGCGCGAAGGCCGCGGCATCGTGCGTGTCGATGATCAATCGCGTCACCTCGTCGTCCTCATAGGGGACGACGGCTTCACTGAGGAAAGTCGTGAGCGGGAGGTCGGCGAGTGCCATCTGTGCGGCCACCCGCTCGGCGGCGGATTGCGCGGCGACACCGGCCAGCCGGTCGCCCGATCGCGGCGGCGAAGCCTTTGCCATCAGGCCCTTGAGGTCGGGAAAGGCGTAGCGCGTTCCGTCGATCGCTACCGCATGCATGAATGCCGCTTTCGAACATCCTGCCCCGCCCCGCATGACAGCGCGAGCACCCGATCAGCCTATCAGAATGCGCAGATCGGGGGGCGACAATCGGCTAGGCGCGTCGGCGCGTCCGGGTCGAGGAAGCGGCGCCAAGAATAGGCGCCAAGAATAGGCGCCAAGAATAATTGATGACGAAGGGATTTGGCCGTGGCACGGTTTGCCGGCCTGAAGCGCGCGACGCGCGACGTCTGCAATTCAGGGGATCATGGGCCTGGAGCAACGGAGTTTCGCAGGATGAGACGGGTAGAGCTTTTGTTCGGTGTCCTCGGCGCCGCCCTTGCGGCGTTCGCCGCGCATACGGCCGATGCGGCCGAACTGCCTGACGGTCCCAACCGCGCACTGGTCGCCGCGCAGTGCGGAGCCTGCCACGACCTGCAGCCCCTGCTGGATGCCGCCGCAGCCGGCGTCAGCCGGGACGATTGGAACGGAGCGCTCGAGGAGATGACGAGCTACGGCCTCAAGGTCACTCCGGAGCAGCGCGAGCAGATCCTCGAATACCTCGCGACCTTTCTCGGGCCTTCGGCCAAGAAGTAGCGCGGGGGAATTTCCCAGGGAATTTCCCGGGCGATTCCCAGCGAGCGGCGCCGGGCCGCCGGATCGTCCAGCGGCGCCAGCGCCTCACCCGGGATCACTTGCGCTCCATTGCCTGCCGCCGCATCGGACGCAGGACGAAGATGGCCAATCCCACGACCGCAAAGTTCATGATCGTGGTCACCAGGAACACCATGTGCCAGCTTCCGGTGGCCTCTTTGATCATGTTGGCCACCGGAGTGAGGAAAGCAGACGTCCCCTTGGCGGTATAGAGGAGACTTAGGTTCACCGTCGCAAATTTGGCCCCGAACGTGTCGGTGCAGGTCGAAGGAAACAGGCTGAATATCTCGCCCCAGGTGAGAAAGATCATCGCCGCGAACACCACGAAGGCCCACGGGGCGGTGCCCAGCGATCCGAGCAGCCAATACGCCAGTCCTCCCAAGGAGAACGCGATCGCCATCGTGTATTCGCGGCCGATGTTGTCCGAGATCCAGCCGAACAGCGGACGGGCCGCACCGTTGGCGACGTTGTCGACGATGAGCGCGACGGTGAGGGTCGTGCCACCCAACAGAACCACCGTATTGGCGACGCCAAAGTCGCTGGCGATGGGCGCGATCTGTGCCGTCGCCATCAGGCCGCTCGCCGAAACCATCACGAACATGATGTACATCAGCCAGAATACCGGCGTTTTCAGCACCTCGAGGGGTGTATAGCTTCGCGCCGACTGCATCACTTTGGGTGGCGTGGTGCTGGGAATCTCTCCAAGCGCGGGGCCTCGCAGCAACCAGGCCAGAACGAAGACGGTTCCGCCCTGGATCAGTCCGAACCAGAGAAAGGCAGCCTGGTAGCCGTCGGTGTCGATCACATAGCGAATCGGAATCACGGTGAGCGCCGCGCCCGCGCCATAACCGGCTGCCGTGAGACCGACCGCAAGGCCGCGTCGATCCGGGAACCATTTCACCGCATGTCCGACGCTCGTCGCATAGACCGCGCCGCCGCCCATGCCGGAGATGACCGCGCCGGTATAGAGCATCGTCAAGGACTCGGCGGTCGAATTGATGACCCATCCCAAGCCGACCGTGAGTCCGCCGAACGCAACCATCATTCTGGGTCCGTGCCGCGGTCCGAGAATGTCGACGATCCAGCCCTGGATCGGAGTGAGCCAAGTCTCCAGCGCGATGAAGACGGCGAAGGCAAATTGGATCGACGCGATAGACCAGCCATGCGCCTTGTTGATCGGATTGACGAACAGCGTCCACCCGTATTGCAGGTTGGCGATCATCACCATGCAGATGATGACGATAATCAACTGGGCCCAGCGCGAGGCGCTGGCTGTGGATGTGGCGACCGGCGCCGTGCTGACAGCAGTCATGGTTCCGTCCCTAGACTCCCAAGCGCTCTTCGTTGGCCGGTCCAACACAAAACGGCCCGGCGGGCGAGCAACGTGCGAATGAGATTTGCCCCCTGGCAAAAATCACCATCCTGGCCGTGTTTCTATGAGCATATCGGATTTGAAGCAACGGAGCTTTTCGGCGCATCTGTGCCACGCAGGTCGGTCCCTGCGCTGCTACCGCGCTGCAATATCGAAGCGTCTGCGGACGGCGCAAGATTTGCGACAATCTCGAGGGGTCTGGGCCGACTGCGTGGCAATGGCTTTGCCGGTCGACGTTTCGCGCTCGCGTGCGGGCTGCATGGCGGCCGCACGGGTGTGAACGGTTGTGAGAAATCTGATGCGCTCGTCCGATGTGCGAAAAACGGTCGCACCCCCGGTACGGTCTTTTGCGCGACCGCTGTACCGTACCCGGCTGCGTCCGCATTGCCTTTGCAAATAGGATTGCCCGAACGGAGTCCGGTCCCCCATGCGGGAAGAGCAGGAACAACGAATTTCATGGCGGTGGCGCGACGACGCCATCGATCTCGGCCTCAGCATCCGCGGCGAGGGGCCGACGGTCCTGATGTTGCCGGCGCTGAGCTCGATCTCGACCCGGCGTGAGATGGCGCCGCTGCAGCAGCGGTTGGCGCCGCGGTTCCGCACCGTGGCGATCGACTGGCCGGGATTCGGCGACCTGCCGCGGCCCGCGGTCGATTGGACGCCGCAGGCCTATGCCGACTTCCTCGCCTTCGTGCTGAGCGTTTTGACGCCGAAGCCCCACGCGGTCATCGCTGCCGGCCATGCCGCGGGTTACGCGCTCGCCCATGGCTGCGATCACCCCGGTGCGTTCGAGCGCCTGGTGCTGCTCGCCCCGACCTGGCGCGGTCCGCTCCCGACGATGATGAAGGGCCGCCGCCCGTGGTTCGACCGGTCTGCGCCGCATGTTCGACGTGCCGGTGCTCGGCCCCCTGCTTTATCGGCTCAACGTCAACCGCGTGGTGGTGCGCTACATGGCGGCGGGGCACGTCTACGCCGATCCCGCCTGGCTCGACCGCGAACGCCTGCGAGCAGAAGCTCGCGGTCACCCGCGCCGGCGGCGCGCGCTACGCGTCGGTGCGCTTCGTCACCGGTGCGCTCGATCCGGCTGTCGAGCCGCGAGGAGTTTCTCGACCGCGCGCGGCGCATCGGGATTGCGGTGCTGACGGTCTACGGCGCGCAGACCCCACGGGGGTCGCGGGCCGAGATCGAGGCGCTCGCGGCGATCCCCGGCATGTCGAGCCTGGTGCTGCCGCTCGGCAAGCTCTCATTCTACGAGGAATTCCCCGACGCGGCCGCGGTGGCGATCGCGGCGTTTCTGGCTGAGGGGGCGTGACGCGCGCGGGCTTTGCCGCCGGAGCAGATGTCCCGGACCGGCCGCACCGACCGCCAGCATTGGCGGGGGCGAGCGATCAACCTTGACGTGTATTTCGGGGCGGATTTAGCGACCGGAAGGGTTTCGGCTTTGATTAGCCATCTCCTTTGCGCCTTGGTTAGCCATAATTAAACTGATTTTGTGATGAACATAGCGCCCGGGGAACAAGGTTTGGCGGGGGTGCGCATGCGGCACAGACAACAGCGATCGCAACAGCAATCACTGCCCATGGGGTGGATTTTCGTGGTGCTCACGACGCTGGGCGCCATCGGTGGCGTGATCACCGGCCTGAGCGCGCATTCGATTCGCACATCGAGCGATCTGCCGCCCGAACGGCCCGAGCCGTTCGAGCAGGCCCGATTCGTTACCGCATCCATACCCGCTCCGCATAAGATTTCCGCTCCGCAGGAGATGGAAGTGGCGGGCGCCCCCTTGATCGAGGAGCCTGCGCTGTTCAGCCCGGTTCCGGCCTATCCCGTGCAGGTTGCTTTCGCCCCGGCGGTCGCCGCTGTCGAGCCGGTTGCGACCGCGGCGCCGGCGCCGGAACCCGTCCCGCCGTCGGCCGTGCCGACCGCGGCGGCAAAGCCCAATGCCCAGGCCCCGACCCCGGCGCGCCATGTCTCGAGCCGCCCCAGCAGCGTCCTCAACGACGCCCAGATCGCCAGCATCAAGAAGCGGCTCAATCTGACTCCGGACCAGGAATCATTGTGGCCGGCGGTGGAGACGGCGCTGCGCAACGTCTCCTATGTGCACAAGGCCAAGGAGGTCAAGGTCGCGAGCCTCGGCAACGGGACGAGCGCTGGGCCCATGGCCTATGTCGACACCAACAGCGCCGAGGTGCAGCAGCTCAAATACGCCGCCATCCCGCTGATCATGCGCCTCAACGACGACCAGAAGCGCGAAGTGAGATCGATGGCCTATGTCATGGGCCTCGGCAGCGTCGCGTCCTCGTTCTGACCGGAAAAGTTACAATCCGTCATCCGTAATCCGTGGCGCGCATTCCGCTGCGCTTGATGCGGGCTGCGCGCCATCCTTGGCCGGCGCAATAATCCGGCGCCGCCGAATGTCGACATAACCTGGCGCGCCCCGCGCGGATTTCGGGTTCTGCCGACGCACTCATCGCAACCGTCGCACGCGTGCTCTTGACCCATTTTCGGCCATGAGCTCCAGGGCGTTGTCGGGCCGCGGCGCATGGGTATCGTCGGCGTCGCTCGCGCGTGTATCATGCGGCGATTCTCGGCCGGCCAAAAAAATGGGAATCCCGATTCAAGAACTCTTGGAACGTTAGAAACGCAGTGGAGGACCGCATGCGAAATCGTCTGGCATCAGTCACGGTGTGTGCTGGCCTGGTCATGGCCGGCTGGGTTGGCGGGATCGAGAGAACGCAGGCCCAGGCCGCCCCGCCCGCACCGCCGGCGCCGCCGGACACAGCGGCGCTGCGAACCCAATACGAGCAGTGGCGGACGGAGTTCAAGACCTGGGGCAATGGGCCCCGTTGGGGCAGGAGTCCAAGGGCACGACGAGCTTCATCACGCCGGAGAAGGTCGCCAGCGCGATGAAGCTCGTGAAGGACGGGATCGTGGTGTCGCTCGCGCATGCCGAGCCGCAGACGATCGCCGCCGATGTCGGAGCCCCCGGCATCTTCCACCGCGTCACCAATGCCATCACCGATGGCGGCACGACGGACAACTACCAGGTGAGCTATCACGGCCAGACCGTCGCGCACATCGACACCTGGTGTCACTTCTTCGAGAACGGGCAGATGTACAACGGTGTCCCGGTGAAGGACAACGTGACGAACGAGAGCGGATGCATCAAGGGCAGCGTGATGAACTGGAAGGACGGCGTCACCACGCGTGCCGTCCTCTATGACATCGCGCAGTTGAAGGGCGTCGACTGGGTCGACCCCACCGTGCCGATCACGCGCGCTGATCTCGAAGCGTGGGAAAAGAAATCCGGCGTGAAGATCGGCCCCGGGGACATCCCGCTCTTGTATATCGGCCGGTGGAAGCGGCGCGCGGCGGTCGGTCCGTGGACGGGCCAGGTGGCGGGCTATTACCCCGACACTATACCGTGGATGCATGAGCGGCTGCCGGCTTTCATCGGCCACGACTTCAACATCGACTGGAATCCGAGGCCCGGCTGGGAAGGAATGCGCAACCCGATCCACGTGGCGGTGCTGAACTGGATGGGGATCAACATCGTGGAGTGCCTCGATCTCGAGGAGCTGGTCGCGACGGCACGGCGATTGAACCGGTACGAGTTCATGATCACGTTCGCGCCGCTGCCGGTGGAAGGCGGTACCGGATCGCCCGTCAACCCGTTGGTGTTTTTCTAGCCGCTTGAGCGCGAAGTGATGTGGACCTCTCCCCGCAAGCGGGGAGAGGTCGTCTCGCGCGGACGTAAATCGAGACTACAGGCTGAACACGAACAGCATCGACGCCGTCGAGGTGTTCTTGAGTTCGGGACTGTAGGGAATGACGTTCTGCGACTGCCGCGATCCCACCAGCACCGCGACATACTGCTTGCCGTTCACCGAATAAGTGATCGGCGGGGCGTTGATGCCGGTGCCGACGTTGAAGCTCCACAGCTCCTGCAGCGACTTTGCATCATGGGCGGAGAAGGTGCCGTCGGGATTGCCGATGAACACCAGGTTGCCGGCGGTCGCCAGCGCGCCGCTGTAGTTCGGATAGGTGAGCTTCAGGGCGGCCTTGATGTCCCCGGTGACCGGATCGACCGCTTTGAGGCTGCCGTAGAGCCGCTCCTTGATCTTGGTGCCGCCGCCGCTAGCAAATACGCAACTGAACCGGTTAACCAGCAGCAAC
>CAVVCE010000032.1:0-35542 GCA_963746235.1 uncultured Alphaproteobacteria bacterium
TCCCGTCGCTGGGTTGGTGGGAATTGAAGGTGGCGTAGTCTCCGGGGTGATCAACCTCGAATTACCCAGCGTTTGAGTGCTGGGTAGGAGACCACGCCATGAAAACCGTTACCACGACGTCTCAGCTTTTGCATTCGACGACCGAGAGTAACTCCCACCTTTTCGACGATTGGTTTGATCCTATCGAGACCGGGATCCGTGACCGGGTTCGCGGGCTGATCGAGGAAATGATCCGCGGCGAGCTTGACGCCGCTTTGTCTCGCCCACGCTATGGCCGACTCGCCGAGCACGCGGAGGGCAGCGGCGTTACCGAAGTTGTTACGGGCCATCGGCATGGGAGCCGGGTACGCACGCTGACGGGCACCTTCGGGAAGACCGAGATCGCGGTGCCGCGCGCCCGGCTGAACACTTCCGACGGCAAGACGAAGGAGTGGAAGAGCCAGTCGCTGCGGAATTATCAGCGCCGCACGCTTGCCGCCGACGCGCTGATTGCGGGCGCCTATCTGTCCGGCACTAACACGCGCCGGGTGCGCCGTGCACTTTTCGCTCTGTTTGGTGGAGCGGTCGGCAAGGATACGGTGAGCCGGGTCTGGCGCAAGGTGAAGGGCGACTGGGACACGTGGAATTCACGCTCGCTGTCCGATGAGCCGATCGTGCGGCTGATTCTCGACGGCACCGTGGTGCGCGTGCGGCTCGATCGCAAAGCCACTTCGATCTCGCTGCTCGTCGTCATCGGGGTGCGCGAGGACGGCCAAAAGGTGCTTCTGGCGATCAAACAAATGGGCGGCGAAAGCACCGAGGCCTGGCGCACAGTACTCGATGATCTCGTCAAGCGCGGCCTGCGGCGGCCCGAGCTCCTCATCGTCGATGGCGGCGCGGGGCTTGAGAGCGCGATCGCCGCCGTTTGGGATAGCGTGCCGGTGCAGAGGTGCACCGTGCACAAACACCGTAATCTCCTCGCGCACGCTCCGGAGCGCCTGCATGAGGAGATTACCGACGACTACAACGAAATGATCTACGCGGAAACCCGCGAGGAGATCGAAAAGCACCGCAAAGCCTTCATCCGCAAGTGGCGGCTCAAACACGAAGCCGTGGCCAACAGCTTGGAGGAAGCCGGCGACCGGCTTTTCACCTTCACCCGCCTGCCGCCGAGCCAGTGGCGCAGCGCGCGCACCACCAACGCGATCGAACGGCTACACGAGGAGTTCAAGCGCAGGATCAAAACGCAGACCGTGCTGCCGTCGGCAGACACGGCCGCCATGTTATTCTGGGCGCTGCTGGCATCCGGCCAAACCAGTATGCGCAAGGTTGACGGCTGGAAAACCCTCGCCAGAAAACCCATCGATCAGCCAATTGAACTCGCAGCTTAATACGATATAATCATCTTGCCGGAAATTACGCCGCGCAAATTCCTACCACATCGCGGACGGGACCTGCGACCGCCGTGGCTCACACTGATGCGGGCGGAAATGGCACGCCCGCGCAAATCAGCACAGCCTCCAAGCCGGCCGGTCTCCGGCGCTCGCATATCTCGTGGCGCATCGTGACAACGTCGAACAGGTTCCGATGGGCCCGCGTCAGCGCAGGGATCGCGTCCAGCACCGGTCTCGGTCGGCGATCTTCGTGGTCCGGGGCATTCGGTCCCGGTTGGTAGGGCGCCATCACCGATCGATCGCCCCCGCTTCAACTCATGCGGGTGAGCTGCCGGGGAGCCCGGATGAACCCGGACTCCCTTCTTTCCTTCAACAACACGCTCCTCCCCCACCATCAACCGGCGGCGACGCTGTTGCTGGCCTTCTACACCCGGAAAACGTAAACTACGCGGCATCAAGACGTTTAGAAGGAGGGCTAAGTGCGCCTGATTGAAATTTTCTTCGCCATCGTCCTGGCTTACCCGGCCGCGGCAGCCGACTGGAAAGAATACGAGTCTCCCGATCATTCATTCACGGTCCATTTTCCTGCCGATCCCAACATCGAGATGACGGCTTATCGCACCTCCGACGGCCGCACATTCGACGCGCACGTCTACTCCGCCATGCAAGAGACCGGTGTATTCAAGCTGACCGTCGCGGACGTGCCCGAAATGGGAAGTCAAACCCAGGAAGGCGCTCTGATGAGCGACACGGTAAAGAAGATGACGGACGGGAGCCTGATCAAGTTCGACATCGAACACCGAATTCGCTGGGTCTACGGCCGCCAGCTCGGCATCGCGGGAGCGAACGGTGGTTACTCCTACCTCGCGGTGTTTCATCACAACAATCGGCTGTACGAGATCGAAGGCAGGGCGTTTGTCGCGGGTGGACAGGCGGAAATCGACGCCATGCGTTTCCAACAATCGCTCGATTTCCCGTGAATCCGAAAGGTCCGCAATGAGCGTGCATCAAGGGCAAGCAAAGCACCCGGCTGCTTGCCTTGTTCCGCTGCCCGCAACTCCTAAGCGGAGTTCCGCTCCGTTGCCAGTTCCGTCTCGAGGCTTTCGACGTCGCGGTAGATCGAGGCGGCCGCGAGCACGCGTCCATTGCGCTTGTAGCGGAGCATGCAGTCCTTCGCCATGACATCGCGGTCGATAGCCAGCTCGTCCCACTTCTCGGCATGGCCGACGTAATATTATTCCGCCTTGATCCCGACCGCCTTGATGATTGGCCACCATTTCTCGATTTCGGCCTTCTGATAGGCGGCAAGAGCCTCGGGCGTCTGCTGGTCGCGGGGGTAAATCTCAAGCCCAAGGTCGGTAAACCGGGCTGCGTACTGTCGGATCAGCCAAGGCAGTCACGGCAGCGGAATTGAGTTTCGCTATGACATCCTTCGGCGTGCCCTTCGGTGCCCACAGGCCGGCCCAGAATGTAACGTAAAATCCCGGCAACCCCGCCTCATCGACCGTCGGAATCTCGGGCGCTGCTGCCAAGCGGCTCTTGGCGGCAACGGCAAAAGCCTTGACTTGCCCGCTGCGCACCTGCGGCAGCGTTATGGTCGGACTCTCGAACATGATGTCCATCTGGCCGGCGACCAGGTCTTGCACGGCCGCTCCGGCGCCGCGGTAAGGCACGAACAGAAAACGGGTGCCGGTGACGGCCTGGAATAGAGCACCACCGACGTGGTCCGTGGCACCCACGCCAGCAGTTCCCGCAGACGCCTTGCCGGGATTTGCCTTCAACCACGCGATAAGCCCCTTGAGGTCATCCGCAGGCATGGCCTTCTTAGCGACGATGAGGAACGGCTGGGTCGCGAGCAAGGAGATGGGTTCGAAATCATTCAAAACGTCGTACTTGAGCGCGTAAATAGCACCGTTGGCGACGTGCGTGCCCCAGTACCCGATGACGAGCGTGTATCCATCGGGTGCTGCGCGGGCGACCCGCCCGACGCCGAGGCTGCCGTTCGCGCCAGCGACATTTTCGAGGATAATGGCCTGGCCGAGCGAAGCCGCCATCCTCGGCGCTAAAATGCGGCCAAGCACGTCCAGTGCCCCGCCGGCGGCTAGCGGCACGACGATCGTGATCAGCCGCGTCGGATAGGTTTGCGCCCCCGCAATTCGCGATCGAAACCGGCAGCGCGGCAGCACCCGATGCCAGATGCAGGAAATTGACGGCGCGGAAGTCTCATGGCGTGTCCCAGCGTCGTCACGCTATGCCCGACGTGGACGCCCAATAAGTAAACGGTGTAACAGGGAAGCCCGCCGACGGCACCAATGCGGGCATTGAAATTGCGGGACCTTCGGCACGTCCCGCTGGCAGCTCTACGACGAAGCTACACTACTTTTCCGTGAGTGTGGAAGAGGTTGGCGCGCGCCGTGTCGGCGGGCGCAAGGTCGAGAGAATGCGAGGTCGCCAGATTGAGCGGCGAGAGGGGCTTTAGGGAGGCGAGTTGGAGAGACGCGACGGCGCAGTATGTTCGCCGGATATAGCGCAAAGCCTTGCCGCAGCGGAAGGGCGGCCTTTCGACCATCCTTCCGTGGAGTTGGTGACAGCGCTGAAAACAGCAAATCCATCATCGGCGTGTGAGGATGCAGGACGCGACCGTGATTCCGCGATCGGTGCGAAGCGAAGCTTATCGCCGATCCGTCGTCGCCAACACCCTCACAGCCGACCGGATCATTGATGCAATCCGCCGAACTGTACTCCCATCCCCTCAGGGTCCTTGACCTGGAAGCTGGTCTTGGCGCTCCCCGTGTACTGCAAATTGCGGCGCTTCAGCTCCTCCTCGATCCCATCCTTCTCCGCGTCCCAGTTCGCAACGGTGTAGGCGATGTGATCCACTTTAGATGGAGCGCCGCTAGCCCGGTTCCGGGGAATAAGTATGTTCGTGCCGAACACCAGGCGGCACTGCTTTCCGTCGTCTTCGGTGATCTTCATCCCCAGGAGATCCACATAGAAGTCGCGGACCTTCTTGTAATCATTCACCGAATAAGAGATGTGGTTGACGTAGAGGGCCTCGAGCGGCTTGCCCGCGGCGATGGCTGCCGGCGCCGCCGCGGCCGCCGCTACTGCCGCGAGGCTCAAGCTCTGAATGAGCTGCCGCCGGTTCATTTTTCCCTGTTCGAAATCCTGGAGCAATTTTGCGATGACACTTTCCATTGCCTGTCCTCCCATTCGATATTCCGCCAGGATTCGTTCGCGCTCCCGGCTGGGGAGGCAATATACAATCTGCGAAGGCCGCATACAATCTGCGAAATCGCGAGATTGAGCGGCGAGAGTGGCTTTGGTTCTGGGGCTCGTTCGAAAGGGGCCGGGCGGTCCAGATGAAGGCCTCATGCTCCGAAAACTTTGCAGTCGCGCCTGACGTTTCCGAACAGACTCTAGGGCGCGCCGGTCTATCATCGGCTTGGCTACCGTGCCGGATGGCCATAAGGGAACAGGAACCACGTCATGATTTCGTTCGCCCTAGCGCAGGAACTGAAGAACGCAGGATTTACGCAAAGTACAAATTGCAACGCGGTTTATTTTTTGAACGACCATCTCAAGATCAGGAGAGAGGACGCCCTACGGATGTGGTATGGCGACAAATCGAAGGAAGGACTGGCGCTCGATCTCGAAAGGGAGCTCGTATTTTCGCCAACTCTTTCGGAACTCGTCGTAGGCTGCGGAAAACCGTTTTATCTGTCGTGCGATGACGCCGGCCGCTGGCGTGCGAGCAAAGGACCAGATTCCGACGAGCGAGAAAGTGGCGAAACGGCTGCCGAAGCAGTCGCTCGACTGTGGCTCCTCCTTGAAGCGAAAATATGAAGGTCGAAAGCCGATCTTTCCCGGCTTCTTGGACAGAGCAGGAATGCCAAACCCTGCTTAACAGAGCTTACATTCTTGTCGCTTAGTTTGAGTGCCCATTGACGGGCGGACAACACCTCGGTGGCTGAAGCTCGTCCTGATCCGCCGCGCCGGTCATGATTCGGCGCCCGTCGACCGTCGCGTCGATCTTTCTGTCAAACAAGCATATCGCGTTCTCAATCCCGTCGAGACGATCCCATGAATGAACAAAGGCTCGCCATCTCATGCTTCGCCTTGGCCGCGATCGCCGCCATCGCGCTCGGCCCCGTGTCGGCGGCGGCTCAGGACAAAGGCGCGATCACGGTGTTCGTCGCCAAGAAGATCGTCACCATGGACCCGGGCTGGCCGGCCGGCACGGCAGTCGCGGTGCGGGATGGCCGGGTGTTGTCGGTGGGCACCCTCGACGACCTCAAGCCGTGGCTCGACAAATCTCCGTACACGATCGACCGGACCTTCGCCGACAAGATATTGTTCCCGGGATTCGTCGAGGCCCATGGGCATCCCATCATCGGGGGCACCGCACTCACGCGGCCGCTCCTGACCTATCTGCCGGAACCGAGCCCGTATGGACCCGGGTTCCCGGGGGTGAAGACGAAACCGGAGGCGTTGGCCAAGCTGCGGGAATATGTCAGCCGTGCGACGTCGCCCGACGAGACCGTGCTGGCCTGGGGCTACGATGTCATCGCGATGGGAGGAGCCCACCTCGACAAGAACGAGTTGGACACGATCTCAGCCACCCAGCCGATCCTGGTCTGGGACGCTTCCGAGCATTTCGTCTATGCCAATTCCGCGGCGCTCAAGAAGTACAATGTCACGCGCGACGACACCAAGCTCATCGGCATCATGGCCGGCCCGGACGGCGAGCCGAACGGCCAGTTCCTCGGCGAGAAGGCGGCCCAGCGCATCCTGCAGCAAACGATGGCGGAACTGCTGCAACCGAACGTGGCCCTCGCCAACATGCGCTTCCTGATGGACCTCAGCCGCCAGAACGGCATCACCACGACTTCGGAACTCGCGTTCGGGCTCATCGACCTCCCGCTCGAGGAAGCCCTGTTCCAGAAATACTTCAACGACCCAATGAGCCCGATGCGCTGCGTGGTCGTGACCGACGCGGCGAGCCTGGTGGCGGGGAAGGGCGATCAGGCCCTCGCTTACGCGAAGAGCCTGGCATCGCGCAGCACCGACAAGCTCATCTTCAACGGCGTGAAGTTCTTCGCCGACGACGCGTTCCTGAGCCTCGGCATGGTGATCGAGAATCCCGGCTACACCGATGGCCGCCAAGGCCTGTTCATGACCGCGCCGGACCAGATGGTCGCGGCGATGCGGCCCTGGTGGGAGGCCGGATTCCAGATCAACGTCCATACCAACGGCAATGGCGGCAATCGGGCCACCATCAATGCTCTGGACGGCCTGATGGCGCAGAAGCCGCGCACGGATCACCGCTTCGCGCTGCATCACTACGGGATTTCCACACCGGAGATGGCGCGCCGGGTGGCTCGCCTTGGCGGCATCGCCAGCGTCAATCCCTACTATCTCTATGCCCGCAGCGAGTTCAACGCGCCCTACATCGGGACCGACCGCGCCTATGACGCAGCGTTGCTGCGCACGCTCGTCGATGCCGGCGTGCCGACTTCGCTCCACAGCGATACGCCGGTGGCGCCGCCGCGCCCGCTCGAAGAGGTCTGGATCGCGGTGAACCGCTTCGGCCTTTCCGGCGAGGTGCGCGGACCGCAGGAGCGCGTCAGCGTCGACCAAGCGCTGCGTATGGTCACCACCGAAGCTGCCTTCGCACACGGCATGGAAGACAAGGTCGGCAGCATCGCGCCGGGCAAGTACGCGGATTTCGCGGTGCTCGAGCAGGACCCGTATGCGGTCGCCAAGGAGGACATCCGCGACATCAAAATTTGGGGCACGGTGCTCGGAGGCAAGGTGTTTCCGGCGAGCGAAATAAGGCCACAGTGATGCGCCTGCACAAACCCGTTTCGGCAATTTTCCGCCGTCCGGACAGACAAAATCCCCGCCAAAATCTTGCGATGACGCCGGCCCCTTGCATTACGGGTGCGTTTCCACGCGGCCTGGTTCCAAGCACCACATAGCTGCCGCCAAGAAGCCCCGTCCCGTCCTCCAACCGATCTCGGATCACCCAATTCGCCGCCCACCCTATTCGAACTGATTCGTCGGAGGTGGACATGCAGGACCCAGTGACCAAGGCAGAGCGCTATCGAAAAGCGGCAAGCAAGTACGGTGAAATGGCTAAATTTGCGGAGGCGGATTACGTAGCCGAAATCTATCGCAAGGTCGCGGTCCGCTACGTCTTCATGGCTGAGGATTTGCTGAAGTGGTCAGAGCGACGACGGGAGTTGGACGTAAACGCCCTCGCCGGAGCCTTTCTCGATGGGCAGGCCGCTTAGCCGGTGTGGCCTTTTGGCGCCTGAACCTTCCGGGCGGGACGAGAGACTAACCCTACGGACGCCCCCGCGTCCCTTTGCGGCCAGGTCTCTCCATCCCCCCCATCCCCCCAGGAGAGGCCTGGCCGCCTCTCCTCGCTGTTGCATCATCGCCACGCTCGCAAACAATCTTCCAACCCCCCTGTGAATTCCTCGCCGCGTGCCTCACTCGCCACGGCTTCCGACCGTAACCTGACCTTCTGCTCGGGGGCGGGACGATGCGCGGGAAGCAATCGACATATTTCATGTCCGCTGGCAGCGGCTTCGGGGCAACAGACAGGTTTTCCTGCTCCGCTTGCCCCGGAACGATGACGATTTCGCGCCGGACGCCGGTCGACAATCTGCCCGATTTCGAGTTGCAGACCTTTTCATGCCATCAGTGCGGGAACGCGTGGGACAGGACTGTCGATCATGAAGGCAAGCCGCCGGGGCAGTAGCTCGGATCGGCCGCGCGGTTACTGGCGACCATTCCGCGCCCCGGATTCTAGGCAGAAGCTCTTTCCATTGTCTGAGTGGTTGGAGGGCGCGGAATGGAGCGTTCCGCGCCAGCTTCATCTCTTCGATGCGGCGCGCATCTTAGCAGGTGGTTTCGTCTCATTCTCACGGATACTGTTCGGCTTGTGAGGAGCGCCATTCCCCTTGGCGACTTGCCCCGAGACATGTGCAGCGGACCGGTTCGCCGTCATACGGCGACCGCTTTCCGCCACTTGCGCTCCCGCCGCAATGTTCTCAGGGGGGAGCGGGCGGACACAAAAGTACTGCTCCAGAGTAACAAGGTCGCCGAGGGGCGCTGGGTCAGCCTCGGCGGAAGTCCCAAGCCGCTGGTTCCGCAGCATTGTCGCCAGTTCACGCCATCCTGCCATGGGTAGAGTATGCGCGGGATCGGCTGCGCGCAGCGGGCGCGTGAGATCGAACTCACGGCCCTTTCGATCCAGCCAGTTCCACACCTTGTCGTTGGAAAGCCTGTCGATGCTTGCCAGATCGACAGCGCAACCATGGCCGTATCCGCCTGTCGCCTCGCTGCCCCCATGAAATGAATTATTTACGCGTGCCTTCAATCCGGACGCCTGGTTCTGTCTGAAGTCGTCGCGAAATCCACTTAGGATCGTCCACTGGACGCCAGCCGCATCCATCGCGTGGCCAGCGGCAAACAGCAGCTCGCGAAAATCCGGATCTATGCCGCCAATCACATAGTCCTCGACTGAAAGGCCGACATGCCCTGCAGCGGAGGCGTCCTTCCATGTGAAATCTCCATGCCCGTCCACCTTTGTGGGGGAGCGCTGATACACACTCCATAGATATGCCTTCACTCCGTCGACGGGTGCAGGATCGGAGGGTGATGCGACAGCATTCCCCTCCGGCGAACCAGGCTGGGGCGCATCGGCGCTACGCGAGGGCGCTTCGGGCGCACTCTCCTGTGAAACAGCGTACCCGCAACTTGTCACAGCAATGTAGGCAAACACGCCGCCGATCACGTGACGGACGTTGAAACGCCGGTGCGCTGGCTCATGGACCGCCACTCGGCCGCAGGGAAGCCAAGATTCAAGCCGGATCCGAAATGAATGCATGGCTTCGAACATTAGCCGATCATCCCAGCCGATCCACTCTTTCCCACACTGATGGCAGGAAGGCCTGCAACCTGAAACCGAGCGTTTGTCGACTGGCGTCCGGCGCGAAATCGTCATCGTTCCGGAGGCAGGCGGGCAGAAAAACCCGTCCGCTGCCACGAAGCTGCTGCCAGCGGACATGCAACACGTCGATTGGTTCCCAATCGCATCGTCCCACCCGCACTGGAAGGTTAGACTACGACCGGAAGCCATGGCGAGGTAGGCACGGAGCGGGGAATTCACAGGGCTCCGGTCGATTGTCTGCGATCGTTGCCGTGATGCAACATTGAGCGGAAAGGCGGCTAGGCCCTCATGGGAATGGTCCGGCGTGCGCTGCTCAGCGTGCATCGCCTAGGCGCTACCGGACATGCCTCTGGATCAAGGTCGAGGACACACGAGACCGAAAGCCGACGCCGGCATAGTCAGTGGGCGAGGCCGAGCCGGCCGACAGGGCAGGATCGAGGCGCGGGATCGACGCTCAGACCAGCATCCCGACAGGAGTTCTGAGTAAGGGATCCGCGGCTTGCACGCCCTCCGCCGGTGGCGAAGCCAACCACGACAGCGTTCTTGAACTAAAGGGGGTGCGTCCTTGGCGATCCCTGGATTCGTAGCGAGGAAAAGCTCCTTCCAAAGACATCGGCGTCGGCGATGCAAGTGTGAGAAAATCACAATTTGTCGTCGTACCTGAGCCTAGCCATCTGTCATATCGACCAGCCGCGTTCGGAGGCCTTTCGTCGAACCTCCTGGACGTCACGCCCGAGAAAAATCGCGATTTCTTCGACGCTGCCTGCGAATGCAAGAGCGCTTTCGAGGTCAAACAGGTCGTTTTCGGACCACGGCTCGCCGTCGTATTCGGCCCGATAACGAGCGAAATACGGAAATACTTTCTGAAGGGCGCGCGGAGGCATGAGCGCTCCTGAGCTTCCGAGAGAGAGGGCAACGAGCGTGGTCATGATGTCTCTCCGCGATCTGATCATCGGCGCCCCCGCAGCGTCGATCACGGAGAGGAAACTGGGGCGTCGATGTCGATGGCGTTTCTCTGGCGGAAGACATTTGGTCTCGTTTTGTCGTCGCCATGTAACGACATGTAACAATCGACCTCGGAGGCTTGCCGGTTGCCGCGGCTTGATCGACATTGACGTCATGAGCGCGCCCGCGGCCACACTCCTCGTGGTGGAAGACGATCCGGAGATCAGCCGGCTCATCGGCGAGTTCATGCGTCGCGAGGGCTTCGAGGTCGAGATTGCCGAAGATGGACGCATGATGGACGCCGTCCTGCAGCGCTTGCGTCCGGACCTCGTTATTCTCGACCTGATGCTGCCCGGCGAGGACGGACTGTCCATCTGCCGACGCCTGCGCACGAACGGCAATATCCCGATCCTGATGCTGACGGCCAAGAGCGACGAGATCGATCGCGTGGTCGGGCTGGAAATGGGCGCCGACGACTATCTCGCCAAACCCTTCGGGTCACGGGAGTTGCTGGCGCGCGTTCGTGCGATCCTGCGGCGCACGCAAGGTGGAGCCGCCCAGCCGGCGAGCAGGCGTTATACCTTCGACCGCTTCGTCGTCGATCTCGATGCACGCAGCATCGCCCGCGTCGACCGCGACACTGAGCTCATTCAACTCACCAGCGCCGAATTCGACCTTCTGGCCTGCTTCATCCAGCACCCACGGCGTGTGCTGACACGCGACCAAATTCTCGACTGGACGCATCGGCGTTCGGCCGAGCCCTTCGACCGCACCGTCGACATGCTGATTTCGCGGCTGCGCAAGAAGCTCGGAGCGACAAGCGAGGGCTCCAACCTGATCGCCACGGTGCGAAACGGCGGCTATCTGTTCACCGCTCCGGTCAAGCAGGTGTCGTGATGTTGCGCCTCACCCTGGCGGCGCGCATGACCATGATCGTCGTGCTGAGCCTGCTCGCCGTCTGGATCGCATCGATTGCGGCCTTCTACTGGTCCCGCACCGACGAGATGGAAAGCGTGCGCCCGCCGCCCGCGCGTGTCGCGGCCTTGACCGCGCTCATCGAGGCGGGGGATACCGCGCAGCGAACCCTGGCTTTGGAAGCGGTGGCGACCGACAAATTCCAGCCGAGGCTGATATCTTCCGGGACCGACGCGGCGGCGCCGAACGGACTCGCCATAGACGAGGACATCCGTCGCTCCTATGCCGAAGCTCTCGACGGCCGGCCGCTCCAATTGACTTCCCGGCCCGACTCCGCGTTCGCCCGCTGGTTTGCGCGCCTGGCCGCAGCGAGGGCGAATGCGCTCGAATTCCGCATTACGCTACACGGCGGAGAGACCCTCGTCATCGATACTCACGAGCCACTCGTGATCAACCGGATCGGCCTTCCGGTCGGAATTCGGCGCCGGGCTGTTCGGAACGCTCGTCGCCGTCATTGCCCTCCTCATCATGCAGCGCGAGACCAAGCCGCTGGCCCGCCTCGCCGCCGCGGTCGACCGTGTCGATCTTTCGTCCGATCCGGTGCCGCTGCCGCAAACGCGACGCAGCGCGCCCGAGATCCGGGCCCTCATGGCGGCGTTCGACCGGTTGCAGCATCGCCTTGGCGGCATGCTGCGTGGCCGAATGGGATTGATCGGCGGAATTTCCCACGACGTGCGGACCTTCGCGACCCGGCTCAGGCTGCGCATCGACCGCATCCCCGACGACGCAGAGCGCCAGCGCGCGGTCGCCGACATCGACGACATGATCCGCCTGCTCGACGACGCCCTCCTTTCGAGCAGGGCCGGAGCCGGCGAACTCTCCCAAGAGATGGTCGAATTTGCCGCGCTGGTCCGATCGGAGGTTGAAGATCGACGTGCCCAAGGTGCCGCGGTCGACCTGCGCTGCGGTGGTGCGGCTGAGAACGCGGTCGTCCTGGGGGATCGGCTGGCGCTGCGCCGGATCGTCGCCAACATCACCGAAAACGCTTTGAAATATGGGGGTGCGGCGCATCTGGACATCAGCGTGCGGGGCGATCTCGTCGTCCTCATCGTGGATGACGAAGGGCCGGGCATTCCGATCGAAAAGCGCGAACTCATGCTCGAGCCATTCAGCCGCATCGAGGAATCGCGAAGTCGCGGAACGGGTGGTGCAGGCCTTGGGCTGGCAATCGTGCGAACCCTTGCCGAAGCCCATGGCGGCAAGGTGGAGATCGGCGAGACCGCCAAGCGCGGCGCGCGGATAACGGTCACGCTGCCGCTATTCCGCTGCGAGATGAGCTAACCCGCAGCGAGAGCGGCGCCCTGCGAACTGCCCGGCCGAGTTCCGAACGGAAGGTCGAGGCCGCGTCGAGGTGATGACCCAGGCATGCGCTCCCCGGAGGCGAGTGTCGCATTAACAAATGTACATCTGTGATTAATCGCATTGCGCCCGGCGACGCGCCGCGACTACGATCGGCACATGGACGAATTCGCGGATTTGAACGAGAACCTCGTATTGGCGCTGACCGCCGTTTTTCTGCTCATGGCGATCTTTGGGTGCGCCATTGCGGTCCTCGATCATTGGGTATGGGCCGGCCGTTCTGATTTGCCACCCGAGCGCACCGAATAGAGCCGAGCGCTTTGAATTAATGTTGGATCGCCGGTTCACCTCCCGGCAGGGCTCGCAATTGGGAATGCCCGGCGGCGGAAAGTGGTACCGTTCCTCCACATGCCCACGCCAACGCAGGCATACCGGACTGAAGATTTTACCGTCTGGACCCGGTCTCCCTCAGATCTCCCGGCGGATGATTGACGCCCCGTGCGACGTAATTTGCTTTGACGCATTCGACCAACTCAGATTCAAAGGATCGAGCCATAACTTTGAACCTGTGAACATGTTCGCAATTTCACTCATCGGACAGAAGGGCGGTGTGGGAAAGACCACGATTGCGCTTGGGCTTGCCGTCGCGGCGGCGCGTGCTGGACATGCGACCGCAATTGTCGACCTCGACCCCCAGGCTTCCGCCGCCAAGTGGAGCGATCGCCGGGAACAGGAGAATCCCGCGGTTGTTCGCGCCCAGGCGGGCAGGCTCAGACAGACGATGGACACCGCCCGATCGGAAGGCGTGAACTTCGTGTTCATCGACACTGCGGGGCGAAAGGATGACTCAGCGTTGAACGCGGCAAGGATATCGGACCTCGTCCTGATCCCGACCAGACCTAACATCCTCGAATTGGAGACGCTTCCTGAGGTTGCCGATTTGATGAGATTGGCCGGCAGCCCTCCCGCGTTCGTTCTCCTTAATTGCGTTCATCCGTCTGCCGGACCTCGCGGCATTTCCGACACCCAGCAGACAATCAAGGAACTGTTTGGTCTGGCCGTGTGCCCTGTTCACGTTTGCCAGCGCTCGGCTCATGCCGAGGCTCCAACGTCGGGGCAATCACCTCAGGAGCTGGACGAAGACGGAAAGGCGGCCGACGAGTTGGATCGTCTGTTCGACTTCGCCTGTGAACTGGTGAACACGGGAAAGGATGCGCAAATCCGGAACATCTTGGCGAGACGCGAGGAAAGCCTGGATCGCCTGTTCGACTTCACTCGTGAACTCGTGAACACGGGCAGGACGCACTCATGACGGCGTCGAAAATGGCCGATATCCAGCGCCAACTCGAACGCGCCACGGGACGTGCATCGGTCGCGGTACGACAACCGGTATCCGCAACCATGGAACCGATGACAACCAAAGCACCGAGTTGCGAGGGCAAAATTCACATCGGCGCCTATTTGGATCCGGACTTCAAAACCAGTTTGCGATTGGTGCAAGCGCGAACCGGCAAGAACATTCAAGCCTTGCTCGCCGAGGCACTGAACGACCTGTTCCGCTCCCACAGCGCACCCGTCGTCGACAAATCGTAGTCCGTTCGGCACTCGCATCGCGGCGAGCGAAAGCTGAGATAGGGCCGGTGGTCGCTGAGGGGAAATACTCGCTCGGTATACAAAAAAAGCCCGGCGCGAATAATACCAACGGCAAGCAATTTTGACTCGCGTGGAATTGGCGGATCGCCGGAACGTCGCGGGCAGATTTCGACAGGCACCGATTGCGCCGTCACTTGCGCGACCATCTTGATGACTTCCGAGAACCCGCGGCCAAGGGCTGCCTTTTCAAGCCCAATCGCCATTTCAGCGGTGACGCCGTTGTGGCCGTTCAGCAATTCCGACGGGATGACGCGTGAGACACCAAGCCGCTTCGCCGCCGCCGTCACGGAGAGGTCGAGGGACTTCAGGCAATGCTCGCGGCCCTTCGTGCTACCCGTCCGAAACAGAGCTTCGAGGGCTTTGCGCCGAAAGCACCGCCGTTCCGTGAGCTGCTTCAAAGTGACTCCGCCGCATCCTCTTGAGCACGGTAATTGCCAACAGCGCTGTCAGCGCGTCGAGGCAAGCCACGAGGATGAACACCGCGGTCCAGCTCCCGGTCTGCTCCCTGAGAAGTGCTGCCGCCGGGCCGCCGAAGATCGAGCCGACGCCTTGAGCCATGTAGAGAAAGCCGTAATTGGTGGCGGCAAACTTCGGTCCAAAGGTGTCGGTGAGGGTTGACGGGAACAGCGAGAAAATCTCGCCCCAGCCAAAAAATACCAGCCCGGTCAGCACGACGAACATTGCCGGATTGTCGATGAATGCCAACAGCACGAGAATGGCAATCGCTTCAAGGGAGAACGCCAGCGCCATCGTCAATTCGCGGCCGATATGGTCCGACACCCAACCGAAGAACGGTCGCGTAAGGCCGTTGGTGACGCGCGACAAGGTGAGGGACAACGGCAGCGCGGCCATCCCGAACACCAAGACCTGTGCGATCTTGTACTCATTGGCGAAGGGACCGACATTCGAGACCACCATGAGTCCGCTCGTGGACATCATCGCCATCATGATGAAGAGCAGATAAAAGATGGGACTTTGCAGCATTTCCTTGGGCGAGTAACTGTGTCGGGACTGCATTTGGAGTTGCGTAGTTTCCGGATTGAACCCTGCGGGCCGGTAACCCTCGGGAGGGAGCCGCAGCCCCAAGGCCGCGGCAACGCCTATCGCCGCCTGAATGATCCCCCAGACGAGCAGAGTGCGTTCGTAACCCGAACTCTTGATCATGCCGTCGATAGGGAAGCTGGTGAAGAAGGCGCCGAAGCCGTAGCCCGCCGCCGCAAGACCCGTCGCGAGGCCACGCCGGTCAGGAAACCAGCGCACCACCAGGCCGATAATACCGACGTAGATGATGCCGGTTCCAAAGCCGCCGATGATGCCGTAGGTAATGTAGAGGGCTGTCAAACTGTCGGCGTAGGAGGCGAGCACCCAGCTTCCACCCGACATGATCGCACCGATCGAGATCAGCAGCTTTGGTCCGAAGCGATCGACAAGGTAGGCTTGAAATGGGGAGAAGAAGGTCTGCAGTACGATCAGCAGCGAGAATGTTACCTGGATCTCGGCCAATGTCGTGCCGAGTTTCTGATTTAAGGGACCAGTAAACAGCGTCCAGACGTACTGGGGGCTTGAGATCGCCATCATGGCTATCAGGCCCAGAAGAAGTTGGAGCCAACGGTTGCTCAGTGCGTCCGACGGCTTGGTCTCGGCTGCGGCGGTCATCTGTCCCCCTTAGAGTCTGTCTCGAAACATCAGGCACGATTGTAAATCTTTGGGAGCATGAGGCGGATTGAGGCGAGACGCAAGAAAGCCAGTGGTTGCGACTGAGGTTCTCCCAATCCTTGGAAGCCTTCGGCACCGGTTGAGCAGACGATGGTGCGCCCGACGATCCAGCACTTGGGCAGCACCGCAAATCCTTTGACACGATCGGAGCCTTTTACGATTTCCGCTCCAAGGTAGAGCCCCGCGGCCGAGGCTTGCGATCTCCATGTGGCGGCTAGAGTCCACTCACCCTCCTCGTGGTTGGAACGCCGAAAGGGTGGAGATCGGCCCCGCGATGTCGCGGGCTGCTCGGAGGTTCGACCAGGCAACGCGCGCGCGATCCCTCACTTCATTCGACACCACGCCAGAACAGACACGGTCGAACTTCGCTTGGATTTCCTCGCGCGACATCGGCTTGGTTTCAACCAATTCCTTGACTAGTTCTTCGCCGGATTTCTTGCGCACAGTCATGCGTGACTGCCGCAGGCCGAATTTCGGATTCTCCACGACGGTGATCCGCTGCATCAGTTGCCGCACCGCCGGATCGTCGAGGAAACGTTTGGGCGAGAAAGACGTGTGCGATATCTGGCCGTCGATCAGTGCTACCGCGACGGTGAACGGCATGCTGTGGTCGGCATTTTCGCGATTGCGTGGATCCCACTTGACCGGTTCCGCGATCTCCAGCGCGCCCAGATGAGACATCTCGATTTGAATTGACGCGATATCGTCCACGTTGGTCCACGCCCTCACTGCCGGGATGACTGGCATGAGCGACTGCGTATAGCCTTCGGTTGGAAAACGCTTGCTATTGGCAAGCGTCGCTCCGGGTTCACGAGGCGGGAGACGCAGTTCCTTGAAGGGACCGGTCACGAGTTGCCAGAGGCCATCCCTGCCTTCGAAGGGCTCGGCCGGGCCCGTCATTCCTTCTCGTGCAATCAAAGCGGAGAAAACGGCATTGCGGACGGCTGCCGCAGTGGCACAGCCTTTCGACATCGAAAGGGTGCCGGTTCGGGTGACGCGCATCGGCACGCTCGGCACAATCGATAGCGACAGGGCATTCGCGAGTTGATCTTCATTGAGGCCCAGCAGCTTTCCACATGCCAGGGCCGTCGCGGCCCCCACGCCCAAGCCCTGATCCCAGCCGCGCCTCTGATAATCGCCGGCAGCGGCAGTGAGTGCATCATTGACCTGATAGGCGAGAATAATCCCAATCATGACCTGGGTCCCGCTTGCGTGCAGCGCTTCTCCGATCGCAAGAACGCCCGGCATCATGTCGCTCGCATGGTCGTTGAAATCGGTGTGGCGCACCATGCATGTGTTGGCATAAGCAGCCAACTCGGGCGAGGTCATCACGCCATAACCCAAGACGGTGCTCTTGAGGTCGCTCTGGGTTGATCGGGCCATCCGGACGCCAATTCGGGCGGGCTCGGAATCAAATCCGGTTATGAGCGCGGCAATCGAATCGAGCATCGTATTGTCGAACGCCTCGACAAGTCGATCATTCAGATTTGATTCCGAGAACGAGTACACGTAAGAAACAAGCTGGCGCGTCGTATCATCCATCGGTCCGTTACCGGAGGACCGTGCGCCAACGGCTCCGGAGGACCGCGCGCCAATGGCTGGAGTAGTCCCCTCCAGCGACGTGCCAATTGTAGAAACTGGACGAGTGGACAGGTCCTGCGCCACTGCACTTTGGACCTGCATCGCAGCAACGACGGCGCCGGCGCCAATCTTCACGAGGTCCCGGCGGCCCAAGTCACACGCCTCCGGGCGAGCGACGTGTTCATCTTTCATCTGTGGTCCTCCGTTTGGTAAACTCGATTTATTTCGCAGCGACCACGCTATCCGATAGCGTGAGGCGTGGCCACCCAACGGACGGGTGAGCGCATCGCCGTTCCGCTCCGGAAGTTCCGTCACCTAAAATGCTCAAGCTATTTGTGATCAAGGTACCATGAACCGTCCCAATCGCCGGCTGGTGGATTTGCCTGGAGATCATCGACGCGTTTGGCGAGCGCTATCGACGGTCCGTCGAAGGGGACGGCTTCGAGGGCGGCTTCAAAGGCGCGGCGTGCGTGGTCCCAGTTGCGCGCGCGATATGCGGCAAGCCCCTCGGAATACCGGGTACGCAATAACAATTTGTCCGGCGTCAACTCGCCCTTGCGCCCCATGATCTCGAACACCACTTGGGGAGAGGTCTGACCAACAACCACCAACCGGTCCAGTTCGCGCGCCTCGATGGCGGAGCCGGCCGCAATGACGGTGGTTTCCGAAACCAAAGAGCGGCTGCCGTATATTTTATTCGCCCCTTCCAAGCGCGACGCCAAGTTCACGGTGTCGCCCATAACGGTATAGCTCATCATAAATTCTGAGCCGATGCTGCCGACCAATGCCTCGCCGGTAGCGATGCCAATCCGGAGGTCGCATTCCATAGGCATAGTACGCACGCCGAGTAGCTCAGGCAGCTCCTTGCGCAACGTCGCAATGCGCCCGATCATGTCGATTGCGGCGAAGCATGCAAAACGAGCTTGGTCCGCCTCGTCGATAAACGGCGGCCCCCAGTAGGCCATTATCGCGTCACCAATGTACTTGTCGATTATCCCTCGTTGGCTGCGGATCGGCTCCGACATCGTCGACAGGTAGCGATTCATGACTTTGACGAGACCCTGCGGCGTCACGCTTTCGCTCAGGCTCGTGAACCCCTTCAAATCGCAGAACATCACGGTCATGACGCGGCGTTGGCCTTCGGTGGCGGCCAATGCCGGTCGATCGATCAGCCCTTCCACGACTTTCGGGTCAATATATCTGCCAAAGGTCTCTCGGATTCGTTCATTCTGGCGCAACCGTTCAACCATGCGATTGAATGCAGCCGACAGTTGGCCGATTTCGTCCCGCGTCGTGACATCGATCGATCCATCGAGGCGACCCGCTTCGACAGCGCGAGTGCCCTCCAGCAACCGCCTCATTGGGCGGGTGATGCCGCCGCTGACGAGGATCGCGAAAATCAATCCGAATATCGCGGCAAGCGCCGTTACAATTGCCGACACCAATATAGCCCGCTGCTGATCCCGCATGACCGTCGCGGCGCTTGCATAGACCTGTGCCAGCATATCAGCGCGGATGGTGTCGACCTTCTGATTGAACTCGTCGCGAAGCGTGTCGACTCGCGCAAGGGCACGTCTCGCCCCCTCGAAATCCCCCGAATCGAGCAGTGGAAGCATTTGTGAAGTTTCATCGTTCAAATAACGGCGGAGATCGCTGGTTGAGACATCTATCCGGCTCTCAATACGCGCCAGCGCGGCATTGTCTGAGGGCGTTGTGACATCGTCGATTATCGCGTTGATAAGCTTACGTGCGGCGGCCGCTTCCTGTTCGACTTCGGGACCTTTAGCTTCAAATATCCTCAACCGGTCCGCATAGCCCGCCTCGTCCGGAGGAGTCTGCATTTTCGCAATGACCATCCGGCGCAGGGCGACGGCCCGCTCGAGCGAACCGATATTCATCTGCGCCAAATGGCTGTACGCAGGGATGTACCTCGTCGTCAGCTCATCGAGCAGATGACCAACTCTGCCCGCCATCACCATCGACAGAACCGACGTAATGACCATGAGCACGACCAGTCCCACAGCGATGCTGACGATCTGCCTCTTAATCGACTGTCGGATCATCGACGCGCCCTTCGATCATTCCAATTCCCACACCTTTTGTCGTGTGTTTATGGTCGAATGTCGCAGGAGTGTCCATCGGAGGCGATGTCCGCTTTTGGGCCAAGGTTGTGTGAGAACACGCGCGGTGGCTTAAGCCATGGCAATCGATGGATCGATCACACGCCCGCCTCATAAGTCGCGGCAGACACGTCACCTGCGCAGTGTGGGGGCGCGGCGTCGCGGCAGACGCGCATACGAACTGGCGCCATTCATCATGGCCCTCCCTTTCCGAACATCGACCAAGGGTGTAGCTTTACCGCAAAGGTGCCAGCGGAGCATCCTGAAGCCTCGCGAACGAAGTAGCCATGCGCTCTCCGACGCCGAGGAATCAACGTAAGGCCAGTCGCCGCAACGGAAGGAGGAGGCAACGATGAAAAGGCGCGAGTTCATTGCTTTGGTCGGGGGCGCAGCGGCTGCCTTTCCGCTCACCGCATCTGCGCAGCAATCGGCACCGCTAAGCCCGGTGCGCCAGGATTGGTTGGATCGGCACAAGGAGCCTGCGCTCGAACCCGATCTGCCCATCGTAGACCCTCATCACCACCTCTGGGTGCGGCCCGGATACCGCTACATGTTGGACGACTTCCTGGCTGATGCCGGTACTGGCCACAACATTGTTGCAACGGTATTTGTGCAGGCGAACTCGATGTACCGGGACTCTGGTCCGGTCGAGATGCGCCCGGTCGGCGAAACCGAATTCGTGAACGGAATGGCGGCCATATGCGCCAGCGGATACAGCAAAACCAAGGTCGCCGCCGGTATTGTCGGGTACGCCGATCTGACCCTGGGCAGCCGCGCTGAGCCGGTGCTCGCCGCGCTTCTGCGTGCCGGCGGCGACCGATTCCGCGGAGTTCGCTTCGGCACGGCTTGGGACGCCGATACGTCACTCCTCAATCCGAACAATCGGGTGCCGCCCGGGCTGCTCGGCGACAAGACGTTTCGGGAGGGATTCGCGGTCCTCGGCCGTCTCGGACTTTCGTTCGATGCTTTGGTCCTTCACCCGCAACTCAACGACGTCGCGAACCTTGCAGGTGCATTCCCGGACACGAAAATCGTGCTCAACCACGTCGGCCGGCTGGTCGGAACCGGCGCGTATGCCGGCAAGTTGAGCGAGCAATTTCCCCGCTGGGCGGCGTCGATCAAGGCGCTGGGCGCACACGAAAATGTCTATGTCAAAGTCGGCGGACTTGGCCAAGCCGTCAACGGTCTCGGATTTGAGAAGCAGGCCGAGCCGCCGTCGTCCGAGACGGTGGCGAACGCGATGCGCCCCTATGTCGAGACCTGCATCGAAGCCTTCGGGACGCGGCGTTGCATGTTTGAAAGCAACTTCCCGCCCGACAAGGAAGGCTTCAGCTATCCGGTCTACTGGAATGCTTGCAAGCTGCTGACGAAAACCGCGGGCGGGACGGAAAGGGCCGATCTCTTCGCTGGCACTGCCGCACGCTTCTATCGGCTCAACGGGATTGGCTGATGGCCGCTGTCGATCGCCCGGTTCGGTGCGCCACCCAACTGTCACGGGAAGCCGCTCGTTTCGCTCCAAGGCGGACGCCGATGGTTCGGCACGGCTCGCGCTTTATAGCCAGATCGATAGGTGACGAATGGTCCACATTCCTGGAAAGCTGAGCCGCCGGTGCGGCCTCGTCGCCGCTACGACCGCGCTTTGTGTCACCCTCGCAGCGTCCGGACTGCTCGCCCAGTCGCAAAGCTCCGACGAGCCGCGGTATGCGCCCGGCGGCGAGCTCCTCCTGCCGAACGGGTTCGACACGTGGGTTTTCGTCGGCTCCAACCTTGGCTTGTCTTACACGCCCGATGCCGCGGCGGCGGCAGCTACGCCGCCTCCGCGCGCGCCCAGGCAGGAATTCCACAACGTGTCTGTCAACAAGGCGGCATACGATTATTTCTCGGCGAATGGCCGGTTTCCCGAGAGGACGGTTCTGGTGATGCAGGTTTTCGAGGCTGCCGACAAGGAGCCGAAGGGCGTCCTTGCGAGCGGCGTTTTCAACGGCCGCAGGGTTGGCCTCGAGGTCGCCGTGAAGAACGCGGCGCGTCCGGACGGCAAGACGACGCCGTGGGCCTATTACAATTTCACCGACCCATCAGATCGTTCCAAAGTGCTCGCGTCGGCGACAGCGTTTCCCGATGAAGTCTGTGCGAATTGCCATCAGCGTCACGCGAGCATCGATAATGTTTGGGTTCAATTTTATCCCGCTTTGCGAGACAGAAGGCCGTAGCTCTTCGCCATCACAAAGTCTCGCGCCAAGACGGCTATTGTCTGCCGGCCGCGCCGGGAGGGGCCACAAGCTGTCGTAGCGTTGATGACACTAAGGCTCGCCTGAGAGCGGGCCAAATCCCTTCGGCGGACGGCGGTGCTTGGTGCCTGCTTCGTAGGCCGAGGCGATCTCGAACAACAACGCCTCATCGAACGGCCGCGCGAGGAATTCCATTGCGACGGGAATTTGATCGGCCTTCGGTCCATCCAGGCGGCTGCCGTTCGGATCGCCGGCTTCCGGCACGCGATCGTAAATCACGCGGGTGAAACCCGCCGGCACCACGATCGCCGGCAAGCCGCTCACCGGGCTCAGATTCACCGCAAAGCTGCCGCCGGCGCTTCGCCAAGTGTCGAGATCGGTTTTGAGACTGGGCTCTCCCGGCACGAGATTGGGATCGGACATCTTGGTTCCCGCCTTGAGCACACGCAGCTCGACGCGGGGGTCGTACACGGCGGCGACCCGGCTCGGATAGACGAGCGGCGCCGGAATCGTGGTGTAGACATAGACGAGAGCGTCGAGATTGTTGTCAGCCATCACCTTGTAGAGAATGCGCTGCAGGTTTGTGATCCGCAGGGTGTGACTGATCGCGTCCGGCGTGCCGAGAGTTTCCGCCGTGGCGCCGAGCGCGAATCGCAACCAGTCGTTCTCGCCGGCAAAGGACTTCGTTTTGTACAGATCCTCGACGCTGCGAAACTTCTTGTCGCCGCGCTCCTTGAGATAGAGATCGAGCGCGTATCGGGCTTCAATGCGCGGGTTCTGCGCCGCGAGCATGCGCAAATTGACGCCGCGCGCGCCGCCCGGCAGCAGCTTCGGATCGCTGGCGATCGCCGCCAAGTGGTCGATCGGTTTTGCGCCGGCGGGAATTGCGGCCGGGAAGGTCTGGGTGAAGAAACTCGGCTCATAGGCGGTCATGATCTCGGCAATGGCGCCGCTGAAATCGACCGGATCGACAAGGGTCGCGCCGAGGCTCTTCATGTCGGCGAGCGCCTCGTTGCCGATGCGGATGTTTTCGCGGTCGGCAATCGTCGCCTCGATCATGAAGTCGCGCACGACGCCAAGCCGCTTGCCGGCGAGCGAATGGCGGCCGATGTAATTCGAATAAACGACCGGCTGCCTCCCGTGCGCAACGGCCGTGATGGCGTCGCGCGGATCATCGCCGGTGAGCACTGCGAGCACGGCCGCCGTGTCCTCGACGGTGCGGCACATCGGGCCGCCCCGGTCGCGCGAGAACGTCAGCGGCACGATGCCGGCGCGGCTCACCAGCCCCTGCGTCGCCACCATTCCGACCAGCGCATTGAGCGACGACGGATAGCGCACCGACCCTGAGGTATCGGTGCCGAGCCCGCAGATCGCGAGGTTCGCGGCAACCGCCGCCGCCGACCCGGCGCTGGAGCCGCCGGTGATACGCTTGGTGTCATAGGGATTGCAGGTCTGGCCGCCGAGCGTGCTGCGGCCGATGCCGGCCGGTGCGTATTCGTCGAGATTGGTCTTGCCGAGGATGATCGCGCCGGCCGCGCGCAGTTTTGCCACCATGGTGGCATCCTTCGGCGGCTTGTCGTCGGCATAGTCGGCGATGGCGCCGGCCGTCGTGCGCATATCGACGGTGTCGTAGTTGTCCTTTACGGCGATTGGGATGCCATGCAGCGGCCCGACGAAATTTCCGGTTCGGGCAAAATACGCGTCCTGCGCCCGCGCGGTTTCGAGGGCGTCGAGCATCTTCGGGTCATTGTCGGCGGGGTCGGTCTTCGAGCGCTTGCCGCGGATGTTGAGCGTCATGTAGGCGTTCACCTGGCCGGCGTTCTCGATCGGGGTGATTTCGCCCAGCATGAGGCCGGTGGCCGGATCGACTTCGCCTTTGACGCAGGTGCCGTTATAAGCCTCGATGCGCCTGACATAGAGTTGGACGAGTTGCTCTGCGGTGATCTCCTTAGCCCGGATCGCACGGTGCACGTCGGCAATCGTCGCTTCCTCGAGGTGGAACCGCGGCGCAGAGGCGGCTTTCGCCATAAGCGCGAGGTGAGCTGCGCACAGCACCGCCGTACCGATGCCGAGCATGGAGATTGTCGAGCGAAGGCTTCGCGGACGCATGGCACTTCCTCTCAAAAAAGATTTTTCGAATGGTATGCTGCCGGCATTCCGAGTCAATTCGCATTCCGGGCATCCGATTTACGTTCGGAAACCTGGCCTGTTTGCCACCCGAGGCGGCGTTTCCGAAGTTCGAATCATATCGATGCCATCGGACCTGTAGGGTGGGCAAAGCGAAGCGTGCCCACCATCGCGCTATCCGCGTGGGCACGGCGCGAACAGCGCGCCTTTGCCCACCCTACCGATTGGTTTCACGGAATCGATGCCCGCTCACGACAGGCGATTCCGGGTCGGACCAGCGTAGCCAATAGTAGCGCCCATGTTTCACCACTCGTTCGCCGCAGCCCTCTAATGCTTCGTTCCCGTTTGCGCCACGTGGATCACACCCACATTGTCTTCGATGGAGATCGCCGTGCCGAATGGCTTGGACAGATCCTGGACGAGCTTGAGAATCCGCTGGGCCTGCTCCGGCGACGGCGTCATCGGGATGCCCGCTTTCGACACGGTCCGCGTTCCATCGATGCCGCAATCGGCAGGATACAGGCGGACCTCGACGAGCTTGCCGCCCTCATACCGGCTCGTTGCCAGCAGCACTTCCTTGTTATCGGGCTGGCGCGACTGCTGCGCTGCGGGCGGGCGGGAGGGGTCGGTGACCTCGATTGCAGGACCTTCATGCTGGATGAAGCTCGCCACGCCGTAGAAGATCGGCTTGCCCTTGTAAATCTCCACGCCCCGCAGGGTGTGGATGCCATGTCCGACGAATACGTCCGCACCATTGTCGATCGCCTTGTGGGCCAGCTCGACCAGGAAGTCCGGCGTGCTGTTGTCGTGGCTGTACGCCTGGTAGCTGAAGGAATTCTGGTGGGCGTGGATCGCCGCGACCATGAAGTCCGAGCTCTGCTTTCCGACGCGGATGCTCCGCATGATCCCGTCCATATCCCTCCGGTCGATCGTATAGGCGAGGCTTCCTACCTTTTCGCCCACCTTGTACCGGGTGCCAAACAGCGACAGCTCGTTCGGCGACTCGTCGGCGGGCGCGGGGGCGACGGGAACAGTGACTTCGGAACGATGAGCGTACGACGCGTCGCGGATCTTGCGCAGTGACGCCATCTGTTCAGCGGTGACGACGTTGTAGGGGGTCACGTGCAAAGGATTGAGGCCGGGCCATTTATCCCGCGCGTCGGTGTACCGGGTCCACGCAGGGTTGGAACTCGGGTCGATAGAGTACATGCCGACCACGCCGATCGTTCCTTTGGGAGTAATCCCGATTTGGGCCTGTCGCGCCTCTGTCAGGTCTTTCCCGGAGCCCGCATGCGTGATTCCGGCCTGATCGAGCAGCCGGTTGGTCATGAACATCCCCTCGCTGCCACCGTCCATCGTGTGATTGTTCGCGGTGGTCATCACCCGGATTCCCATTGCCTTCAGATCGCCAATGATCGTCTTGGGGCCTCCCGCCTGCGGGCCGTGGTAGTTCGGGTCCAACTCGTCGATAACCGGACCTTCCATGTTGGCGTAGGTCGAGTCTGCCGCACGCATCACTTTGGTCAGGGCCTGAAAGCCGGCATCGCCCAACTGACCCATCGGGCGACGGATGATGATGTCCCCGACCGCAGCGAAGGTGAAAGGCTCGGTGATCTTCATCGCGAGCTCTTTGGCCGCATCGCGCCGCGTTTGCGGCAGCGCAACGTCTCCCTCCGCCGCGCCCTGCCCCCTGGCGAGCGTAACGCACGTCACTGCCAGGGCAGCAACGACCAGCCCGATGCCGGCGAACTTCTAATTCCTGAGACCGCTTCGAGATTTGATTTTCCGCATCGGAACCTCCTTGGCCGGGATGTTCATTATTGACTTTCGTCAATGATATGCCGTTCGAAGAGTATGCGCCAGACATCCAAGGAAGCCGGACGCTGCGTTGTTCAACTCAGCGCCCCGCGCCCCCTACCCTGCGAGCGTCACGGGCACTAATCGGTCAGAACGGCTCGCGAGCACGGCGGGAACTCGATCAGACCTGCTGCCCGATCCCTCGTCTCCTTCACAGGTATGGCGAATTTGAACGGTGGCAGGTGCCAAAGCTTGATCCAATTGTTGTTGCCCGAAAACTGTGGGACCATACGCGGGTCAACGGGGCGGGACGCCACCGAGCGAGCGGTTCATCGTTGCCCGAGGCTTCAATTCGGGTCGCCCAAGATGCATGAAGCGGTCAGCCTGTCGATGGAGCCGCCGCAGGATTTGCGGAAAATCACCGCGATCAGGCAGATCGAGGACCACCGGCGCGACCGCATTTATTTTTTCGTGGTCCGAAAGGATTGGCATGGCGCGGGCTAAGATTGCGGGAAACGTCAAAACAGCGGACGTCGCCAGCGGGCTTTTCATCGTTCGTTATGTCTCAGCCGACGATGCGTTCGAACCACCGATCGTGACCTTCACTCTGGACCCATCTCAGGAACAAGACGCCGAATTCTTTTTGCATCCGGACGCGCACGAGCCGATCCTTTGGCAGCCGGGGTCTTCGCTGATCATGCGGACGGTGCGACCCGTCAGGATGCAGGTAGAGGTTACCCCGCGCCGCCAAGCCGGTTCGATCGCGGCCAACGTCAAGGTCGAGCGCCTGACCCAGGGCGAGCCGATCAATGAACCCGAAATTGCCAAGACTTTTGGCTTCCCCGGTTTGCGGCTGATGGGCCATGTGGCCGGCCGCGGCGATGTATTCGTCAATCTGAACGAGTGGATCGCCGGCCCATCCGCGCCGTCCCGCGTAGAGGGCATTTCCCTCGAATGGCCAAATAAGCCGCCCCACTTCGACATCCGCTATTCGGTCAAGGTCGGGCAGTCAGGGGCGACGTCCTCTCAGATGATGAACATGGGTTCCTTTGCAGGATCACGCGGGCGAGCAATTCCGCTGACCGGCGTGGCGTTCGAGCTGTCCGGGGAGGCGAGCTCCGACTATCGGCTCTGCGTGGAGGCAGGATTTCTGGCCTCGCCGATCATGCGTGAAATCGGAAAACGGGTGGTGCTGTCGGGGCCGACCGGCCGAGAGCCCCTGGTCGGACTTCGGATGAACTTGGAGCTTGCCAATCGAGACCTCGCCCGCGAAGGGAGGCGTGGCTCCCCTGCCCCGTCACAGCCTTTGCCTGGCACCTCCCCGCCAGTACGCCGAGCCACCAGCGCTTGCGAGCGCTTTTCGGTTCAGCAGCCGTCCCAAGGAAGGTGGCCCGCCCAGCGGGGGGCCCATGGTCGAACCGTGGAAGAACCGGGAGATCCGCCAATGGCGATCTCGCGAGCGAGGCGAGCCGCGCGTCCTCTGTCCAGTCACAACCTTCGTCCGCGACTGCGCGCCAATCCGCGGAGGCCGCCAGTAGCAACCGTGCTAGCGAGGCTAGCGCCGGATTCGCTCCCCCGTCACAGCCTTCGTCACCGACTGTGCACCAATGCACTGAACCACCGGCACTTGCCAGCCGCGTGCGGGTCTTCCGTAGTCGTATCGAGGAGGGCGAGCCGGCCGGCGAGGAGCCACCGGTCGAACCGCGGATGGAAATGGAAGTCGCCAATAGCGACCGCGCCAGCGAGGCCGGCGGCGGGTCCGCTCCCCCGTCACAGCCTACGCCCGCGACTGTGCATCAACCCGCTGAACCACCGGCGCTTGCTAGCCGTCCGCGGGTCTTCCACAGTCGTCCCAAGGAAGGCGCGCCGACCGGCGGGGAACCACTGGTCGAATCGCGGAGGGACGCAAAGGTTGCAAATAGCGACCTCGCCGGCGAGGCAGCGGGGGATCCGCTTCCCCGTTACAGCCTTCGCCGCCGACCGCGCACCAATTCACAGATCCGTTGGCGTTTGCTAGCCGCGTGCGCGTCTTCCACAGTCGTCCCAAGGGGGGCGGGCCGACTAGCGACGGCGCTTGAGTGCCGCGTTCCGGTCTTCAGACGGCTCACGCGAGGAAAGCCTCACATTCCGAACGATCGCGGGCGGAGCTGCGGTGACGATGGATCTTGCAGTTTGGCTTGCGGGCTCCGGAAGGTTCCGTCGGCTGAGGCGACGCCAATTCCTGGCTAACCCGAAAGCGCCACGACCGCGTGATCGGTCAGCGCTGCAGTGAGATGATATAGGCTCGTGGCCGGGGCGGGATCTCCAGCGGCGCGTCCGCCGGCATCTAACCGTTCGATCCAAAGCCCCGGGCGGACACCTTCAAAGTGTTTGCCGAGGGCGACGAGCGCACGCGCCAAATGGTCCGACGCCGCATGCTTGCGCCGCGCTTCCGCCTTGAGCCGCTCGGTTTGAGGCCACAGACGAAAGCCGCCATCTCGGAGCTCACCATCGCTCCACACGCTGTTGACCACGAGACCCGTGACCGAATCGACCGCGAACCTATCCGCGAATTCAAGGAGAGTCTCGGACACGTGGCGAAGCTCCGGTCGGACTGGCCAGCCCATCGCTGCTGCGCTCTGCGCATACCAGTCCAAGAGCCAAATCCACTCGTAGTGATGCCCAGGTTCCACCATGAACCGCCCGGCCTCGCGCTGCGGCGCGAGCGCGGCGTCGAAATACTCCGGCAGCGCGCCCTCTCTGGCCTGAAAGAAGCGGCTCAGAAAAATCAGCACGAGCTCTTCGGCCCGGGCAAAGAAAATCTCGTCCCCGAACGCATCGTGAGCCGCCAGCAGGGCTTCGAGGAGGTGCATATGGGGATTCTGACGGCGCGGCATTGCGGGCGGGATGCTCTCTTCATAGCCCCCCGCGGCATGGGCAAAATTTCGGCAGATATAATCGACGACTGCCATCGCCTCCGATCGCAGGCTTTCGACGCCGACCACCGGCGCCGCCGCGGCGAAGGCAAGCAGCACGAAGGCATGATCGTAAAGATCACGCATCCGATCGATCGGCCTGTTGTCGAGATCGAACCGCCAGGCGAAGCCGCCTTCCGCAAGACGAGCCGGACCCCGAAGGAAGTCGAGCCCGAGCACGACGGCTTCGCTGGCGCCCGGCACGCCACAGCCTGCGGCCTTTGAGAAGACGTAGGTCTGCCTGGCCGCGACCCGCAGGCGGCGAAACTCCGCGTGGCACTGGAGGGAGGCGAGATCGAGATGCTCATGGAAGCCACGGCGCTTCCAATCTACGCCGTGGGCTAGCCACAGCGGCCAAGCATGGTCCTCGAGCCATCGCGTACGCAAATGCGCTGTCAAGTGCTGGTTCCCGGTGGGCGATCAATTCGAACGTCAGGGACATCTGTTGGCTACCGTTCACTAACTCGTCTGGGCGAACGGCGCGACGTTCTTTAGCACTGTGGTCGCGGATCTCCAATTCGGTAAAGCGCTGCGATGCAACGGGACGCGCCTCGCTGGCGGCGGAGGCGAGTTCAAACCAGCGCATCGTAGATGCGTCCAGGAGAAGGAATAGCGCGCGTCAGGGATCGAAGCCCGCGGAGCGGCTCCGTTCACGAGAGATCCTATGCAGCAGGCAGGAGTGCTCCAATAGGCGCTGCTGATTCGCTGACATAGGAGGTGAACATGAACGGTCAAACCGATTTCACCGTGAAAGCAGAGCCCGACGATTTCAAGAATACGCTCTTCCTGGCAATGGAGTTGAGCCGCGCGACCTGGCTCGTGGCGACGTTCGCACCGCGGCTCGGTGACAAGATCGGTGTTCATTCGATACCCGGCGGGGATACCAAGCGGTTGCTTGAGCTTATCGGCCGCCTGCAATCGAAGCTTCAGAGGCAAGGGCGTCGGCCGGGTACGAACGGTATGCTGCTATGAGGCAGGCTACGACGGGTTCTGGTTGCACAGGGTGCTCGTCAACCATGGCATCGAGAACCACGTCCTCGATGCAGCGAGTCTCCCGATCGATCGCCGCGCCAAGCACATCAAGACAGACAATATCGACGCCAAGCGTCTACTCAGGGCGATTGTAGGCTTCGTGCAGGGCGATCCGCAAAGCTGCCGCGTGGTTCTGGATTTGCAGGGTCTGGATTTTGCAGGGCCTTGCCACACCGTAGCCGCCAAGTCACAATCGCTTTCCCGTGCGTCGATACGCTGTTCGATCGGAGGACGATCAAGGTGCTTTCGTTTCGAGGGTCGATCATGGCAGCAGCCGTTTCGGTGTTGCTGCTTGTGGTTGTTATTGGCGAAGCCGGCGGCCAAGCGCCAGGCAACCCGGAGCCGACGCCCGCTGAAATGGCTAAGGCGATCGCTCATGCTATCGATGCGAACGCCCTGAAAATACCGAATGCGCCGGTAGCCTTTGATTTGCCACATCGCACGACAATTTCGTCGATGTGCATTATGCGGCAAAGGACGCCCGACTTTTCCCTCACAACAAAGCCGAAGGCGAAAAGCGGCGACTTGGACAAACAGGGTACTTTTGCTTCGACAGGCGAATACAGCTATTTAGAAAAAACGGAGTGGTGATACATCAAGTCCTCACAGCGCCCGACGACAGCGCCCCCTTCGAATTCACCATCGATCAATCAACATGCGCCAGCCTGATTGCGGACGCTAAAACCCGCGCCGAAATGGCTGAGCAGCAACGCTCCAAGTCGCCTACCGAGCCCAAGCGCGTGCCCACCACGACCATTCGTTCGCCAACGGCTCCGCACTCGCTAACCGACCCTTAGTCCACCTTTGGTCAGCGCGTCCGCGGTCAGGCTTCGGCGCGACCGCTCTTCGCTGCCGCCGCGTCAAATGCAGCCTGCTCAGGCGTCCGCAGTCATGAGGCCTTGACAAGACTTCAGCTCATATAAGCCCGGCCCGAAGGGAGACGCCCGATCTATCCAGGCAACCATGACCGCCAGTCGATGAATGCACCTCACCGCCCAATGAAGCGCCAAAGACCTAGTTGAGGAGTTTCGACACCGGACGCATCAAGGGTACGGTTTGCATCTCGGGTGCCTTCTCTTTTCCGACCGCGAGGCTTTTCTTCAGTTCGGCCTGCGCTCGAATCTGGGTCAACACTTGCTCGACGAGATGACTTGCATGAGCCAGCCCGGCCTGGCGCGCCTCGGGGTCGGCCGTCGGGCTGGTGAACTCGCCGAGCTTGGCACGGACGGCATGTTCAAACTGCGCGAGATCATGGCCCCGGGCAAGGACCAACTCGGCGCCCATGAGACGCACAAGGTGCAGAATGGCGGCCACAGTCGCCCCTCCAGCCGCCGTGAAATCCACTCGCCCGGCCTCACACGCGACAACCTGCGGCGTTGCCACCGAACGCCCTTCTGGCGACTTCTCGCTCTCTTTGCCGTGATGAGCCATGGCGCTTCTCCTTCGCAGCCTTCATCCCATTGTCGATAGACAAAGTCAAGTTAATCCTGAAGCGTCAATCTATCTCGAATTGCGTAAAAAATTATTGATGTCAATTGAAACGGAAGAAATATGTAAATGGAAGCAATCTGTTAACTATCACACAAGCCGGTCATAAGCTTGGCCCGAAGGGCCCTACCATCTCAGCAGCTTCCTGCCCACGAGATAGCCCGCCGTGGTGACGATCAGAGTCGCGATCGGATACCAAGTCATCACGAACAGCGCGCTGTCATCGGTGCAGTTTGCCGCATAGAAGGTCGCGGCGATGCCGCTCGCCGCCAAGCCGGCGACTGCACCGGCAAGACCGGGGCTCGACGGCGCGCCCGCACGCAGCGCGGCCAGCAGACAGGCGAGCGGGCCGATCGAAAGCAGGGGGATCAGCGTCAGGCACAGGCGCGCGTTGCGGCCGACCAGTTGTGGCATCCATTGGCTCTGGGGCAGGACCAGGAGCTCGATCACCGCCGCGCAGGCCAGCAGCGCCGGCGCAATCGACAGCGCGAGAGCCCTGTGGGCGAGGCCGCCGTCTGGGCGGCCGACACTGAGCGTCACCCAGATCGCGGTGACTGCCAGCGAGACCGTCACGATGAACTTGAACAGGAAACGATTGCTCTTCACCGCTTCGGAAATGTCCGGCCGGACGCCGATTTCTGCGAAGAACACGATCGCCGCGATGATGATCCCGCCGGCGACGGCCCCCGCCAACACCGACCGGAAACGCCACGGGGGCGTATCCTTCACGAGCAGTTCGATGAGATCGTCAGTCTTCACGCGCGTCGCTACTCCGATAGAAAACGGCCAGCGCTTTCAGCGCACGATGCAGCGTGACGCGAACGGCACCCTCAGTGATGTGGAGTCGGTCGGCGGTCTCGCGGATGCTGCTGCCGTTGAGCGATATGGATTGCACGATTTCCCTCTGTTGCGGCTTGAGGCGTCCCAGCAGCGAATCGGTGTCGCGCGTGGACAGCGCCGGCGTCGGATCCTCGGCCGACAGGCTATCCACGAAATCCTCGATCGGCACGGTGACGTGGCGCCCGCGCCGGCGCAGAATGTCGATGAGCCTGTTGCGGGTGATCGCGGCGACCCAGGGCCCGATGGGCCTCGACTGATCCCAAGTTCCCCGTTTGAGGTGGATCGTGAGCAGAACCTCCTGCACAAGGTCCTCGACTTCGTCCTCGGGGGCGCCCAAGCTCCGACACCTGGAGCGGGCCACCGCCCGTATATGTGGGGCCAGCGACACTAGGAGCTGTCGGTAGGCGCCCGCGTCGCCGGTCATGGCTGCTCGCATCCACACGGCCCAATCGTTCTCTCGGGACGACGTGGTCATCCACCCTCTCTTACGAAGCGGCCGCGGAAATTGTTACAGCGCTCCCGGTTCGTGATCGCCCACCCTGATCTCACCTGAGCGGCAACTCCTTCAAGTTGCGGGAGATTCCCGAACAGGTGTTACATAAAATTCCCGCGCCTTTCTAGGCGGCGCCGGCCTCGAATTGGCGCGGTGACATGGTCGAAGAACTCCCCGCCGTGGAAAACACGGTCTCGTGAACGGCAGCGCTGTAACAACGGTCGCTCGCGATCCGTAATAGCGTTCGTGTCCAATCCGGGCACGAGATCCAGATCGATCGGGAGACACCCCATGTCCGCGAAAACTGTGAGTTCGGCCCTTCTGGCCAGTGCTGTGGCAACCGCGATCGCATCGATGGCGACCGCCGCGCCGCTGACGAAAGCGGAAGGAGATGCGGCGACGGCTGCTGGAAAGCAAAAGTGCTACGGCGTCGCCCTCAAGGGGCAGAACGATTGCGCCGCCGGGCCGGGCACGACGTGCCAGGGCACCTCGACCGCTGATTTCCAAGGCAATGCCTGGAAGTTCGTTGTTGGCGGCACCTGCACGAACATCGTGGTTCCCGGCGGCAAGCATGGCTCGCTGACCCCGACTTAAAGCCAGCGGCCGGCCGAGAGCGGAGACGACCATGAGCGCCATCTCGCGCAGAGGGGACGTACGCCCAGATCGTCGTCTCCGCTTTCCCGGCCTTGCCCGTCGTGGACTCGGCCGGAACCAGCTTCAAGCACGAGCACCTGAATGCCATCTTGGCGGAAGGCCCGCAGGCCGGCTTCTTCGAGGTGCACGCCGAGAACTACATGGGCGCCGGCGGACCGCCGCATCAGGCGCTCGAACGCATCCGCCGCGACCATCCGGTTTCGGTGCACGGGGTATGCATGTCGATCGGTGGTCCCCAGCCGCTCGACCGGGCACATCTTTCCCGCTTCCGCGCTCTCGTCGAGCGCTACGAGCCAGCGCTGGTTTCGGAGCATCTTGCTTGGTCGACGCACGAGACAACCTATTTCAACGACCTGCTGCCGTTGCCGTACACGCAGGCCACACTCGCGCAAGTGTGCGAGCATATTGACGAGGTGCAGGAGGCGATCGGACGTCGGATCCTGATCGAGAATCCCTCGACCTATGTCGCTTTCGCCTCCTCGACGATGAGCGAGACCGACTTCATCCGGGCGATCACTTGTCGCACCGGTTGCGGGCTATTGCTCGAACGTCAACAACGTCTTCGTCTCAGCGACGAACCACGGCTATGCGGCGCTCGATTATCTGTCGGATTTTCCGCTCGCGGAGGTGGGCGAGATCCATCTGGCCGGCCACGCCGAGCAGAGCGACGATGAAGGTGAGCGTCTTCTGATCGACAGCCATGATGGGCCGGTCGCCGACGCGGTCTGGAAGCTATACGAGATCGTGATTTCCCGCTGCGGCCCGCATCCCTACCTTGATTGAATGGGACGGCGAAATTCCCGCATGGCCAATCCTGCGGGCGGAAGCGGCTGCGGCCCAGGCCATTCTCGACCGGTTCGCTTCGGCGCGTGCTATGGGCGGCGGCCATGCTGCTTGATTATCCCACCGGGGCTGCAGCCAAGCTTCGCGGCCGTTTTCGCGCAGGGACTGACGGACCCGGCGCGCGCGACACCGGCAGATGTCGTGGGCCCTCGCGGGAAGGCAGCGATCAAGCGCTACAATGTCTACCGTAACAACGTCACCGTCAGCCTGATCAATGCGCTCGCCGCTGCCTATCCTGCCGTCCAGCGGATCGTCGGTGTTGAGTTCTTCCGCGCCATGGCCCGCTTTCACGTCCGCGCCACGCCACCGACATCACCTCTCCTATTCGAGTACGGCAGGGACTTCCCCGCCTTTATCGAAGGATACGAACATGCGCAGGACATGCCTTGGCTCGCCGACACAGCGCGGATCGAGCGGGCCTGGCTTGATGCCTATCACGCGGCGGATGTGCCGCCGCTGTCCCCGGATGTGCTCGCGGTTGTTCCATCGGACAGGGTCGGTGATCTTGTGTTCACGGCGCATCCGGCCGCTTGCATCGTACGATCCGTGTATCCGGCCGTGGCGATCTTCGCGATGAACCGTGTCGAAGGCCCGATCACCCCGCTCCGGTCGAGTACGGCCGAGGATGCACTGATCACTCGGCCGGATATGGAGGTAGCGGTGCGGCTCCTGCCGCCCGGAGGGGCTGCCTTCCTGAAGAGCCTGATCGACGGCGGAACGTTCGGCGCGGCTGCCGCCACGGCCTTTGCCGAAACGCCGTCTTTCGATCTTGCGGCCAACATCGCGGGCATGATCGAGGCGGGCGTCTTCACCACAATTCACCTCGGAGATCGGCCATGAAACCCGGCAACCGGGAAGAGCATAACGGGATTGTTCGCCGTTTTGCGACGATGATCGACCAGGCCGTTGGGATTATTCGCTGGATCGCGCGGCCATCCCTGGCTCAGCTCATGCTCCGTCTGGCCCTGGCGGTGCCGTTCTGGAAGTCGGGCATCCTGAAATGGAATGGCTTCCTTCGGCTGAACGATACGGCGATCTACCTTTTTGCCGACGAGTTCAAGCTCCATCTCCCAGGCGGCCCCTACGACTTCCCGGCTCCGGCGGCCATGGCCTTCCTCTCCGGCTGCGCTGAGATCATCTTTCCGGTGCTCCTCGTGCTCGGCCTCGGGACGCGCTTTGCCGCATTGGGTCTCCTGTTCATGACCTGCATCGTTGAGCTTACGGTGCCGGACGGCTGGCCGATCCATATAACCTGGGCGGCTATGGCGCTCGCCATCATGGCTTGGGGTCCCGGTCGGCTGTCAATCGATCATGCGCTCTCGGTTGCAGGGGTACCAAGTCAACAGGCGGCAAGCGCCTGACGCCGGGTTCTGTGAAATCCGTCGTGATTGGCGAGCGGAAGGTAGTTGAGGAGTTTCGACGAATGAAACTTTCGGTGGATGTCGAGATTTAGGTCGGCTT
>CAVVCE010000033.1:0-9337 GCA_963746235.1 uncultured Alphaproteobacteria bacterium
AGCAGCGGAACATGCGGGAACAGGAGGTCGGGCACGCCGGCGGCGTTCGAGCCGCGCCAGCTCGGCCTTGGCCCAGTCGGTGATGCGCTGGTTGCGGGCGCGCTGGGCGGCGCGGTAGCGGGCGATGAACTCGGCCGAATAGGGCGGCCCGTTGTCCGGGTTGAACGGGTCGAGCGCGGCGTCGGTCGCGGTCGGATCGAACTCGTCGACCACCGAGGCGTCCATCCAGTCGGTCAGCACCTCCGGGCGGCCCTTGTGGGCGTTGAGCGAGACGTAGAGGTCGGCCGCCGGGCAGGCTGGCCAGCGCCTCGGCGGCCGGCGCCCCGCACGCCGGCGGCCAGCGTCGGCGGCGTCGCCTCGGCCTGGTAGGCGCCCATCAGCGAGCCGCCGCCGGAGTTGCCGAGGATGACCACCCGCTCGACGCCCGCCTCCTCGCGCAGCCAGCGCACGCCGACGCCGATGTCGATCAGCGCGTGCTCGAGCATGAACAGGTCCTCGGCGCCGCGGATAGCGGGTGTTCCAGCCCAGGAAGCCGAAGCCCGCGCGCGGCGAAATAGGGCGCGATGTAGTGCTCGGCGAAGTCGACGTTGTAGTGGGTGGCGATCAGCGCGGTCTTCGGCCGCTGGCCCGTCGGCGTCCAGTAGAGGCCCTGGCAGGGATGGCCGCCGGCCTGGATGCGCGGCGCCGTCGGCGAGACCAGCCCGAGGAACTCGCGATCCACGCGGCCTTGCAGCCCCAAATCCGCCATCGTCCCCTCCTCGCCCATCGCCCGCGTCGCGCCGGAGCGTTGGAGGCAGGCTATGCCGGCCGGCGATGCGGCGCCACCGGGGCGGCCGCGCCGAACCGCTCCAGGGTCACCACCACCCGGCCGCCGCAGCATTGGCCGAGCTCGGGACCCAAAGCCTTGTTGAGTCGCCGGTACGAAGCGCCCGGCCCCGCCATCATCGACTGGGCTTCGGCCAGCGCCAGCCATTCGAGCGCGCCGCCGCCGATGGTGCCGGAAAAACGCCCATCCGGCCGCACCATCATGCGCGCGCCGGCCTCGCGCGGGCTCGACCCCTGGGATTGGGCGAGCGTCACGAGCACTGCCGCACCGTGCTCGGTGAGGAAGCGTTCGATCGTGGGCCAGACTGGGATCATCGCGGGCTCAATGCTGCGCCATCGCACCTATGGCATGCAAGATCGATTCCGGTGTCGCCGGCGCATCGAGCTGCACCGGACGGTCCGGCGCCAGGCTGTGGATGGCATCGGCAATGGCCGCGAAGACCGAAATCGCCAGCATCAGCGGCGGCTCGCCGACCGCCTTGGACCGGTAGATGGTCGCTTCGCGGTTGGCCCCGTCGAACAGCGCCACGCGGAAGTCCGCCGGCACGTCGGAAGCGCAGGGGATTTTATAGGTCGAGGGGGCATGGGTCAAAAGCCGGCCCGCGTCGTCGAACACCAGCTCTTCGCTGGTGAGCCATCCCATGCCCTGGACGAAGCCGCCTTCGATCTGTCCGATGTCGATGGCGGGATTGAGCGAGCGGCCGACGTCATGGAGGATGTCGATCCGTTCGACCTTCATTTCGCCGGTCAGCGTGTCGATGACGACCTCGGCGCAGGCCGCGCCATAGGAGAAGTAATAAAACGGCCGGCCGGTCGCCCGTTTGGCGTCCCAATGGATGTCGGGGGTGCGGTAGAACCCGGTCGAGGACAGCGAAATGCGCCCGAGATAGGCCTGCTTGACCAGGTCGGGAAACGGGATCGCGCGGTTGCCGATCAACACCTGATTGTCGAGGAACTCGATCCGGTCAGCCGGCACGTCGTAATCTCCGCGGCGAATGCGGTGAGCCGCGCCTTGATCGCCGCCGCCGCCGCCCGCGCCGCCATGCCGTTGAGATCGGAGCCCGAGGAGGCCGCCGTCGCCGACGTGTTGGGAACCTTTGCGGTGGTGGTCGGGGTGATCCTGACATGTTCGAGATCGATGCCGAACTCCTCGGCCACCACTTGGGCGACCTTGACGAAGAGCCCCTGCCCCATCTCGGTGCCACCGTGATTGAGGTGGACCGAGCCGTCCTGATAGACGTGGACCAGCGCACCCGCCTGGTTGAGAAAACTGGTGGTGAAGGAGATGCCGAACTTGATCGGCGTCAGCGCGAGGCCGCGCTTGAGGATCGGGCTTTTGGCGTTGAATTGCGCGATGGCGGTGCGGCGGGCGCGGTAGTCCGACGACCGCTCCAGCGCCTCGATCAGCTCGGGCATGATGTTGTCGGTGACCTGCATGCCGTAAGGCGTCATGTCGCGGCCGGGGCCGTAGAGATTGGCCTTGCGCAGGTCGAGCGGATCGACGCCGAGCGACCACGCGATCTCGTCCAGCACCCGCTCGATCGCCAGCATGCCCTGGGGGCCGCCGAAGCCGCGGAAGGCGGTGTTCGAGACCGTGTTGGTCTTCATCCGCCTGGTGACGATGCGGGCGGCGGGAAGATAATAGGCATTGTCGGCGTGGAACATGGCGCGGTCGTTGATCGCGCCGGACAGGTCGGCGGAATAGCCGCAGCGCGAGGCGAGGTCGATGTCCACCGCCGCGAGCCGCCCGTCGTCGCCGAACCCGGCCTGATAATCGACGCGGAAATCGTGGCGCTTGCCGGTCAGGCTCATGTCGTCGTCGCGGTCGAGGCGGAACTTGCAGGGCCGCCCGGTGATGTGCGCAGCGAGTGCGGCGATCGCCGCCCACTGCGCCGCCTGGCTTTCCTTGCCGCCGAAGGCGCCGCCCATGCGCCGCACTTCGACCGTCACCGCCGCGTTGGGCAGCCCGAGCACATGGGCGACGATGTGCTGCAACTCGCTTGGATGCTGGGTCGAGGAATGCACGGACATCTCGTCCTCGCCGGGAATGGCGAGCGCCACCTGGCCTTCGAGATAGAAGTGCTCCTGCCCGCCCATCCGGAAGGTTCCGGCGACCCGGCGCGGGCTTGCCGCCAAGGCGGCGGCACAATCGCCCTTGTTGAAGGCGTAATCGGGAAGGATGTGGGCATCCGCCGCGAGCGCGTCGTCCACACTGACCAGCGGCTTTTCCGCGGCGATCTCGACCTTGCCGAGCCGCGCGGCGCGGCGGGCGAGATCGCGGGTCTCGGCAACCACCGCGAACACCACCTGGCCGTGGAATTCGACCGCGTCGGTGGCGAACATGGGATCGTCGCCCATGACCGGGCTCACATCGTTCTTGCCGGGGACATCGGCGGCGGTGAGCACGGCGACGACGCCGGGCGCGCTGCGCACCGCATCGAGATCGATCCGCACGATGCGGCCGCGCGCCGCCGGTGCCCGGCCGGGCGCGAGGTGCAGCGTGCCTTCCGGCTCGCGCAGGTCGTCGATATAGACGGCGGTGCCGCAGACATGGCGGACGGCGGAATCGTGCCTGGTGGGAACGCCGACGACCCGCAGCGACGGGTCGCGGGCCGGAACATCACGAAGCGGCTGCATGGGCTTCCTTCCGCCACCCGACCACGCGGGTGGTCTGCGATGCCGCGCCGCCGATCTCGATCAGGGCCTTGCGCAGCAGGCCCCGGGCGACCTGCATGCGGTAGGACGCACTCGCACGCTGGTCGGTGATCGGCGTGAAGTCGAAGCCAAGCCTTTCGCAGGCCGAATCCGCCGCCGCGGGATCGGCGAGGTCGGCGCCGACGAGTGCGTTTTCCGCCGCCTTCGCGCGCGCCGGGCGTTGCCGCCATGCCCCCGAAGGCGATGCGTGCGCCAGCGATGCGAGGGCCGTCGAGACGCAGCTTGAACGCCCCCAAGACCGCCGAGATGTCCTGGTCGAAGCGCTTGGAAATCTTGTAGCACCGGAACGCTTCGCCGGCCGCCAGCTTGGGCACGCGGACGGCGCGCACGAATTCGCTCGGCTCGCGCCGCTGGCGGCCATAGGCGATGAAGAAGTCTTCCAGGGCAAGCTCGCGGATCGCCGCGCCGCGCTGGAGCACGAGCGTCGCGCCGAGCGCGATCAAGGCCGGGGGCATGTCGCCGATCGGCGAGCCGTTGGCGATGTTGCCGCCGAGCGTGCCGACATTGCGCACCTGCTTGCTGGCGAACCGGCGCAGCAATTCGCCGAGATCGGAATCGATCGCAGCGAGATACGGCGCGGCGGCGGCGTGGGTCGCGGTGGCACCGAACGTCACCGCCTGCGCGCCATCCGCGATGGCGTCGAGGCCCTTGGCCCGTCCCAGCCAGATGATCCTGCCGAGGTCGCGCATCTGCTTGGTGACCCACAAGCCGACATCGGTCGCGCCGGCGACCAGTACGGCATCGGGATACTCCGCATAGAGTGCCGCCAGCGCCTCGATGCGGGCCGGGGCGGCGAAGAAGCGCTCGGTCGTACCCGCGAACAGGTCGACACCGTCATCGAGGCGCGCAAGCGCGCGGGCGATCTCGGGCTCCTGGTCGGTGAAGCGGTCGCCCCCGTCCCCGGCACAGGACGCAAGCGCCGGCATCTACGATCGGGCGATAGCCGGTGCAGCGGCACAAATTCCCGGCGATCCAGTCATTCACCTCGTCGCGGGTGACGGCGCCGCGATGGCGATCATGAAACAGCGCAAACAGCGACATCACGAAGCCGGGCGTGCAGAAGCCGCATTGCGATCCATGCAAGTCCACCATCGCCTGCTGCACCGGATGCAGGCCGCCGGCCGCGAGGTCGTCGACACTGATGACGTCGCTGCCGTCAGCCTGCCCGGCCAGCAGGATGCAGGCATTGACGGGGCTGTACACCAGCCGATCATCGACGAGCCGTCGGAGCACCACCGTGCAGGCCCCGCAATCGCCCTCGGCACATCCTTCCTTGGTGCCCATGGCGCGCTCGGACAATCGCAAATAGTCCAGCAGGGTCAGCGTCGGGGCGGCGCCATCGAGGCGAACGACGCTACCTCGTCGCAAGAACTGAATGTGACGTCGCATGAACCGACTGGCGCCTCCGGCAAGGCGAGACGATGTTCCGCCAATTCGAACCTTGGCAGAAGGAGGTGAAAAGAGCTGCATTTGCCCATCAGCTTAGCCGCCCTTTTTTCGCGTGCCCATCGCGAATCGTGGACCGGATTTGCCCCCCAAGAAGGCTGCTCTGTGCAGAAGCGTGTCAATGCCGCCGAAAAGCGTTGCGCTTTTGTCACAAACGGGAGGAAAGTATTGTTCGTCAAAGGGTCACGAGCAGTCGGGGGCTCTCTTTTTTGGTGTGCACCCGCCCTGTTTCTCGCCGTCGGGGGAGCTTATCCACATTCAAGAAAACCGCATTTGATCAAATAGTTAATTGCGTTCTAAGGCGGCGCGACCCGACCCCTTCCGAGCCCGCCATCGGCCTGAAACCGGTGGTCATGGTGAAAGTTATGTCAATAAGTGCGGATTTTTCAGGCTTCTCAAAGCTCAGGCCGGATTTATGTTGGAACCCATGTGAGATCAGTTCGCTCACGCAGGCCCTGGGGGGACCTATGTCGATCAGAAATTATGCAGCCTATCTAAAGTCCGCGGCGGTCGCCGCAACCTTCGCGGCCACCGCCGTGGGGGCGGCGTCAGCCGCTGACCTGATGCCGGTCAAGGCGCCGGCGCCGGTGCCATGGCTTCTCGTGAATGACAACTCGGTCAGCTTTACGTATTTTCCGGGATCTACCGATCCGGGTGTCTTCGGCGCCACCTACAACCCGAGATACCAGTTCGACCTCACCCATTTCGATGTGAACAGGTGGGGCACCACCTTCATCGACATCAGCTACCAGCAATACGGCAAGGCCGATCCGGTCCAATCGATGCAAGGCGCTACCGGCATTCACGAAGCCGACGCGTTGGTGCGCAACACGCTCAGCGGCAATGCATTCCTTGGCAAAAACACTTTCAGCAACTTCCTGACCAAGGACATCTCGCTCGCTTACGGCGGTTTGTTTGTCGTGGTGGACAACTATCTCGCGCCTTCGACGCATCAGTATGACATCGGCGCCACGTTCACCCTGAACCTGCCGGGCACGGTCAACTTCTCGGCCTACGCTCAGTATGAAACCCACCACGTTACCCAGAATGCCTTCTGCGCAAATGGCACGGCGGGAGTTTACTCGCCGCCGTTCGTCGGGTTGCCGCCCGGCGGCGGATGCCAGTTCACCGGCGACCAGACCTTCAAAACGGTGCCGCACCTGGAACTGCAAATCATCGAGCCGCTGACGTTCCTCGCGTGGCCGGTGACCTGGACCAGCTTCACGGCCGTCAACTTCCCCAAGGGCACTGGTATATCGCAAGCTAATACTGCGGCGCTCCAAGCGGCCGCGGGCTGGTGCGGTGCGGCTACGAATGTCGGCGGCAATCCGTGCAGCAACGAAACCAAGACAGAGGTTTTCTCGGAAAACCGGCTGGTGCTGGACATCGGCAAGCTCTACTGGAGCAACCCCGGCGTTTGGGAGACTTACGTGGGCTACCGGTATTGGTACAACAAGTTCGGCACCGATCACAACGCCGGGTTGTTCGCAAACCTTACTCCCAACACCTCGATCGAGAGCACAGCCTTCATTGGTACGACCTACCACTGGAAATGATCTGATTGCCAGGATCGCTGAAGACACCATGCCCGGTATCGTGCCGGGCATGGTTCGTTTTTGACGGCAAGAGAAACAGGCTGCAGAGCACGCTTTTCTTGCACTGCTTTTGCGGCATGCGAAAAGTTGCTACCTTGCTTCGCACCTTCGAAGGCATTCCAGGCCAAGTCATTCCAGGCCAAGTCATTCCGGGCCAAGTCATTCCGGACCGGGAGCAAAGAACCCGGCGCCTCTCGCCGGACGCAAGTCGGTTGCTTCAAAAGCGGGAGATTTCGATGAAGAGGTCGGTGCTGGGTTTGACGCTCGCGATTGGCGTCCTGTTCACGGGTCCGGCCGGAGCGCGGAGTGGCGGCGGCTTTCCGATAATGGGGCCGTCCTATCCGTACCCCAGCTACTGCCAACAATGTTTCGGCGGTTGGCAGGCGCCACCCCAGCCTCGCGTCATCGTCCGCCATCCGCGCCATCGAACGGGCGTAAACTCCAAATAGTGTGGCCGCTGGGGCACTGAGGTCGCTGGTTGTCGCCGGCTTGAGTTGCGATCCACCGCGCGCACTCCGTTTCGTGGTAGGGCGGATCGACTAGGAAGGGGGAACCGTGAGATGCAGCTTGCCTTGACGAGGATGATCGCGATCATTCTAGCGGCGTTGGCGACCGGATGCTCCTCTGGAGGCGGCTTGTTCGGCCCCGCGGCCAAACAAGCCCTGTCGCCCGCCGAAGAGGCACAGGAAGATCAGAAGTGCCAGTCGTCGGGTTACCAGATCGACACGCCGGCCTATGAGTATTGCCGCGGTGAACTTGCACGCCAAAGGACGACGGTCGAGAGCTACCAGCCTGTACCGGTCGTTCGCGTGCGTTAGGTAGCGGCGGATCGCGGCAGGGGCCGGGCATGGCTGCCGGCTCCGGAGCGAGTCGCCCACCGCACCGCTTTCAACGAACGCTGCGCCACGGATCGAATTTTTGATCGGGGATACGGCCGACCGCGTCCTTGTAGGCCTTTTCTTCGGCCTTTTTCTGCTCCGGAGTTTTTTCGTCCTTCTTTTTCTCCGGCTCGCGCGGCGAGGGCTGCGCGATCGACTTATTTCCCCCCATCTGCGAATACGCAGGCACAACAGGCACCATCAGCAACACTGCCGCCATCGCCATAATGATCAGCCGCATTGGATAACTCCGTCGATTAGCTCGCTCGCCGCAGCTCGAAGCTTTCCGGCCATGCCCCCGGCCATGCAGGCGGACCGGATCGGATCTTCGAGATGACTCGCGATCCGACGATAGCAATTCTCCCGATTGGGCGGAAGTAAGACGCGGCATGCCCCGCATGCACGCGCTTTGCGAATTCCAGCCCTGGCGAATTCAATACCTGATCTTATCCGGCTTCGCCGCCCATTCCGCGAACGGCAGGTGCGATTGCGGGGTCTGCAGGCGCAGCCCCGGAATGCTGCGGGCCTCCGGGGCCAGCGGCACTTCCTTGTAGATGAATTCGTCGTCGAAGCCGATCTCAGCGGCTTCGCCCCTCGTGTTGGCGAAATAGAGGGTGCGGAAGCGCCCCCAATAGATCGCCCCGAGGCACATCGGGCACGGCTCGCAACTCGCATAGATATCGCAATCGGACAGGTTGAAGGTGTTCAGCGCCGTACAGGCCCGGCGTATCGCCACCACTTCGGCGTGGGCGGTCGGATCATTGGTCGAGGTGACCTCGTTCCAGCCCTCCGCCACGATCTCGCCGTTGCGAACGATCACGGCGCCGAACGGGCCACCCTTGTTGGCGCGCATGCGCTCCAGGGCGATGTCGAGGGCGCGCTGCATGAATTGCTGGTGACTCATGTTCGGGTCGGCTCACGTTGGGATCGCACGCACCGGCGAGGCGGTCACGATATCCTTTCGGCTGCAGGAAATCGAAGGCGTTCAATGCCCCGCCATGTGCAAGCCAATGGTGGCGCGGTCGGTCTCGCCGACCGGCGACACGTAGTTGATGGTGCCTTCCGACATCACCGCGACGCGATCGGCGAGTTCGAGGATCTCGTCGAGGTCCTCGGAAACCAGCAGCACCGCCGCGCCGTTGTTGCGCTGCTCCATGATCTGGGAGCGGATTTCGACGACGGAGGCGAAGTCGAGCCCGAAGCAGGGATTGGCGACGATGAGGACGTCGACTTCGCCGGACAGTTCGCGCGCCAGCACCGCGCGCTGCACATTGCCGCCGGACAGGTCGGCGATAGCGGCTTCGGGCGACGTCGTCTTGACCCGGTAGCGCGCGATCAGCTCGCGCGCTCTCGCCCGCATCGGGCCGGGGGAGAGCCACCAGCCGAGCTTTGCATTGGGCGGCCGGTCGAAGGTGCGGAACGCCATGTTCTCGGTAATGGTCATGCGCGGCACGGTGGCGTTCTTGAGCGGCTCCTCGGGAAGCCCGAACACCTTGAGCCGGTAGAAGCGTTCGCGGGTCGGCTCGAACGGCTCCTGCTTGATGATGATGCGGCCGTCGGTCAGCGGACGCTGGCCGGACAGCACTTCGACGAGCTGCGACTGGCCGTTGCCGGAGACCCCGGCGATGCCGACGATCTCGCCGGCATGGACCTTGAGGTTCACCTTCTCCAGCGCGGGCAGCCCATCGTCATCGTCGGCGAACAGCGCGGCGAGCTCGAGCACGGTCGCCCCCGGCGGGCGTTCTTTGCGCACCGCGCGCTCGCGGATTTGGGTGTCGCCGATCATCATGCGTGCCATGTCGTCGGTGGTGAGCTCGGATACCTTGCCGCCGCCGACCTTGCGGCCGCGGCGGAGCACGGTGACACTGTCCGCGAACG
>CAVVCE010000034.1:0-79994 GCA_963746235.1 uncultured Alphaproteobacteria bacterium
CAAGCGGACCAGCATCGTGCATACCGCAGAATACGGAACGCGGAGCGCGCGCCATTGTTCGGGCGGATGTCACTGGCGGGTGTTCCACCCTGGTGCGGGCGGTCACCGCGATGTAACTATCGGAGTCTCGCACTCCAACGCGAACGACGTTGCGTGACAAGCATGAACACTCCGTCTCCGATCAATGCCGACCCGTCCCGTCATCCGATCGTCGCGATGGGGTACGCCGTCATTGCATTCGCCCGATTGCTGCTCTTCGGCGTGCTGATGTTCTTCCTGGCAATCCTGATCGGTATGTTCGGTATGTTGCCGCGGCAGGGAATTTCGGGTGCTCAGTCCTGGCTGGTGATGACGGTCATGATCGGGTCCGGTCTAGCGATCGTGGGGCTTGCGGAAATCCGCCCGCGAGTGCCGGACCGCGCGAGTTGGATTCGCGTCCACGCCGGCATCATCGCGATCGCCTATGCGGCGTGGATCTGGCTACCGCAGGAAGCCGGCTTTGTCGCCGCGGCCGTCTCGCTGCTGGCATGGACGCCTTGGGTGCTTGCCGGGATCGCGTCTCGACGAGCCCGGGCCGGATACACCGGGGCTGCTGCATTTTATCTCCGTCTCGCCTGCATTTTGCATCCTTCTGGCTATATGCGATTCCGGTCCGCCTTATGGGACGCGCATGCGCTCGGGCAGATCGAAAGAAAAGTCGTGGCCTATCGCGCGTTGGCACAGCGTGCTTCGTCTGAGCAGTTCTCCCTGCTCAATCTCTATATCCGGTTGGCCTACGGCGATTGGGAAGGGGTATTGGTGCGGATTTGCAGCGTGGACGAGATGTTGCCTGCGATGAAGTGGCTTGCGATTTGGGCGCTCGGCGAGCTTGGCCGCGTCGACGATATGGTCAAGACCTATGCCTCGCTGGGACCAGAGCTATTCCCGATCGACATTCAGATATGCCGCCTCTACATCCTCGGATTCGGCGGGCGCATCGACGGAGTCCGCGCGTTGTTGGGTCGCCAGTTGGCATATCTCAGGCCGAGCAGCAAAGCATATTGGGTTTCGTGGCGGGCGAGGCAGCCGGAACCCCGGATGAGGACGCGCGGCGCGCTTTGGCATCCTACGCGCGTGAGCCCGAGGACGAGACGTTCCGTGTAAACGCGCAGCGCCATCTGAACCAAGCGCCGACGCGCGGGAAGATTGCCTTGTCCATGGAGTTGCTGGCGACGATCGCGGCGATCGAGGAGAAGCTCCGGAGATAACAAGGCTCGCGGAGCCGGGCAGCGATGCCGATCTTCGCGGGAACAGTCTTTTCTTGCGGCACTGTGGGGGCGAAGCCGCCAGAGTGTTTGAGGCGCTCAGGAGACCCGCTCCACAAGAAATCTTGAACGGGTCATGTCTGATGATGGCCCATTGCCGCCCATGGTATGTGCCACGACATGTCTGCAGTTGGTGAAAGCTGACGCCGCATCCGTAGCCTGTCCGTTGGTCGATCCACCGAAACTTGCTTAGGTCTCCAAGGTGTCCGTTCCGCGCCCTGCATGTCGTGTCTTTGCCCGAGCCGTTCGCGCGCTGGTTCGCCTCCCGCGGATGGGCGCCGCGCGAGCATCAGCTCGCGCTGCTGGAAAAGGCCCGCGCCGGCCGCTCCGCGCTTCTGATCGCGCCCACCGGCGCCGGCAAGACGCTCGCAGGCTTCCTGCCGACGCTGGTCGAGCTGAGCGAACGGACGCGCGCGCCGGCCGGGCGGGCGCTGAGCCTGCGATCCCCGGGGCTGCACACGCTCTATCTTTCCCCGCTCAAGGCGCTGGCGGTCGATGTCGCCCGCAACCTCGACCAGCCGGTCGCGGAGATGGGCTTGCCGGTCCGCATCGAGACGCGCACCGGCGACACCCCGGCCTCCAAGCGCGTCCGGCAGCGCCGCTATCCGCCCGACATCCTCCTCACCACCCCCGAGCAGCTCGCGCTGCTGCTCTCGACGGCGGATGCGCCGTATCTGTTCGGCACCCTCAGGCGGATCGTGCTCGATGAATTGCATGCGCTGGTGACGTCCAAGCGCGGCGACCTGCTCTCGCTCGGCCTGGCGCGGCTCTATCGCCTCGCGCCGGCGGCGACCGCGATCGGCCTCTCCGCGACCGTCGCCGAGCCTGCCGACCTGTGCCGCTATCTCGTGCCCCAGCCGCCCGGCGGCGTGGCGTCCGCCGATCTCATCATCGCGGAAGGCGGCGCGGCGCCGGCCGTGACCATGCTCGATACCGCCGAGCGCCTGCCCTGGGCGGGGCATTCGGCACGCCATGCGCTGGGCGAAATGTACGAGCTGATCAAGCAGCACCGCACCACGCTGATGTTCGTCAACACCCGCAGCCAGGCGGAGATGCTGTTCCAGGAGCTGTGGCGCATCAATGATGACAGCCTCGCCATCGCGCTCCATCACGGCTCGCTCGACGCCGCCCAGCGCCGCAAGATCGAGGCGGCGATGGCGGCGGGACGGCTGCAGGCGGTGGTGTGCACGTCCTCGCTCGATCTCGGCATCGACTGGGGCGACGTCGATCTCGTCATCAATGTCGGCGCGCCCAAGGGCGCCTCGCGCCTCACCCAGCGCATCGGCCGCGCCAACCACCGGCTCGACGAGCCGTCGAAGGCGGTGCTGGTCCCGGCCAATCGTTTCGAGGTGCTCGAATGCCAGGCCGCGATCGAGGCGGTCGCCGCGGGCGCGCAGGACACCCCGCCGCTGCGCACCGGCGCATTCGACGTGCTGGCCCAGCACGTGCTGGGGCGCGCCTGCGGCGAGCCGTTCCTGCCGGACGAATTGTACGACGAGGTGCGCATGGCGGCGCCGTTCGCGGCCTGTCGCGGGCGGATTTCGACGCGGTGGTCGATTTCGTCGCCACCGGCGGCTATGCGCTCAAGGTCTATGAGCGCTTCGCCAAGATCCGCCCGGGCAAGGACGGCCGGTTCCGCGTCGCCAATCCGCGCGTCGCCCAGCAGTACCGGCTCAATGTCGGCACCATCGTCGAGGAGACCATGGTCAAGATACGCCTGGTGCGCTCGCGCCACACCGGGCAAGGTCCGACCGGGGTGGTCGCGCGCGGCGGCCGGGTGCTGGGGGAGCTCGAGGAATATTTCATCGAGGGGCTGTCGCCGGGCGATACCTTCGTGTTCGGCGGCGAGGTGCTGCGGTTCGAGGCGATGGCGCAGGACGAGGCCTATGTCTCCCGCGCCCATGCGGACGATCCCAAGGTGCCGGCCTATATGGGCGGCAAGTTTCCGCTCTCCACTTACCTCGCCGCGCGGGTGCGCGACCTGATCTCGCAGCCCGAGGCGTGGCCGGCGCTGCCGGCCCAGGTGCGCGAGTGGCTCAGCATCCAGCAATGGCGCTCGCTGGTGCCGCTGCCGGGCGAACTCCTGGTCGAGACGTTTCCGCGCGGCGACAAGAGCTACCTCGTCTGCTACCCCTTCGAAGGCCGGCTCGCCCATCAGACCCTCGGCATGCTGCTGACCCGCAGGCTGGAACGGGCGCGGCTGCGTCCGCTCGGCTTCGTCGCCAACGAATACGCGCTGGCGGTATGGAGCCTCGGCGATCCTGCCCGCGCCATCCGCACCGGGCAGTTGTCGCTGGCGCAGCTTTTCGACGAGGACATGCTGGGCGACGACCTCGAGGCCTGGCTCGCCGAATCGGCGCTGATGAAGCGCACCTTCCGGCAATGCGCGATCATCTCCGGGCTGATCCAGCGCCGCTCCCCCGGCGAGGAGAAGAAGCAGCGCCAGATGACGATCTCCACCGACCTCGTCTACGACGTGCTGCGGCGGCACCAGGCCGACCACATCCTGCTGCGCGCGGCGCGCCAGGAGGCGGCGTCCGGCCTTCTCGACATCCGGCGGCTTGCCACAATGCTTACGCGAAATCAGGGGGCATATCGTTCACGCGGCGCTCGATCACGTGTCCCCGCTCGCGGTGCCGGTGATGCTGGAGATCGGGCGCGAATCCGTCTATGGCGAAGCATCGGAGTCGCTGCTCGCCGAGGCGGAACTGGTGAACGAGGCCATGCGATGACGCGATCGGTTGCAGATTTCGGGGATGCCGCGCTCGCCGGGCCGCGCTTTGCCCCGGTTGCGCCGGGGGCGGGAGAAATCACCGTCGCCGGCGTGCCGCTCGTCGCCGACATCGCGGGCGCGCTCTATTGGCCCGAGGAAGGCCTGCTGGTCGTGTCCGACCTGCACCTCGAAAAAGGTTCGGCCTTCGCCGCGCGCGGCGTGCTGATGCCGCCCTATGATACCGCAGCCACGCTGGAACGGCTGGCTGGCCTGCTCGCGCGCTATGCCGCCCGCATCGTCATCGCGCTCGGCGACAATTTCCATGACGGCGGCGGCCCGGCCCGGCTCGCCCGTTCCGACCGCGCGCAATTGCTCGAATTGCAGCGCGGCCGCGACTGGGTATGGATCGCCGGCAACCACGATCCCGACCCGCGCGAGGGCATCGGCGGCGCCTTCGCGCGCTCGCTGGCGCTCGGCCCATTGGCGTTCCGCCACGAGCCGGCGGCAGCGCTGGCCCATGGCGGCAACGACGGCGGCAACGACGGCGAAAGCAACGGCGAGATCGCCGGCCATTTGCATCCCGCCGCCCGCATCCTGCAGCGCGGCCGCACGCTGACCCGCAAGTGCTTCGCCACCGACGGCGACGCGGCTGGTGATGCCGGCGTTCGGCGCCTACACCGGCGGCCTCAACATCCGCAACATCGCGTTCCTGAAGGTGTTCGGCGCCCTCGGCTTCACCGCCCATCTCATCGGCGGGCGGCGGCTCTACACCTTCGCCGCGGCGCGGTGCCTGGCGGATTGAAGGCCGAAGCCCTCTCGCGCGAGCGAGCGAAACGAGTCAATCCCGCCGGAACACGATCGAGGCGAACCAGCCGGTCATCAGCGCCATCGCGGCGGTCGCGAAGCCGTAGAGGATGCCGTGATCGGCGGCCGAGCCCGCGATGAAGCGCTCGAAGCCGACCTTGACGATTTCGAACGCCGAATTGGTGCGGGCGATCATGGCGCCGTCGGCGAACAGCTTCACGTCGACATCGTAGGTTCCGATCGGCGCATCCGCGGGGATCTCGATCGAGCCGCGGAACAGCGTCGGCGTCAGGAACGTCACCGCATTGGTGGATTCGCTGTAGAGCCGACGCTCCTGCTTGATCCGCAGGAACGCCTGGCGGAACTGGTCGTCGACCACCACGTCGGCGATGTCGGGCCCGATCTGCTGGGGCAGCAAGGTGTGCGCGAGGCCGATCTGCAGGCGGCGCAACGTCTCTTCATTGGCGATCGCCTGGAACGGCCTGGTCGCCAGCACCGCCAGGTAGGACGGCACCTCCACGAAGGTCCGGGATTCCACATTGATCCAGATGCCGAACACCCGCTCCTTGCGCCGCGTCACCTCGGTCTGGCGCGGCCCGGTGATGGTGGCGATGATGTCATAGGCGCCCTGTCGCGGCACCGACTCGGCATCGGGCTCCACCGTTCCGAACAGGACGAGCTCGACGCCGTTGAAGATCGACGTGATCTGCACCCGATGGCTGGACAGCGAGGCGATCAGGCGTTCGGCCCGGGCCGGCGTTGCCATCATCACGAGCGCGGCGAGCAGGGCGGCGGCGCCGCGTTTCATTCGACGCCCTCGAGCGCGCGGATCGAGTAGACGTCCTCGGGCTTCAGGATGAGGTCGAAGGCGAAGCGCAGCCCGACCGCGAGCACCAGCACCCCGAGCAGCAGGCGCAGCCGCTCGCTGCGCATCTTCTGGCCGGCGCGGGCGCCGAATTGCGCGCCGATCACGCCGCCCACCATCAGGATCAGGGCGAGCACGGCATCGACGAGATGGTTGGTCGCGGCATGCAGGATGGTCGCCGACGCCATGGTGATGAGGGTGAGGACCATGGAGGTGCCGATGACCACATTGGTCGGCACCCGCAGGAGATAGATCAGCATCGGAACCAGCAGGAAGCCGCCGCCGATGCCCATGATGGCGCCGACGAAGCCCATGGTCAGTCCGATCGCGACCACCGGGATCGCCGAAACGTAAATGCGGCTCTGCTTGAACCGGATCTTGAGCGGCAGGCCGTGAATCCAGGTGTGGCTGCCGGGATGGCGCAGCTCCACCGGTTTGCCCTGGTGCGCCCGCAGGATCGCTCCCGACGCCCTCGACCACCATCATGCCGCCGACCGAGCTGAGCAGGAGCACGTAGGAAACGCCGATGGTGATGTCGAGCTGGCCGACCGAGCGCAGCAGCGTGAACAGCCAGACCCCCGCCACGGTCCCGATGATGCCGCCGGCCAGCAGCATGAAGGCGAGCGCGAGGTCGATCGCGCGGCGGCGCCAATACGAGATCGCGCCGGACATGGAGGAAGCCGCGATGTGGCTCGACACCGTCGCGACCGCCACCGCCGGCGACACCCCGATGAAGATCAGCAGCGGCGTCATCAGGAAGCCGCCGCCGATGCCGAACATGCCGGAAATGAACCCGACCGCGAGCCCCATGGCGAGCACGAGGAATATATTGACGGGAAGATCGGCGATCGGGAGATAAATTTCCACGGGCTCGTTCCGACGGTGCGAGGTGGTGGGTGCTTCGTGCTGGCGGGTGGGCCGCTCCGGGGAAAGCGGCCGGACCAAGCGGTATCCCCTTGCCGAGCAAACGCAAGTTTTTTTTGCCCGCCGCAGGGGCGGTCGATCGTCTCGCTGCCGGACGACGTGACGGCCCCTCGCCCGGCCGCGACCCCACAGGGGTCAACGAAATCGTAAAATGCCCTAGCGGGACGCGGAGCCTATTTTGCGGGCAGCGGCGACCACCTGGTCCCAGCCTCCCGGCGGCGCCTTGGCCGAGATCGCTTCTTCGGGCTGGACGTCCGGAATGAACGCTTCGACGCTCCGGCGCGCGGCGGACAGTTCCTGCTCGTCGAGATGCGCGGCGATCTCGAGGGATTTCTTGCCGCCATCCTTGTCGCCGCCCTTGGCTGCGAGCGCGAACCATTTGTAGGATTCGGCCAGGTTGTGCTCGGTGCCGACGCCGCGGGCGTAGAGAATGGCGAGATTGTACTCGCTGTCGACGACGCCGTAGGCGGCTGCCTTGCGGAACCATTGCGTGGCCACCGCGTAGTCCGGCTTGCCGTCGATGCCTTCGGCGTAGAGCACCGCGAGGTTATGCATCGCCTTGGCGTTGCCCTTGTCGGCCGCGGCGAGGTAGAGGCGGCGCGCCTCCTGGAGGTCCTTTTTGAGGCCGACGCCCTTTTCATACATGCTGCCGAGCCGGAACTGGGCCGGCGCGATGCCGCGCCGGGCCGCGCGATCGAACCAGGCCGCGGCCATCGGGAGGTCCTGGGGCACGCTCTTGCCCTCGGCAAAACGGGCGGCGACTTCGTAGGCAGCCGCGGGATCGCCGGCCGTCGCGGCGGTGATGAGCGCCTTGCCGCCGATCGCAGCCGGCAGCGGATCCTTGGTCGGGTCAGGGGCAGGCGCGAGCGGGCCGCCGGCGGGTGCCGTTGTCGTTGACGGTTCGTCGTTGTTGACGGTGTCGTCGTTGTCAGCGGTGCGGCTTCTTGGATTTCTGCCGCCTTGGGCGCGGCCTCCCGCGGCACCGATCCGGTGGCGTTGGCGGCTGCGGGCGCGGCGGAGCGCGGGGTGTCATCGAGCACGCCCGATGCAGCGGCGGACCCGAACGCGGCGCGGGTGACATCACCGAGGGCGGCGCCCTTGCCGGAGGTCGGCGTGGCCGGCTTGGGGCGGCGGTGGGACGATCGGCGGTGCGCCGATTGCGGGCGGAGCGGTCTCGGTCGCGGGAAGCCGGCGGCTTTGGCGGCGGCGAATCCGAGCCGCCGCCGAAGAAATCGATTGCCAGGCGCAACGTGCCGAGCACGATGCGCGACGACGCTGATGCCGACGATCAGGGATTTGATCCGCGGCCCGAACTTGCTCATGAAGGCGCTCGGCGGCTTCGCCGGATTCTTTTCTCGTGCGGAAACCGCGAATCGCGCGGCTGGCTGGCCCGCCTGCTCGCTGGTCACCGCCTGGGCGGCCCGGCGCGCTGCCGCCACGAAATTGGCGCGGACCGACGGATCGGCTTCGGCCGCTGCCGCAGGAGCGGCGCCGGCGGTGGCTTCGGAGGCCGCGATCCGGTCGATGGCGCTGGCCATGGCGCGAATCCGGCGTCCGCCGGAGCCTGGCTCGAGCGGGGCATCCGGCGGCAGGTCGGACATGATCGGCGCACGTGGCTGGGGCGCCGGCGCGGACAGCTTGGTCGGCACCGGCGTCTCGGCCGTCGGCACGATGAGGCGGTCGCGCAGCGGCGCCGATGCCGGCGCCAGCGCCGGAGCGTCGGCGACCGGAACCGGCCTTGCGGCCAACGGTGCGCGCACCGCCGCCGCCGGGCCGGCGTCGCGGGCGTCCTGGCCGCGGAGATCCTCCTCGATGACGGCGAGACGGTCCACCACCTGCTCGATGGTGCCGTACACCGCCTCGAAGGTATCCTGGGTGCGGCGGTCGATCGCGCTTTGAAGCTCCTTCAAGGTGGCGACGTCGCGCCGGATCGCTTCGGCCGGCGCGCTCACCGCGCGGGTCGTGCTTTCGATCAGTTCCTGCTGGATCGCCTGCAGCTTGTTTTCGTTCTGGGTGCGCAGCCCGTTGATCTGCTCCAAGAGCTCGCCGACGCCGCGCTCGACGCCGTCGAGCCGGCTCAGGCGGGCTTCCGATGCATCGAGCTTCTCGACCAGGCCGACGATCCGCCCCTCGAGATTCTTGAGCGCGTCGTGATCGGCGCTGCGGACCTCGACCGATTCGAGCCGGTTCGCCAGCTTCTTGATGACCGCCTCGAAGTCGGCGGGAATGGCGACGGTTTCCGCCCGGCTCTTGTCGAACGCCGCGGACATCTCGGCGAGGCGCTTGTCCAGCGTCAGCATGGCGGCGGCGCCGGCGTCCGGCCGCGCACTGTTGTCGATCTTTTCCGCGAGCGCATGGATATCGCGCGACAGCCCGGCGATGTCCGCCGGCGAGGCGATCTCCTTGGCAAGGCCGCGCAGCGCGCCGATCGCGTCATCGAGCTGGTGCAGCCCGTCGGGGACGGCGGCCTGGGACGCGATCGTGTCGGCCTTGTGCGAGAGGACCTTGACGGTCTCGGCGAGGTTCGCGATGTCGGCGAGCGGGCTCATGGCGCCGAGCCGGTCGCGCAGGTCGCCGAGGCTGCGCTCGATGTCGGCGATCACGGGATGATCGCGGAGCGCTTCGCGGTTCGCCTCGATGCGTGCGCCGAGCGCGCGGACCTCCTGCTCGAGCGACGCGAGCGCGCCCTCCGGCAACGCATTCTTGAGCGTATCGGCGATCTCGGCGAGATCCTTGCGCAGCGCCGCGGCAATCTCCTCGGCGCGCACCGGCGGGAACAGCTTGCCGATCTCCGCCGTCAGCACGCGCATCTGTTCCTCGATCGACGCCCCCGCTTGTTGCGGCACCAATTCCCTGAGCGCGTTGCCGATCTCGCCGAAGTCCTTGCGCAGCGCGGCGGCGATCTCGGCGGCCTGGGCAGCGGCCGCAGCCGGTCGACCTCTTGCGTGAGGCTGCGGACTTGGCTTTCGATCGCGGTCACGGCCTGCGGCGGCGCCGCGTCGGCGATCTTGCGTCCGATGTCGCCGATGTCGTTGCGCAGCAGATTGAGGTGCTCGGCCGGCGCGAATGATCGCGCGGCCTCGATCTGGCCCGAGAGCTGGCGGAGCTGCTCCTCCACGGCTTCGATCGACCGCTTCGGGGTCGCCTGCTCGACGGTGCGGACGAGGTCGGCGGCGAGGCCGTCGAAGTGCATCGACCCCTGCAGGGTCTTGATCTGCGTTGCGATGTCCGCAAGCTGCTGCTCGATGGCCGAACGCGCGGCGGCGTTGCTCGCCCGTCCGTCTGTCCGCGGGATCGGCGGCCGGCAGCATCGAATAGCTGCGGCTGCGCGAATTCGTCGTCCAGCGCATGCTGCCGGGCGGTGATCTCGGCCAAGGCCTCGTCGAATCCTTGGTCGACCCGCTGGTCGCCCGCCCCTGGTTGTCCGCCCGGTGGTCGCCCGCCTCCTGGCGCGCGGTTTCGTTGCCCGCGGCGGGCGACGCCCGCCGTTTGCCGTTGAGGCGGTCGAGTTGGCGGTCGATTCGCGCGATCGCCTCGGCCAGGCGGGCGCTGCGCATTTCTTCGGCAGCGGCGGATGCGGCGGCATGGCGGGCGGAATCGTCGCGCGACAGGGTGTCGATCCGCCATTTCAATTCATCGATCTGGCGGCCGATGGTCGCGACGTGATCGTCGGCCGGGGGCATCGCGGTCGGATGCGGGTGGCGCAGTGGCCCGGCGCCGCGAGGGGCCGGCGCATCAGGCTTGCCGGGCGCATCAGGCGTGCCAGGAGGGATATCCTCGTCCGCCGCCTTGATGATGAGCGAGTTCAGCCAGGTGCCGACCGAGACCCCGGAGCGCCGGGCGGCTTCGCGCGCGACGTCGCGCGCGTCGGGATGAACGCCTTTGACGTGCCACGGCACGGGTCTCATGCTCGCTCCGGTGTGTTCGGGCTTCAGACGCACGGGTTACAAGGACGACACCGGTGCCGCTCCGCTTCGACGCAGCGAAGACACGAGCGGCCCGCTACATCCGGACTTTCCTCGGATTAGGGTAAAAAGTGGGTTAACGACCTGGGGAAAAGCGCGAAATTTCATATGCCGGCCGCATCGAGGTGCTATTTGAACCGGTGGTGTTGCGGTCCTGCCAGGGCCTCGACCCGGTCCGAGAGGGCTTGGCCTGGTCCGATTTGAGTTTCAGCCCGCGGTGTCGGTATATGCCGCCGCCGATATACATCGCGGGCTGCAGCCGCCCGTCGAAGGAGAATGCCATGCCCGCCTACAAGGCGCCGGTCGAGGATGCTTTGTTTCTGCTCAACGACGTCTTCCACATCGAGCGTTTCGCGAACCTGCCGGGCTTTGCCGATGCCTCGCCCGACGTCCTCGAAGCCATGTTCGGCACCGCCGCGCGGTTCTGCGAGGAGGTGCTGACGCCGCTCAACCGGGTGGGCGACGAAGCGGGCTGCCGCCGCGGCGACGATGGCCGCGTCGCCACGCCTCCCGGCTTCAAGGACGCCTACCGGCGCTATGTCGAGGGCGGCTGGATCGGTATTTCGATGCCGCCATCCTATCGGCGGTCTCGGCCTGCCGGTGGCGATCACCCAGGTGATCAGCGAGTTCCTGATCTCCGCCAACATGGCCTTCGCCATGTACCCGACCCTGACGCAGGGCGCGATCGCGGCCCTGCTGGCGCACGGCTCGGCAGGAGCAGAAGGCGCTCTACGTTCCGAAGATGGCGTCCGGCGAATGGACCGGCACCATGAACCTCACCGAGCCCCATTGCGGCACCGACCTCGGCCTGATCCGCACCAAGGCGGTTCGGCAGCCGCGACGGCAGCTACCGGATTACCGGCACCAAGATCTTCATCTCCGCGGGCGAGCACGACCTCGCGGCGAACATCGTCCATCTCGTGCTGGCGCGCATCGAAGGGGCGCCGGCCGGCACCCACGGGCTCTCGCTGTTCGTGGTGCCGAAGATCATGCCCAACGCCGACGGCTCGCTGGGGGAGCCCAATGCGGTGTCGTGCGGCGCGCTCGAGCACAAGATGGGCATCCACGGCAACGCCACCTGCGTGATGAACTACGACGCCGCCACCGGCTGGCTGGTGGCCGAGGAGAACCGCGGCCTGCACGCCATGTTCGTGATGATGAACGAGGCGCGCCTCGGCGTCGGCCTGCAGGGCCTCGCGCTGTCGGAGGTCGCCTATCAGAACGCCGTCGCCTACGCCAAGGACCGGCTCCAGGGCCGCGCCCTGACCGGCGCGAAATTCAACGACCTTCCGGCCGACCCGATCATCGTGCATCCGGACGTGCGCCGCACGCTGATGACGATCCGCGCCTTCAACGAGGCCGCCCGCGCGCTGGTGATGTGGATCTCGATCCAGAGCGACGTCGCCCGGCATTCCGGCAGCGACAAGGAGCGCCGGACGGCGGAAGACCACATGAGCCTGCTCACGCCGGTGATCAAGGGCGTGCTCACCGACCTCGGATTTGCCAATACGGTGATGGCGCAGCAGGTGTTCGGCGGCCACGGCTATATCCGGGAATGGGGCATGGAGCAGTTCGTGCGCGACGCCCGCATTCCCATGATCTACGAGGGTGCCAACGGCATCCAGGCGCTCGACCTCGTCGGCCGCAAGCTCGGCAAGGACGGCGGGCGGGCGATCATCGCGTTCTTCGGCGAGGTGCAGCTCTATGTCAAGGAGCAGTCCGGCGACGCCGCGATGAAGGCCCTGGCGGAGCCGCTCGGCAAGGCGCTCGGCCATCTCCAGCAGGCCACCATGTGGTTCATGCAGAACGCCATGGGCAAGCCCGAAAATGCCGGCGCCGGGGCGACCGACTACATGCATCTCTTCGGCCTCGTTGCGCTCGGCTACATGTGGTGCCGGATCGCTGCCGCGGCGCAGGCCGCGCGCGCCGCCGACACCTCCGGCCGGATGGCAGCCAAGCTCGTCACCGCGCGCTTCTTCATGGAGCGCATGCTGCCGGAGACCGCGACCCGTCTCGCCCGCATCCAGGCCGGCGCGGCCGCGGTGATGGAGTTGCCGGCGGAGGCGTTTTGATGGGATTGGGGTAGCCGTATGAATCGATGATGGCGGCGACGTCTAGGACCGCATACGTCCCCTCTCGGGTTCCGCGTCCGAAGCGAGGAGCCGCCCTGCGACGAGAAGCGTTGGAAGAATGCCAATCCGCAGGTTACACTCTCGTCCGGGACGAGCGGTGCAATGACGAAGATCAGTCCGCAGAAAATCGCAGGGAAATGGAAATCAGGTGTGGCCTTGGACGTCCACACCTTGAGCAGCGTTTATCTCGGGGTAAATGAACACGGACACGAGGTGTACGACACGACGCGCTCCGAGATCGGCGAGCTCCTTTACCGCCTGAAATACAGGGGCGATATGGCGGCCGCGAAAGACATCGTCGCCGCTGTTTCGACCTACCTGAAACCGCACTTGCAAAAGTTTGATCTCGTCGTGCCCGTGCCGCCATCCGGCACTCGTCCGTTGCAGCCCTGTTATCACCCTCGCGAAGGGCATCGGCATCACCGCGAAGTTGCCTGTCGTCGAATGCGCTACGCTTACCCGTTCCGCGACGGAATTGAAGGGTGTCATCGACGTCGGCAGGCGAAAGGAGCTCCTCGCCGGACTGCACGCGGTCGACGCGGTTCAGACCGAAGGAAAGAGGATTCTGTTGTTTGACGATTTGTTCAGATCAGGATCGACTATGAACGCGATTACCGATCTTCTTATGGGGGCCGGCAAGGCCGCGAACGTGAGTGCGCTCACGATAACGCGCACACGGAGCAACCAGTGAGTACCGTCTTTATCGGAGGCTCACGCATCGTCTCGCGCTTGTCCCCGCAGGTGCAAGAGCGCCTGACTAATGTCGTCCAAGTGGGCGCCCAGGTGATCGTCGGTGACGCGAACGGAGCCGACAAGGCGGTGCAGAAATTCCTTTCAGAGCACGCTTATCGGTGCGTGACGGTGTTTTGTTCAGGTGCGGACTGCCGCAACAATACGGGCCATTGGGAGACACGCCATATCGACGCCCCCAAAAATGCCAAAGGCTTCGATTTCTACGCGGCGAAGGACCGCGTCATGGCGTGCGAGGCTGATTACGGCCTCATGATATGGGACGGGAAAAGTGCCGGCACGATCCTCAACATTCTTCGCTTGCTCCGCGCCGGGCGAAAGGTGGTCTTGATCAATTCGCCGGAAAAGACCGCAACGAATTTCAAGGCACTATCCGACTGGGCGAACTTCCTTTCGAGCTGCACGCCGGGCTTTCGCGAGGACATTCGCAAACGCGCCACAGCCGGCGAGTGGATTTCGTTCGAGCCAGCACTGCAAACGAGCTTTCTGGACCCGAGCGAAGGCGCCCACATTCGCGGCACCGGTAGCGATCGGAATCCGCGACCCGTCTCGCCCGCATCCAGGCCGGCGCGGCCGCGGTGATGGAGTTGCCGGCGGAGGCGTTTTGATGTGACGGCAAAGATTCTGGATCGCCCATGTCCCCTCTCGATGTTCCCCGTCCCGCCTGGATGACCGAAGACGTCGTGCTGCTCGAGGAGCAGGCGCGCCGCTTCATCGATGCGCAGTTCGTTCCTCATCTCGATCGCTGGAACGAGCGCGGGATGTATGAGCGCGAGGTCTGGACCAAGGCCGGCGCGGCCGGGCTGTTCTGCGCGTCGATGCCGGAGGAATATGGCGGCGCGGGCGGCAGCTTCGCCCACGAGGTCGCGATCAATCGCGCGCTGAGCCTGGCCGGCTTCGACGCTTTCGGCGGCCCGCTCCATTCCGGCATCGTCGCGCCCTACATCCTGCATTACGGCACCGAGGAGCAGAAGCGGCGCTGGCTGCCGCGGCTCGCCAGCGGCGAACTGGTCGGCGCCATCGCCATGACCGAGCCCGGCGCCGGTTCCGACCTGCAGGGCGTGCGGACGCGCGCGGTCAGGCACGGCAACGGCTATGTCATCAACGGCGCGAAGACCTTCATCTCCAACGGCCAGCACGCCAATCTCGATCATCGTCGTCGCCAAGACCGACCCGCGGCCGGCGCCAAGGGCATCTCGCTGATGGTGGTCGAGACCGACGAGGTCCAGGGCTTCCGCCGCGGCCGCAAGCTCAAGAAGCTGGGCTTCGACGCCGCCGATACTTCGGAACTGTTCTTCGAGGAGGTGGCGCTGCCGGCCGAAAGCCTGCTCGGCACCGCGGCGAAGGCCAAGGCTTCGCCCAGCTCATGTCCGAGCTGCCGCAGGAGCGGCTGATGGTCGCCGTGCATGCCCAGGCGATGATCGAGCGCGCGCTGGCGCTGACCATCGATTATGTGAAACAGCGCGAGGCGTTCGGCCGCAAGCTCATCGAATTCCAGAACACCCAGTTCGTGCTCGCCGAGTGCAAGACCGAGGCGACGGTGGCGCGGGTGTTCGTCGATCACTGCATCGGCCGGCTCATCGCGGGCGCGCTCGACACCACCACCGCGTCGATGGCGAAATACTGGGTCACCGACACCGAGGGAAAAATCGTCGACCGCTGCCTGCAATTGTTCGGCGGCTATGGCTATATGGACGAATATCCGATCTCGCGCATGTATCGGGATTCACGGGTCCTGCGCATCTATGCCGGAACCAATGAGATCATGAAGCTGGTGATCGCGCGCAGCTTGTGAGCAAGGTCGGCGGGAACACAGCAGGTCGCGGACGAGCGGAGAGCATCATGACCGACGCCTTCATCTACGATCACGTCCGCACGCCGCGCGGGCGCGGCAAGGCCGACGGCGCCCTGCATGAGGTGACCGCGCTCAATCTCGCGACCCAGGCGCTGGCGACGCTGCGGGAGCGCAACCGGCTCGATCCCTCCCTGGTCGACGACGTCGTGCTTGGGATGCGTCGATCCGGTCGGGGAAGCCGGCGGCGACATCGCCCGCGTCGCCGCGCATCTGCGCCGGCTATGGCAACGGCGTGCCGGGGGTCCAGATCAACCGGTTCTGCGCGTCGGGGCTCGATGCCGTGAACTTCGCCGCGGCGGAGGTGATGTCGGGCCAGCACGACATGGCGGTGGGCGGCGGCGTCGAAATCCATGAGCCGGGTCGGCATCGGCGCGTCCGGCGGCGCCTGGCCGGTCGATCCCGCCATCGCGATCCGGTCCTATTTCATGCCGCAGGGTATTTCCGCCGACCTCATCGCCACCAAATACGGCTTCTCCCGCGACGATGTCGACGCCTATGCGGTGGAGAGCCAGAAGCGCGCCGGGGCGGCGTGGGACGACGGACGGTTTGCGAAATCGGTCATTCCGGTAAAGGACTGCAACGGCATCACGCTGCTCGCCAAGGACGAGCACATGCGCCCGTCGACGACCATGCAGTCGCTGGCGCAGCTCCAGCCCGCCTTCGTGCAGATGGGCCAGCTCGGCGGCTTCGACGCGGTGGCGGTGCAGGCGCATCCGGAAATCGAGGCGGTCAATCACGTCCACCATGCCGGCAATTCCTCCGGCATCGTCGACGGCGCCGCCGCGGTGCTGGTCGGCAATGCCGATGCCGGCCGCCGCGCCGGGCTCGCGCCGCGGGCGCGGATCAAGGCGTTCGCCAATATCGGCTCGGAGCCGGCGATGATGCTGACCGGGCCGGTCGATGTGACGCGGAAGGTGCTCAAGAAGGCCGGCATGACGCTCGCCGACATCGACCTGTTCGAGGTCAACGAGGCGTTTGCGCGGTGGTGCTGCGGTATCTCCAGGCGTTCGATGTCGATCGCGGCAAGGTCAACGTCAATGGCGGCGCGATCGCACTCGGGCATCCGCTCGGCGCCACCGGCGCGATGATCCTCGGCACCGCGATCGACGAGATGGAGCGGCGCGATCTCAACACCGCGCTCGTCACCCTGTGCATCGGCATCGGGATGGGGACGGCGACCATCATCGAACGGGTATGACACTTGGTTTCCGCCGGTGCCGCGCGCCGAGCGGCCGAAGCGAGGAGCCAGGCCATGCCAAAGATCGACATCGCGGCCTTGAAGACCGACGCCTCGCACCGGTTACCCGGAGCCGTTCCGCCAGGTCGTGCAGGGGCGCTCGCGCAAGCGGCTCGGCAATGCGGTCGGGCTCGACCAGTTCGGTGTCAACCTGTCGACCTTGAAGCCCGGCGCGGCCTCCTCGCAGCGCCACTGGCATGCCAACGAGGACGAGTTGGTCTACATGCTCGCGGGCGAGGTCGTGCTGTGCGAGGACGGCGGCGAGACGGTGCTGCGGCCGGGGGACGCGGCGGGGTGGAAGGCCGGCGTCGCCGATCGGCCATTGCCTCGTCAATCGCGGCACGGTGGATGCCGTCTATCTCGAGATCGGCAGTCGCGCGGCAGCGAGCGGGCCGACTATCCGGATATCGACATGCGCATGGAGCGCGAGGGCAAGGGGATGCGCTATGTCTCACAGGTCGGGCGCGCCCTATCCGGGCTCGGAGCGGTGAGGCTGTTTTCGATGCGATCGAGCACCCACAATTGTCATCGCCCGGCTCGACCGGGCGATCCAGTAACCACCGACCGGGCGCACGGGATTGCCCGGTCGAGCCGGGCAATGACATCGAGTGGGTCGGCGTTCTCGGAAAATGCTCCGTGCGAGCCGACCGCGGAGAAACCCATGAGCTACGCCAATTTCAAGGTCGACATCGACGGCGACGGCATCGCGCTCGTCACCTGGGACGTGCCGGAGCGCTCGATGAACGTCATCTCGCTCGCGGGCATCGCAGGAACTGGCGGCGCTGGTCGAAGAGCTTGCGGGTGACGCGACGGTCAAGGGCGTGGTGATCACCTCGGGCAAGGAAACCTTCTGCGCCGGCGCCGACCTCACGCTGCTGGAAGGGCTCGGCCGCACCTTCGCCCGTACATCAACGGACAGCGACGAAGAGGCGGCGACGCGGCTGTTCGAGGAGAGCCGCAAGCTGTCGCTGCTGTATCGGCGGATCGAGACCTGCGGCAAACCGTGGGTCGCGGCGATCAACGGCACCGCGCTCGGCGGCGGGTTCGAGCTTGCGCTCGCCTGTCACCACCGCGTCGCCGCGCAGAATCCGCAGACCCGCGTCGGGCTGCCGGAAATAAAGGTCGGCCTGTTTCCCGGCGCCGGCGGCACCACGCGCATCGCGCGCATGCTGGCGCCTGCCGACGCGCTGCAGTTCCTGCTCAAGGGCGATCTCATCAAGGTCGAGCGCGCCAAGGCGATGAAGCTCATCGACGCGATCGGTGCCGCCGGCGGAACTCGTCGAAGGCCGCCAAGGACTGGATCAAGGCCGGCGGCAAGGCCGAAAAATCCGTGGGACGTCGACGGCTTCAAGCTGCCGGGAGGCCCGGTCTATTCCAAGGCCGGCATGATGACGTTCCCGCCCGCCAATGCGATCTACCGGCGCGAGACCTACGACAATTATCCGGCGGCGCGGGCGATCCTGCAGGTCGTCTATGAGGGCCTGCTGTTGCCGTTCGATCTCGCGCTGCGGGTGGAATCGCGGTGGTTCGCGAAGATCCTGCGCTCTCCCGAGGCGGCGGCGATGATGCGGTCGCTGTTCGTGTCGATGCAGGACCTCAACAAGGGCGCGCGCCGTCCCGACCTGCCGCGGACCGCGATCCGGCGCGTCGGCATCATCGGCGCCGGCTTCATGGGCGCGAGCGTCGGCTACGTCACCGCGCTCGCCGGGATCGAGGTGGTGCTGATCGACCGCGACCAGGAGAGCGCCGACCGCGGCAAGGCCCATTCGGCGAAGCTGATCGGCGACCAGATCAGCCGCGGCCGCGCCACCGCGGCGGACCGCGACGCCATGTCGGCGCGCATCACCGCGACCGCCGACTACGGCGCGCTGCGCGACTGCGACCTCGTCATCGAAGCCGTGTTCGAGGACCGCAAGATGAAGGCGGAGACCTATGCGAAGGCGCAAGGCGCGCTGCGCCCCCGGCGTGATCTTCGGGTCCAACACCTCGACGCTGCCGATCACCTCGCTCGCCAAGGAATTCGCCGATCCCTCGCGCTTCATCGGCATCCATTTCTTCTCGCCGGTGGAGCGGATGATGCTGGTCGAGATCATCGTCGGCAAGGAAACCGGCGATGCGGCGCTGGCGACGGCGCTCGACTACGTGCGCGCCATCAAGAAGACCCCGATCGTCGTCAACGATTCCCGCGGCTTCTACACCTCGCGCGTGGTCGGCACCTATCTGCGCGAAGGGCATCTGATGCTCGCCGAGGGGGTGCCCGCGGCGATGATCGAGAATGTCGCGCGCATGGCCGGCATGCCGGTCGGGTCCGCTTGCGCTCAATGATGAGGTTGCCGTCGACCTCGCCTGGAAGATCGTCAAGGCCACCGAGGCCGATCTCGGCGCCGCCGCGATCGACCCCGGCCAGAAGCTCCTGCTCTCGGAACTCGTCGAGAAGCGCGGCCGCTACGGGCGCAAGAACGGCAAGGGCTTCTACGACTATCCGGACAAGGGCGAGAAGCGATTGTGGCCGGGCCTCGCCGACCTGCAGAAGGTCAAGCTCGACCCCGACACCATCGACGTGCAGGAACTCAAGGACCGCCTGCTCGGCATCCAGGCGCTGGAGACCGCGCGCTGCTTCGAGGAGGGCGTTCTCACCGACGTCCGCGAGGCCGATGTCGGCTCGATCCTCGGCTTCGGCTTCGCGCCGTTCTCCGGGGGCACCCTGTCCTATATCGACATGATGGGTACCGCCCGCTTCGTCGCGATGTGCGAAGAGCTCGCCACCAGGCACGGGCCGCGTTTCGCGCCGTCGAAGCTCCTGCTCGACATGGCCGCGAAGAGCGAGACCTTCTACGGCCGGTTCGCCCCGCGCCCCCGCGAGAAAGCGGCGTGATCGCTTGCAATCCCGCGCGCGTCATGAACATCTGGCGTGACATCCGCCGCGCCTATATATTGTGCAGAACTCACGTTGCGAAGGGCAACACCATGATGCAGTTGGTCACCTCGACATTGCTCCTCAGCCTGGTCGCGTCGGGCGCCTGGGCGCAAAGCGCCGCGCACCCCAAGAAGCACCTTTTCGTCTTCAAATCCGAACACATGGCGCGGCAGCGCTGCCCCAACGACAGGATCGTCTGGGCCGACACGCGGGCCCACCTGCTTCATCTGCCGGGAGATCATCATTTCGCCCACACCCACGGCGGCTTCGCCTGTGAATCCGAAGCGATCGCGCTGGGCTACCGCGCACCGACGACGCACACCTGAGAAAGTAGCCCGCATGAGCGAAGCGACATGCGGGGATCGATTGAGATCAGCGCTATCGATATCGCCGTTCGACCTCGTCCTGCGCAGCGCGCTCTTGCGCGCGTCTTCGAAGGACGGCCACAGGCGAGATCGTGCTGCCGGTCCGACCCTTCGAGACGCCGTGCTTCGCACGGCTCCTCAGGATGAGGTCCGCGGGATTAAATTCCATCCTTACGATATAATTCGGTTTCACGGAATCGATCCACTACTCCGCCATCTTGGCCGAGCCTTCCTTGGTCGGCGTCTCCGGCGTGACGCCGGTGCGCTGGCGGGCGAGGGTCTCGCGGCCGGTTGCCTCCCAGTCGCCGGCGACGGTGCGGCGGGCGAAGGTCTCCCAGGTCTCGGTCCAGTCGCCGAGCGTGTAGCCGTGCCACGGCGACTGTACCGCGAGCGCCGGCAGGCCGAGCTCTTCCCAGATCGTCTTCGCTTGTTCCATGAATTCGCGCCCCGGCAGTGCCAGCGGCGGCATCGGCCGCTTGCGGGTGGCGTCGATCAGCATGGTCGAGTCCGCGCTGCGCGGTCCGTATTGGGCGCCCTGCACGCCGCCGCGATAGGGCGAGATGTGGACGTCCTCGATCGGATTCGATCGGTAGGCGAGCGACCACAACACCGCGTCGGTGCTGTGGGCATCGATGTCCTCGCTCACGGCGATGACGACCTTGCCGCAATTGGGCATCAGGGTCGAAGCGCCGGAGAGCCCGCGCCACACTTCGCTGCGCGGCGTCTCGGCGGCGAACTGGAGGAAGATGACCGGGCGCAGATTGGTCAGCCGCTCATGCATCACCACCGCGCGAATGCCCTTGATGGCGAGCGTCGTTGCGCAGATGATTGAGGTACAGCGGCTCATAGGCCACTTTCTTGATCACGCTCGATTCGCTCGGCGTCACCTGGCTGATGATCGAGGTGAACACCGGCGCGCGCTTGCGGGTGATCGCGGTCACCTGCATCGGCATGTTGTAGGCCTCGAGCGCGACATAGCCGTTGCTCTCGCCGAACGGCGCTTCCGGCTCGAGCTTTTCCGGATCGATGATGCCCTTCGATGACGATCTCCGCATCGGCGGGCACCACGAGATCGACGGTCTTGCACTTGACCATGCGGATCGGCGCGCCGGCGAGCCCGCCCGCCACCGCGAGCTCGTCGAGATCGACCGCGAGCTTCTGCGGCCCGGTGAACATCACGACAGGGGCGCAGCCGATCGCGATGGCGATCGGCATCGGCTCGCGGCGGGCATTGTATTTGAGCCAATGATAATAGCCGCCGGCGCCGCCGCTCGGCCGCGCCACCATGCGCACCGCCAGCCGGTCGGTCGCCTTCAGCGCCGCCCGGTACATCCCCATGTTCTGGACGCCGCTGTCGGGATCGCGGGTGATGCACAGCGTCGCCGTGAGGTAGGGCGCCGAATCGAAGCCCGGCGTCGACACCGGCACCGGTAGCGCCGCGAGGCCGCCGCCGGGACGGCGCAACTCCGCGCCGGTGATCACGACCTCCTGGCACGGTGCCGCGGTGACGGCGACCGGCGGGATCGGATTGGCGATGGCGCGCATCCACGCCGCGCCGATATCCTCGACCTCCTGCCCCATGCCGACGGCATAGATCTGCGGCGACGCCGCCAGCGCGCCGACCACGACGGGAATGTCGTAGCGCCTGCCCCTGGCGTCGATCACATTGGTGAACAGGAACGCCCGCCGCGCGCTCTCGGCGATGCCGCCCAGGAACTGCCAGCGCACCAGCGGATGCAGCTCGGTGTCCTTGTTGATGGGGCGGTCGACGCGCACCAGGAGGCCGCGCGCTTCGAGATCGGCGATATGGGCCTGGAAGTCGAGCGCCGGCCGGCGTGTGTCGTCGTGGCGGACCGGTCCGTCAGCGGGTTTGTCGAGCATGGGGTCTGCCGGGATGCGGCGGCCTGAGACAATCTCGGGCGCGGCGTGATAATGGATTTTGCCGCGCCCCATTGCAACAACAGGGGACACCGGACGCAGAGGGCAGAGCATTCCATGGGAGCGAAGTGGTTCGGCGCCGCGGTCAAGCGCAAGGAGGATCCGGCGCTGCTCGCCGGCAAGGGCCGCTTCATCGACGACGTGCGCCTGCCCGGAACATTGCACGCCGCGTTCGTGCGCAGCGCCTATCCGCACGCGAAAATCCGCGGCGTCCGCACCGAGGCGGCAAGACGGCTCGCCGGCGTGCATCTGGTGCTCGCCTTCGCCGACCTGCCGGAGCCGCTGCGCCGCAATGCGCTGCCGCTGTTCGTGCCCAGTCCCGCGATCACCGCGCTCTACATGCCCCATGCGCTCGCGAGCACCGAGGCCGTCTATGCCGGCGAGCCGATCGCCGTCGTCGTCGCCGACAGCCGCTACATCGCCGAGGATGCGGCGGCGCTGGTGGAGGTCGATTACGAGCCGCTTCCCGGCGTGTCGAACTGCGCCGCCGCGATGGAGCCCGGCAGTCCGCGCGCCCACCTGGACGCGACATCCAACATCGCCGCCCGCGTGCCGATCACCGTCGGCGATGCCGATGCCGCCTTCAAGGCGGCGGCGCATGTGGTGCGCGAGCGCATCTTCATCCACCGCGGCGGGCCGTTCTTCCTGGAATGCCGCGGCCTGGTGGCGAGCTACGACGCGAGCGACCGACGCCTACACCGTCTATATTTCCTCGCAGGGGTCGCACCGCATCAAGCGCGGATTGCTCGACATTCTCGAGCTCAACGACAACCAGATGCACGTCATCACCCCCGATGTCGGCGGCGGCTTCGGGCCGAAGGGTGCGATCTATCCGGAATATCCCTGCGTCGCCGCCTGCGCGCGCCTGGTCGGCCGTCCGGTGAAATGGATCGAGGACCGCCGCGAGAATTTTCTCTGCACCCACCAGGAGCGCGACCAGTTCTGGGACCTCGAGCTTGCGGTGGACCGCGATGCGCGGATACTCGGGCTTCGCGGCCGCCTGATCCACGACACCGGCGCCTTCGTGCCGTGGGGCCTGGTGCTGCCGTGGATCGCCGCCACCACCGTGCCCGGGCCCTACGTGATTCCGAGCTACCAGCTCGAGCTCAACGCCGTCTACACCAACATGATCTCGACGACGCCGGTGCGCGGCGCCGGCCGTCCCCAGGGCGTGTTCGTGATGGAGCGGATGATGGACCGGCTGGCGCAGTCGCTCGGCCTCGATCCCGCCGAGGTGCGGCGGCGCAACTTCATCACGCCGGAGCAGATGCCCTACAAGGTCGGCATCATCTTCCGCGACGGGCGCCCGGTCACCTATGACAGCGGCGACTATCCCGCCGCCCAGGCGGGCGCGCTCGCGGCCGCCGACTATGACGGCTTCCCGGCACGCCAGGCCGCGGCGCTCATGGAGGGGCGCTATCTCGGCATCGGCATCAGCAATGCGGTCGAAGGCACCGGGCTCGGCCCCTATGAAGGCGCCACCGTGCGCATCGCGACGACCGGCAAGATCGTGCTCTACACCGGCGCGACGCCGCAGGGCCAGTCGCACAAGACGACGCTCGCCCAGATCGCCGCCGACCAGCTCGGCGTCAGCTATGAGGACGTGACCGTCGCCACCGCCGACACCAAGGAGATCGCGTTCGGCGTCGGCACCTTCGCGGCGCGCACCGCAGTCAATGCGGGATCGTCGGCCCACATCGCCGCGTTCGAGGTGGCCAAGAAGATCAAGCTCATTGCCGCCGACATGATGGAAGTATCGCCGGACGACCTCGAGCTGCGCGACGGCTTCGCCGAGGTGCGCGGGGTGCCCGGCATGAAGAAGAGCTTCCGCGAGATTTCGGTGAAATCGATCGGCATGCCCGGCTTCTCCATGGCCGGCGGGCTGTCGCCGGGCCTCGAAAACACCGCCTATTTCCAGCCCGACCAGTCGACCTATTCCAACGGCACCCACATCGCCGAAGTCGAGGTCGACATCGAGACCGGCGCGGTGAAGATCCTCCGCTTCACCGTGATGCATGACTGCGGCACCGTGATCAATCCGATGGTGGTCGAAGGCCAGGTGGTCGGCGGCGTCGCGCACGGGATCGGCAATGCATTGTTCGAGCGGCTGTTCCACGACGCCGGCGGCCAGCCCCAGACCGTCAATTTCGCCGACTATCTGTTGCCGGGCTCGACCGACATGCCGCCGATCCACATCCTGCATTCGCAGACGCCCTCTCCGCTCAACCCGCTCGGCATGAAGGGTGCGGGCGAGGGCGGCACCATTCCCGGCCATCGCCGCCATCATCGCCGCGGTCGAGAACGCGCTCGCGCCGTTCGGCATCAAGATCAACGAGGCGCCGATCAGTCCGGCGCGGATCGCGGAGTTGGTGAGGAAGGCGCGGTGAAAGGTGAGGCGGGGGAGGACCCGCGGCGTCAGGCCGGCGGCGTCGGCCCGTCACGGCGTGCGCCCTTGAACGGGAAGATCGCGGCGAACAGGCGCCGCAACGCGTTTCCGGCGCGCCCGAACCAGCCATCTATCGTTTGCTCGGAAGGGCCGATGCGCCAGCGCAGCAACAGCCCATGCACGGTCCATATCACGAGACCGGTGAAGATGGCGGCGAAGATCACGTCGGACAGGAAATGTCCGCCGAGCAGGAGGCGCATGAAGGCGATGGCGCACGCATAGACCGCCACGCCGCCGAGCGCCGCATAGCGCCACGGCAGCGGCACCAGCAGCGCCGGCGCGGCGAGCCACACGGCCGACGAGGTCTCGCCCGATACGAACGAGCAATTCGCGTCGCAGGCGCCGCGCGGATCCCACCACGGCTTGAAGTCCATGGCGCCGCCAAACGCAGTCACCATTCCGGGGCGCGGCCGCGACCAGTGGTCCTTGAGGACGGCGTTGACCAGCAGGCCCGGCCCGAGCACGAGCGTCACAATGAGAAAAAGCGCTGCGCGGGCGGGCATCAATGTCGGCCGCTTCGGCCAGAACATCTTGATGATGACGACGGCGATCGCCGGAGCGATCGCGAGCGTCGTGACCACGGGTTCCAGGGAGCGTCCAACCTCGATGGCGCGATAGAGACGCGGCATGCTTTCGCGGACGCTGATCGCGTGGAAAAACGATGCGACGGCCAGGTCGAGCCCGGGCGCGACGGCAAAAACAATTCCGGTCAGCACCGCGAGGCCGACCAGGATGAAAAAAATGGTGCGGGCGGCGGAAGGCGCGCTCGATGTGGCTGATGCATCCATGCGCCGAGCATTATAGCGGCACTCCGGAGGAATTCCGTCCGCGCTTCGGTTATTCATCTCATGCAATCTCGGCGGGGCAGCCGTCATCGGCGCGGCGCCTCCGCAAAATCCCCACCCGCCTGCGGGGCGAGGTATTCGCATTCCACCAACGCTGATGTGAATCCGATAGCGAGGCCGGGGAGGAAAGCGCGCTACCCTCGCCCCAGCGCGAGATCGTCGCGGTGGATCATCTCGGCGCGGCCTTCGATGCCGAGGAGCAGCATGATGTCGCTCGACGGCCGGCCCTTGACCTTCTCGGCATCGCCGGCGTCGTAGGCGACGAGGCCGCGGCCGATTTCGGCGCCGTCGGGGCCGCGCACGATCACGGCATCGCCGCGGGCGAACTGGCCATCGATGCGAATGACGCCGACCGGCAGCAGGCTGTTGCCGCGGCGAAGCGCCGCCACCGCGCCGGCATCGATGGTCAAGTATGCCCTTCGGCTCCAGCGAGCCGGCGATCCACTTCTTGCGCGACGTGACCGGATTGACCGGCGTCAGGAACCAGGTCACCGGAGCGCCCGCGGCGATCGCCTGCAGGGGATGGTCGATCCGGCCCGATGCGATCACCATGTGGGTGCCCCCGGTGGTGGCGATCTTGCCGGCCTCGATCTTGGTCTGCATGCCGCCGCGGGACAGCTCCGAATTGGCGGTTCCCGCCATCGCCTCGATCTCCGGGGTGATCCGTTCCACCACCGCAACCAGCTTGGCGTTGGCGCTGGTGCCGGGCGGCGCGTCATAGAGCCCGTCGACGTCGGACAGCAGCACCAGGAGATCGGCGCTCACCATGGTCGCGACCCGGGCGGCCAGGCGGTCGTTGTCGCCATAGCGGATTTCGTTGGTGGCAACGGTGTCGTTTTCGTTGATCACCGGCACCGCGCGCCATTCCAGGAGCTTGGCGATGGTCGAGCGCGCGTTGAGATAGCGGCGGCGCTCCTCGGTATCGCCGAGCGTGACCAGGATCTGGCCGGCGCTGAGCCCGTGCACGGCGAGCGCGGCGGACCAGGTGCGGGCGAGCTCGATCTGGCCGACCGCGGCGGCGGCCTGGCTGTCCTCGAGCTTGAGCGGCCCTTTCGGCAGCTTGAGCACCGAGCGGCCGAGCGCGATCGCGCCCGGAGGAGACCACGAGCAGGTCGCGCCGCTCGCCATGCAGCCGGGCGACATCCTCCACGAGCGAGGCGAGCCACCCCTGCTTCACGCGGCCGGCCGCGGCGTCGATCAGGAGGGACGAGCCCACCTTCACGACGATGCGGCGGAATTCGGCGAGTGCGGGAGTCTTGCGGGTCATCGGCACGATCGAGACGGGCTGGAATGCAGAGTGACCGGTAAATCAGGCGCCCGCGACAAGCAATCGAATTGCGAAGTAGCCGCCGCTACTCCGCCGCGACCTGCAGTTCCGCGAGGAACGGCGCGATCTCCACCGGGCGTCCGGCCTGGGCGACCACCATGTGTCCGGGCGGGACCGCCTTCCAGCGATCGGGCGTTGTGTCGAGCGGTTCGGAAACGATCACGACCTCCGCGCCGGAGGCGTCGTAGTAGAGCGAGTTCGCCTTCTCGTGCGCCGAATAGCGGAACGCATAGAGATCGTGGCCGTTGGAGAGGGCGGCGGTGAAGCGCAGCGGCTCGTCGTGCTCGTTCACCAGTTGCGTCAGCCGGGCCACGACGCGCATGGTCGCGGCGACCGGGTCGTGCTCGATGCCCGCGCCCATGATGGCGAGAAACACCGCTTCGGAGTCGGTGGTGCCGATGCGCGAACCGTAGAACGCGTCGGGGATGAGCGCCTCGACCTGGCGCCGCACCCGCTTCCAGTCGCCGATGATGCCGTTGTGCATGAACATCCAGCGGCCGCAGGCGAACGGGTGGCAGTTCGGCCGCGTCACCGGGGTTCCGGTGGTGGCGCGGACATGGGCGAAGAACAGGCGGGAGCGGATGTGCCGGCACAGATAGCGCAGGTTTTCGTCCGACCACGCCGGCCGCACCTCGCGATAGAGCCCGGGCTCCGCGTGGTCGCCATACCAGCCGAGCCCGAAACCGTCGCCATTGGTGCTGGCGGTCGATTCGAGCGCATGCAGGCTCTGCGCAATCAGCGAATGCGAGGGCGACGTGACGTAATGCTCAAGCGCGATGTTCTCACCGCGATAGGCGATCCAGCGGCACATGAGGCGGGCCCGATCTCTGGACCGGCGCGGGAGCGGCGCCGGCGGCATCGATTGATACGCAATGCGACGCGACAGCCGGCCAAATGAAGACGCAATCGTGGTGGTTTTCGGGCGTTCGCCGCTCAGCGCGAGCGCCACACGAACGCGGCGCTGACGACGTAGTTCCACACCGCGCTCATCACCGCGCCGCCGAGGCCGGCCAGCCACCAGTTGTGCTGGTAGTCGTAGAGCCAGGCGGCCGCGCCCACATTGGAGATCGCGCCGACCGCGCAGATGAGCTGGAACCGCAGCAGGCCGGTGAGGAACCGCCAGCCGGCCAGCCGCTGGTCCCGGTAGGTCAGCATGTTGTTGAGCGCGAAATTCCAGCACACCGCCATCACGGTCGCGGCCACCTGGGCATAGCCGAACCGCAGCGCCAGCGACTGCATCGCCACCTGCAGCGCGGCCATGTGGATCACGACGCCGGTCAATCCGACGAAGCAGAACATCAGGAAGCGGAACGACACCGCATCATTGGTGAGCTTGGCGACGAGGAGCGCTGCGAAATCGAGTATGATATGGGCGTCGAGCTTGCTCTCGCCGTGCTGGCGCTCGCGGAACGTATAGGGCAGCTCCGCCGCCCGCAGCGTCCCGCGCGCCGTCGTCATGATGTCGAGCAGCAGCTTGAAGCCCTGGGACGAGAGCCGCGGCGCGATCTCCTCCACCGCGTCGCGGCGGATCATGTAGAAGCCGCTGCCGGAATCGCTGAGTTCCACCTTGGTGATCATGTGGGCCGCCACATGGGACAGCCGGCTCATGAAGCGGCGCTTGCTGGTGAAGCTGTCCGCCGAGCCGCCGGGGATGTAGCGGCTTCCCACCACGACATCGACGTCGCCCTTGCGAATGCGTTCGAGCATGGCGGCGAGCAGGGTCTCGTCGTGCTGGAGATCGGCATCGAGCACGGCGACGTAGCGGGCCTGGCTCGACAGCATGCCCTCGATGCAGGCACCGGCCAGGCCGCGCCGGCCGATGCGGCGGATGCAGCGGACGCGGCCGTCGGCAGCGCCGAGCGCGCGCACCGCGGCCGCGGTTCCGTCCGGCGAGTTGTCGTCGACGAAGATGACCTCCCACGAGACATCCTCGAGGGTGCGCTTGAGCAGCTCGACCACGAGCGGTACGTTGTCGTGCTCGTTATAGGTCGGGACGATGACGCTGAGCTCCGGCGCCGGGGTGATGCCGGTCTCGATAGACGTTGGCCCTTTGGTCAATTGGTCCATGTCCACTGCCACGAATCCGCTCACGAAGCCCATCCTGCTCACCAAGCCCATCCTGCTCACGAAATCCGCACGGCGCGGTGCGCCGGCGCCGTCCCGGGCCCGCCGGGGTCTTGGATGCCCAATATACCAGCCAGATCGTCGATGCCACCGGTCAGTCTCTTGACCAGGGTATTGCGCTGCCAGGCGTCCTTGACGTGCGGTCCCAGCAAGGCGAGCCCTTCGCCCTGCAGCCAGGCTGCGGCGACCAGCAGGGTCAGCAGCCAAGTCCCGAGATTATAGCGCACAAAATTGATGTAGGAGATGCCGATCCCGTGCTGCAGCAGGGTCGCAAGCGCAATGAGGCGGAGCCAGGGATCGAAGCGCGCTCCGAACAGGCCGACCCGCACCAGGATCGCGACCCCGAGCGCATGGAGGGGGAGCGTGAGCAGCCATTCCTGCGGGCCCGAGAGCCAGCGGCCGAGCTGCGCCACTGCGCGTTTGACGTGGTCGCCCGCGAAATCCAGCGTCAACAGTTCGAGCGCCGCCCTCGCATAGTCGAGCGGCGGCATCAGCAGCGTCTGCGGCAGGCTCGCACTGCCGGTGAAGAGGACCAGGACGTGTCCGAACACGTAATTGTGCAGCGTTGCGACCGCGAGCGTCGCAAACCCCGCCGCCAGCGCCGCGGCGCGGCGGAATTGCCCCTGCCATAGCCACATCAGCCCGGCGCCGCCGACCATCACGCCCGATGCCAGCAGCAAATTGGGCCGGCAGAAGGTGGCGGCGGCGAACAGCAGGCCGGATGCGAACACGCGGCCCGCTCCCGGCAGGTCCCCGGCCCGCGGCGGCACGATCAGCACCAGGGCAGCGAACAAGAGGATGAAGGCGAACGGGTCGGCAAAGCCGCGCGCCGCCCACACCACGTAGTAGAACAGGCTCGATCCGAACAGCGCGCCGGCCGGCGTGGCGATGAAGCAGAGGACGATGACCATTGCCCAGCGCGGTGTCAGGAAGCGCCGGAACAGCGTAAACACCAGCAGCGGGAACGCCAGGATCATCGAGAGATAGCCGAGAAAGGTATCGCCGAACAGGAAGCGTTCCAGGGCACGGAAATAGCGCAGGCCCGGGGCGAAGAAATAGACGTTCTCCTCGCCCTGCCAGGCGGCAGAGAATTCGCCCGCCAGCAGATGGCGCACGATGCGGCGGGCATAGCCTTCATAGGTCAGCCCGTCGTCGCCGGAATCGAGCGGCCGGAATCCGCCGATGAATTGCGCATCGATGAAGACGATGAGCAGCAATGTCAGCCCGATCAGCGTCACCGGCAGCGCGAGGCGGCGCGGCTCGATGCGCACCAGGAGGATGACGATCCCGATCACGCCGCCGAGGGTGAGGCCCCATTCCAGGGCGCGATGCAACAGGATCGTCCGGGTCGGGTCGAGCGTCATGGCGAGACGGACGTCCGATCTGATGGAAATCCCGAAGATGCGCCGGCCGATATCGTCCGCCATGATCTCCCGGCATTGGGTGTCGGGGCTGGTCAGTTCGTCGAACCGCTCGCCGCCGGTTTCCCACAGCACGGTGCCGCGCCAGCACAGCTTGCTGCCGGCAAATTGCGCGGGAAAGCGATAGACGACGAACAGCGGCAGGGCGGCGCGATAGCGGTCGAACAGATTGAGCGAATGCCGGTCGCGCGCAAAGCGCGTGATGTCGCTCGAACCGTCCGGCCATGCATAGGCCAACGCGTTGATGACGCCGAGACGGAGATAGACGGGGTCGGAAAAATCGATGCCGGTCACGCGGCGCGAATAGGCCCCACGGTCGAAAATGCCGTCGGCGGAAAACGCGTAGCCGTCGGCCTCCGCCGTGCGCTCGGGCCGCCAGCAGCCCTTGGCGGGATCGCCGCAGCGCTGTTCCGGCGGGTAGCGCAGGTCGAACTGCTGCGTCAGAACCCGCAGCACGTCGGCCGGCAAGCCCGATGTCTGCGCCACCGCCGGTCCCGGCAGGAACACGTTATGGCCCTCCTCGATGCGCGGCGCCGGCCACAGCAAGTGACCGGCGACGACCGCGGCCGCCAACGCGGCCGCAGCGATCCAGCGGCGCCGGTCGGTGGAGAGCGTTCCGGTCAGAACCAGGAGAACGGCGGCGAGCAGCAGGGCGTAAGCGGCGAGATCGTCGATGGGAAGTCCGAGAACCGCGACGACCAAGAGCAAAGTCGCCAGACGCCCCACGACGACCCCCGATCCCATTACGATACGATCCCTGCCAAATTGACCGATGTCGCACCGGGGGGCCCGGTCGACGAGAGATGTGGCGCCCAGCCAATGGCCCCTGGTATCAATGGCGTCAAGTCCGGCAGATTGCGAGGATGCAAATTGCGGGGATGCAAGTTGCGAGGATCACGGCCAATGGAGGCCAGTTCGTGAAGGATCGCGCGCGGTGCTTGATCGGGATGAGCCGGGCCACCGTCCGGTCGCGTCGTTCGACGTGCCGCGTCTGATGAAGATCGCCTCCGCTGTCGACGACGCGGCCGGGCTCAACCGGCTGCTCGATGCGCTGAGCGATCCAAAACGCAGCGGGCGCACCGTCGCGATCACGCTCATCATCTATTGTGCGGTCTGGACCCTCTACGCCGTCCTCTCCAAGCTGACCCAGGACATCCATTTCGACATGGGCGAGATGGTGTCGTGGTCGCGCGAGGTCACGCTGGGGACGCCCAAGCATCCGCCTTTGCCGGCTTGGCTGGTCGGCATCTGGTTTGCCGTGTTTCCGCTGCGGGACTGGGCCTTCTATCTGCTGTCCATGACGATGGCGACGCTCGCATTATGGGTCGCCTGGATGATCGCCGGGCGGTATCTCGACGGCGAAAAGCGCGCCGTCGGCCTCGCGCTTCTCACGCTCGTTCCGTTCTTCAATTTTCACGCGCTGAAGTACAACGCCAATTCGATGTTGACGCCGACCTGGGCGCTGACCACGTGGTTCTTCCTGCGCTCCCTCGACAGCCGCAGCGCGGGCGTGGCGGCGCTGGCGGGACTCGCGGCCGCCGCCGCCATGCTGGTGAAATACTGGTCGATCGTGCTGCTGGCGGGGCTCGCGATCGCGGCGCTCGCCGATTCCCGCCGCCGGCTCTATTTCCGTTCGCCGGCCCCCTACATCACCGTCGCCGTCGGCGCGGCAGCGCTGGCGCCGCATATCTGGTGGCTCTATGCCCATGATTTCGCGGCGTTCGGGTATGCGCTCGAGACCCATCCCGCCACCATCGGCGAAGCCCTGGTGTCGGGGCTCGCCTATGTGGCGGGCGCAGCGGGCTATGTCGCCGTGCCGGTTGTACTGGCCGCCGTGGCGGCGCGGCCGTCGGGCCTCGCCGTCGCCGACGCCGCATGGCCGTCCGAGCCGCGGCGTCGGACTGTCGTCGTCGCGTTCGTCGTGCCGTTCCTGCTGCCGCTCGTCGCCGCAGTCATCGCCAAGGAGAAGATCGTCTCGCTGTGGGCGATCGCCAGCATGACGCTGCTGCCCGTGGTGCTGCTGTCGTCGCCGCTGGTGACGCTGCCGCGGGCGGCGGCGATCCGCATCCTCGCCGTCGCGCTCGCCGTGCCGGTCGTCTGCGTCGTCGCCGCGCCGGTGGTCGCGCTTCTCGTTCATCTCCACGGCGTCGAGAATTACGGGTCGCATTACCGCCTGGTGGCCGAGCGCGTCGAAACCGCCTGGCACGACACCACCGACCGTCCGCTGCGCGTCGTCGGCGGCTCCTCCAACCTGCTGTTGGGCACGGTGGCGTATTTCGCGGAGCGGCCGTCGATCTACGAGATCGTCACGCCGCAACTCACGCCCTGGGTCGACGAGGCACGGATCGCACGCGAAGGCATCGCCCTCTACTGCCCGGCCGACGACTCCATCTGCATGAACGCCTTGAACGCACGCGCCGCCGCAAGCACGGTCGGCAAGCGCGTCGAGGTCGAGATCTCGCGGACGTTCCTCGGCATCGCCGACAAGCCGGTGCGCTATGTGATCGTCACCATCCCGCCGCGGTGAGGGCTGTTGCGCAACGCCCACGCAACACAGTCATTCCGGGGCGCGCGTCTACGCGCGAACCCGAAATCCAGGCAGTGGCGCAAGTGGGAAGGCCGTTTGGATTCCGGGTTCGCCGCTGGCGCGGCGCCCCGGAATGACAAGACCTGGACGAGCCGCCACGAGACCGTTCCGCCTCAATACCGGTAATGATCCGGCTTGAACGGCCCCTCCATCCGGCACGCCGATATAGGTCGATTGCTTCTCGCTCAGTTTCGTCAGGCGGGCGCCGATCTTGTCGAGATGCAGCCGCGCCACCTTCTCGTCGAGCCGCTTCGGCAGGGTGTAGACCTTCTTCTCGTATTTGCCGGGGTTGGTCCACAGCTCGATCTGCGCCAGCGTCTGGTTGGTGAAGGAGGCCGACATCACGAAGCTCGGATGGCCCATGGCGTTGCCGAGATTCACCAGCCGCCCCTCCGACAGCAGGATGATGCGCTTGCCGTCCGGGAACTCGACCTCGTCGACCTGCGGCTTGACGTTGTGCCAGCGGAAGTTCTTCAGCGCGGCGACCTGGATCTCGCTGTCGAAATGGCCGATGTTGCAGACGATCGCGCGGTCCTTCATCTTGCGCATGTGGTCGACGGTGATCACGTCGAGATTGCCGGTGGCGGTGACGAAGATGTCGGCGCGCGCCGCGGCGTCTTCCATGGTGACGACTTCGTAGCCTTCCATCGCCGCCTGCAGGGCGCAGATCGGATCGACTTCCGACACCATCACCCGGCAGCCGGCCTGGCGCAGCGACGCCGCCGAGCCCTTGCCGACATCGCCGAAGCCCGCGACCATGGCGACCTTGCCGGCCATCATCACGTCGGTGCCGCGGCGGATGCCGTCGACCAGGGATTCGCGGCAGCCATAGAGGTTGTCGAATTTCGATTTGGTGACGCTGTCATTGACGTTGATGGCCGGCCACAGCAGCGTGCCCTTCTTCTGCATCTCGTAGAGGCGGTGCACGCCGGTGGTGGTTTCCTCCGACACGCCGCGGATCGCCTCGGCGTTCTTGCGGTACCAGCCCGGCTTGTCCTTGAGCCGCTTCTTGATGGCGGCGAACAGGATTTCCTCTTCCTCGTTGGTCGGCTTGCTGATGAGCCCGGTGTCGCCCTGCTCGGCGCGCAGGCCGAGATGGATGAGCAGCGTGGCGTCGCCGCCATCGTCGAGGATCAGGTTCGGCGTGCCGCCGTCGCCCCATTCGAAGATGCGATGGGTGTAGTCCCAATAATCCTCCAGGCTCTCGCCCTTGATCGCGAACACCGGAATGCCGGCCGCGGCGATGGCCGCGGCCGCATGGTCCTGGGTCGAATAGATGTTGCACGAGGCCCAGCGGATGTCGGCGCCGAGCGCCGCCAGCGTCTCGATCAGCACGGCGGTCTGGATCGTCATGTGCAGCGAGCCGGCAATGCGGGCGCCGCGCAGCGGCTGCTCGGGGCCGTATTCGTCCCGCGTCGCCATCAGCCCCGGCATTTCGGTCTCGGCGATGGCGATTTCCTTGCGGCCCCACTCGGCCAGCCCGATGTCCTTGACGACATGGTCGGTCGATTTGCCCGCAGGCGATGTCCGGGATGCTGTTGGCGAGGCGGTCATATGGGTCCCTCGGAGCGGTTGTGCTGGACGAGATGGTCTCAGGATGAAACCTGCCTATAGCAAGGCTTCAACGCCACCGCAACCAACATATAAAGAAATCTTTATGTCATTATCGGCTCGTCTTTCCCTCCCCGCTTCGGGACCTCGCCGGGGGAGGTTGGCCGAGCCAACAGGTCCGGAGCCACGGGTACGTGCGCTCAAAGGAAGAAGCAAACCCCACCCTGCCCTCCCCGAAGTCGGGGAGGCAAAGGAAGTCGGGGAGGGAAATGGAAACGCGGTCCCGAATGCGGGAGAGAGAGGTCTAATCCTCTTCGCCGAACCGTCCGCCTACCAGAGCTTCCAGCGCGGCCATGACTTCGGCGCTCTCGCTTCCGCTTGCGGTGACGGTGATCGAGGTGCCGGGTCCCGCCGCCAGCATCATCAAGCCCATGATCGAGGTGCCGCCGACGGTCTCTCCGCACCGGGTCACCCGCACATCGGCGTCGAATTTTTCCACGGTCTGGACGAATTTGGCCGAGGCCCGGGCATGCAGGCCCCGTTGATTGATGATGGGCAGGTGCTTGACGATGGCCCCGGGGGAGTCGGTCGGAACGTCGGGAGGGCAGTCCTCCCATGGTTCGGGCCCGTCGCTCATTTCCCGGCCAATACCCGGCTCGCAATGGTGATGTATTTGCGGCCCGACTCCTGGGCCGCCGCGACCGCCTCGGCGAGCGGGCACTCGTCGCGCACCTTCACCAGCTTGATCAACATGGGCAAATTGATCCCGGCCAGCACCTCGACCTTGGGGCGGCTCATGACGGAAATGGCGAGATTGGACGGGGTGCCGCCGAACATGTCGGTCAGGATAACGACGCCGTCCCCGCTGTCGACGGTTTTGACCGCCTCGATGATGTCGCGGCGGCGCTGCTCGACATTGTCGTCTGGACCGATGGTCACCGTTTCGATCTGGTCTTGAGCGCCGACGACATGCTCGAGGGCGGCGCGGAACTCGATGGCAAGCCGCCCGTGGGTTACGAGAACAATACCGATCATGGAACCACCCGGCGGGCGCATGCGGGTGCGCCGCACGAAAGAGCATCAATCATGACTATCCCAAGGCCGAGCGCAAGGGCTTTCCGGCTTGTGGCGACGCAGCATCGCGCGTCGCCGCCGCGCCTCTGGCGGCGGCGTCCGGTTCGGGCGATACGCCCTCGCCACGTCGTCCGCCAGCGTCGTCAGGTTGCCGCCTACGGGCGCGCGGGAGCGAGGATCCCGAGTCAGGGTCCCCCGGTCGAACAATTGTCCGGCGAAGACCCTTCCAGCCGAGCTTGGTCTAATGTGATGGCGGCGAGCACAAGGGAAAAGGCGTCCGCGCCCGGTGCGACCGCAAGACGCGGCAACCGCACGCCTTCGATCTCCGTCTCGGCGGTTTGCGGCATGCGCTCTGCCGCCGTCGCGAGGTCGACCACGAGGCCACCACGGCCATCGGTTCGTAGGGCAGGCGGCGAATGCCGATGCCGCGGATCTCCAGCAGCCCGGCGAGGTTGGCGGGTGCGTGGGCGATCAGGCGCCCGTGGGCCGCCGCGACGTGGACGCGGTCATCGGCGATGAGCCGGACGAAGGCCAGCCGGCCGCACGCGGCGGCCTGGATGAGTTCGAGCGCCAGCCGCGACTTGCCGGCCCCGGCCGGGCCGCGGATGAGAAGCGCGCGTGCGCCGACCAGCACGGCGCAGGCGTGGATGGTAGGGGCAAGGACGGTAGGGGCAAGGATGGTGGGAGCTTGGGGCGGGGTATCGCTGACCTTGGCGCTCACTGCCGCGTGGTCCGTCACATCACCCGCAGATGCACGGTGAAGCATGCACCCAGCACCGCGGCCTCGCCTTCTTCATCCGGGGACGCGGTGCGGTTGCGCGCTGCGAGCCGCCCGCCATGGGCTTCGACGATCTGCTTGGAAATGGAGAGGCCGAGCCCGGAATTCTGGCCGAAACTCTGCTGCGGGCGGTCGGTGTAGAAGCGCTCGAATATCTTCTCCAGGGCGTCGGGCTGGATGCCGGGGCCGTCGTCTTCGACGACGATCTCGATCTCTTCGCCGGCGCGGCGGCAGGTGACGCGGACCACGCCGTCCTGCGGCGAGAACGAGCGGGCATTGTCGATGAGGTTGTTGACGACCTGGCTCAGCCGCGAGTCGTAGCCCTGCACCAGATAAGCGCGCGGGCTGCCCTCGAAGGCGAGCGACACCGTCACGTCGTTCTCGCGCCTGACCTCGTTGGCGATCGTCACCACCGCCGACAGCAGCCGGTTGAGGTCGACCGGCGCCGGCTCCTGACGCTGCAATTCGGCGTCGAGCCGGCTCGCGTCGGAGATGTCGGAGATCAGGCGATCGAGCCGCTTCACGTCGTCCTGGATCACCTCCAGCAGGCGCCCGCGGCTCACATCGGTCTTGGCCAGCGGCAGCGTCTCGACGGCAGAGCGCAGCGAGGTCAGCGGATTTTTCAGTTCATGGGCGACATCGGCGGCGAAGCTTTCGATCGCCTCGATGCGGTTGTAGAGCGCATCCGTCATCTCGCGCAGGTTGCCGGAGAGGTGTCCGATCTCGTCGCGCCGGCCGGTGAAGTCGGGGATTTCCACCCGCCCTCGTCCCTTGACGCGCCGGCGCACCCGTTCGGCGCCGTCGGCGAGGCGCCGCACCGGGCCCGCGATGGTGCCGGCGAGCAGCACCGAGAGCAGCATCGAGACGCCGGCTGCGATCAGGAAGACCTTGAGGATGGAGAGCCGTTCCGCCGCGACGGTCTGATCGATGTCGGCGCCCTGGGTCGACAGCAGCAGCGCGCCGCGCACCGTGCGGAAGCGCTGGATCGGCACCGCCACCAGCACGATGACCTCGCCGCGGTCGTTGATGCGGACCATGCTGGCCTTCTGGCCGCCGAGCGACTGGCTGACCTCCGGATAGCCCTTGCCGTTCTCTCCTCCGAGGTCGCGGTAGATCGGCAGGTCGCCGCGCCCGAGCCAGGTGCGGATGGCGATGAAGGTGCGCTCGACGATGCCCGGCTTTTCGGTGGTCGGCGGCGGCAGGTCGAAGCGGAGCACGTCGCCGCGCCCGTAAAGGCTGCGGCTGTCCAGGATCAGGATGCCGTCGCGGTCGTAGATGCGCGCCCGCGTTTTGGTCGGCGTGATCAGCCGGCGCAGCAGCGGCGCGACGCGCTCCGGATTGACCGGAAATTCGTAGCCGAACAGCGCATCGTCGCTGGGGCCGTAGCTTTCGCCGGCCTGCAGCTCCAGCAGCCGATCGGGATCGATGGTGATCGCGTCCGTCTCCACCGTCGCCGACCCGGCGATGGCCCCGGCGATGATCTCGCCCTGGACGATCAGGCTCTGCACCCGGGCTTCGATCAATCCGGCGCGGAACTGGGTGAGATAGAGGATGCCGAGAACGAAGGCGAGCAGGCCGGCAACGTTGAGAAACACGATCCGGCGGGTGAGGCTCGAAAAGCTCTGGGCGACGAAGAAATGCCAGCCGTGCCGCGGCAGGCTGGCAATGCCCTCGGTACGCAGGACGTGCCATGCCCGGCCGAAGAAGCTCCCGGTGCCGCTGCGGGCACGGGCGAATGCGTCGATGCCGCGACGGAGGCGATCAATCGTCTGCGCTGCGGCGGTGGCGAGGAAGCCGCTTACGCCGGCGCGCGCCGCCGCGCTGCCGGAAGCGGTGCTGCCGGAAGTGGCATGGTGTTCGACGTTGTCCGCGGTCCGATCAAGCACCCTAGGCTTCCCAACCCGCTTGTCCCACCCCCGCCGGGCACACTCTAGCGCACCGGCTCGGGTTCGCCCACCAAATCAAGATAAGACGGGATGCCGCAGCGGCAATCCGCCTATTCCTTGAACCGGTAGCCCACTCCGTAAAGCGTCTCGATCATGTCGAAGTCGTCGTCGGTCTGCTTGAATTTCTTGCGCAGGCGCTTGATGTGGCTGTCGATGGTGCGGTCGTCGACATAGACCTGATCGTCATAGGCGGCGTCCATCAGCGCATTGCGGCTTTTGACGACGCCCGGGCGCGTGGCGAGCGCCTGCAGGATGAGGAATTCGGTGACCGTCAGGGTGACCGGCTCGTTCTTCCAGGTGCAGGTGTGGCGCTCCGGATCCATGCGGAGCAGGCCGCGCTCGAGCACCTTGGCGGCGTCGGTCTCCTTGGGCGCGGCGGGGTCCTTGACGGCGGCGCGGCGCAGCACCGCCTTGACCCGTTCCACCAGCAGCCGCTGGGAGAACGGCTTGCGGATGAAATCGTCCGCGCCCATCTTGAGCCCGAACAATTCGTCGATCTCCTCGTCCTTGGAGGTGAGGAAGATCACCGGCATGTCGGACTTCTGGCGCAGCCTTCGCAACGTCTCCATTCCGTCCATGCGCGGCATCTTGATGTCCAGGATCGCGAGGTCGGGCGGGCTGGTCTTGAAGCCGTCGAGCGCGGAGGCGCCATCCGTATAGGTCATGATACGGTAGCCCTCGGCTTCGAGGGCGATCGAGACCGAGGTCAGGATGTTGCGGTCGTCATCTACGAGAGCGATGGTTGGCATGTGGCCCTTCTAGCACGAATTCACGGTAGCCACGAATTCACGGTGCCACATTCGGCATCTGCGGTTGAAGCCAACCAGACCGGCAGAAGTGTGACAACACACGGCAAAATTGAGGCATTTTCAACGAATTAGGAGGGAACCCGCGATGGGCGAAACAGAAAATTCCCCGACTTTGCCCGGTTTCATGCCGAATCGGTTGCCGGAAACGGCGCGGCCTCCTGAGGACTTTAACCCTATCGCCGTCGCGAAGGGCCTGTTGCGCAGCACGCGCTCCGGGGCGCTCGCGACCCTCGACCGCAATACCGGGCATCCGTTCTCTTCGCTGGTCAATGTCGCGACCGACGTGGACGGCTCGCCGTTGATCCTGGTGTCGCGGCTGTCCACCCATACCGCCAATATCGAGATCGATCCCCGCGCCTCGGTGCTGCTGGCTTCGACCGGCAAGGGCGATCCGCTGGCCTATCCGCGGCTGACCGCGCTGGGTACCTTCACCAGGATCGAGCGCGGCGCCGCGGACGAAGAGCGGGTGCAGCGGCGGTTCCTGGCGCGGCACCCGAAATCGGAACTCTATGCCGGCTTTGCCGATTTCTCGTTCTGGCGGTTGAAGGTCGTCTCCGCCCATCTCAATGGCGGCTTTGCCCGCGCCGCCGACCTCGAGGCGAGCGACCTCATTACCGAGGTCGCGGATGCTGCCGAGATGGTCGAGATCGAAGCAGGCGCGATCGCGCACATGAATGCCGATCATGCCGACGCGGTGCGCCTTTATGCGACCAAGCTGCTCGGCGAGGCCGACGGGGCCTGGCGCGTCACCGGCGTCGATCCCGACGGGCTCGACCTCGCGCTCGGCGACCGCACCGCGCGGATGGCGTTCGCGCAGCGCGTGCTCGACGGCGGCGTATTGCGCAAGGTGCTCGCGGAAGCCGGGGCGCAGGCGCGGGCGAAGTAAGCGCGCTTTGCCGGGAAGAGCCGCACGGCGATCGGTTCAACGGTTCCAGGCATGAAAGTCCTCGTCCTCGGCGGCTATGGAACCTTCGGCGGGCGTCTGGTGCGGTTGCTCGCCGATCGCCCGCAATTGACGCTGCTGGTCGCCGGCCGCTCGGGCGCGAAGGCGCAGTCCTTTTGCTCGCGCGTCGCTGCCCGTTCGCCCATCGCTCGCTCGCCCATCGCTCACTCGTGCATCGCTATCGCAGCAAAGCTCATGCCGCTATCGTTCGATCGCGATGGTGATCTCGTCGGCCAATTGCGGGATGCGGCACCCGACATGGTCGTCGATGCTTCCGGTCCGTTCCAGGTCTATGGCGACGATCCCTACGGTGTCGTCAAAGCATGCCTCGCGTTGAACATCGACTACATCGATCTTGCCGATAGTTCTGGCTTTGTCGATGGCATCACGGCTTTCGACGACGAAGCGAAGCGGCGCGGGCTATTCGTTCTGTCGGGGGTCAGCAGCCTGCCGGTCCTGACCGTCGCCGTGGCACGTCGATTGGCGCAGGGCATGATGCGAATAACAGCGGTGAGTGCTGGTGTCGCGCCGTCGCCCTTTGCCGAGGTCGGCCTCAACGTATTCCGCGCCATCGCCAGCTATTCCGGCAAGCCGCTCGCGGTTTTGCGCGATGGCCGCAAGACGACTGCCTACGCGCTCATCGATTTGCGAACTTTCACCATCGCGCCGCCGGGACATCTTCCGCTCGGCCCGCGGCGTTTTACGCTGATCGACGCGCCGGAGCTTCAGATCGTGCCGACGCTGTTTCCCGGATTGAAATCGGTCTGGGTCGGTGCCGGCATGGCTCCGGCCATCCTGCATCGTGGCTTGAGCCTCTGCGCTTTCCTGGTGCGGATCGGCGTGTTGGCGACCTTGTTGCCGTTCGCCGGAATCATGCATGCGGCACGCCATCGGCTGTCCTGGGGCGCGGATCGCGGCGGCATGTTCGTAGTGGTCTCCGGGTTGGGCGCGAACGGGGATGCGGTCGAACGGGAATGGCATGCGATTGCTGATCGGCGACGATGGTCCGTTCATTCCGGCGATGGCCGCCGCTGCAGTGATCGGCCATGTTCTCGATGGACGGCGGCCGCCCGCGGGCGCGCGCGCCGGCACCGCCGATGTGGAACTCGCGGACTACGAAATGCAATTTGCTAGCCGGCGCATTTTCACTGGCGTGAGGGAAAGATCGTCCCTGCCGCAACCGCTCGGCTCCTCGGTCCGGCCTACGACATCGGCCTGAAATGGATCGGGCGCGCGGTGCGCTGGAACTGCGCGCCCGTATCGTGAACGGCGCGCGGGCGGTTGTCGGCGGAACAAAGCGACACCTTCGGCGTTTATGCTGCGGTGCGTAAACCGTCGTCGCGGAATGATCTCGGCAAATGATCTTGGCAGGAGGCGGGATCACGACTATAGGTGCCGCGCTCGCGGCCGGATAAATCCGCGGCCAGCGCGTGATCTGCCGAATTTCCGGAATTTCAGGACCGGATCATGCGCAAGACTTGTGAAGACTTATGAGATTAGAGCGCTATTCAATTGATCGAGACGATAGCGCTCTTGAGGGGTAAGCTTCCGGCCACGCCGCCGGACCGTCTGGGGAGATCCTCCGTGAAGGAAACTGGTCTGAGGAACAGCGCTCATGGCGCCGACAAATTCGGCTTTTCCGGCCTTGCTGCCGCGCATTGGAACCTGACCGAAGCCCCCCTCTACGAGCACGCGCTCGCGCAACGGTGAAGCCCAGATCGTCCAGGGCGGCGCATTGTGCGCGGAGACCGGCGTCCACACCGGCCGCAGCCCGAAGGATAAGTTCATCGTCTGCGACGAGCAGACCGAGAAGACGATCTGGTGGGAGAAGAACGGCAAGCTGACGCCGGCGCAGTTCGATCTCCTGCATCAAGGATTTCATCGATCACGCCAAGGGCAAGGAGCTTTATGTCCAGGACCTTTATGGCGGCGCCGACCCGAAATACCGCATCAAGGCCCGGGTGTTCACCGAATTCGCCTGGCATTCCCTGTTCATCCGCACGCTGCTGATCCGGCCCGAGCGCTGCGAGCTGTCGCATTACGTGCCCGATTTCACGATCCTGTGCCTGCCCTCGTTCAAGGCCGATCCCAAGCGCCACGGCGTGCGCAGCGAGACGGTGGTCGCCATCAATTTCACCAAGCGCATCATCCTGATCGGCGGCAGCTATTATGCCGGCGAGATGAAGAAATCGGTATTCACGACCCTCAACTATTATCTGCCTGCCGAGAGCGTGATGCCGATGCATTGCTCGGCGAATGTCGGGGCGTGACGGCGACGTTGCGGTGTTCTTCGGGCTGTCCGGCACCGGCAAGACCACCTTGTCCGCCGACCCGAACCGCACCCTGATCGGCGACGACGAGCATGGCTGGGGCCCGCAAGGCGTGTTCAATTTCGAGGGCGGCTGCTACGCCAAGTGCATCAAGCTGTCGAAGCGAAGCCGAGCCCGAAATCTATGCGGCGACGCTGCGGTTCGGCGCCATTCTGGAGAATGTGGTGTACGATCCCGACACGCGCATGTGCGACTTCGACGATGATTCGCGCACCGAGAACACCCGCTCGGCCTATCCGCTCGACTACATTCCGAATGCGTCGCCCACCGGCCGCGCCGGCATGCCGAAGAACATCGTGCTGCTCACCGCGGACGCCTATGGCGTGATGCCGCCGATCGCCAAGCTGACGCCGGCGCAGGCGATGTATCACTTCCTGTCCGGCTACACCGCCAAGGTCGCCGGCACCGAGAAGGGCCTGGTCGGCGTCCAGCCCGAATTCTCCACCTGCTTCGGCGCGCCGTTCCTGCCGCGCCATCCTTCGGTCTACGGCAACCTGCTGCGCGAGTTGATCGGGGCGCACGGCGTCGATTGCTGGCTCGTCAATACCGGCTGGACCGGCGGAAAATACGGCGTCGGCCGTCGCATGCCGATCAAGGTGACGCGCACGCTCCTCACCGCCGCGCTCGACGGCTCACTGCGCAACGCGAAATTCCGCACCGACCCCTATTTCGGTTTTGCGGTGCCGACCCAACTCGCCGGTGTCGAGCCGCATCTGCTCTACCCGCACAAGACCTGGCAGAACAAGGCGGAGTTCGACGAGACTGCGCGCAGCCTCGTCGCCATGTTCCAGAAGAACTTCGTCCCATTCGAGAGCCACGTCGACGCCGATGTCCGCGCCGCCGCCCCCGAGGTCCGCATCGCCGCGGAGTGAGGACGCCGCCGCGGGGTGGGCAAGATAGATGGTGTCCGACAGATGGTGTCCAACCCGGCCTGAAGATCGGTGCGCCTGCTCGGCGTGATGCGAAACGGGCTTTGCCCCTTCGGGACGAACTTCCCAATCGGACTATTGATACTCCGAAGGCGCGGCGCTGGGCACAGTCCGTTTCGAAGCGGAATTCGGGACCGGCTTGGACGCGTGGGTTATTTTCTTCTTCGGATGATGCGACGCCGCGGCGATCGCCGATGCGGTGCCCGACAGCAGCAATGCGGCAATCGCCGCCAGGGATATCAGCCTTGTTCGCTTGAACATTGCGAAGCCTCCCTTGCGCCCGCTCCCTTGCACAAAATCAGGCAGGCGCTAACGCGGTGATTGTATATCGTGCAGCCGCGGACTTCCACGGGCATCCACGATCGGGCGGTCGCGGTCATTCTGCAGCCACGAAATATAACGGCGACGATGAATTGGCTGAGCGGTCGGCTGAAGCGGTCGGGGCAGTAATGAAATACCGCGGCGGGTCCGCCGACCGCAGAAATTCGTGACAGATACGCAACACTTTTGGGAAATCGCAGGGGATGCCCCATTCGGCTTTTGATCGCCGGCGCGGTTGATGCGATCATGTGTTCGGAAACGTGTTCAGATTTCAAAGTTATTGGGTGGGGGCCCGGGCCAATGAATAGGGTATTATTCACAACTGCAGCCGTTTTCGGAGCTGTTCTGATCGCGGCGCCCGCGCTCGCGGATGAAGCGCCGGCGGTGGCCAAGCCGGTCAGGCACCGGCAAGTCGAGCGCGCGCCCGCTCAAGCCCCGGCGCGAGCAGCCCCCGAAAGAACGGCGGCCGCCCAGCCGAGCTGGACGGGTGCCCAGGTCGGCGGCCAAGGCGGCGTGAGCCCCACGGCCCAGGGATTTGCCGAGCCGGGGGCGCGCCTCTTCCCCGACTGCGCGGGCATTTCCATTTATCGTTCGTATTGCACGGAAACGCCGTTTTCCTTCTCCGGGAACAAGACCAGCGCGACCGGCGGTGGATTTCTGGGATATCGCATCCAGTTCGGCACCTGGGTTGCCGGCATCGAAGGCGACATCAACGCGAAGAGCGCATCCGCCTCCTACTCATATTCCGGCTCGAAATCTTTATCGTTCAGAGATGTTCACCGGCACCGCCAGCCAGGGCGCGGACGGCTCGATCCGCGGACGTTTGGGCTATCTCGTGACGCCCTGGACCATGGTTTACGGCACCGGCGGCGTTGCCTTCGGCAAAGTCAGCGGGTCGCTCGCCTACAACGCCCACGAAATCGATGGTCTCGGCAGCTTCGGCGGTGCTTACGCCACCGGTGGAGGCTCCTGGAGCACCACCCGGACCGGCGCGACCGGCGGCGGCGGTGTCGAGACCTTGATTTTCCCAAGCCTGACGTTGCGGCTCGAGTACCGCTACACCGATTTGGGCAATTTCTCGGAAAACGTCGGCCTGCACACCTTCTGCGACACGACCTGCAGGTCCCCGTCGAGCAATGCGGTGATCAACCTGCATCCGACCTTTCAGACGGTCACGGTCGGCGTCGGCTACAATTTCTAGCCGCACGATCCGACATCCAAGAATCCGACAACCAAGACTTCGGGGCGGCTCGCCGGCGGCGCAGCCGCCCTTTGCTTGGAACTGAGCCAACTCGGCCGGGGCAACGCCATGCCGGTTATCCCAATACGATCGCCCGGGGTACCGCGCCCAAAGCGCCGGGGCGGGATGGCCTGCCGGCGTCGGGATCGCCGTGGCGGCTCGAAGCACCCGCGGGGGGCGATTATGTCGCTCCAACAATGCCGTGACCGATTTGCGTCCGGCCTTTAATATCATCAACGTAATGCCGTCACGGCGCGGCTTCGATTTGCTGAGCGTCCGACCTGAAGGCGGATCGCGGCGTGGCCGCACCCGATTGAACCGCGATACGCCCGCCAGTCCCTAATGGTGACGATCCGCCCGGGAGAGCCGGGATCGCGTGGCGCCGTTCGCCGTAACAGTTGGACTTGGGTTCGGCCGCGGGGCGGCCGAAGGGCTCGCGTCGGGAGGAAGACCCATGTTTGGCCTGGCGCTGCCTCGGCTTGCGATGGTTCCCCTGGTTTTGGTCCTGCTCGCCGCAAGCTTCGCGCCGGCGCGGTCGCAGCAGGAGGGCTTTGCCGCCGCCGTGCCGCTGGTCTCGCAGGCCAAGGCGCGGCTCGACCAGCGCAAATATGACGAGGCGGCGGACCTCTACCAGCGCGCGCTGACCATGCTGGAGCGCGACCCCGACAGGAACCGCGCTTACATCATCGACACCCTGAGCAATCTCGCCCGCACCTACGAATTCCAAAGCCGCTATGTGGAGGCCGTCGACCTGCGCAAGCGCGCGGTGGCGCTGGGCGAGGGCACCATCGGCCGCGACAAGGGCGTCGGCCTCGCCAGCAGCCTGAACGATCTCGCCATGACGTATTACTTGCTGGGCCGCTATGCCGAGGCCGAGCCGCTCAACGAGCGTGCGCTGTCGATCCGCGAAAGCGCACTGGGCCGCAGCCATCGCGATGTCGCCGTCAGCGTGAACAATCTGGCGCAGGTATACGAGCGCCTGGGCCGCCGCGACGACGCCGTGGCGCTGCACCGGCGCGCGATCGCCATCGACGAGAAGGCACCGGGCGGCGAGCAAGGTCTCGCCATCGCCTTGAACAATCTCGCGGTGGTGGATCTCAAGATCGGCCGCCAGGCGGAGGCGGAGCAACTGACGAAGCGCGCGCTTGCGATCCAGCAGAAGGCCCGTCTGCCGGACGGCCTCGTCGCGCAGAGCCTCAACAATCTCGCGGTGGCGTATCGGCAATTGGGCCGCGCCGGGGAAGGCGAGCCGCTGCTCAAGCGCGCGATCGCGATCAAGGAGCAGCTGTTCGGGCCGGATCATCCCGAGGTCGCCTTCCACCTCATTCCGCTCGCCAATGCCTACGTAAACCTCGGCCGCTACCAGGAAGCCGAGCCGCTGTATCTGCGGGCGCTGGCGATTCGCGAAAAGGTGTTCGGCCCGGACCATATGGATGTCGCGTCGGTGATCAACTACCTCGCGCGGTTGCAGTTCCTGATGGGGCGCACCACCGAATGCGATCAATTCATCGCGCAAGGCGGTTCGTCTCGTGGTCAATCGGCTCACGCGCGACGCCGGCAGCCGTTCGGCTCCCGAAGTCGCATCGCTGCGCGACTTTTTCGACCAGAACGTCGCCATCCTCGACCGCGCGCAGCAGGAGCGGATCGTCGGCCAGGAAGCCGGCGGCGAGGCGTTCATAAGCGCCCAATGGGCCAATCAGTCGGCAGCGGCGACGGCACTGGCGCAGATGGCGGCCCGCTTCGGCGCCGGCAACGACCCGCTGGCGGCGATCGTGCGCCAGCAGCAGGACGCCGTGAGCGAGTTGCGCATCCTCGACCGCAGCCTGCCGGCGGAACTCGCCAAGCCTGAGAACCTGCGCGATCCCAAGCGCGAGGAGACGATGCGGCGCCGCGCGGCCGAGCTGTCGGCCCGGGTCGGGCAGTTGAACAAGGACATTGCGGTCCAGTTTCCGGAGTATGCCTCGCTGGTCAGCCCGAAGCCGCTCGGGGTCCAGCGGGTCCAGCAATTGCTCGGAGCGGACGAGGCGCTGGCGTTCTTCCTCAGCAGCGAGAAGGAGAGCCACGTCTTCGCGGTGACCCGCGAAAGCTTCGAATGGAAGACGATCCCGGTCGGCGCCGAGGCGATGGCGGCGAAGGTGACCGAGGTGCGCCGGGGGGTCGATGTCGACGAGCTCTTGAATTCCATCGATGCCGGGAAGCCCGTGCTGTTCGATCTCGGGGTCGCCTACGACCTCTATCAGACGCTGCTCGGCCCGGTCGATTCGGTCATCAAGAACAAGCGTCATCTGCTGGTGGTTCCGACCGGCGCCCTCACGGCGCTGCCGTTCCACGTGCTGGTGACGGAGCGTCCGGCGACGCCGGTGCCGCGGCTCGAGGACATGCCGACCTATCGCAACGCGGCGTGGCTGATCAAACGGCAGGCGGTCAGCGTGCTGCCTTCGGTCGAGAGCCTGGAGGCGCTGCGCGCATTCGCCCGCACCAGCAGCGCGACGCGGCCGATGACCGGCTTCGGCGATCCCGTGTTCGGCCCCGATGAACCGAAGGCCGCCCCGGGACAGCGCGGGCAGCGGCCGGCCAAGACGACGCGGGCCTATACCGACTATTGGCGCGGCGCCGGCGTCGACCGGTCGAAATTGGCCGAAGCCCTGCCGGAATTGCCCGATACCGCCGGGGAGCTCAGGGCGGTGGCGGAAAAGCTCGGCGCCGCCGCGAGCGACATCCATCTCCGCCGGGATGCGACCGAGACAGCCGTGAAAAGCGCGCCGCTGTCCGACTACCGGGTGATCTATTTCGCCACCCATGGCCTGGTGGCCGGAGACATCAAGGATTTGGCCGAGCCCTCCCTGGCCTTGTCGCTGCCGAAACAGTCGACCGCGCTGGATGACGGCCTGTTGACCGCCAGCGAGGTGGCCCAGCTCAAGCTCAACGCCGACTGGGCGGTGCTGTCGGCCTGCAACACCAGCGCCGGCGAAAAGCCGGGTGCCGAAGCCCTTTCGGGCCTCGCCCGCGCCTTCTTCTATGCCGGTGCCCGCGCCTTGCTGGTGTCGCACTGGAAGGTGTCATCGACCGCGGCGACGCGGTTGACCACCTCGACCTTCGACTTCCTCAAGGCCGATCCCTCCGCGGGCCCGGCGGAAGCGCTGCGCCGCGCCATGCTGGCCTACATGGCGGATACCTCCGATCCGGACAATGCCTACCCCGCGTTCTGGGCGCCGTTCGAGGTGGTGGGCGAGGGCGCGGCGCGCAAATAGGGGCGGCGCGGGGCTATTGTGTGACCTAAATCACAGTTGCGGATCGGCTCCGGTGTGAAACTCCCTCCATCGCCTTGGACCAATTGCGGACCAAGGCGGCGGATGGAGGATCACCATGAACCGTTTGCAGGGCAAAATGAGCGGCATTCTGGCCGCGGGCTTCATCGGCTTCCTGACCTTCGGCAATGCGGCATGCGCCGGGCAGGTTTCCCGCCAGCAGATCCTGGAGGCGCTGACGGCGCAGCCGAAGGTCATGGGCTTTGCCGACAAGCTGCGGCTGACCCGTTCACCGACGTTCGACAATCGCGACTACGCGCTGGCGAGTGCGCAGCCGCTGCCGACGATCGATCTCGAGGTCTACTTCGATTTCAACTCCGCGGCGATCACGAGCGTAGCAGAGCCGCAATTGGACGAACTCGGCGCCGCGCTCGCCGACCCCCGGCTCAAGGGTGCCACCATCTCCATCGGCGGCCACACCGACGGCGTCGGCGGCGATGCCTTCAACAAGAAATTGTCGGAGCGCCGCGCCGCGATGATCAAGGAGTACCTCGTCGACAACTTCCACCTGTCTGCGGCAAACCTGCGCACCATCGGCTACGGCAAGTCGCGACCGAAGAACAAGATGGACCCGAACGCATCCGAGAACCGGCGCGTCGAAGTCGTCAACCTCGCGCCCCAGACAACCGCTGCACGGTAGGCCGAAGGAGAACGATCCCAAATTCTGCGGGATCGGCTGCGCCGGGGCAATTTCCGGCTATTCGCCGACGACGCGCGGCCGGACATTGAACGAAGCCGTGGAATGTGCCTGCGCCTCGCTGCACGGCGGGCTGTCCGTGAGATACCGGAAATGCTCGATGGCGGCCGGCACGCCCAGCAGATAGCCCTGGGCCTCGTTGCAGAGCTCGTTGGAAAGAAATTCGAGCTCGCCGAGCGTCTCGACGCCCTCTGCCAGCACCGGCAGGCCGAGACCGCGGCCGAGGCCGAGCACTGCGCGCATGATCGAGGCCGCTTGTCCGTTGGTGTTGACGGACCTGACGAAAGAACTGTCGACCTTGATCTTGTCGAACGGGAAGGCGCGCAGATTGGACAGCGACGAATATCCGGTGCCGAAATCGTCCATCGCTACCCGGACGCCCAGCGCCTTGATCTGGCGCAGCGTCGAGAGGGCGCGCTGGAGATCGCGGATGAGCGCAGTCTCGGTGATCTCGAGCTCCAACCGGTGCGGAGGCATCCCGGTCTGAAACAGGATTTCATGCACGCGATGGGCAAAATTCGCATTCTGAAGCTGGATCCCCGATATGTTCACGGCGACCGTCAGGTCGCGGCTCCAGCGCGCCGCTTCGCTGCACGCGGTTCGCAGAACCCACTCGCCGATCTCCAGGATCGTGCCGCTCTCCTCCGCCACCGGGATGAACACGGATGGTGAAATTTCTCCGTGGCTGGCATGCCCCCACCGCAGCAGCGCCTCGAATCCGATGATCTCGTTGGTCTTGATGTCCTTTTGTGGCTGATAGACGAGGCGCAATTCGGAGCGTGAGATGGCATGACGCAGGTCATGCTCCAGGAGTCGGCGGCCGCGAACCTCCACGCCCATCGTCGGCTCGAAGAATCGGTAGGTGCCGCGCCCCTCCGATTTCGCGCGATACAGCGCCATGTCGGCGTGGCTGAGGAGCAATTGGCGGTCGATCGCATCGCTGGGGCAGATCGCGATGCCGATGCTGGCCGACATGGATGCAGCGGCGGCCGAGTTCTGGATCTCGGCCCGCAGCGCCTCGATAATGTCCTCCGCGACCCGGCCGGCCACCCTCGGACCCGAGATCACCGGCAGGATGATCGCGAATTCGTCGCCGCCGAGCCGCGCCGACATCTGGCTCGAGTCGAGCACGCCGGTCACGGCCTTCGCGACGGTCTGCAGCACCAAATCGCCGGCGGCGTGACCGTAGAGATCGTTGACCTCCTTGAAGCGGTCGAGGTCGAGGCAAAGCACGGCCATGCATTGCCCGGTGTGGGAGACCGCTTCGATTTCCTGATCGAGCCTTTTGTAGAAGCTGTTGCGATTCGGCAGCCCGGTGAGCGCATCATGGTGGGCCAGGAACCGAATGTGCTGCTCGGCCTGCTTTCGCGCGCTGAGGTCGCGCACGGCAATGGCCTGATGCGGCTTGCCTGCGAAGTGGATGGAGCGCAGAATCAACTCGACCGGAATGATCGACCCGTCGCACCGGCGCAAGTCGGCCTCCATGGGCTGGTTGGGCCGAGCAAGAAGCTTTGCGCACAGATTCTCGCCGGGGAAATATGTCTCGATCTTCGCTCCGACCAACTCGTCGTCGCCTGCGCCCGCGAGCGCGATGAAGCTGTTGTTCGCGGTCGCGATGGCGTCTTCCCTGCAAACGATCAGCCCCTCCACCGCGGCATTGGCGAGGTCGCGCATCCGCTCGGCTTCGAGCCGGCGCCGATCGCGCATGTCCAGCGCCAGACCGGCGAAGGCGAGAACGATGATCGTGAAGCTCGCGAGCGCGACGGCGACGGCGAGCCAACTCGTCGGCAATGCCGAGGCGGACACCACGATCGTCGGGTCGGGGATGATCGAAACGGCGCCCATCGCGGTGAAATGGTGGCTGCAGATCGCTGCGGTCAGCAGCAGCGCACCGAAGATCCGAAACCTCAACGCATTGCCGTGCAGCCCGATCTGCAGCGCGAGCGCGCCGAGGATCTCGCCGAGCGCAACGGACGCCGCCACCAGCGTCGGATCCCACAGGACGCGTCCTTGGATCTCGAAGGCGGCCATGCCGGTGTAGTGCATCACGGCGATGCCGCCGCCCACGATCATGCCCCCGAGCGCCGGCGCTCCCGGCAGCGACGCCGACAGCGCGACGGTGAGGCCGACGCCCGTCAAGGCGATCGCCCCGATCAACGAGAGAATCGTCAGGGCGACGTTGTAGCCGGTCGGGAGCCCGGGCTCGAAAGCCAGCATGGCGATGAAATGTGTCGCCCAGATCCCGAAGCCCGTCGCCACCGCGGAAACGGCGAGCCAGATATGCCGCGCTTTCCCGGCCGACTTGCGGACGTGGAGCAGCAGCGTGATGGCGGCAAATGAAGCGAGCGAGCAGATGACTGCGGCAAGCCCCACCAGTCGCAGGTCGTGCGCTTCAGTGATGCAGCTATAGACGGCTAGCATGTTACACCCTCTCGCTGGGAATCCATGGGTGGCGCGCAGCGCTGGGCCGGCGCCGCCGGCGGAAGGCACGTCACGGAACGGCATGTCAGGACGGAACGGCACGTCACGGAACGGCACGTCAATGGTGTCGGGCAGCGACGGTACCGTGCCGCCGCGCAGTCTGCGATCGCAGCCAAGCGCTGCTGCTCCGAGCTGCCAGCCATTTCAGTTCACCAACACTGCGCCGTCGCATCGGATGCCCGTTACCCAAACGTCAGCCTGGCCCAGGCTCAATCCGAGCGTGGTCAGGGCGCCACTCAGCAACTGGTCGACCGGCGTCGCGGCGGTCGCGATGATGCCGCCGACCGTCTGTTGGAGCAGCGACGGCAGGCCGAGATTCAAGCCGACGACCGAGACGTCGAGCACGAGGCCGCCGACCAGGCTGGAGAGCAGCGATGCCAGGTAGTCCGTGGTATCGACGGTCTTTTTCGTCTGCTGCTGGATGTCCGCATAGGTGAAATTCACCGACCGCGGGGTCAGGTTGGAAATGGTCGCATGAGCGCGGCCCGTCACGCTCGCCGCAACGGCGTTGACGAGCGTCGCCGGAGCGGGGTTGGGCGCCGTCGAAAAATTGGTGAAGTCGTAATTCGAGACGTTTCCGATCCACGAATTGAGCACTGCCGGGGTCACGCCGAGGGTGACCGTCGACGCGGTGATGTCGGGGTATCCGCAACTGATCGCGTTGAGCGTCGCGGTCGCCGAGGCGAGTTCCAGATAGATCGGCAGGTTGACGGCCGCCACTGTGCCCGACCCGAGCAACTGAACGGTCAGAAGCAGCCGCGTTTGCGCGGTATGCACGCTCGCCCCCTGGCTGCCCACGGCAACCCAGCTCGTGCCTTGCGGCCGCTCGCCGATCGCGAGTTGAACCGATGCGCTGGCGATGCCGGCCGGCAGGCTGGCGTTAAGACCGACCTGAACCTGGTGCTGCCCGTTCGCCACTTGTGCAGTCGCCGACAGGAGATCCATGGCGCTCACGGACACGCCGATCTGCGGCTTCTGGCCAAGTGCCATGGTGCTGTAGGGACCGAGGTTGAACAGCGAACCCAGCGCAATCCTGGCCGATGACCCGTTGACTGCGCCAGCCAGGGTGCTCAGCGCGCGCACCGCGCCGCTGGTCGAGCCGTAGGCCGACGACTCCGTATCGATCATGGCATTGATGAAGTCGCCGATCTTGACGCTGGAGCCGAGAAGCGAGGTGTAGGAGCCAGCCGAAAGGTTGGCGCGCGACGCCAGCGCATTCAGGAAGCCGAACACATCGACGTTGGCGCTCAGAAGCGACTGGTAATCCATGGCCGACAGCGAAATGTTCGCGCCCAGCAACCCGCCCAAGACTTGGTTGAGAAGGCCGCCATTGAGGCTCAGTAATCCCGATCCGATGGCGAACGACGCCAATGTCGTCTGCGATGCGACCGCCGTGGTCTGGATGGCGAAATGATCGGTCCCGGTAAAGACGCGCGCGAAGAACAAGGGTGTCGTCGCGGTCAGCGTCACCTTGGCTGCATTTGCGGATGTCAGGGCCGACGGTTGAAAGCGGTTCGAGGGGGCGATCGTCGGGTCGGCCGTGTAGGTGCCGATAACGAGGTTCGTCATGGCATTGGCGGGGTAACTGTTCTGCTGAATGGTCGCGGTCGCCGCTCCGGCGGCATTGGTCAGGTTGCTCGCCGCGGCGATCGCCGCCAGATCGACCGCGCCCTGGGCCTTGCGCCGGTCGGCGAACATCCGTCCGAGATCGACGCCGAATGCCGTCAGGCACAGCATCATCGTCAGCATGGCCGCCGACAATATGGCTACGTTTCCTCGCGTATCGCCGATGAAGGTTCTCAGAAGGCGGCGCATGACGGTTTCTTTCGTTCAGAATCCGCCGCGTTGAATGGCAGCGGAGCGCACGATGTTCGGAGAGGGAAGCGGGACCAGGTTGGGCAACGCGTAGATGAACATCCCGGATGCGTCGTAGTTCAGCGTTACGACGAATACGTTGGCGTTCGCGGGCGCCGGCGCGGCGTTGATCGTGAGCTGCCGGGGCGTAATCAGCGGGTACGACGCGGCCATCGAAGTGACGTAGCCTTGCGCCAGGCTGCTGCGCTCGAGGTCGGAGAGCCCCGGGACCGAGGCACGGGCGGCTTCCGCCGCAAGCTGCTGCAAGCCGTGGATGACCGCGAGGTACGAGCCGTAGACGATGATGCCGAGGACGAGCACCAGAAACAGGGGCATGACGATGGCGAACTCGACCGCCGATGTCCCCCGCTCCGAACGGGCCAAGCCGGCCAGGCGCTTTGAAAATCTGTACATGCCGACATCCGGTCGGAAATGATTTAAAGAGGTGTAAAACCCCGGATGTTGAAGCGTATAACCTGTGATAAACTTAACTATAAGAATTTTGATCGTGCAAAAGCGAAGCGCCCATGGTAGATAGAGGCTCCATTATTTGTCTTTATCTATTATCTATGTGAAATCAACTTAATTGATGGCGTATTTTTATTCATGATCTTTGTTCAGTCGTGGACTAATAGGTCATGCAACGCGCAAATGTGGCATGCGTGATGATTAAAAACGCCAATGTCCGAGAAGGGTTGCAAATGAACTTTCTTCAACATTCAGTTGTCAATGTTTAAGCCATGAGTTATAGTTATAGTGCGAGTCGATATGCAGCATCGGAGGAATTGGGATCGGCGAGCAAAACGGAATTGACCGAGGCTCGCGGTGACATCGTCAATCGGAGGGCGATCGATGACGAATATTCCGAGTGAGCTGCTGCGAACATTCGTTTGTCTGGTGGAACTCCGAAGCTATACGAAGACAGCCGCTCGCCTTCAGCTCAGCCAGCCCAGCATCAGCAACCACGTCAAGCGCATTCAGGAACTCATGGGAGGAGGCCTGTTCGACAAGAGCGGGCCCGGCATCGCCCTCACCAAGAGGGGGGCAATGGTGGCCGCGTACGCCCGGAAAATTCTCGACCTGAACGACGAGTTGTTCGACAAGGTCAATGAACCGACGATTTCGCGGATCCGGATCGGCGTTCCCGATAGTTGCACCGGCAGACTGATGTCCTCGATCGTCGCGGGCCTGCGCGACCGCATTCCTTCGCATGGCCTCGTGATTGTCTGCGAGCACCCCGAAATCCTGATTCGGCAAATGCACGAGAGCGTCCTTGACGTGGTGTTTGTGCGCACGACAGCGGAACCGACGGACCATCCGCGGCACTGCTGGCGCGAAGAGATGGTGTGGGCATGTTCGCCGTCGCTGATCCGGGTTTCGGAGATCCGCGATCCCGTTCCTCTGGTCATCAATTCGGGGGTGCTGGGGCTCGACGACCTGATTTCGTCGTCATTGCGGCAAGCCGACCGCACATCGCATGTTGCATTCGAGGCGGCCGACCCCGTCGTCCTGAGTGCCGCGGTGCTCGCCGGGGCCGGCGTCATGCCGGCAGCGCGGCGCGTTGTCTCCAACTTGCTTGCCATCCTGCCGGACGGGACGCTTCCCGCGTTGCCGCACATATTCTGTTCCATCTACATCCGGAATAACGACGACATCCTCGGTGCGATAGCGGACGAATTCGCTGCCGCGGAACGGAAAGTGGGAGTGGGCGGCATGCCGTTCGCGGATAGCGTCGCGGCGCCGGATTGTTCGGGCCGAGAGTGGCAAGTCGCCCTGTCGCTGGCGAAACAAAGCCCGGCCGTGCCGCCGGTCATCGACCCCTATAGTGGTGTTCCCTTGGGGTGAGGCAGGCGTTGCCGGTCCGGTTCGGTGGCGGACAGAATTTCTTGAAGATGCACCGGCAAAATCCTCCGCCGATGGGTTGCGTCGCCATGGCGCGTGTGGCGGTCTGGAGCCGATATGCCCGAACCAATCCGTATCGCCGTCACGCCGTCCGAGCATGTGACCGCCATCGTCTACCCCGCGGCACCTCATGATCCCGCCAGCGTTTGCCTGATCCTCGCCCACGGCGCCGGGGCCAGTCAGACCAGCGGTTTCATGACGCAAATCGCCGAGCGCGCTCGCCGCGCGGGGCATCGAAACCATCACCTTCAACTTCGTCTACAGCGAAGCCGGCCGGCGGCTTCCCGACCGCAACGACAAGCTGGAAGCGTGCTGGCGCAGCGTCATCGCGGCCTATCGCGACGGTACGATCGGTGGGCACGGTGAACGCCGTAAGCTCGCGATCGGCGGCAAGTCGATGGGCGGGCGCATCGCCTCGCAAGTCGCCGCCGCCGATTCCGACGCGATTACGGGCCTGGTCTTGCTCGGTTACCCCCTCCATCCGCCGGGTCGCCCCGACAAGCTGCGGTCGAAGCACCTGCCCGCAATCCGCTCGCCGATGTTGTTCGTGCAGGGCTCCCGCGACGCGTTCGGCACGCCCGACGAGCTCGCGCCCATCCTGGCCACGCTGACGGCGCCGGCCCGGCTCTGTGTCGTCGAAGGCGGCGATCACTCCTTCAAGGTTGCGAAAACGGCGGCGCGTTCTCAAGCCCAGGTCCACGAATTCATCCTCGACGAGATCGAGCGATGGCTGCGGGCGCTGCCGTGAACGCGCACCGGCGCAATTCGCGTGACCGAGCGCGGTCTATGCCAGTCGAGGCGAATTGGCTCCAATTTCTTTAGAAATTCTGCCTATGGTGCAGCCGGCAACTTCGGGCAATGATGCGGCAATCGGCGGAGGGCGGCGTGCGGCATTCGGCGATCCGTGCAGCGCTGGTGTCACTGTCGGCGGCTGTGCTTGTCACAGGCCTGTCCGCCTGCGGCCGCAATCCCGCCTTCGTGGCGCCGCCGCCGCCTCCGGTCACGGTCAGCGATCCGCTCGCTGCGCCGGTCCAGGACGCCGCCGATTTCACCGGGCAGGCCTCGGCGTCGCGGACGGTGGACCTGGTGGCGCGGGTATCCGGATTTCTCCAGGAGGTGCGGTTTGCCGACGGTGCCGATGTCGAGAAGGGACAATTGCTGTTCCAGATCGAGCCGGACCAGTACCAGGCCCAGGTCGCGCTGTCCCGGTCGACCCTCGAAGAGCAGCAGGCGAACCTGAAAAGCGCCGAACTCGACTTCGACCGCAAGTCGACGCTGCAACGGCAGCTCGCCGCGAGCCAGGCCGACTACGACAAGGCGCTGGCAACCCGCGATTCCGCGCGTGCCTCGGTGGCGCAGGCGCAGGCGAACCTCAAGATTGCCGAGCTCAACCTTTCCTACACCAAGATCGAGGCGCCGTTTTCGGGGCGGATCGGCCGCCGCCTCGTCGATGCGGGCAATCTCGTCGGCCAGGGTTCGCCGACCAAGCTCGCCACCATCTCCCAGGTCGACACGATCTACGTGTATTTCAATATCAACGAGCGCGATCTCCTGCGGGTGCGCCAGGACCTGACCGAGCGCGGCCTGACCCGCGATTCCGTCCTCAAGCTGCCGGTCTATGCGGGCCTCGCCGACGAGACGGGAACGCCGCACCAGGGCCGGCTCGATTTCGTCGACACCGGCGTCGACCCGTCGACCGGGACGCTGCTGGCGCGCGGGGTGTTCGACAATGCGAAGAACATCCTCATACCGGGCCTGTTCACGCGGCTTCGGATTCCGGTCGGCGCGCCGAAACAATCGCTCCTGGTGCCCGAGACGGCCATCAGCATCGATCAGGTCGGGCCCTATGTCCTGCTGGTCGATTCCGGCGGAGCGGTGGTGCTGCGCAGGATCACGCTGGGCGCGGCGCAGAACGGCTTGCGGGTCGCAGCCGAAGGCCTCGCCGCGACCGACCGCGTGATCATCGACGGGCTGCAGAATGCGACGCCGGGACGCAAGGTCACGGTGCAGGAAGGCCGCATCGCCGAGACCGTGCCGGCGTCGAGCCCCTGAAGCGGGAGAGATCGGTGCTTGCAAGATATTTCATCGAGCGGCCGGTTCTCGCGAACGTCATCGCCCTGTTTGCGATCGTCATCGGGGCGGTGGCGCTGCTCTATCTTCCCGTCGCGCAATATCCGCCGATCACGCCGCCGACCGTCCAGGTTGCGGCGCGCTACCCCGGCGCCAACGCCCAGACTGTCGTCGACACCGTGGCCCTGCCGATCGAGCAGCAGGTCAACGGCGTCGAAAAGATGCTCTACATGCAGTCGACGGCGGCCAATGACGGCACCTATGTGCTGGTCGTGACATTCGCGGTCGGCACCGATCTCGACCAGGCGCAAGTGCAAGTCCAGAACCGTATCTCCGCGGCGATGGCGTCGCTGCCCGATGCCGTGCAGGCGCTCGGCGTGGTGACGAAGAAGAAGAGCACGGCGATCCTTCAGATCGTCACGCTCACGTCCCCCGACAAATCCCGCGACAGCCTGTTCCTGAGCAATTACGCCACCATCAGCCTGAAGGACACGCTGTCGCGCATTCCCGGCGTCGGCGACACCTTGGTGTTCGGGATCGGCCAGTACAGCATGCGCGTCTGGCTCGATCCCGAGCAGATGAAGGCGCGCGCGCTGACGCCGGCCGACGTCATCGCGGCGATCCAGCAGCAGAGCCAGGAGGTGGCGGCCGGACAGATCGGCGCGCCGCCGGCTCCGGAAAATCAGGCGTTCCAGTTCACGCTCGACCTGCGCGGGCGGTTCGCCACCGTGGCGCAGTTCGAGCAGATCGCGGTCAAGACCCAGGGCAGTCCCGGCGGCGCGGTGACCCGCATCCGCGACGTCGGCCGCGTCGAGCTCGGCGCCCAGACCTACAGCCAGTTTCTCGACATGGACGGCCAGCCGGCCGCGGGCATCGCGGTGTTTCAATTGCCGGACGCCAATGCGCTCGATGTCGGCCATGCCGTCGAAGCCGAGATGAAGCGGCTCTCCGCCGCCTTCCCCAGCGGGATCGCCTATTCGGTCCCGTTCGACACCACGCGCTTCGTCCACGCCTCCATCAACGAGGTCTATACGACCCTGGTCGAGGCGGCGGTGCTCGTTCTCCTGGTCATCGTCGTGTTCCTGCAGAGCTGGCGGGCGACGCTGGTGCCCGCGACCACGGTGCCGGTCACCATCATCGGCGCCTTCGCGGCGATGGCCGCCTTGGGATTCAGCGTCAACCTGCTCACGCTGTTCGCCCTCGTCCTCGCCATCGGCATCGTGGTCGACGACGCGATCATCGTGGTCGAAGGCGCCGCCAAATATGTCGAGAAGGGGATCGCGCCCAAGCAGGCCGCGACGCTGGCGATGAACGAATTGCTGCGGCCGATCCTCGCGATCACGCTGGTCCTGCTGAGCGTGTTCCTGCCGGCATCCATCCTTCCGGGGATCGTCGGCCAGCTCTATCGCCAATTCGCGCTGGTCATCGCTGCGACCGCCGTCATCAGCGCCATCAACGCCGTCACGTTGAAGCCGACCCAGTGCGCCCTGTGGCTGCGGCCGCAGTCCGGCCGCCCCAACGCCTTCTATCGCGGCTTCAACCTCGCCTACGACCGGCTGGAGCGCGGCTATGCCGCCCTGGTGCGGCGGCTGGTCGGCTTCCCGGTCGTGGTCTCGCTGGTTGCCGTCGCCCTGGCGGGCCTGGCGATCTGGTCGCTGGCGCGGCTGCCGACGGCGTTCATCCCGACCGAAGATCAGGGCTACCTGCTGGTCGGAACACAACTGCCCGACGGCGCGTCCCTGGAGCGGACGCAGAAGGCGATGGCGCGCGTCACCGCGATCGCGCGCAACACGCCCGGCGTCGAGCATGTGGTGACGGTGGGCGGCGCCTCGCTGTTCGACAACAGCGCGTCCCTCTCCAATGCCGGCATCGCCTATGTGATCCTGAAGGACTGGAGCAAGCGCGGCACGCGGAGAGGATCCGCTTTCGATCTACAAGGCGCTCCAAGCGGGGCTCGACGCCGTCCAGGAGGCCAGCTCCATCGTGGTGCCGCCGCCGCCAATTCAGGGGCTCGGCCTTGCCGGCGGCTTCCAGATGCAGGTGCAGGTGACCGACGGCACCTTCGACTACCGCAAGCTCCAGCAGGTGGCGGACCGGATCGTCGAGCTGGGGAACGCCCAGCCGGCGCTGATGCGCCTGATGACGCCGTTCCGGGCGAGCGCGCCGCAATTGCACACCGAGATCGACCGGCGCCAGGCGGAGGCTTTGAGCGTCAATGTCGGCGACGCCTTCCAGACCATCCAGACCTATCTCGGCTCGACCTATGTCAGCCAGTTCTCGCGCTTCGGCCACAATTTTCCGGTGTTCGTGCAGGCCGACACCCGGTTCCGCCTGACCTTCGAGGCGCTCGGCGATCTCAACGTCCGCAATTCCAAGGGCGCCATGGTGCCGGTCGGAACCCTCGCCAGCGTGGTGCCGGGGGTCGGTCCCGCGCTCATCCCGCTCTTCAATCTCAATCCGTCCGCCACCATCAACGGCACCGCGGCCCCGGGGTTCAGCTCCGGCCAGGCCCTCAAGCTCATGGAGGAGATCGCGACGGCGACCCTGCCGCCCGGCATGAGCTACGGATGGACCGGTGTTTCCTATCAGGAAGCCGCACTCGGCAACCAGTCGTACTGGATCTTCGCGCTCGCGCTGCTCCTGGTGCTGATGGTTCTCGCCGGCCAGTACGAGAGCTGGTCGGCGCCGCTGGCGGTGGTCGTCGCGGTGCCGCTTGCCTTGCTGGGCACCGTCGCCGCCCTCGCGGCTGCCGGAGCCGCCAACAATATCTACACCCAGATCGGCCTCGTGCTGCTGATCGCGCTGTCGAGCAAGAATGCGATCCTGATCGTGGAATTCGCGCGCGAGCTCAGGCTGCAGGAAGGGCATGAGCAGGAAAGGCGTGGGATCGAGGAGGCTGCGGTGGAGGCGTCGCGCCTCCGATTCCGACCGATCCTGATGACGTCGATCGCCTTCATATTGGGCGTGCTTCCCCTCGTGTTCGCGACGGGGGCGGGCGCCGCGGCGCGGCGTTCCATCGGGATCACCGTGTTCAGCGGGATGCTGGCCTCGACCTGCATCGCCATCCTGTTCGTGCCGGCGCTGTTCGTCGTGCTGCAACGCTGGTCGGAGCGGCGGCGGCCGATATCGGTGCCGAACCAGACCGGCGCGGCCTGAGAGCAGGTCCACCCGTTGCCGCGTTGGATTGCCGGTTGGTGCTCCGCCTTCACCAGCGGCCAAGCTCGATTTTCGACCACCGCGAAATTCTTTGATGCCGCGTGCCGGCGCCGCCTGCGGCGAATTTCAACTGGACCCGGTTGGGCGAGTCTTCCTATATTGCCGCGTTAAATCGACGTCTCACCACGGTTACAAAGCCGCGGTTGGAGTGTCGAGCCCCACGCTTCCAGCCGATGTCCGCTGCCGGACGCGGCCAATCGGGGTCCGCGAGCGCGCCAAATGAACCTCGCCTTGGCGGATATCCGTCATCATTTCGGTCGGTTCTTCGTCACCACCCTCGGGATCGGTGCGTTGCTGACCGCCTCCATCGGCATGATCGGCTTGTACCGGGGCATCGTGTATGAAGCGATGCTGATCGTTAATGACGTCGGGGCCGACCTGTGGGTCGTGCAGGGGCACCGGGTGGGACCGTTTGCCGAGCGCTCGGAGATATCGGGCGTGCTCGACCGCCGGGTCGAAGGTGTGCCGGGCGTCGCCCGGGTGCGCCGGTTTATTCAATACAATCAGCAATACTACGTCGCCGGGCGCCGTCTCCAGATTGCGGTCACGGCGCTGGACTTTCCAAAGGACACCGGTGTCTGGCTTCCGCTCATGGCGGGGCGCCACCTCCATTCGGGCCATTACGAGGCGATCGCCGATCAGTCGCTGGGCTTCCGTGTCGGCCAGCAAATTCGCCTGGGGCGCGATGACTATACGATCGTCGGCGTGGCGGTCGGCCAGGTGGACATCGGCGGAGATGGCATGTTGTTCGTGACCATCCCCGATGCGCAGGCTCTCGACAGCTTCGTTCCGAGCGAAGCGGTGTTGCTGGGCCGGGTGCAGGCGTCGGAAGCCGGCCTCGTCGGATACGGCAAGGGCAGGGTCGCCGCCATGATGGTGACGCTGCAGCCGGGAACCGATCCCGAGCAGGTGCGCAACTACATCAGCAACTGGGGCGACGTCACCGTCTTGACGCGCGATGAGCAGGAGGACGTGCTGCTGAACGGACGCCTGGGGCGCCTCAAGAATTCAGATATTGGCCTTCGTGGGGATGACGCTGATGGTGACGACCATCGTCATCGCGCTTTCGATCTATACGATGACCATAGAAAAGACCCGGCAGATCGCGCTGTTGAAGCTGATCGGCGCCCGCGACAGCGTGATCATCTGGATGATCCTGCAGCAGGCGCTCCTGATCGGAGCGAATGCGTTCCTGGGGTCGGTCCTGGCCGCCCACGTGATCTTCCCGTATTTCCCGCGCACCGTCCTCATCCTCGGTCCCGACGTCGCCGTCCAGGCGGTGCTGATCCTCTTCATGTGCGTCATCGGAAGCTGGTTCGGGATTTCGAAAGCAATGAGCGTGCGTGCGCAGGAAGTGCTGTCGTGAGCGCGGATCAAGTCCTCACGGTCATGGATGCCAGCAAGATGTATCGCATGGGCGATTCGACCGTTCATGCGCTCCGGAATGCCTCGCTGACCATCAATGCCGGCGAGCTCATCGGCATCTTCGGCCCGAGCGGCTCCGGCAAGACGACCTTGTTGATGATTGCGGGTTTGCTGGATACCCCGAGCAGCGGCAGCGTCCTGTTCAAGGGGCAGGTCGTGTCCGCGCCCGGTATCGAATTGAACTATCTGCGGGATTTTCGCCGTCGCCACATCGGGTTTGTGTTCCAGAAGCCGAATTTGATCCCGTTTCTGGCCGCCGCCGGCAACGTGCAGATCGCAATGCAGATCAACGATGAGGAAAAAACCGTTGCAGCGAAGCGGGCCCGGTACCTGCTCGAGCAATTCGGTATCGGGGACCGGGCGGACAATCTGCCGATCGAGCTCTCAGGCGGCGAACAGCAACGTGTCGCGATCGCCCGCGCGCTCGCCAACCGCCCGGAGCTGATCCTGGCCGACGAGCCGACCGCCAACCTGGACAGTTCGCGCGGGCGGCAGGTCATGGAGATGTTTCGCCGCCTCGCGGACTACGAGGGCGTGTCCATTTGCGTGGTTACGCACGACTTGCGCTCCGAGGATCTGTTCGACCGGCGGATCGAAATCTCCGACGGGCGCGTCGTGGTCAAGCAATGAATTGGCCATCTTGTGCGGCCGCCGGCGGCGGGGGCGCGCTTTACTTGCCGCTCGCTTCGATCGGCTCGTACAAGTAGGTGCCTTCGGGCGGAATCACGATGTCGCCGGCGCTCAAACCGTTCACCACCTGCACCGTATTGCCGGAGGGATAGCCGAGGTCGACCTGCGCCCATTGCGCCCGGCCATGGCGCAACACCCATACGCCGACCCGGCCATAGCGGCGCGTGGTCAGGTTTTGCGGGATCACGATGGTGGGAACCAAACTCGGCGCCTTGATGGTGACATTGGCGCGCTGGCCCAGCGCCCAGTGACTGGGGAGCTGGTCCAGGGTTATGTCGATGGTGAACTCGCGTGTTTCCTGGTCGACCAGGCGGATCACCCTCAACACGGTGCCTTTGAGGTTCTCGGTCGGCATCGACGCGAAGTACAGGGTTGCCGACTGTCCCGGCGCGATCGTTCCCATCGCGGATTCGTCGAACCGTCCCGAAAGGATGATCGAGCTCGGATCCACGAGTTGCAGGAGGGGGGTGCCCGGCAGCAGGAGATCTCCGACGTTGCGATCGCGCGACACGACGACCCCGTTCAAAGGAGAGCGGATTGTCGCGTCGCGCAGGTGCACCTCGAGCACTTTGACGGTGGCTTCCGCGGAGGCGGACATCGCGCTTGCTTTCGCGATCGTCGTCGCGGAGCGGGCGAGTTCCGCCTGGGTCTGCCGGAACGCCGCCTCGGTCGCGACCCAATCCCCCTCGGTGATGATGTTTTTCTCTCGCAGGCCGCGCTTACGCTCGTAGTCCAATTTGGCCTTGTCTGCGGACGCGTGCACCCGCTCCTGGTCGGAGCGCGCCTCCGAGATCGAACGATCGGCAGCCTCGGCATCCGCCACCGATGCGGCCAATTGATTGGCGATGTCGTCGGACTCGAGCTGGGCCAGAATTTGGCCGACTTTGACCGGGTCGTTTCGATCGACGTTGACGGTCTTCAGATACCCCTGGAAGCGCGCCGTGATGGTGACCCTGTTCCGGGCATCGAGCAATGCAGGCCCCGCAATCTCGAGGTCGACGATCGCCGGGGCGACGCTCAGGCCGTTCACCGTTCGCGGATTAGCGTAATAGAAAACCACGTAGACTGCGATCGCAGCGAGGACAATCGCAAGAACGGCCCTTTTGACGCCGGTCCCAATGCCCCGCTTCTTGATCACGGGCAATGCAATCGCCTGCTCGGGCGTCCCGACGTTCAAATACTCCTCCTTTCCTCACGGATACACTCGTTCGTTACTGTACGGCGCAGGATCGGCCTGCGCAACTCGCACAGCCACAATTGGAACCGCCCGCCGGTCGAGCGCACTCGCCTACCTTTCGGCGCTTTCTGCGCCGCTTTCTGCGGCATTTTGACCGGCGGAATCGACCCCATTTGGCCTAACGGAAGCCCAAAGGTTTGGCACACTGCTGAGGGTCTTGGCCACCTGCTAAGAGTTCTGGCCATCCGCTTAAGAGTTTGGCCGCAGGCGGCCAGAACGGATAAGGATACCGTGATGAACGATGACCAGCGATTTCCATCACGCCGGCATATCCTCGCCGGCGGAGCGTTTGCCGCGACGGGTCTCGTGCTCGCCAACGGCGCCTTCGCCCAGGCGGGCCTCTGCGCCGACCCCTTCCTGCCATGACGGCGATGAGGCGACCATTGCCGAGATCGAGGGGCCGTTCTTCAAGCCGAAATCGCCTCGGCGCAGCGATCTGCGCGAGCCCGGCATTGCGGGTCGGCCGGTGGAGCTTTCCGGCGTGGTGCTGACGCGCGCCTGCCGTCCGGTCGCCGGCGCCCTGGTGGACCTGTGGCAAGCCGACGCCGCCGGCGCGTACGACAACAGGGGGTTCCGGTCTGCGCGGCCACGTCTTCACCGATGCCGAGGGACGCTACGCCTTCCGTACCATCATGCCCGGCCTCTACCCCGGCCGCACCCGGCACTATCACGTGAAGGTCCAGGCGCCGAACCGGCCGGTGCTGACCACCCAGTTCTATTTCCCCGACGAGAAGGCGAACCTCGCCGACGACTTCTTTCACAGCGAACTCGTCATGCAGGTCGCCGCCGCAGACGATGCGCTCCGCGCGCGGTTCGACGTGGTGCTGGCAATACGGTAGTTCCGGCCCGGTTCGAGCGCCCTTGATAGTAAGGCAATTTTACCTTACATAATGGGCTCGGCACGAGGCCATGCCATGAGCACACTCACCGTCACCGCCAAAGGGCAAGTCACGCTGCGCAAGGATCTCCTGAACCATCTGGGTGTCCGCCCCGGTGAGAAAATAACCGTGGAGAAACGTCCCGATGGTCGGATCGAGGTGAGGGCCGCGCGGCCGACCGGCAACATCTCGGATGTCTTCAATTTCCTGAAGCGGGACGATGGCCCATCCCTGTCGATTGAGGAAATGAACAAGGTCGCCGCCCGCGGCTGGGCCGGCAAGCGATGAAGATCACGGCCGATACCAACGTGCTCGTTCGGGCCATGACGGGCGACGACGAGCGGCAAAGCAAAGTCGCCCAGGCGGAGTTGGCGAAAGCGGATGTGGTCGCGCTGACGCTGCCGGCGCTTTGCGAACTGGTCTGGGTGCTGTCGCAGGGCTACAAAATCCCCTCGGCCGAAATCGCGGAAGCGATCCGACGCTTGATAAACGGCATGAATGTCATGGTGAACCGGCCCGCGGCGGAAGCCGGATTGGCCCAATTGGATGCGGGCGGCGACTTTGCCGATGGCGTCATCGCCCATGAGGGAAGCTGGCTCGGCGCGGATACCTTCATCTCATTCGACAAAACGGCCGTGAAGCTGATGAAAGCCCGAGGCGAGTCCGTCCGTCTGCTGTCGCCGGCGCAAGTTCGAGGCTGATGCCGCTGGCTGGGCATCGTGGAATGGGGCGGGCGGAACGATAAATGCACGGTCAACGTAATTCTGCCGCCGTAACACGCCCGATTGGACCAGCGACGCCGTGCCCAACCTCGACCATGTCGTAAGAGAAATAGCCGACGAGATGGCGCGACGGCCCGATCGGGGCGAGGTCGCGACTTATATTCCCGATCTGGCACGGATCGACGCCAAATCCTTCGGTCTCGTCGTGATCGACGCCGAAGGCAATGTCGCGGCAGCCGGCGACAGCGACACTGCGTTTTCGATCCAGAGCATCTCGAAGGTTTTTACGCTGACGCTGGCCTTGGGCAAGGTCGGCGACAGGTTGTGGCGGCGCGTCGGTCGCGAGCCCTCGGGCAGCCCCTTCAATTCCATCGTCCAGCTCGAACGCGAGCGGGGCATCCCGCGCAACCCGTTCATCAATGCCGGTGCGATTGCCGTCACCGACGTGATCTTGTCCGGACATCGGCCGCGCGAGGCGCTGGGCGAAATTCTCCGGTTCATGCAGTTCGTCGCCGACGATCCGTCGATCACCATCGACGAGTCCGTCGCGGCCTCGGAACAGCGCACCGGCTTTCGCAACGTCGCGCTTGCCAATTACATGAAGTCCTTCGACGTGCTCGAAAATCCGGTGGATTTCACGCTCGGCGTCTATTTTCATCATTGTGCCATAGCCATGTCATGCCGGCAGCTTGCCATGGCCGGACGCTTTCTCGCTCATCGCGGCCGCAACCCTTCGACCGGCCTGTCGGTCGTCCATCCGGAGCGGGCGCGGCGCATCAACGCGGTGATGCTGACTTGCGGCCACTACGACGGCTCGGGCGAGTTTGCCTATCGGGTCGGCCTGCCCGGGAAGAGCGGCGTCGGCGGCGGCGTCCTGGCGATTGCGCCCGGCAAAGCCTCCATTGCCGTGTGGTCGCCGGGCCTGGACGCGTCGGGCAATTCTCATCTCGGCCGCGTCGCATTGGAGGCGCTGAGCAAGCGGCTGGGGTGGTCGATCTTCGGCGCGTAATGTGGTGCGGCGCAGCGCCGGGAGCAGAGGCGCCGTGGAATTCGGACATACCGGCCTATGTTTCGTTCAGGCCTGTTCCCACCGCATCGCGCACGCAGGAAAAGCCGTCGGCGCGCAGAAATGCCGCGAGTTCGCGCTTGATGCTGCCGACCAGCCCGGGCCCGTGGAACACCAGCGCCGAATAGAGCTGCACCAGCGAGGCGCCGGCGCGGATCTTGGCATAGGCGTCGGCGCCGCTCGCGATCCCGCCGCAGCCGATGATCGGGATCTTGCCGCGGGTCAGCCGGTACATGGCGGCGAGGCACGCGGTGGAGGGGCCGAGCAGCGGCTTGCCGGAGAGGCCGCCCGGCGCGGAGCGGTGCGGGCTCTTCAAGGTCGGCGGCCGCGCCACCGTGGTGTTGCCGACGATGAGGCCGTCGACGCCGGTTGCCAGCGCCACCTCCGCGATGTCGCGTATTTCGCCGTCGTCGAGATCGGGGCCGACCTTCACCAGCAGCGGCGGCCGGCGCGCCGCCGCGCTCTGGCGCCGCGCGTCGCGCACGCGGGTGAGCAATTCCTCGATCTGGCCGCGCGCCTGCAGCGCCCGCAGCCCCGGCGTGTTCGGCGAGGAGATGTTGACGACGAGGTAGTCCGCAAATGCCGACACCGCCTCGATGCAGGCGATGTAGTCGGCGGCGCCGTCGGCGGTGTCGCGGTTCTTGCCGAGATTGGCGCCGACGATGCCGCGCGCGCCCTTGTTGCCTGCGGCGCTTGCGGCGCGGCGTTTCGCCAGCCGGCCGGCGAACGGCGCGATCCCGCAGCTATTGAAGCCGAACCGGTTGATCACCGCCTCGTCCTCGGCAAGGCGGAACAGCCGCTGGCCGGAATTGCCGGGCTGCGGCCGCGGCGTCACCGTGCCCGTCTCGACGAAGCCGAAACCGAGCGCCAGCATGGCGTCGCAGACGTCCGCATGCTTGTCGAAGCCGGCGGCGAGGCCGACCGGATTGGGAAAGGCGAGGTTCCACGCGCAGGTCGCGAGGATGGGGTCGTCCGCCTCGCGCGCCGCGCCTCCAAGACCGAGCTTGAGCGCCTGCACGGTCAGGCCGTGGGCTCGTTCCGGGTCGAGGGCCGCGAGCACCGGGCGCGCCAGCTTGAACAGGAGGTCGGCCATCACCCGCGTCTCACGATCGGCGACACGATCGCCTCGATCCCGGCGGCGATGGCGAACAGGCGGCGATCGCCGCCATGCTCACCGACCAGCATCAGCCCGACCGGCGCCTCGCCGTGGCGGTGGCACGGCAGCGAAATGGCGCAGCGGTCGAGCAGGTTGGCGACGGTCGGATTGCGCAGCACCTGGATATTGACCTTGCGGTAGCGCTCCTCGGCATCGAGTTCGGCGAGCGGCGGCGCGATGATCGGAACCGTCGGCATCACCAGCGCATCATAATGGCGGGTGATCGCCGCGACCCGGCAGATCAGGTCGGCGCGGTCGCGCCTCAATGCGATGTATTCGGCCGCGTCCATGTCCCTGCCCCGCACGATGCGCGTGAGCACGCGGGGATCGTAGAGCGCGCCCTTCGCTGCGATGAGCTTGCGGTGCCAAGCATAGGCCTCCGACGCCGCGAACCCGCCCCGCCCATTGAGCGTCGCGATCTCCGCGAGTTGGTCGAGCGGAATATCGGTGATCCCGGCGCCCGCTTTGCTCAGCGTCGACAGCGCCGCCGCATAGCTGCGCGATACGGTTTCGTCCAGGCCATCGAGCACCACGGCCTGCGGCGCCGCGAGCCGCAATCCCCGCAGTGGAAACGGTTCGAGGTCGGCGGGTTCCTCGCCCGCCATGATCGCGTCGAGCGCGGCGCAGCAAGCGACGGTCGCCGCCAGCGGACCCACGGAATCGAGCGAGAACGACAGCGGCAGCACGCCGCCGAGCGGAATCCGCTTGGCGGTCGGCTTGTAGCCGACGATGCCGCACAGCGCCGCGGGGATGCGGCAGGAGCCGCCGGTATCGGTGCCGAGCGCGCCCGCCGCCATGCCGTCGGTCACCGACACCGCGGCGCCCGACGACGAGCCGCCGGGCAGCCGCCCGATGGCACGGTCGTAAGGATTGCGCGGCGTGTCGTAGTGCGGATTGATGCCGAGGCCGGTGAACGCGAATTCCGTCATGTTGGTGCGGCCGATCGGGATCAGGCCCGCGGCCCGCAGGCGCGCCACCGCCGGCGCGTCGGCCGCGGCAGGCGGTGCGTCGCGCAACGCCACCGAGCCCGACATGGTGACGTCGCCGGCGACATCGAACAGATCCTTGATCGAGACGGGAATGCCGGCGAAGCGCGACGGCGCGGCGCCGCGGCGGCGCAGGCCGTCGACGTAGTCGGCCGCCGCGCGCGCGGTGTCGGCATGGACCTTCAGGAAGACGCGACGGCCTTCGCCCGCAGGGTCGGCGATCCTGGCGAGGCATTCCTCGACCACGGACCGGCTCGACGCTCCGGCTTCCATTTCGCGCACCGATTGCGCCAGCGTCCGCATCGTCTCCCCTCCGGAGGATGCAGACATGCCCCACGCGGCCGCGGCGATCAATAGGGCGGGGCTTGCCGTCGCGCCCATGCCTGTGGCAAGGAGCGCGCGTGCGGTCGACAGTCATCGGAAAATGCTCCGGAGCCGGCCCGCAACCCCGGGGATGCCCGTGCCTCGCCAAACCCTTTCCCTCATTTTGTCGAGCGGCGCGACCTCGCGGCCGACCGAAGTCGGCATCGACGACGCCATCATCGCCGGCTGGACCGGCCGCGATCCCGCCGCGGTCGAAAAGCACGTGAGGGAATTGGAGGCTCTGGGGGTGAGACGCCCGGCGTCGACGCCGATCTTCTATCGCGTCGGCGCGGCGCGGCTCACCACCGGCACCGAGATCGAGGTGGTCGGCACGACCTCCGGCGGCGAGGTCGAGTTCGTCCTGCTGCAGCATGACGGACGGCTGTGGGTCGGCACCGGGTCCGACCACACCGACCGTGAGGTCGAGACCTATGGCGTGACCGTATCGAAGCAGATGTGCGACAAGCCCTTGGCGCCGCAGTTCTGGGCGTTCGACGAGGTGGCCCCCCATTGGGACCGGCTCGAGCTGCGCGCCCATGTGGTCGAGAACGGCGAGCGCACGCTCTATCAGGAGGGCGGCGTCACCGCGATGCTGGCGCCGCTCGACCTGATCGGCCGCTGCGTCGGCGCCGGCGCCCAATTGCCGGAGAACACCATCATGTATTGCGGCACGCTCGCGGCGCGCGGCGGGGTGCGGCCGACGCCGCGGTTCGAATACGAGCTCGAAGACCCCGTGCTCGGCCGCAGCATCGCGCACGGCTATGCGGTCCGCATCCTACCGATCATGGGGTGAATGACGAATGTTCATGAGGGAGGTTGTGCGCAAGCCCCCCAAGCCCTTACGGCGACCTCGCCGATCCCTTATGATTTTCCACGGCGCTGATTTCATCCGGCGGCGGGCAAACGCGTTGGTCTGGAAACGGCAATCGATAGCGAGGAAGGGACTCTCATGAACGCCAGGACGCCGGACATCGGGATATCGAAGGTCACAAAATCGAATGCCACGCCATGGCGAGTTGCCGCGGCCTGCCGCGTTGCCGCTCTATCCGTGGCGGTGCTCGGTTGCGGCCACGTGGCGGCGGCGCAGGAAGCGCAGAAAATGTTCATCGAGGGCGACATCGTGCGCGGCAATACGCCGAACGGGAACACCGGCCCGGTGTGCGTGCTCGCAAATCAATTCAAGCGCAAGGAGAACGTGATCTTCCGGATCCGCGTGCGCAATATCACCGGGCAGCCGCTGGACGACAAGAACATCAAGAGCATCGTCGTCGAGTTGTCGGACGGCAAGAAATACCCGGCGGAATATCGAGCCCGCCCACCGGTGGGCGTGCGCGCCGCGCTCGGCCTCACGGGGCCCATCGATTATTTCTGGTCGGCGGCCTGGTTGATCCCGCAGGACTACCCGACCGGATCCCTGCGCTACCGGGTGGTGGCGACCGACTTGCAGGGAAACACGCAGGATTGGACGCCGTTCAATGACCTGAGGTCGTTGCCCGTGGTTATGCCCGGCGATGTGGAATATACCAGATAAGTGCAAAGGGTCGATTGATCACAGCGTGACGAGATCGGTGCGGATCTCGATCTTGTTGGTCAGCGTGCGATGGATGGGACACTGCTTGGCAATCTCGATCAATCGGGTGCGCTGTGCTTCATCCAATGCGCCGATCAGTTCGATGCTGCACCAGATGCGATCGATCTTCGACTTCGGATCTTCGCAGTTGACGCAATCATCGGGATAGGCTCGTTCGTGCCGGAGCCGCACCACGGCTTGGTCGAGCCCCCATTTTTTCCGTGTCGCATACAGGTTCATCGTCATCGAGGTGCATGCGCCGAGCGCCATCAACAGCAGCTCATACGGGCCCGGACCGACATCGCCACCTCCTGCTGCGACCGGCTCGTCGGCACGCAAAGTGTGGCGTCCGTCGAGAAGAATTTGCTCGAAGGCACCCGTGCCGGTCGAAGCGACGATCACCGATCCGGGAACGATCGATTGTTGAAGTGCCTGGGGGTCTCGCCTCGCCGCCGTTGTGCTCATTGTCGTCCTCCATGGATTGCGCGTAAATGCGCGCGGGTTCCTTTTCTTCGCGCCGTGCCCACGCGGATACGACGATGGTGGGCACGCTTCGCTTTGCCCACCCTACAAGTCCGATGGCATCGATATGATTCGAACCTCGGAAACGCCGTACTATATAATCCGATGTGTGCCGCTCAATGCGTAATGCCGCCGAAGCTCGCGTAATATCAGGTGCAAAATGCCGATGAACAAGCCGCATCTCGAATTCCATCCGGTCGACATGAGCGAAGGCTGGCACACGCCGGCCGGCTATCCCGCCGGGATCAAACAGAAGATTCTGGCGAGCGATCTCGACGAGACCCGGAAGATGGGCAGCCGCTCGCGCCTGCTGAAATTCGATCCCGGCGTCTACACCACCGCTCCCTTCGTCCATGACCACTGGGAGGAGGTCTATCTGATGTCCGGCGACCTCATCGTCGGCAATGACGCCCACGGCAAGGGCGGCGAGCCGTTCGTGGCGCCGACCTATGCGTGCCGTCCGCCGGGCGTCCATCATGGACCCTTCAAGTCGGAACGGGGATGCATGCTGTTCGAAATGCATTACTACGACGAGAGCAAACGGTAGACGGTGTTCTCCCTCTCCCCGCAAGCGGGGCGAGGTGCCTCCAAGGCCGCTGCTAGCGCACCTGGAACACCAGCTTGCCCCGCAGGTGGCGCGCCTCGCTGACGCGGTGGGCGGCGACGGCATCGGACAGGCGATAGAGCGTGATCTCGGGCGCGCGGACGGCTCCCGACCGCACCAGCTCGACGATGCGGTCGAGATGCGCGCGGTCGCGTCCGACCGCCGGACGCAGCGAGCGCACGTCGCTGCGCGGCGACGCCGGCGCCTTCGGACCCGACCCGATGAAGGCCGCCCGGCCCCCCGGCCGGAGCACCGCAAATGATTTTTCCGCCACGGCGCCGCCCACGGTATCGAGGACGGCATCGCAATTGGAAACGATCTTGGTGAAGTCGCTCGCGGCATAGTCGATGATCTCGTCGGCGCCGATCGCGCGGAGATAGTCGTGATTTTCCGCCCGCGCGGTGGTGATGACGCGGGCGCCGATATGCTTTGCAAGCTGAACGGCGAAGCTCGCGACACCGCCGGCGCCGCCCTGGATCAGGATCGTCTCGCCGGGCTGCAGCGCGAGCGTATCCTCGACGGAGACCAGCGCGGTGAGGCCCGCCAGCGCAAGGCCGGCCGCCGCGGCGTGAGACATGCTCTCCGGCTTTTTGGCGATGATCGCGGCCTTGACCGCGATCTTTTCCGCATAGGCCCCCTCCAGGCCGACATCGCAAACGCCGAACACGGCGTCGCCCACCTCGAGGTCGTGGACGCCTTCGCCGACCGCGCTGACGACGCCGGAAAAATCGCGCCCCAGCACATACGGGAAATGCGACGCCCGGTAGGAGTTGCCCGAGCGCACCTTCCAATCGGCGCCGTTGACGCTCGCGGCGACGATGTCGACCACGACTTCGCCCGGCTCGGCGACGGGATCCGGCACGTCGCCATAGGTCAGGACTTCAGGCCCGCCATGCTTGTCGATGTAAACGGCTTTCATCGTGTTGTTTCCCGCGGAAGTTGGAGCCGGATGCGCGAAATGCGAGGTGACGCTTTGGCCTATAGTCCGGCCCGCCGCAAGGAAGAAATCACGCGGAGGATTGTGGCGGCCGGGGCCGTCGCCCTCGAGGTGACGGGTCGAACGGCCCTTGCGCGACTTGCCCTTGCGCGACTGGCCTTGCGCGACTCATGGGAAATCTGGCTTTGTTTGATTTCCTGGAAGACCTCAGCGAGGATTTGGGTCGCCCGTGCATGACACGCCAGCGATCAGCGACGGACAGGCGGCGAGGGAGGCAAGGCATTCATGAGCCACCATCAGACATGATGGGCACGACCATGATGGGCATGACCACGCCCACGGCCAAGATCATGATCACAGCCATGATCACGATCAGGACCACGACCATGACCACGATCATCACGGCCATTCGCACATGGGGCATGTTCATGCGCCCGCCAGCTTCGGCGAGGCGTTCGCGATCGGCCTCGTCCTCAACCTCACCTATGTGATCATCGAGGCCGCCTATGGCTTCATCAGCAACTCGGTCGCCCTGCTGGCGGATGCCGGGCACAATCTCGGCGACGTGCTCGGGCTGGTGGTCGCCTGGATCGCCACCGTGCTGGTGAAGCGGGCGCCGTCCGCCCGTTTCACTTACGGGCTGCGCGGCTCCTCGATCCTGGCCGCGCTGTTCAACGCGGTTTTCCTGCTGCTGACCGTCGGTGCGATTTCATGGGAGGCGATCCAGCGATTGGGCAATCCCGAGCCGGTCTCCGGTGCGACGGTGATGGTCGTTGCCGCCATCGGCATCCTCGTCAATGGCGTCACCGCCTGGCTGTTCGCCTCCGGCCGCAAGGGCGACCTCAATGTGCGCGCGGCCTTCCTGCATATGGCCGCCGACGCGCTGGTCTCGGCCGGGGTGGTGGTCGCCGGCCTGGTGATCCTGGTCACGGGGTGGCTCTGGCTCGACCCGATCGTGAGCCTCGCGATCAATGCGGTGATCGTCTGGGGCACCTGGGGCCTGCTGCGGGATTCCGTGGGAATGTCGATGGCCGCGGTCCCGCCCCAGATCGATCCGGCCGCAGTGCGGAGCCTTCTCGAAAGGTCTCCGGACGTAGCCAGCCTGCACGACCTGCACATCTGGCCCATGAGCACCACGGAAATCGCCTTGACGTGCCATCTGGTGATGCCGCAGGGGCACCCCGGCGACGCGTTCATCCATGGACTGGCGGAGGAACTCGCGCTGCGGTTCAAGATCAACCACGCCACCGTGCAGATCGAGGTCGACCAGCATCTGGCCTGTGCGCTCGCTCCCGACGACGTGGTTTAGTCCGGCCGTTGCCCGACGCCCCCGGCAACCGCGGGACGTAGCCCGGATAAGCGAAGCGAATCCAGGGCGGCGGAAGAGTTGTCGTATTCCGGTTTGCAGACCTGCATTTCGCTTCGCTCATGCGGGCTACGGAGCATTCGGTGCGGAATTGGCGTTCCATCATCGTTGCATCGAGCTTGATCGCGGTCGTCTGCGTGTTCGCCTGGTGGCTGGCCGGACAGGGGACGCCTGCGACTTACTTGTCCCGCGCGCGCGACACGCTCTCGAGCTTTATCGGCAAGAGCAGATTGCCGGTGGACACACAGAACGATGCGTCCGGGCGCACCCCGGTGGCCTGCCCGCCGGCGAACGATCGCACCATGGTCGCCCTGGTGTTCGGTCAGTCCCAGGCCGCCAATGTCGTCAAGGAGCGCTTTGTCGGCGACAGCAGGGTTTTCAATTATTTTCAGGGCCACTGCTACGCGGCAGCCGACCCGCTGTTGGGCACGGATCACGGCGGGGGAAATGTCTGGACCCTGGTCGGGACGCAACTGGTGCAGCAAAAGCTGTTCGAGGCTGCGGTCCTCGTCACCATCGCGGTGTCGGGATCATACATCGGCGAATGGGCGCCCGGAGGCAGATTGCACGGGCATCTCCTGCGTGCCGTCGCCTCCATCGGCCCCGACCTCGCCTTCACCCATGTCTTCGTTCAACAGGGCGAGTCCGATCTCTTCGCCGGCACCGCGGCCGAGGTTTATTTCGCCCGTTTTGCCGAGGTGATCGCGGCGCTGCGGCAGAACGGAATCGGCGCGCCGATTTTCGTCGCCATCGAATCCGGCTACTGCGACGGCGCTGCGACCCCGCCGCGCCCGGACAATCCGATCGTCGCGTCGCAGAAGCGGCTGATCGCCGCGCATGAGGGGCTGTACTTCGGGCCCGACATGGATGCGGAGCTCAATTCCGCGTCCGATCGATATGACGGCTGCCACATGTCGGGAGCCGGCGCGCGAAAGCTCGGCCGGTTATGGACGAAAGCGATTGCCGCCCCGGTACCGGGCAGGTAGCGCTTACCACGGCCCGCTGCGCTTCCAATCGTTTTTCCAGGCGGTGAGCCGGCCGTTGCGGAACTGCAGCCAGAGCTGCCGGTCATTGCTGAACAGGCTGGGGATCAGGGTCGACCGCTCGGCATAATAGACCTCGTTGCCGGCGCTGCCCGACACGTGGACGATCGGCACGCCCAGCGCCGTCGCCGCCACATCGGGCGTCATGCCGAATTCGAGCGGAATGGCGTTCGTGCGTACATCGTTCCACGGGCAGTTGGAGAACCACGCCACGCAGCCCCATACCACCGCCTGCCGCCACTGCCGCATCCCGCGCATGGCCACACCCCATCCCGTTGTCGCCGGGGCGGATGGTGCGCGAGCAAGCCCGCGCAGTCAATCCGTCACGCGGGGGTCCGCGTCAAACAAGCTGGTACCGTGGCGCCGCAGCCCTATCGCACCACGCTCCCGGTGGTCTCGGGCGAAGGCTTGCCCGGGTAGACGACGACCTTGGTGCCGACATTCACGCGGCTGTAGAGGTCCTCGATGTCGCTGTTGATCAGCCGGATGCAGCCCGATGACACGAACGAGCCGATGGTGGAGGGCTGGTTGGTGCCGTGGATGCGGTACAGCGTATTGCCGAGATAGAGCGCGCGCGCCCCCAGCGGATTGCTCTCGCCGCCGGCCATGAAGCGCGGCAGATAGGGCTGGCGTTCGATCATCTCCTTGGGCGGATGCCAATCCGGCCACTCCGACATCTTGCTGATGCGTTCGCGGCCGGTCCAGGTGAAGCCCTCGCGGCCGACGCCGATGCCGTAGCGGAGCGCCTTGCCGCCGCCGAGCACCAGATACAGGTAGGTGTTGGGCGTATCGATGATCAGCGTGCCGGCTGGCTCCTTGGTCGGAAACTCGACCATCTGGCGGCGGAACTGCTGCGGCAGGTCCTTGGGCTTGCCGACCTCCGGCTGATAGTCTGGAGGCAGCCCGGCATAGCCGCCGGGTTGGCCGGCCGGCGGCCCCGGATATGCGTTGGGCGCCACGTCGCCCGGGGGCCGCGACTGTTCCCACGGCCCGTAGCTGTATTCGCGGCGGCCGGGACCGGGCGCAACGGCGTTATCCTGGTATTGCGGGTCGGCGCCGGGAGCCGGCAAGGCATCCCGTTGAATGGCTGAGGGCGGCCGTGGCACGCCGTATTGCGGTCCGCTGTATTGCGGGCCGTTATATTGATAGCCCTGCGGCCGGCCGTAAGGTCCCGGCGCGGGCAATGCGCCGACATCGTCTTCATCGCTCGACGACCTGACGGCCGCGATATCCCGGCGGCGGTGCATATCCTGGGGGCGGGGCATAGCCCGGCGGCGGCACGTATCCGGGCGGCGGCACGTATCCGGGCGGCGGATAGACCGGCTGGCCATAGCCGGGAGCCGGTTGCGGCGGGTAATATTGGGCGCTGGCAGCGCTCATCATCCCGGCCACCGCGAACAGGCTCGCTGCGATCACGCGTGCATTCATAATCCACATCCCCCCGGGATGACCCCAATAAATCTTGTAAACCTGATAGGGCAGGAACAAGGCGAAAAAACAGTAAAGATCGGTGAAAAAATAAGGAATTCACCGCAGATTCCGGCTCAACGCAGGGTTCCCGGGCGATGCGGCCGGGCTCACCCCACGGAACTCGCGCAATGGCGCTCGGACGGGAATCTGTCGTGATGCCGCCCGTCGTTCGTCACTCGAACCTGACCGGCTTGTCCAGATAGAACTGGCGCATCGCCGGACGGTAGCGCTCCATCGTCTCCTTGTTGAGGTCGAGCGGCGGCTTGGCGTCGGCGGGCAGCACCGCGAAGTATTTCATCTCCGTCCGTCGCCTTGGCGAACTCGGCGCGGGCGGCCGTGACGAGTTCCGGCCGCGTCAGGAGATCGAGGATCGTCCCCGCCAGCACCTTCGAGCCCGCCACCATGCCCTTGTGGGCGATCGTGCTGGTCGGCGTCACCGCCGCCTGCCAGTTGTGATAGCCGATGCCCGGGAACGCTGCCGGGAAAGTTCAGCGTCGCGCTCGGCACCACCCAGGTGACGTCGCCATTGTCGTTCGACGACGCCGATTGCGGTCGCTGGCCGAGCGGCGTCGGCGCGGTGTTGCAGTCCGATCGGTTTCGCCTCCATGGCGGTCTGGAATTTGCGGGCGAAGGCCTGCTCCTCCTCGCTCCAATTGCGGCATGCCGACCGTCTCGATGTTCGCCTGGATCGCTTCGGCGACCGGCTTGAGGCCGAGCTGCGGCCAGGCGGCGGCGTCGATCTTGTAGTCCCAGGTGGTGCCGGTCATCAGCGCGGCGCCTTCGGCGATCTTGACGAGCTTGTCGAAGGTCTCCTTGGCCGAGGGCATGTCGGCGTCGCGCACGAACCACCAGATCTGCCCGTAATCGGCGATGATGTTCGGCTGGATGCCGCCCGCGGTGATGGCGCGGTGGGCGCGGTAGGTCGGGTGCAGGTGCTCGCGCAGCTTGTCGAAGCCGATGTCCATCAGCTCCACCGCATCGACCGCGTCCTTGCCGTTCCAGGGATCGACGGCGCCATGGGCGGTCTTGCCGTGGAAGTCGAATTTCGCGCTGATGGCGGCGTAGTTCATCAGTCCATAGCCCGCCGCGAAGGCTGTCGCCGATGTGCAGGAGAATGGCGACATCGGCATCCTTGTAGAGCCCGGCCCGCACCAGAAACGGCCGGCTCACGATCTGCTCCTCGGCGGGGCCGAACGAGATCGCGACGCTGCCGGGGATGTTGTAGCGCTGCATCGCCTGCTTGACCGCGTAGGCGGCGCCGATCGCGACGCCCGCATGGGTGTTGTGGCCCTCCATGTGGCCGGGCGCGCCGTCGACCAGCGGCTTGTGCTCGATGCTCACCGGCGCCTGCGAGCCGCCGGGCAGCGCATCGATTTCCGAGACGATGACGATCTGCGGCTTGCCGGTGCCCCAATGGGCCCAGATGTTGGTGTTCATCCCGGCGGTGCCGGTCTCGACGGTGAAGCCGATCGATTCGAGCACGCCCTTGACGAATTTGTGCTCTCGATCTCCTGCATGCCGAGCTCGCCGAAATAATAGACGGTGTCGCCGATGGTGGCGATCTGGTCGGCATTGCGATCGATCGCCTGATAGGCGAGCGCCTTGCGCGCATCGGTCTGCGCGGCCGCCGGGCCGGCGAGAACGCCGAGGCCGAGCAGAACGGCAGCGGATTGCGCAAGCATTTGGTTCATCAGTGTCCTCCCAAAATCGGCGATTGCCGCGCGCTGGCCTGTAGGATGGGTCGAAGCAGCGAAGCGCATCAGTGGCCGCTCCGCCGGGAAAGGTCCGTGATGGGTTTCGCAGGAGCTTCAGCCCATCCTACGCGCTACGTCGTCCATCCTAAAGCCACATCGACTCCGAGCGCGGAACATGCTTTGGCAGACACGGATCGTGCGGAATTGATCAGATGATACGCATCAACGGCAAGCGGCTGCTGGCGGATTTGCGGGAGCTGGCGAGCATCGGCGGATTCAAGACCGGCGTCGACCGCGTCGCGCTGTCGGCGAAGGACATCGAGGCGCGGCGCTGGCTCGTCGACAAGCTCACGGCGGCCGGCCTGCAAGCGTCGATGGACCGGGTCGGCAATGTGCTCGGACGCGACCCCGAAGCGAAGCAAGCGATCCTGATCGGCTCGCACACCGACACCGTGCCCAAGGGCGGTTGGCTCGACGGCGCGCTCGGCGTCGGCTACGCGCTCGAGATCGCGCGCAGCGCCATCGAGGCGAACGAGCCGCACGCGATCGGCGTCGACGTCATCTCCTTCGAGGACGAGGAAGGCACCTATCTGCCGTTCCTCGGCAGCCGCAGCTTTTTCGGCGATCTCGAAGCCAACGAGATCGCCGCCGCCAAGTCGAAGGACGGCGCCTCGCTCGCCGCGGCGCTGGCGACGATCGCGACTGAGCCGCCGCCGCATCGCTTCGATCGCCAGACGCCATGTCTGCTATCTCGAAGGCCATATCGAGCAGGGCCCGCGCATGGAAGCGGGCGGCAACCGCATCGGGGTGGTCACCGGGCTGGTCGGGATCAGGCGGTTTCGCGTCCTGCAGCCACGGCGCCGCCAACCACGCGGGAACCACGCCGATGGCGATGCGCAAGGACGCCGGCGCCGCCCTGATCGCGCTCGCGGCGGGCATCGACGAGGACATGCGCCGCCACGCCGGACCCGACACCGTGTGGAACATCGGCAACATGATTTTCCGGCCCGGCGCGGCGAACGTGGTGCCGAGCGAAGGCGAGATGCTGCTCGAATTCCGCGACATCGACGCCGCGGTGATGGACCGCCTTGCGGAGCGCTTCCTGGCGCGGGTCGCCGCGGCCGATCGCGGACCGGTCCGGATCGAGGTCGAGGCGACGGCGAGCCTTGCGCCCACCACGCTCGCGCCAGATCTCGGCGCCGCGATCGCCAAGGCGGCGGCGGCGCGCGGCGCGACGCCGGTGTCGCTGCCGAGCGGCGCCGGCCACGACGCCATGGTGGTGGCGCGCTACATGCCGGCAGGGATGATGTTCATCCCCTCGATCGGCGGCATCAGCCACGACATCACCGAGAACACCTGCGATGAAGACATCGTGTTCGGCTGCGAGGTGCTCGCCGACGCGGTGTCGCAACTTCGGGAGGAGCCATTGCCGCCGCGCCAGTGAGGGCCGCAGACACGCGCCTTGCTTGGCGCGTTTCGCGGCGGCGCTCTACCCTGCCTCGCCGTGACCGGGGACGATGCCGCCCCGCTCCTTGGCGTAGCGGACGAGGGCGAGGAAGCGGTAGATGCCGTGGACGAACTTGCCGTAGGGCATGGTGACGAACAGCGCGAACACGACGCCGAGATGGAGCGCGAGCAGGATGCCCATCGCGGCGGTGTCGCGCAGCACCAGCAGCGCCAGGCCGGTGACGCTCGTGAGCAACAGCATGGCGATGAAGGCCACGTCCATGCCGAGGCGCGCCGTGTCCGCCAGTTCCGGATCGCGCCGCCATTTGGCGACCAGCAGTCCCGCCGGGCCGATCACGAGCCCGATGCCGCCGATGGTGCCGAGCACGACCGGCAGGTCGTACCACGGATAGGGCGCCTCGCGGGCCAGCAGATAATGATAGAGCGTCGCCACGCAGGTGGCGGCGAAGCAGAGCAGGAAGCCGTAGAAGGTGAAATGATGAAACAGCCGGCGGTGGTCGGCCCGGCTCCTTCGTCGTTCATGCAGCCATCGCCGCCGCCGTCGAGATAGCGCAGCGTGCAGGCGTCCCGGATCGCCTGGCCGAGCGGGCGCTGTTCGGCGAGCGTCGCGGACAATTATGCAACTATTTCAAAAGCATTTGATTTAAAAGATGAGAAAATTAATAATTAGATTTTTCTCATTATTAAAAAAGCCTTGCAAAAAAATGCAAGGCTTTCTATTTAGCATAAAGGGGAATATTTTTTGAAAAGAAAAATTATTTTGCAACAGGCCTCACTAATTTTAATTCATTAATAATGTTTGAAGCGCCACCAAGTTTATCGATGCACCA
>CAVVCE010000035.1:0-4404 GCA_963746235.1 uncultured Alphaproteobacteria bacterium
TAGCGAAGTCGGGGAGGGAAAGATAAGGCCTCCAACGTTGGCGCCACGGGCTAACCGTCGCGGTGCTGCAGGTCCGCAGGCTCGGCCTCGATCTCGGCCGGAGGATCGAGCACGATCCGTCCGGCGGGAATGTCGACCTTCGGCACCACCGCTGACGTGAACGGCAGCAACACGGTCTCGCCGCCGCCGGGGGGCACGATCTCGAGGAGGTCGCCGGCGCCGAAATCATGGACGGCGATGACGGTGCCGAGCGGACGGCCGTGGGTGTCCTCGGCGGCGAGGCCGATCAGGTCGGCGTGATAATACTCGTCCGCCGCGGGCGGCGGCAGGCGGTCGCGGGGGACGAAAAGATCGACATTGCGCAACCGTTCGGCGCCATTGCGGTCGGTCACGCCCTTTATCCTGGCGATGAAGAACCCCTTGGTCGGGCGCAGCGACTCGATCTCGATGCGGCGTCCGTCGGCGGTATCGAGCGCACCATAGCGGCCGACGGACGCGGGATCCCCGGTAAACGGCCACAGCCGGACTTCGCCGATGGTGCCGTGTGCGGCACCGATCCGCGCCACGCAGATTTGCTTTCCCGCGCCGACCGACGGCCTGCCGGTCGTCGGGGGCGGGGGGAGCCGCGGGTTGGGGAGCCGTCGAACGACCGTCGGCACGCGCTGCCTCGCCCCTGCGCCGGCGGGGGAGGCTGTCGCGCGCGGCGCGACGGGAGGAGGTCAACGCGCGCCCGGAGCCTTGGCCTTGGGGGGCGCGGCCTTGGCGGGCGGCGCGGCCTTGGCGGCGGCTTCGGCGCGGGCCTTGCGCTCCTTGCGCGGGAGCGCCCGTTCCGGGTTGTTGCGCACCGGGCGCTTTCTCACGCCGGCGGCGTCGAGGAAGCGCAGGATGCGGTCGGAAGGCGTAGCGCCCTTGGCGAGCCAGGACTTGGCCTTCTCGATGTCGAATTTGAGCCGGTCGGTGTTTTCCTTCGGCAGCAGCGGATTGAAATAGCCGAGCCGCTCGATGAAGCGGCCGTCGCGGGGGTAGCGGCTGTCGGCCACCACGATGTGATAGACCGGCCGCTTCTTGGTGCCGGCGCGGGCCATCCGGATTTTCAGAGACATTGGAAGTCCTTTCTGAGCGTGATCTTCAAAGGGGTGAATGTTCTGCGGTTATTTCTGCGGTTATTTCTTCTTGCCGAGGCCCGGAAATCCGCCGAGTTCCGGCAACGGCCCCTTGGGGAGGCCGGGAAGTCCGCCGGGCGCGCCGGGAAATGTCGGCGGCAGTTTCGGCATGCCGGGCAATCCACCGGGTATCCCACTTGGAATCCCACCTGGAACTCCTCCGGGAGTTCCGCCCGGCAATCCACCGGGCATTTTTTCGGCGAGTTTTGCCAGTTGCTCCGGGCTCGGCATGCCGCCGCCCATTCCGAGCGCATTGGCGAGGCCGGCGAGCGGGCCGCGCTTGGCGCCGCCCATCGCCTTCATCATGTCGGCCATGCCCCGATGCATCTTGAGGAGCTTGTTGACCTCCTCGACCTTGCTGCCGGAGCCGGCGGCGATGCGCTTCTTGCGGCTCGCCTTGAGCAGGTCGGGGTTGCGCCGCTCCTTCGGCGTCATCGACAGGATGATCGCGACCTGGCGCTTGAGCAGGCCTTCGTCGAGATTGGCGGCGGCGATCTGGTTCTTCATCTTGGCGATGCCGGGCAGCATGCCCATCAGCCCGCCGATGCCGCCCATCTTCTGCATCTGCTCGAGCTGCTCGCGCAGGTCGTTGAGGTCGAAGGCGCCCCTGCGCATGCGCTCGGCGGTGCGCATCGCCTTCTCGGTGTCGATGGTCGCCGCCGCCCTCTCGACCAGCGAGACGATGTCGCCCATGCCGAGAATGCGGTCGGCGATGCGCGCGGGGTGGAAATCCTCCAGCGCATCGAGCTTTTCGCCGGTGCCCATCAGCTTGATCGGCTTGCCGGTCACCGCGCGCATGGAGAGCGCCGCGCCGCCGCGGCCATCGCCGTCGACCCTGGTCAGGACGATGCCGGTCAGGCCGACCCGCTGGTCGAAGGCGCGGGCGAGATTGACTGCGTCCTGGCCGGTCAGGCTGTCGGCGACGAGGAGGACTTCGTGGGGCTGCGCGGCGGCCTTCACCTCCGCCGCCTCGGCCATCATCGCCTCGTCGAGGGTGGTGCGGCCGGCGGTGTCGAGCATGACGACATCGTAGCCGCCGAGCCGGCCGGCCTCGATGGCGCGGCGCGCGATCTGCACCGGCGTCTGCCCGGCGACGATCGCCAGGGTATCGACGCCGACCTGCTTGCCGAGCACCGCGAGCTGCTCCATCGCCGCCGGACGCCTGGTGTCGAGGGAGGCCATCAGCGTCTTGCGCCGCATCTGCTCGTTGAGGCGCCGCGCGATCTTGGCGGTGGTGGTGGTCTTGCCGGAACCCTGCAGCCCCACCATCATGATCGGCACCGGTGCCGGGGCATTGAGGTCGATCGGATCGGCCGTGGCGCCGAGCGTCTCGATGAGCTGGTCATGGACGATCTTGACGATCATCTGGCCGGGGGTGACCGACTTCACGACCTCGACGCCGACCGCGCGCTCGCGCACCCGGTCGACGAAGGCGCGCACCACGTCGAGGGCGACATCGGCTTCCAGCAGCGCGCGCCGGACCTCCCGCGACGCCGCGTCGACATCGGCCGCGGTGAGCGCGCCGCGGCGCGTCAACCGGTCGAGAATGCCGGACAGCTTGTCGGACAGGCCTTCGAACATCGATCAACACCACCGAATATGCAATACGGCCACGTATGCAAAGACCGCATATGCAAAGACCGCATATAAACGACAAACACGCCCGAGGGCGCACAGCGCTGTCGGGCGTTGACCTCCGGTCTCACAGGACCGGGCGGCAGGGTGAACTGCTCATTTCGCGAGCCGCGGGAGACTTAGGGCGCGGCGGCGGCCAAGTCAACCACGGCTCTGCTCCCTCGCCCCGCTTGCGGGGAGAGGTATCCGCATCATTGGAACCGGGAGCCGAACTCGCCGAGCCAGCTTTCCTTTACCTCCGGTCCGATCCGCTCCAGGATCGATACCACCCGGCCGACCCGGCCGTCCGGCACGTCATGGGTGACCTTGCTTTTGCGTTCCTTGGCGAAGAAATGGCAGGCCTCCACCAGCTCGTCGTGATTTGCGCCGGTGGCGATGATCTCGGCGACGACGGCATCATCGATCGGATGTACCGCCGCGAGGATCTCATCACGGGTGAGTTCCGACATGCCAATTCCCTCCCTGGAGCATGATCCCGAAAAGTTGCAGACTTTTTCGGCGCCTCGAACCGATGGCGCTCAGGTAACTTTTGCACCGGACCGCGGTTGCGGTACGAGTATGCGGTAAGCCGACCCGCCGCAAGACGCAAACCATGGAGCCGATGCCGCCATCTCGTCGCAACCTGTTTGCCTGGTTCACCGCCGCCGCGGCGTTCGGCGGCGCGGCCGGCTGGTTGCGCGCGCTGACGTCGACCTATCATGACGGCCCGGTGTCGGATCATTTCGACGGAACCGAGAACGTCGGCTCCGATCGCAATCCTTTCCACATGAATGCCGCCACTCTCTCGCCGCGTGGCCGTGGCGTCCGTACAGGCCAAGCCAGAGCCGTCAAGCGGAAGCGGCGCGCTTTCAAGGCTCATCTCAGGCCGTTCTGCCGGGCAAGTGACAAGTGATGTCGCTCATGCCCGTGGATATCTTCCTCAACGTCGTGAGAAATGAATATACTCCAATGGCTTAGGAAGAGAGCCATATTTTTTGTTCGCACTGTGTTCTTCTTACGATTAGCAACCACATATGGAGTAGACTTATCAGTGTGATTCGCGAGGGCTACGATGCTGTCAGCTCAGGACCTAGGGCGCCTTCAAAGGGAGCAACATGCGCACGATATGCGCAACCACTTTGATATTGTGTCGCTCCACAAAACGGAACGGTTGAAGCACTACGGTCTGCATTTCGCAAAGTACGTTGGAAGATTCGCAAGAGATTCTGTAGAACCAAAGCCGGTTGATAGAACGTTGGTAGACACGCTACTCGTTGGTCTCAGCACGGCAAACACGCTGCATCAGGACTTAAGCAAAGAGCAATTCGGTCCCGCAAATCGAGCGTGTCAACTTGATCCCCTACGAACGTTCGCAGATGCGGCCGGTAGGTTTGCGGATGCGTGTGAAAAAATTGATCACTTAGAGGAATTTCTACCGCTAGCAAGAATGGCGAACCGCGATGTTGTAAGCTGGACGATATCAATCGCCGCCGAACGCGATTTTGATCTCCTATCGGCCATTCAAGTTCGACGTAAGGAGTTGGCGTCGCGTCACTTTTACATTGATGATTGAGTAGCACGTAACTCCCAATGCCCCTAGGCTGGTTAGGGCCAATATTCGTGGATA
>CAVVCE010000036.1:0-3941 GCA_963746235.1 uncultured Alphaproteobacteria bacterium
GAACGGCTCGGCGATGTCGCGCCAGAAATTGCGCGCGCCCATGGCGAGTGCGACGATCGCATAGAGGAACGCGGCACCGAAGATCAGCGCCATCGCGTTGTGGGGCATCAGCGCATAGAAGGCGCCCGCGCCGCCAGTTCTGCCGAACACGGCCGCAGGATCGTTGAGCGCGACGAAGCCGATCAGGAATGCCGCGACGGTTGCCGCCGCGATGACGGCGATGGCGAGCCCGTTGCGATCGAACAGGCCGGACAATGCCGACGGCCACGCATAGGCCTTGTAGGAATCCGCGCGCACCTGCGCAAAAGTCTTCGGCACGTTCACGTCGAATTCGTGCGGCGGCGCGAACTGGCAGTCGTCGTAGCAGGCGCCGCAGCCATGACAGAGATTGGCGAGATAGTTGAGATCGCCGTCGGGGAAGGCGCGGCGCATTTCCATCGCCGGGAATACCGCGCACAGCCCCTCGCAGTAGCGGCAGGAATTGCACACCACCATCAGCCGGTCGGCCTCGGCGAGAGCCTTAGTTCCGTGCATTGGCGGCGGCCTCCCGTCCCGCGATGCGGCCGAACACGCTGCCGATGGTCATGCCGATGCCGGCGGCATAGCCGCGGCCGAGCACGTTGCCCGCCATGATCTCGCCGGCGGCGAACATGTTGGCCGCAGGCTTGCCGTCTTTCATGATCATGCGCGCTTCCTTGTTCACGCGGGTCCCGAGATAGGTGAAGGTGATGCCGGGGCGCACCGGATAGGCGTAGAACGGCGCGGTCTCGATGCGCCGCGCCCAGTGGGTCTTGGGCGGCGTGAGCCCCTCGGTGCGGCAATCGTCGAGCACGGTGTGGTCGAAGGTGCCGGGCCGCACCGCGGCGTTGAACCGGATCACGGTATTCGCCAGCGCTTCGGGATCGAGCCCCAGTTCGCCGGCGAGTGCGCGGATCGACATCGCCCGGATCGGCGGGAACAGCGACGGCATGAACATCTCGAGGGACGACGCGTCGAAGATGATGTAGGCGATCTGGTCGGGCTGGCCGGCGACCAGGCGCCCCCAGATCGCATAGCGCTTCGGCCAGACGTCCTCGCCCTCGTCATAGAAGCGCTCGGCGTTCTTGTTCACGACGATGCCGAACACCACGCAGTCGAGCCGGGTGATGATGCCGCCGTCGTATTTCGGTGCCCGCGCGTCGATCGCGACCGCGTGGCACTGGGTGGGATCGCCGACTTCGCCGACGCCCTTGTCGAGCAGCAGCTTGAGCACCGTGCCGCGGTTGTTGGGGGTGCCGCGCACCAGGAAATTGTCGGCGGAATCGCCCCAATATTGCTTCAGCCATTCGATGTTCGCCTCGAAGCCGCCGGCGGCGGCGACCAGCGTGTTCGCGTAGACGACGACGCGGCCGAAGCCGGCCAAATCCCGGCGCGCCGCCGTGGCGGACAGGAACATGCCGTTCTCGATTTCGAGATCGACGACTTCGGTCTCGTAGGCGACGGCGACGCCGAGTTGCTCCGCGGTCCGGTACAGCGCGTTGAGCATGGCACGGCCGCCGCCGAGAAAGAACGAATTGGTGCGTCCGAGGCTGAGCGTGCCGCCGAGCGAGGGCTGGAAGCGCACGCCCTGCGCGGCGATCCAATCGAGCATCGCCTTGGACTCGCGGATCATGTGGCGGGCGAGCGGCTCGTCGGTGTTGCCGCCGGTCACGCGCAGGAGATCGTCGAAGAATTCCTCCTCGCTATAGGGTCCCGTCAGCTCCTTGGTGGCGGCATCATGGGCGCAGCGCATGTTGCGGGTGTGCCGGGTGTTGCCGCCGCGGTAGAATTTCGACGCGACTTCCAGCACCAGCACCGATGCGCCCGCCCGCCGCGCGCTGATGGCGGCACACAGCGCGGCATTGCCGCCGCCCACCACCAGCACGTCGTACTTTACCTTCAGGTCCGCCATCTCCCCTCCAAGTCATCCGCAACCGCATCCGCAACCGCCGCCCCGGCGCGGGCACCCCCGGTTCCGTCTGCTCCGGCACGGCCCGTCATGCCATCGCCGGTGCCCTCGCCACCGCGGCAACCGGCGCCGCCGCCGGGGCGTTGGTGCGATAGAACGCCGCCGTCGCCATGATGCTGCAATAGGCCGCGAACATCAGCCAGAACCCGGGCGATGCTTGGTTGCCGCTCGCCTTGATCAGGAACGTGGACGCCAACGGCGTAAAGGTGCCGAACAGCGCGGCGGCGAGGCTGAAAGCCAGCGAGAAGCCGGATGCCCGCACGTGGGACGGCACGATCTCCGACAGCGCCGCGACCATGGCGCCGTTGTACATGCCGAAATAGAACGAAAACAGCAGCTCGACGGCCAGCATGTTGCCGAAGCTCGGGTTCGCCACCAGCCAGAGGAGCGCCGGATAGGCGGTGACGAGCGCGAGGATCGCGATGGTCAGCAGCACCGGCTTGCGGCCGATGCGGTCGGATACCGCGCCGCCGATCGGCAGCCAGATGAAATTCGTGACGGCGACGCAGACGGTGACCAGCAGGCTGTCGAACTCGGTCAGCTTGAGCACGGTCCTGCCGAAGGTCGGCGTATAGACGGTGATGAAGTAGAACATCACCGTGGTCAGCGCGACGAGGTTCATGCCGAGGAACACGGTCTGCCAGTTGGCCACCATCGAGTCTCAGGATCTCCGACGTGGTCGGATGCTTCTTCTGGGCGAGGAATTCCGGCGTCTCTTCCAGGGAGCGCCGGATCACGAAGATGAACGGCACGATCAGGCAGCCGATGAAGAACGGAATGCGCCAGCCCCAATCGGCGATCTGCGTCGCGCTCAGCGACAGGTTCAGCAAGAAGCCGATGATCGCCGCGACGAAGATCGCAACCTGCTGGCTCGCCGACTGGAACGACGTGTAGAAGCCCTTGTTGCCGGGGGTCGCGATCTCGAACAGGTAGATCGATACGCCGCCGAGCTCGACGCCGGCGGAGAAGCCCTGCAGCAGACGGCCGATCAGCACCAGGATCGGCGCGAGGATGCCGATGGTCGCATAGGCGGGCGCGAAGGCGATGGTGATGGTGCCGATCGCCATGATCGCCAGCGTCACGATCAGGCCCTTGCGCCGGCCGATCTGGTCGAGATAGGCGCCGAGCACGATCGCCCCGACCGGCCGCATCAGCGCGCCGACCCAGAACGTCGCGAACGTCAGCATCAGCTCCGTCGCCTCGTTGCCGGTGGGGAAGAACGCCTTGGAGATGGGCCCGGCGTAGAATCCGAACAGGAAGAAATCGAACTGTTCGAGGAAATTGCCGCTGGTCGAACGGAGGATGGCGCCGATCCGCGATTTCACCTGTGGGGATTCCGACATCTCATGAACTCCTTAGGGCACCGTTTCCGAAGTTCGAATCATATCGATATCATCAATCAACCTCGTCCTGAGGAGCGCGCAGAATCCTCCCTTCGATGCGCGCGTCTCGAAGGACGGCCACAGGCGAGATCGTGCCGGTGTCCATCCTTCGAGACGCCGTGCTGCGCACGGCTCCTCAGGATGAGGCCTGTGGGATCAAATTCCATCCCTTCCGATATGATTGGTTTCACGGAATTCGGTCCACTAGTCCATCCGGTTCTCGCATCGTCCGCCGCCGGCAGCCGGCAGATCATAGGCGAGACCGACGGCAAAGCCGAATGACATCGATGCCGCGTGGCGTCGCCGGCTGCCGCGTGCCGTCGAAGCCGTAGGCTCGCCTCCCGGACGGGAGATGCAATTCCATCGCCGTCATTTCCCCGCGAACACGATGGTGACGGGGCTGGCATTGGCGATCACCTGGCCGGTCGGATCGAGCTTGCCGGAGTTCGGGTCGACCCGGAAGGTCACGACATTGTCGCCGGCCTCGTTCGCGGCGTTGAGAAAGCGCCCGGCGGGGTCGAGGCCGATGAAGCGCGGGCCGCCGCCCTTGGTCGATTGCCAGCCGACCGGGC
>CAVVCE010000037.1:0-59130 GCA_963746235.1 uncultured Alphaproteobacteria bacterium
GCGATTGCTCCCGCTGCGCGCGCCGGTCGCGGCGTTCGAAGCGCCTCGCGCAGACCGGAATCGATGCGATGAAGACCGCCGTTGCGCCGCGTCGAGCGCTTGCAGGATCGATCCGAGCGTCCGTGTTTGCGACGTGAAGAGAATCGATTCGCGCGATTTCCGCTCCTCCGCGCGCGCCCGATGCGCCTCGAAGCAGCCTCGCGCGGAGATGTACGCAGAATTTTTTTTGCGGCGAAAATCGCGCTCGGCGACGCCGCGCAGCACCGCCGGCGCATCGTCGCAAACGCTGTCAAGCCGTGCGTTGCGGGTTGTGCATGAATTTTTCGACATGGCTGAAATGCCCAATTCGCAGGCGCTTTTACAATTCGTCGCAATCGGGTCGCCCGGTCGGAGCGGTGGCGCGCGCAAGGTCGAGATACCGCGGTCGCGACGCCGTCGCGATCCGTGCTGCGATGCGCTCGAAGCCGCCGCATACACGTTTCCTTAATCCGGAAGCTGTTTTTTTCGTTGTGCTGTAGTAATCGGAATGCAGTGCCTACGATTCGCGTGGGTACTGATGCGACACCGCCAGCTCAACTTGGCTAGGAGGGCAATATGGCGAAGAAGGCAGTCACGAAGGTTAAGGCGAAGGCGAAACCCGCTGCGAAGAAGAAGGCTCCTGCGAAGCGGAAGGCCGTAAAGAAGAAGTAACGCGGAGCTGATGCTCCGAGCCATCGACGACCTTTTGGTCAACCCGGCGACATCACACGCGATACAGCGATGCGGTCGGTGGTGACGCCGGGGTCGGCGACGGAGGGCGTCGGCGAGACTGAGGTTTGATTCTCCCAAGGCCAGTGCAAATTGGCGCCAGTGCAGATTGGACCGGCCGTAACTCGGTCGACTTGGGAATACGGTGCGGCACTTCGCACCGTGTCGTCAGCGGAGCCGCTGATGGAGTTCCATCCCTCGGAGTGCTCGCCGACGCCTCGCAACAAGACCCTCCCCACCGCTCGCCCACCCGCCCTCGCATTTCGATCCTCTCGCGCCTCGGCCAAGCGGCGACCGTGTGCTGCGCCGTATCCTGGTCCTGATGGCGCCGTATTGCCCGCAACGGATCGGGAGCGCAGGCCGGGTCGGTGTAGCGTCATCCGTCGATCTTGCTGCGGCCGCCATCTCCCCGCAGAAATTCTCCCGGAAGACGCGACACCGTCGTCGCCGCCTGGATGACCGGGTATTGCCGGCGATCGGGTGCCGAGGCTGGACGCAGGCCGGTCGCCCGACACAGCCGATCCCCGACACAATGGGCGCCGCCGCGCGCGACCTCGCCGCCCGGTGATCCAGCCAAGCAGGCGCACGTTCGTAGGCTCGGCGTGCCGGCCGACGCCGGGAGTGTCGGGCCACTTCGGGGCATAGTTACCGCACTCTCAAGCGGTGCGGTTAGCGCCTGCTGACCGGATTCCGCAAGCGCCCGTCTTTCCGGCGTAACCGTGATTAACGACCTGTTGCAGCGGCGTTTTTGCCTGACCGCGTTCATCTCCGATTCATCGCATTGCTTAAAGCGTGATTCAAAATTTCGGCTGATGATCGAGACACTCCGGAACCGGAGTTGAACGAACGCGCGCCGGCACGACGGCGCATTTCAAGAGGCCGGGGAGGCCATTATGGGACGAGCGGAACTTGCAGCCATCGAAAGCGGGAGCACAGGGGAAGTGTCCGGGGACATGTTCTTCCGGCTCGGCATGATGTATTCGATCGGCGCCGACATGCCGACCGATTACGTGACCGCGCACAAATGGTTCAACCTCGCCGCCGCGCGCGGCAATTCGGATGCCGCCCGCCTGCGGCGGGAAGTCGCCGCGCAGATGTCGGAGACCGAGATCGCGGCCGCCCAGCGCGCCGCCCGCGACTGGCTCAGGCACTGAGATTGCGGCTCCGCGCCGCGCGGCAGCCCGCCCCGGCGGGGCAGACATTCCCTTGCCAGTCCGACGCCGCTCGGGCATATGGACGCCTACGGAGATGTGGCCGAGTGGCTGAAGGCGGCGGTTTGCTAAACCGTTATACGCTCTAAAGGCGTATCGAGGGTTCGAATCCCTCCGTCTCCGCCAATAGATGCCACTAACGAATTGATAAAACTAGATAATTGCCAGACCTGCCCTCGAACGTTCTACAGCTTTGTCTACAACTTGGGGTTCTTTAGAGATGGGGCATTTCGGCGTAGGGACGATGATTGTCGGCCTCATCTTGTTCGTCTTGACAATTGGCCTTGAAAAATCGTTTCGGAATGCCACCGGGGTATCCATGCCAAGCCGTAGCTCGATGCGCTATACGCGTCGTAGAGCGCGCAAGAAAGGCATTAGCTACCCGGAGGCATTTTCAGGCTGGCTTGGTCGTAAGCAGAAGTCCCTTCGGACAGGCCCCGCCTCATTTGTTGCGTCGCCGTCGGCCGAAAGACGGAATAGCGACGAAGGGTACGATGAGTTGTGTAATCTTGCAGAACGGACGGGACATCAGATGCGCCGTACCGTGTCTGGCAATTACCTCATTTTGGATCGCCGGAATTGGCCAATTAGCAATCCTTTCGTCGATAATTCGACAGACTTTACTGGCGAACAAGCGTCGAGTTTCTTCGCAAGTCTGAAATCATGAGCAAAGATCGAACACTCCACTGTTGGATTGTCGCTTCCGAAGGCGATAGCAGCGCACGGCGCGCCCCAGCGCCGTTTTGAACTTTTGAACACCGTATGCATATGGTGGACGGTTCGAGCCGAAAGCGCTCCAATCGAACGTTTCGACGAGGATACGATTACGATCCTGGCGATCTATATCGGTCGCCGAGCCACGACGACTTACAGGGGGAGCTAAGGCGATGAGTGGGCCGCAGATCATTCGGACCCCCAGTGGTGAAGAGCTGGTCGTGTTGTCCCGCGCCGAATATGAGGCACTCCTCGCGCGCGCCGATCACGCCGCCGAGGATGCCGATGACGTCGCCATCTATGATGCTCGAAAGGCCGAATTGGCGGCCGGCGGGGGCGTGCTTCCCCCGGAGGTAAGTGCTGCGATTCTTCGAGGCGACAGTCGGCTGAAAGCCATTCGCAAGTGGCGCGACGAGACGCAACTGCACTTGGAGTTCAAAACAGGTATCGGTCAGGGCTATCTGTCCGATCTCGAAAGTGGGCGCCGTACCGGAACTCCCGAGACCATCGCGAAGCTCGCCCAGGCTTTGGATGTGCCGGTGGAGTGGCTTTCATAGTATGGCGTTTCCGAGGTTCGAATCATATCGATGCCATCGGACTTGAAGGGTGGGCAAAGCCAACGGGTCTGGCCCTCGGCCGGCCCGATGACAGGCTCCGCGTACCCACCCTCGTCGTGTCCGCGTGGGCACGGCGCGAAGAGCGCGCCTTTGCCCACCCTACTGATTGGTTTCGTGTGGCCCGCCAGTTTGCGCGATCGCGCCTTGCGATCGCGCTCAGCGGACACTTCTAGCGATCACCCGGGCTTCGATCATCGGCCGCCTTCTCGGCTTCCATCGCGTGCGCCTTGCGGCCGCCGCGCTCGATCGCCGCGGGGGCCTCGTCGCGGGCGATCAGGTGGCGCGGCGAGCTCGAGGCAGCGCTTGGCGAGCATCGCCGCGCCCTCGGACAGCTCCTGCGAGCTTCGCACGATCTCGACATTGCACTCCATGTCCTCGTGCGACCAGCCGCGCGAATGGGCGATGTAGGGAAACTGCGGAAAGATGAAGCCGAGCTCGGCGAAGAAGCCGAGCATCTGCCCGGCGACCGCCTGGATGTTGTCCTGTCCGCCCACGATGATGAAGCCCGCGACCTTGTTGCGGATGAGGACATTGTTGCGGATCGTGATCGCGTTCTGCACGCAGTTGAGCCGCTCCGCCATCTTGAAATAGAGCGAGGATGCCGTGCCCCAGCGGATCGGCGAAGCGACGATGACGGCGTCGGCCCAATGCACCAGCGCCTCGTAGACGTGCTCCATCTCGTCCTCGGCGTCCATCTGCGTGATCGAGCAGGGCCAGGTGCAGGCATGCGGCGGACTTGGAGTAATATCCCTCGCAGGCCCGGAATTTGAGTTCGTTGAGCCGGATCAGCCGCGTCTCGGCGCCGAGATCGCGGCCGGCGCGCAACGCATGATCGAGAAGATGGTCCGGAGCCCGAGAAGCGCGGGTTTGCCGCATCCATCGGCGGTGGTCGAAATGCCGGCGAGACGAAGCGGGCCGGCCGCGCGCTCGACCTTGCGCGCCAGCGGATGCGGCGGGTGCGGCTTCTTCGCACGCTTGGTCGGCGCGGAAAGATCGACGAGGACGCGGCCGTTCTCGACCTTGACGGGATAGGCGGGAACGCGGTCCTCCTCGAAACCCGGCTCGCCGAGCCCGCTGCAGCGGTGAAACTTCCAATTATGCCAGGGGCAGACGATGTATTCGCCATCGAGGCGGCCGTCGCCGAGGGGGCCGCCCGCATGATTGCACGCGTTCGAGACCACGCCGAATTGTCCGTCCCTGAAAGAAACCGCGATCTCGCGATCCTCCGCGGTGGCGCGCCTGAGCGGCGCCTTGGAAAGATCCGCGGCGGCGCCGATATCGATCCAGTCTTCATCTGCCATGGCGATCCTTCGCTCGATGCGACAGGCTCAGCCTCCCCGGATGAAGCCTCCCCAGACGACTCGCGCGCTGCGCCGCAACATATGCCATCCGGATTGTCCCCCAACGTGCCACGTCGCCGCCGGACACGCTCGCTCGTGCATTCCCGGATGACGCTTCGGCCGGGTTTCATGTTAACAATTCGACCGGAAGCTGGGAAGAGTCTGCGATTCTCGTCCGGCACCGTGCTCCGGCAGCAATCGGGCAGTCGAGCAAACGGATCGGTAGAGTTGTCGCATGATCGAAAACCGCAAAGTTTGCGTTGTGTTGCCCGCCTATAATGCGGTGCGAACGCTCGAAAGGACCCTTCGCGAGATCCCGGCCGGTATCGTCGATGACGTCGTCCTGGTCGACGACGCGAGCACGGACGACACCTTGCGGTTGGCGAGGAATCTGGGCATTTTCGCCGTTCGACATGATTACAACAAGGGATATGGCGGAAACCAAAAGACCTGCTATCGCCTGGCGCTGGAACGAGGCGCCGACATCGTCATCATGTTGCATCCGGACTATCAATACACGCCGAAGCTATTGCTGCCGATGGGCGCCATGCTGGGTTCCGGATTATTCGATGTCGTCCTCGGTTCGCGCATTCTCGGCGTCAGCGCGCTCGCCGGCGGCATGCCCCTGTATAAATATATTGCGAACCGTGCGCTTACTTTGATTCAGAATATCTTTCTTGGACACAAGCTGTCCGAATATCATACCGGGTATCGCGGTTTCACCAGGGCAGTTATCGAAAGCCTTCCATTGGAACGCAATTCGGACGATTTCATATTCGACAATCAAATGCTGTCCCAGGTGATCTACATGGGATTTCAGGGTCGGCGAGATATCGTGTCCGGCAAGGTACTTTCCGGAAGCCTCTTCCATCAACTTTCGTCGCAGCGTGGTCTATGGATTGGGCGTGCTCAAGACCAGCATCGCCTTTCGGCTGGCGCGCCTGGGATTTGGCCGGGGTACGATATTCGAATCGCTGCCTCGATAGGCGACAATGAGGCGCGGGCACCGGCAATCAGTGATCCTCTTGCTGCGACCGGATCGTTGATGGATCTCTACACCGCGCTGAAACTCGCGCATGTGATCGGGGCCGCCGTTCTGTTCGGCACCGGTGTCGGCATCGCCTTCTTCATGCTGATGGCCCATCGGACACGTGATGCGGCCTTGGTTGCGCACACCGCGGGCATCGTCATTGTCGCAGATGCGATCTTCACCGCATCGGCCGTGCTGCTGCAGCCGGTGACCGGGGCAGCATTGGCTGACCTGGCAGGCTTTCCGCTGTTTAGCGGTTGGATCGGCCTTAGCTTGGTCTTGTATCTCGCAACCGGGGCATTCTGGCTCCCTGTCGTCTGGATTCAATTTCGGATGTGGACCCTTGCACGCGAGGCGGCACAGTCGGACCGGCCGCTTCCCCGCGCCTATTTTCGGCTGTTCCATCTGTGGTTGGCATTGGGGTTTCCTGCGTTCGCAACGGTCGTCGCGATAATCTGGCTGATGGTGGCCAAGCCGAGCGTTTAGGTGCGAAGGCGCTGCGTGTCAGAATGCCGGCTTGCTGCTGCGCGCGAATTGAGGCATCGGGCGGCATCGCCTTGCCGGAATTGCAGCGCATTGCCGCCCTACATCTGCACGACCGGCATGGGAGCTTTCGCCATTCGAGCGGATCGCGCTCCAATCTCTTCAATGCTGCGCATGGTCTCGCCGCGAAGGTTGCGACGTCGCGCAATCATGCGCCGGCCATGGAGGTCAGGATGTCGATGCGTGCTGTCTGCTGCGTTCCCGTGGTCGCCGCCGGGATGATCGGCGCCACGCTGGCGCTCGGCGCCGACACCGGCACGCGCGCGCAGCGGTGGAGTGCCTCACCGACCCCAATCGCGCCCCCCGGAAGGCAGCCATTGGTTCTATCGCATCGACCGCCCGACCGAACGCCGGTGCTGGTATCTCAGGCCATGGACGGTGGGAGCTACGCCCGCCCCGGCAGCCGAGACCCAGCGCGCAACGGCAAGATCGCCGGCGGCGCAGACCGTGCCGCGCAACAAGCCGCCGCTCAGCGAGTCCGCCCCTGCGGCCGAGGCGCACCGCGCGACCGCAGGGTCGATGGCCGAGCAACCGCGCAACGCGCCAGGCCGCCGCTCAGCGAGTCCGACCAGGCGGCGCTGTTCCTCGAATTCCTGCGCTGGAAGGAGCAGCAGAAGACCGCGCCATAGGCTCTTGCGCGGTCAATGCTGCGCCGCGTCGTACTTCGCCGCGTACTTGGCCGCATCGCACTTGGCCGCGAAGGCGGCGATGGCGCGGATGGTGCCGGTTTCCGCGAGCAGCGGCGCGTGACCCTGGTCGGGGACCACCAGCACATCCATGTCGGGGCGGCGTGCCCGCATCGCGTCCACGGTCGCAGTGCTCAAGATGTCGGAATTGGCGCCGTGCACGACCATCAGCGGCACCTGCGCCATCGCGTCGAATTGCGGCCACAGGGTCGGGAACGGCTGGTCTGGGCCTACGTCTGCGAGGGCGCGGGCGAGCGCCGGATCGTAAGTGGTCACCAGCCGGCCGCCTTCCTCGCGCCAGCCGCGTTTGGCCGCGGCCAGCCAATCGGCGGCGCCGAGCGTGGGAAACTGGTTTCCGGTGCTGCGCTGCAGAAATTCGGCGACCTCCTGGTAGCTCGCCGGCTGCGGCATTTGGCCGACATAGCTCTTGATCCGTGCCACGCCTGCGGCTTCGACCACCGGGCCGATATCGTTGAGGACGACCCCGGCGAGCAGTTCCGCCTTGAGTGCAGCAAGCGTCATTGCAATCAGCCCGCCGCGCGAGGTGCCGACGATGATGGCCGGCCCGGCCTCCAATGCCGCCATGACGGTCATGACATCGGCGGTTTCCACCGCGACCGCGTAGTGTTCGGGATTGGGGTCGTAGTCCGAGCGGCCGCGCCCGCGGTAGTCGAGGCAGAGCACCCGGCGGTCGTTCGCCAGCGCGGGAGCGAGGACCGCGAAGTCCTCGACGGTGCGCGTCAGGCCGGGCAGGCAGACGACCGGCAGGTGCGGCGAATGCCGGTCGCCAAAGTCGAGGGCGTGCAGCCTCAGTCCGTCCTTCGTCGTGATGAACCGGCTCTCACCCATGAATGCCTCCGTCTGCTTCAAGCTTCGATTGCCGAAACCGCGAAGTCCTCGGGCGGCTCGCCGCGCAAGTGGCGTTCGCGCATCGTCGTGTAGGCCGCCTCCATATGGCGCCGGAACCGGTCGATGTCGAACCAGGCGCATGCGTCGCGCTGGGCGGCGAGCTTTGCCGCGAAGCCCCGGAGCAGCGCCGGCTCGGTCGCGAGCTTGAGCGCGAGCGCCTCGTATTCGGCAAGCGATTCCGTCACCAGTTCCGCCAATCCGGCCGCATGGAGCATGCTCCCGCAGACGCGCCCCGCGAAGGTCTGGCCCATGGCGGTGACGACCGGCAGCCCGGCCCGGAGCGCATTGCCCGCCGCGCCGTCAGGGCATTGCAGGGGAGCGTGTCGAGAAACAGGCCGGCGAGGCGATGGCGCGCCAGATGGTTTGCGTCTTGGTCCGCGTTTTGGTCTTCGTTTCCGGGGAGTCTCGGTGCGAAGACCAGCCTTTCGCCATAGACGCCCCGCCGCTCGGCCTCGGCGCGAAGGTGGGCAGAGGCGGCGGCATGCCCGGCGGAAAGCCATAACATGCTGTCGTCGACACACGAAAGCAGCCGCATCCAGACGTCGAACACATCAGGCGTGATCCTGGTCGGCTGGTTGAAGGCGCAGAATACGAAGCCGCGCGGCGGCAATCCCGCTTCGTGGCGCGTCGGCGTGCGCAGCGCGATCGCGCCTTGGTCATCGGGACGCCAGGAGTGGGGCAGAGTGACGACGTGTTCGCGATAGAAGGGGCGCTGGTCCGCCGGCACGACGAAGCGATCGGCGAGGATGTAGTCGATGTAATCGGCGCCGGTGGTCCCGGGGTGACCCAGCCAGCGGGCCTGGATCGGCGCCGGCCGCCACGCCAGGATGCCGGGGCGGCTCACTTCGGCGAAGCCCGTCAAATCGACGGCGATATCGATCTCCAACGCGCGGACAAGCGCAGCCGCATCGAGATCGCTTTGCCCCTCGACTTCGACGAAGCGGTCGAACGCACTTTTGAGGCGGGTCCGCATCTCGCTCCCGTCATCGCGGCCGAAGGATATGGCGGTGATCCCAAACCGTTCGCGATCGTGGCGCTCGACCAGGCCGGCCAGCAAACGGGAAGCCGGGTGGTCGCGAAAATCCGACGAAATATAGGCGACGTTGATCTTAGCGCGGCGGTACTTTTCTCCCTGCCAGACCGGCGGCGATTGCGCCGGATGATGCGCGCAGGAATAGGCTCGGGCACATCTGTCCTGGTCGGACGCGGTGGCGGGAACCACCAGCAGCACGAACGGGCTGGCGACCGGGCTGTCCTGCCGGATCCCGGCGAGGATGCGATCGCATTCGCCGCTCCAGTCCGCCCAGTCGCAGACCTGCATCCTGGCGAGCAGGCGCAAGCCCGGGACATGTTCGGCGTCCGGCCTGATCGCCAGCAGCTTCTCGTAGGCCGCGGCCGCGTCGGGGTGCCGGTGCTGCGCCGTCAGGACGGATGCACGTCCGCGCCAAGCGTCCGCCATCTGCGGGTCGAGGGCGAGGGATTTGTCGTAGGCCGCGAGCGCCTCGTAATGGCTTCCTTGCGCCGACAGGATGTTTCCGAGCCCGAGCCAGGCCTGCGGCGAATTGGGTTTGAGCGCCACGGCCTTTTGGATCGCCGCGCGGGCATCGTCGGGGCGCCGCAGCGCGAAGCACGCAAGCGCGCGGCCGAGCCAGGCCTCGGCGTCGCCGGGTGCCAGCGCCACCGCCTTGTCATAGGCGGCGAGCGCATCCTCGTGGCGGGCGAGGTCGACCAGCGCGGCGGCGCGATGCCGCAGCGCCTCGGGGTCGTCCGGTGCCAGCGCCAGTGCCCTGTCGCAGTGCGCAAGGGCCTCGCCAGGACGCCCGCTGTTGCGCAGAATGACGCTGTAACCGACCAGGGCAGCGGCGTGGCCGGGGTCGAGTGCGAGCGCGCGGAGGTAGCTTTCGGCCGCCTGCGGCGCGTCACCCATCTCGAACGCGACGCGGCCGAGGTCGGCTTGGGCTTCCGCCGAGTGCGGCGCCACCTCGATCGCACGGGCGATCAGGCGCACGGCCTCGGCGTAATTGCGGCGCCGGCTCTGGAGGATGCCGAGCATGTGCAGCGCATTGAACTGCCGCTTGTCCGCCGCCAATACCCGATTGAACAAGAGCTCGGCCTGGCCGAGATTCCCGATGCTGTAGGCTTTCATCGCACGCTGCAAGACCTCGTCCACGTTCATGGCGTGTCGTGATCCCGCGCGGCGATTGCAAAGCCTTCCGGCGGCTCGCCGCGCCGGTGTCGTTCGTGCATCGTGGCATAGGCGGCCTCGATGCCGCGGCAGAAGCGGGCGGTGTCGAACAGCGCATGGGTGTCGCGATGCGCGGCGAGCTTTGCTTTGACGGCGCCGAGCAGCGTCGGCTCGGTGGCAAGCTTGAACGCCAGCGCCTCGTAGGCGTCGAGCGAGGCCGTCACCAGTTCGCTCATGCCGATCGCATGCAGCATGCTCGCCGCCACCCGTCCCGCGAAGGCCTCTCCGAGGCAGGTGACGACCGGTAAACCCGCCCACAGGGCGTCGCTCGCAGAGGTGTGGGCATTGTAGGGGGTGGTGTCCAGAAACAGGTCGGCCACGCGCTGGCGGGCGAGATGGTCTTGGTTGGCCGGAACTCGCGGCGCGAAGACCAGCCGTTCGGGGTCGACGCCGCGCCGCCCGGCTTCGCTGCGGAGATTGGCGGATACGTCCGCATTGCCGGCCGGAAGCCACAACACGCTGTCGTCGACCCGCGACAGCAGCCGCATCCAGACATCGAACACAGCGGGCGTCAGTCTTGACGGCCTGGTTGAAGCAGCAGAACACGAAGCCATGCGCCGGCAATCCCGCTTCGCTGCGGGTCGGCGTCCGCGCCGCCACCTTGCGCGGCTCGCCGGGCTGGCAGCAGTCCGGCAGAAGCACCACGCGCTCCGAAAAAAACGCGTGCTGCTCGTGGGGCGCGACGATGCGGTCGGCGATGATGTAGTCGATGAAATCGGTGCCGGTGGTGCCGGCATAGCCGAGGAAGGCGACCTGCAGCGGAGCGGGATGGGGAGCCAGAATGCCGGGGCGGCAGCCCTGGGTGAAGCCCATCAGGTCGACCGCGATATCGACCTCGAGCATGCGCAACAGCTTCGCCGCTTCGAAATCGCCGAGCGTATCGACATCGATGAAGCGTTCGCAGGCCCCCTTGATGCGGGCGCGCATCTCGCTGCCGTCGTCCGGGCCGAACGATATGGCGATGGTCTCGAACCGCGAGCGGTCGTGGCGTTCGATCAACCCTGCCAGCAATCGGGAGACCGGATGCTCGCGAAAATCGGCGGAGAGATAGGCGAGCCGAATGCGGTCATGATCATAGCGGCCCGGCGCGATGCTCGCGACCGCGGCGCGCGGGAATTCCAGCGCGGCGCGGGCCTGCGCGCACAGCAATTGCTCGTGCGGCGAGGCCAGCGTCAAAAGGGCATGGAACGGCAGCGTCACGGCTTTCGCCTGCCGCACCTGATCCCGCAACGTCGAGACGACCTCGGGGAGGCCGTCCCAGTCGCACAGGCTCAATTTCGCAAAGGCGAAGGACCCCTGGGCGAAATCGGCATCGGGCGTGACGGCGAGAAGCTTGCCGATGACGTTGCGCGCTTCCGCGAAACGCTGGCGGGCGATCAGCAGCTTTGCGACGCTGAGCCAGCCCGCCGTAAATTCGGGTGCGATGGAGACGCAGGCGTCGAAGCTTGCGAAGGCTTCGGCGTCGCGCCCCAGCGCGGCGAGAACATTGCCGCGGCGGTCGAGCAGTTCGGGCCGGTCGGGCGCCACCAGCATGGCGCGGTCGTAGCCCGCCAGCGCCTCTTCGAGGCGGCGCAGCGATGCCAGCAGGTTGGCCCGGTTGACGAGCGTATCTGCTATGTCGGGAGCGACGGCGAGGCTCGCATCATAGCTCGCGAGCGCCTCCTCGCGGCGGCCGAGCGCAGCCAGCAGGTTGCCCCGGTTGTTGAGCGTGTCGGCCGCCTTGGGCGCAATGGCGAGGCATTTCTCGTAGCTCGCCAGAGCCTCCTCATGGCGGCCGAGCTTTGCCAGGATCACGCCGCGATTGTTGAGCGCGTCGGCGAAGCGCGGGACCAGCGCGATGCACTTGTCGTAGGCCGCGAGCGCCGCGTCGAGACGCCCTGCGTCCGCGAGGAGCTTCGCCTGATTGTAAAGCGCTTCCGGAAAATTCGGTTCCAGCGCCAGGGCGCGGGCCAGGAATTCCAGCGCCAGCTCGGGCCGGCCGAGCGCGATCTGGTTGTTGCCGCGGTTTGCCCAGATCTCGGCGGCCTTGGGGTCGAGCTTCGTCGCCTTGGCGAACTGATGCTCGGCCGCCTCGAAATTACGCTCCTGCATCTGCGTCAGCGCGAGTAGAAACAGCGCGGTGACGTTGCGGCGGTCGTGGCGCAATACGTCCCGGCAGGATTGCGCGGCGCCGGCCGCGTTTCCCGCCTTGAACAGTGCGATTGCCGTCTCGATGTCCGCGCCGCCGACGCTTGGCATTCCCGAACATTCCTCGCCCGCGGTCCTGGTCGCGGGGCCCCGATCCTGCCCCTTCTCCGCCTGCGGGGAAGGGACGGGAGGGGCGCCGACGAGGCGTTATTGCACGGGCATTGGTGCGAGCCAACAGGGAGTGCGCAGTTGGTGTCGCTCAGTTGGCCGCACCTGCTCCGCGGTGCAGGTCCGCCTCGATCCGCAGGCGCGTGCCGCCGCCGAAACGCGCCCGATAGACCTGCACGTTCTCGATGATGCGCTGGACGTAATTGCGGGTCTCCGAAAACGGGATGCGCTCGACCCAGTCGACCGGATCGACCTTGGGATCGCGCGGGTCGCCGTAGCGCTCGACCCATTCCTTGACCCGGCCGCGGCCGGCATTGTAGCCGGCAAATGCCATGATGTAGGAACCATTATAGGCGGCGATGTCGTCGCCCAACTCGGCCGCGCCGATCTGCATGTTGTAGACGTTGTCGTGCAGCAGGCGCTTCTGGTCGAACGCCACGTTGAATTTCTTGGCGACATAGCGGCCGGCGTCGGGCGTCACCTGCATGAAGCCGAGCGCGTTGGCGCTCGACACGTCCCTCGGATTGAACGCGCTTTCCTGGCGCGCGATCGAATAGACCACGGCCGGCTCGACCTCGGGTCCGATCGAGGAATAGCGCGGCAGGCCGAAAGTCGGGAAGGCGTAGTGATCGAACGGATGGCCGCGTCCGAGCGCTCCCTTGCCGATCAGCAGGGCGCAGCGCGCATCGTCATGCTTCGCGGTCAGTTCGGCGAGCGCCACCAGCATGCCGACATCCGACCCGCGCTCGGCGAGGTCCGCGACGATCGGGATGACGAGATCGTTCTCGTTGACGGCGTAAAGCATTTCGGTCGCCTGCACGACCTCGTTGTGCGCCAGCGCCGCGCGCTTCTCCGCCGACGGCGCCGGGGGCGACGCCAACGCGATCTCGGGGAGGCCGAGCCGGGCGCGGGCCAACTGGCCGTAATAGGCGGTGCTGTGGCGGGCCGCCTGCTCGTAATGGGAGCGCGCCTCCTGGGTCTTGTTCATCGCCTCGGCGGCGCGGCCGCGCCAATAGCCGGCGCGCGCCAGCGAGATCGGGTTGTAGACGCCGGAGCCGATGCGGGCGAAGTGCTGGGCGGCGGTGGCGGGATCCTTGAGGAAGCGCAGCGCGATCCAGCCCGCCGTGAACTCGTGCTCGACCCGGTAGTTTTCCTTGTTCGGCGGCGCCGCCTCGCGCGCCACCCGGTAGGCGGCCGACGGGTTGCCGAGGTCGAGCAGCTTGCGCGCAATCAGGCGGCGCTCGACCCACCACTCGTCGGGATCGTAAATCTGGGCGGCGTCGCGCGGTGCCGCCAACATCAACTCGGCCGCCTGCGGCGATCTTATCGGCGCGCCGCAGCAGTTGAATGCGGCTGAACAGGACGCCCGCGTCTTGATCGGCGCTCGACGGCAGTCCCTCGATCAGCGCCACGGCGCCGGGAGACTTCTCATTGACGGCGGCCCGCGCCTTCGCGATCGCCGGCTCGATGCCGCCGAGGCGATGGGCGGCGCGCAAGGCGGTTGCGTTGTCGTTGGCGTAGAGCCGGCGCTCCATGCGGACTTTTTCGTCCGTCCGGGTGATGAGGTCGTCGAAGGTGCCGAGAATCTGCTCCTCGAGGTCGCTCGGCAGCAATTCGCTCCTCCAGGCGTCGCGGATCAGCGCCTGGGCGCCGGCGCGGTCACCCTGGGCGAGGAGCGCGCGGCCGAGCGCGAAGCGTCCCTTGGCCGATAGCGGCCGGTCTCCCGTAAACGGGCGAATGGTGGCGAGGTCGGCGCGCTCCTGCCACAGCATGGCTTCGGCCCGCCGGCGGAACATCCCGATATTGGGCCAGCTCGGATTGGCCGCGATGAAGGCCTGGAAACGGGAGAAATCGGCGCCGTTCTCGTCGCTGTGAAGGATCGCCCATTCGACCAGCTTGCGGGCGAGCGGATCCGCGATCCGCTGCTGCACCTCGGTGGCGTCCTTCGCCCTGCCGCGACGGGTATATTCGATCGCCTCCCGCACCGCCGCGAGGTCCGCGGCGGAGGCGGTCAGCGCGGGCGTCGGGTCCGGACGCGTCGTGGCCGCATCCACCGGCGCGAGCGAGGCAAGGACGGGGCCGCCGGAGGTGACGGGCTGACGGCCCGCCACCAGGCGCGGCCGCGGCCGCGGCATCGGTACGTGCTTTGCGCCGGCCGCCGCGGTCTCTTTATGGGGCGCCTTGTTCGACGGCTCGCCGGCCGCCATGGCGCCCGACGTGAGCGCAACGATGCCGGCAATCGCATAGACCGCCAGACCGTTGCCGCAATGATGCTGGGCCAAAATGTCCCCCGTCCCAATGGATTCCCACTACCTTTGGTTTGCAAAGGTTGAGGAAAGCCTAACCGTTGAATAGTGGCAATGGTTCGGCGGCCCTGGGATGCCGGGAGACGGAGGGCTTTAATCGCCGCGCCGGAATGGCTATCAATACGAAGGGGACGCGCGGCGCGCGCAGATTCCCACCTTCAGGAGCGTATCATGGGCGCCAAGACGGGCTTTCGGGGATCATTTACCGCCCTGGTCACCCCATTCAAGAACGGCTCGGTCGACGAGGCAGCGTTCCGCGGCCTGGTGGAATGGCAGATCGGGGAGGGCACCAACGGCCTGGTTCCGGTCGGAACCACCGGCGAAAGCCCGACGCTCTCCCATGACGAGCACAAGAAGGTGGTGGAGTGGTGCATCGACCAGGCCAAGCGGCGCGTGCCCGTTATTGCCGGCGCCGGGTCGAACTCGACCCGGGAGGCGATCGAACTGGCCCGGCATGCCGAACAGGCCGGCGCCGATGCGGTCCTGGTGGTCACGCCCTACTACAACAAGCCGACCCAGGAGGGCCTCTATCAGCACTTCAAGGCGATCGATGAAGCCATTGGGATTCCCATCATCATCTACAACATCCCGGGCCGCTCGGTGATCGACATGTCGGTCGATACGATGAAGCGGCTCTACGAGCTCAAGAACATCGCCGGGGTCAAGGATGCCACCGCCAACATGGTGCGGGTGTCCCAGCAACGGGCCGAACTCGGGCCGGAGTTCACCCAGCTTTCCGGCGAGGACGCCACCGCGCTCGGCTTCATGGCCCATGGCGGCCATGGCTGCATCTCCGTGACCTCGAACGTGGCACCGCGGCTGTGCGCCGAATTCCAGGGCGCCTGCCTGCGCGGCGACTATGCCGCCGCACTCGAGCTGCAGGACAAGCTGATGCCGCTGCATCAGAACCTCTTTATCGAGACCAACCCTTCGCCCGCCAAATACGCGCTCGCGGTGCTCGGCAAGTGCGCCGATACCGTGCGCCTGCCGATGGTCGCGCTGTCGGACAAGTCGAAGACCGCGGTCCGCGAGGCCATGGTGCATGCGGGGTTGGTCAATTAGGGGCGCAGCGTATGACCAAGCTATTGGACAAGGCGGTCGCAGAGGCCCGCAAACTGAGTGACTCCGAGCAAGATCGTCTGGCGTCTGTGCTGCTGGGGTTGATCGACCATGACCTCGACTCGGCGCAACTCACGCCGGAACAAATGGCTGAGGTCGAATTGGCCCGCCGGGAGATGCGAGAGGGTCTGTTTGCGTCCGAACAAGAAATGACGGACCTGTGGCGGCAATTCGGCCTTTAGAGGTCCGATGGTCACGGCGCGCGCACCTGCAGGTCGGTTCCATACAGGAATATCTGGGTGGGAACGAAATCCGGCAGCGGCGAAGCGCGTGAGTGCGGCTCTACATGCCGCAAGCCGATTGCTGAAAGTTCTTCCGAACGCCGGTCGAACCGGCAGCTTGAAAGGAACACGCGAATGGGTCGTCCGCGGCCTTCCTTACATCATCGTTTATGAAGTTGTGGAGGAGCGAGGTGAGTTGCGCATACTCGGCGTCTTCCATCAGGCCCAGAAGCGTCCAGCCGACCAGTAGCCGCCCGGTCTTTTCCGAAGGGAGAGGTCGGGTTGGGCTTCGACGGCACGCAGATTAAGTGATACGCGTGCCATTCCGGGAGAACGCGCGATGCTCGAAGACTTCAAGAAATTCGCCTTGCGTGGCAACGTCATCGATCTCGCCGTCGGCGTGATCATCGGGGCGGCGTTCGGCAGCATTGTCAGCTCGCTGGTGGGCGATGTCATCATGCCCATCATCGGCGCGATCACCGGCGGCCTCGACTTCTCGAACTATTTCCTGCCGCTATCGTCCAAGGTCACGGCGGATTCGCTTGCTGAAGCAAAAAAACAAGGCGCGGTGTTGGCTTGGGGAAGTTTCATCACAATCGTGATCAACTTCGCCATCATCGCCTTCGTGCTATTCCTCGCGATCAAGGCATTATCCAAGTTACAGAAGAACGAAGCCGCAAAACCCGTCGAGCCGCCCAAGCCTTCGCGCGAGGCCGAACTCCTCACGGAGATTCGCGACCTCTTGAAAAAGACCTGAGTTTCCACGCGGCGCAGGCGCCGAGACAGCACCCAATGGCAGAAAAAAAACCACGCACCTTCAAGATCATTGCCGACAACCGCAAGGCCCGCTTCAACTATGAGATCGGCGAGGTGGTGGAGGCCGGCATTGCGCTGACCGGGACCGAGGTGAAATCGCTGCGACAGGGTAAAGCCAACATCGCCGAATCCTATGCCGATGCGAAGGGCGGCGAGATCTGGCTGGTCAATTCCAACATCCCGGAATACCTCCAGGCCAGCCGGTTCAATCATGCGCCGAAGCGGCCGCGCAAGCTGCTGCTGCACCGTCGCCAGATCGACAAGCTCGCGGTGGCGGTCGACCGCGAGGGCATGACCATCGTGCCGCTCAAGCTGTTCTTCAACGACAAGGGGCGCGCCAAGATCGAGATCGCGCTCGGCCGCGGCAAGAAGCTCCACGATAAGCGCCAGACGGAAAAGAAACGAAGCTGGGAGCGCGAACGCGGCCGCCTGATGCGACTCAAAGGATAAGCGGCGAGGCGCGGCGGGCGAGGGGACGATCATGGCATTGCCGGTGAAGCTCGATCATTGCGTGATCCACATTTCCGATTGGGAGCGCTCGAACGCGTTCTATCGCGATGTCATCGGCGCGCAGGTGGTGCCGCGCGGCGCCGGGTTCGCCTACCGGTTCGGCGATACCCAGCTCAATTGCCATGGTCCGGGCGTCAAGGGCGACCCGGTCGCGCGCCTTCCGGTGCAGCCCGGCAACAGCGATGTCTGCTTCGAATGGAACGGACCGATCGCCGATGCCATCGCCCACCTCGCGCGCTGCAAGGTGGCAATCGAGCTTGGCCCGGTCGCGCGCAATGGCGCCAAGGGGAAAGGCACCAGCGTCTATTTCCGCGATCCCGACGGCTCGCTGATGGAATTCTTGTCGTATCGATGAGGGCCGAAACCGAGTCTGGCCCGAACGGGCCGATAGGTCCGAACCACCGTGGCGCGGTCGGGAATGGCTGCGTATACTAACACCCGCATCGTGTGAAAATCATCGAGGCTTTCGAAGCGATGACCAGGACTTACACGTTCGTGTTCGCCCCGGAACCCGAGGGCGGCTATACCGTGACGTGCCCGGCGCTGCCGGGCCTCGTGACTTATGGCGAAACGCTCGACGAAGCCCGAGCGATGGCGCGCGATGCCATGGAGGGGTTGATCGAGGTCATGGTCGAGCATGGCGAGGCGATCCCGGAAAGCGACGCGCCTGAGGCGGTTTCCCGCTTCGATCGTTTGGCACACATGCTGCAGGATGAAAACGAAGCAGAGCCCATTTTCGAACAGCTGAGCGCGAAAATCGGCGAGCATGTATGAGCCGACTGCCGGCGCTCAAGCCGCGGCAGGTGGTCTCGGCTTTGGAACGGGCCCGCTTCGTCGTCGTTCGTATCGCCGGCAGCCACTACCAAATGTTCAATGCGCGAACGGGCCATCATACGACGGTGCCGCATCACAATCGCGATCTGCCGCGCGGTACGATTTCGGCGATCATCCAGCAAGCGGGACTCACGCGAGATGAATTTTTGAAGCTGCTTTGAATGGGCGAACGATCAGCGCCGGCGGCGGCTCGATGGGACCCGTTGCATGAGCATGCACCACACTCCAAACATCCTGCCGGCCGAGCTTCCGGTGCCAAAAGACGACGGCGCATCCGAAAGGTGGTGACTCCGACACCGCTTCAGAATCAAGCATCGTCGATCCTGTTGCGATGCCGGCGGTCGAAAGTCACGTTCGGAGTCTTCTACTACCTTCTACTACCCGTACGAAGGGGTGGCCTTGTGGCAGGGGACGCACATCGCGAGACAGTTTCCGAGATCGTCTCCACCGCCACCAGCGAGCGTGTGCTTGTGGTGCGCGTGCCATCCGTTAGCGAGAGAAGCGTTGCAACGTCCGCGATGGCTGCCGCAAATCTTCATTTCGCATTCGCACTTGCCGCCGGCCCTTCGATAGGCAGCATCTTTGGTAGCTTGGCTAAAGGCCATGGTTGCGGCCCTTTCTTAGTTAGACATCGTTGACAAAGAATCGCTCACCGTCGAACGGCGAACATTCGGCGTCTCGACGGAATCAAGCGAATGTGTTAATCGGAGAAAATTGGGGGACGGATTGAACCTCCGCCCTCAAGGGCGGCCATCTAAAAAGACGGTTTGCCACATGGGGTGCTCCTAACCCGGATCGCGGTCCGGAAATTGGGGCCTCTGTAAGTCGAAGGGTTCTGTTTTCTCAGGACGTGCCCCATCGACGGTGTTCATTCGGCGATCGGCGATCGGCGCTTGCCGATCGCCGTTTTCTTAATCGACGCCATACTGTTCGTGTCGCGTTGGCGCGCCTCCTATTTCCTCGGAGGTGACAACAGCAACTCCATCCACGACATATTGTCCGTATCCGACGCGCCGGATGTGTCCTTTGCGAGCCAAGTAACCGACCGCGTTGTAGACTTCCTTTGAGGTTGCTTGGACGCCGTGACTGCCAACCTCCGACTTTAGATCCTCAACGGTCCAATCTCGACGTTGCGGCAGAAGCCGAATTATCGCGCCCAGTACGTCTCCCGCTCGCGGGGCAGGGATTGGGCGCAGCATCTCCGTCAGCCTGTCCAAAACGCACTGCTGCTCCTCAGGCGAGAGAGGTGCGAGAAGTGTTCTGATCGCGTTTGCAACCGCTTCCGACTTCGGATCACTCGAAGAAGGCTGCTTTGCTGAATCTGCTGCCGGGAATCGAGCCACATTGGACATGCTACGAAGTCTGCCATAGCGCAGACTCGCGCGTCGAATCAAAATCTGACTCAAACATAGATTTAAGGCATCTAACGCTATCGATAGCAACAAAAATGCGGTGGCATACTAGATATGCATGGGGGAAAGTAGGCCTTATATAAGAGCGACCGCCCGCGATTACCCAGAACCGCCGCCGGCGCCGCTCAGCGTGCGGCGGCCAGTTGCGACGGGCCCTCCGAAGGTCTCCTAAGCCATTGATTCAACTTATGACAGTGTCTAGCCTTCAACCTTGCGAGACTATCGAAGAGGCCCACATTGTGAACTCACTCCACGACCCCAACATTCTGCCCGCCGACCTGCCGGTGCCGCAAGACGACGGCGCAGCGCGCCATCTCGAAGGCTTCAAGCTGCCGTCTCTTGCGTTGGCGGCGACCGACGGCAGCGAGGTCGATCTGGCGGCGCTGTCCGGCCGCACCGTCGTCTACATCTATCCGCGCACCGGGCGGCCCGGGCAGCCGCTTCCCGATGGCTGGGACGCGATCCCCGGAGCGCGCGGCTGCACCCCGCAATCGTGTTCGTTTCGCGATCATTTCGCCGAATTGAAAGCGCTCGGCGTGTCCCATCTCTATGGCATGTCCACCCAGGACGGCGACTACCAGCGCGAAGTGGTGGAGCGCCTGCACCTGCCGTTTGCGATTCTCGGCGATGCCGGGCTCCGGTTCACCCGGGCGCTGCGCCTGCCGACCTTCGTCGTCGACGGCATGACCCTGCAAAGGCGCATGGTGCTGGTGATCGACGACGGCATCGTCGCCAAGGTGTTCTATCCGGTGTTTCCGCCCGACCAGAGCGCCGGCGTGGTGGCGGCGTGGCTTCGCGCATCGAGGTAGGCACGCACCGCCGCAAACACCGTGCGGAACATTTCGGTCGTCAGCACGCCGGTATTGGTGTTGTAGCGGGAGCAGTGATAGCTGTCGAAAACGGTGAGCGTCTCGACATCATGGGTCGCGCCGTGGCCGAATTTGAGGGCCGAGATGCGCCGGCCCAGCGCCACGGCGGTGGTGTCGTGGGCGATCCGTCCGAGGGCGACGATCGCCGCGAGGTTCGGCATTCCCGCAATGGTGGCGCGCAGGAAATCGCGGCAGTGCGCGATCTCCGCGCCGTTCGGCTTGTTTTCCGGCGGCACGCAGCGCACCGCGTTGGTGATGCGGGCGTCGTGCAGCATCAGGCCGTCGTCGGGCCGCGCCGCATAAGTGCCGGTCGCAAACCCGTATTCGTGCAGCGTCTGGTAGAGCAGGTCGCCGGCATAGTCGCCGGTGAACGGGCGTCCGGTGCGGTTGGCCCCCTGCAATCCCGGCGCCAGGCCGACGATGAGCAGGCGTGCTTCGACCGGGCCGAACGACCGCACCGGGGCATTGAACCAGTCCGGTTGCTTGCTCCGCCACGCCTCGCGAAAGGCCACGAGACGTGGGCACCGCGGGCAGTCATGGCCTGCGTCTTCAATCGATCGCGACATCGGTGCCGTTTTCGGGGGCGAGTTCAGCGCGCGCTGATCTCAATCCTCTTCGAATTCGTCATCGTCGGCCGCCGTGCTGACCGGGGTCCGCGGCGCCGTCGTGCGCTGCAGGAACTGCGGCGTGTGCTGCCGCGGCTCGCCCCTGGGCTCGCGCGGCGGACGGTCGCCGCGCTCGCCGGGGTCGCGGCCGATCTTGGATTGCAGCTCGGCAATGTCCAGAAACACATCGGCCTGGCGCCTCAGCTCGTCGGCGACCATGGGCGGCTGGGTCGACACCGTCGAAGCGACGGTGACGCGCACGCCGCGCCGCTGCACCGCCTCGACCAGCGAACGAAAATCGCCGTCTCCGGAAAACAGCACCATATGGTCGATGTGACCGGCGATCTCCATGGCGTTGACCGCCAGCTCGATATCCATGTTGCCTTTGACCTTGCGGCGGCCGGTCTGGTCGACGAATTCCTTGGTCGCCTTGGTGACGACCGTATAGCCATTGTAATCGAGCCAGTCGATCAAGGGCCGGATCGATGAATACTCCTGATCTTCCACAACCGCGGTGTAGTAAAACGCGCGCAGGAGATTGCCGCGCGACTGGAATTCTCGCAACAGTCTCTTGTAATCGATGTCGAATCCGAGCGATTTTGCGGTCGCATACAAATTGGCGCCGTCAATGAACAGCGCGGTCTTCTCTCCAGGTACAGACATTGGGGTTCTCTTCCAATACGCTGGCGTCTGGCCAAACGGCCACGCCGGGCAGGGCAAAATTATCCATTCCAAGGCTCGAGGACAGGGCTGCGACACGAAATGCTCTGCGGCGTGACCCCTCCGCGGCAGAGAAAATCGCGGCCGACCGCCCTCGATTGGTTTGAGCTAACAGAGGTTTGCGTCTTCGCCAAGCCGAATCTAAGGCGATGTGGTCGCATCCCCCCATTTTATTCTTGCGCTGCATTGCGGTAATCTATAGTCAGGCCGAAAATCATCAACAGCTCTTGCGCAGCAAAGGAGTGCCGAGGTCATGGCCCGCGTCACCGTCGAAGACTGCATCGACAAGGTCGAAAACCGATTCGAGCTCGTGCTGCTCGCCAGCCATCGCGCCCGCATGGTGTCTTCCGGTGCCCAGATCACCATCGACCGCGACAACGACAAGAATCCGGTGGTGGCGCTGCGTGAAATCGCCGACGCCGCCATCTCGCCCGGCGATCTCAAGGAAGACCTGATCCACGCGCTGCAGAAATACGTCGAGGTCGACGAGCCCGAGCCGGAGACCGTGCCGCTGATCTCCGGCGCCGGCGGCATCGAGGCCGACGACACCGAAGTCACCGTCGACCGCATGACCGAGGAAGAGCTGCTCAAGGGCCTCGAAGGCCTGGCGCCTCCGGAAGAGCGACCCGAGCCGCCCGAGCCGGACGACGACGAGTAGACGCGCGCATTGCCGCGGTTTGCGACTAGACGGCCCGGAAAAACCGGGCCGTTTTAGTGAGTGCGCTCGCGATGGCTTGACCGGCGCCGGCTTTCCCGCGGGATTTCCCGGGCAGCGGCGCGCACCGGAAATCATCGCCGGGGTTTTTGAAATCGGTGCGTCCGCCAAACTGTCTTAACGCTTGCTGAAGGCCGCCTTTGCCATGATATCTTGGACACAGCCGCGGCGGCCGTCGCGCGCGGCTAAGGTGTTGGCATGGCGAGACCGTCGACAGATCTGCCGCGGATGGAGAGCCAGGGCAAGTCCCGCGACCGGGCGGCGCGCGACCGGGCGGCGCCGAGCCTGGTGCCCGGTTCGGAGCCGGTGCCGAGGCCGGCCAAGCCGATGATGCGGCAATACGATCTCGTCGAGCGGGTCCGCAAATACAACCCCAACACCGACGAGAGCATCCTCAACCGCGCCTATGTCTACGCCATGAAGGCGCATGGCGAGCAGAAGCGCGCCTCCGGCGATCCGTATTTCTCCCATCCGCTCGAAGTCGCCGCGATCCTCACCGACCACAAGCTCGATGACGCGACCATCGTCGCCGCGCTGCTGCACGACACCATCGAGGATACCGAGGCCACCCGCGCCGAGATCGACCAGTTGTTCGGCAAGGACATCGGCCATCTGGTCGAAGGGCTCACCAAGCTCAAGCGGCTCGACCTCGTCTCGCGCGAGGCGAAGCAGGCGGAGAACCTGCGCAAGCTGCTGCTGGCGATCGCGGAGGACGTGCGCGTTCTCCTGGTCAAGCTCGCCGACCGCCTGCACAACATGCGCACCATCGCGCATATGCCGGCGGAAGCGCGCCGCCGCGTCGCCGAAGAGACGATCGACATCTATGCGCCGCTCGCCGGCCGCATCGGCATGTACGAGATGCGCGAGGAGCTCGAAAGCCTCGCCTTCCGCGAGCTCAATCCCGAGGCCCACAAGGTCATCAGCGAGCGGCTCGACGCGCTCGCCGAGCGCCACATCGGATTGATCGCGGAGATCGAGGCGCAACTCGTCCGCAAGCTCGCCAACCGTGGCCTCGAGGTGCGGGTGCGGGGTCGGCGCAAACGCGCCTATTCGATCTGGCGCAAGATGGAGCGCAAGGCGGTCGGCTTCGAGCAGCTCTCCGACATCTTCGGCTTTCGGGTGATCGTGAAGGGGGTGCCGGAATGCTACCAGGCGCTCGGCGTCGTCCACACCACCTGGCCGGTGGTGCCGGGACGCTTCAAGGACTACGTCTCGACGCCCAAGCAGAACGACTACCGCTCGATCCACAGCACCGTGATCGGCCCCGGCAACCAGCGCGTCGAGCTGCAGATCCGCACCGAGGAGATGGATGAGATCGCCGAATACGGCATTGCCGCCCATGTGCTCTACAAGGATGCCGAGGGCTCGCCGACCGAATTGCTGTCGCGGGAATCCAACGCCTATGCGTGGCTGCGGCGCACCATCGAGCTGCTCGCCGAAGGCTCCAATCCGGAAGAATTCCTCGAGCACACCAAGCTCGAATTGTTCCAGGACCAGGTGTTCTGCTTCACCCCCAAAGGGCAAGCTGATCGCGCTGCCGCGCAAGGCGACCACGATCGACTTCGCCTATGCGGTCCATACCGATGTCGGCAATCGGGCGGTCGGCTGCAAGATCAACGGCAAGATCGCGCCGCTGGTGTCGGAGCTGCAGAACGGCGACGAGGTCGAGGTGCTCACCTCCAAGGCCCAGCTCGCGCCGCCGGCGGCGTGGGAATCCCTCGTCGTCACCGGCAAGGCGCGCGCCGCGATCCGCCGTGCCACCAGGCAGGCGGTCCGCGTCCAATATGCCGAACTCGGCCGGCGCATCGTCGAGCGCATGTGCCGGCTCGCCAAGCGCGACTATTCCGACGACCGGCTGATCGGCGCATTGCCCCGCCTTGCCCGCCATTCCATCGACGATGTCTTTGCCGCCGTCGGCCGCAACGAGATGAAGGCGTCCGACGTGGTCCGCGCCATGTATCCCGACTACAAGGAAGAGCGCGCCGCCGCGATCGGACCGCTCAAGCCGGAGCCGGGCTGGTTCGGCCTTGCGCACCGGCAAGGCCGTGAAGTTCAAGCTTCCGGGTGGCGAGGACAAGGGCACCGCAATTCCGATCCGCGGCATCAACAGCGACCTGCCGGTGCGCTTCGCCCCCGACGGCGGCGCCGTGCCCGGCGACCGCATCGTCGGCATCATGACCCCGGGCGAGGGCATCACGATCTATCCGATCCAATCCTCGGCCCTGAAGGACTTCGAGGAAACCCCGGACCGCTGGCTCGACGTGCGCTGGGACGTCGACGGTGCCACGCCGCAGCGGTTCCCCGCCCGCATCGCCGTGCAGTCCGTGAACGAGCCCGGATCGCTGGCGCAGATCGCCCGGGTCATCGCCGAGCATGACGGCAACATCGACAACATCCGGATGAGCCGCCGCGCGCCGGATTTCACCTCGATCACCATCGATCTCGAGGTCTATGACCTCAAGCACCTCACCGCCATCATCGCGCAATTGCGTGCCAAGCCCATGGTCGCCAAGGCCGAGCGGGTCAACGGCTAGCGGCATGGGCGAAGTCCGTCAGCTCCGCCTCGGCGTGAACATCGATCACGTCGCCACCGTGCGCAACGCGCGCGGCGGCCGTTATCCCGATCCGCTGCGGGCGGCCGAACTCGCCGTCGCCGCCGGCGCCGACGGCATCACCGCGCATCTGCGCGAGGACCGCCGCCACATCAGCGACGCCGATATCGCCGGGCTCAAGGCGCGCATCACCAAGCCCCTCAATCTCGAAATGGCGGCGACCCGCGAGATGGTGGAGATCGCCACGCGGGTGAAACCCCACGCCGCCTGCATCGTTCCGGAGCGGCGCGAGGAGCGCACCACCGAGGGCGGGCTCGACGCCGCCGGGCAGGAGGACAGCGCTGCGCCCCCTGGTCGCGGAGTTGCGCGGAGCGGCGATCCGGGTGTCGCTGTTCATTGCGCCGGAGGCGCGACAGATCGAAGCGGCGGCCGCGCTCGGCGTGCCGGTGATCGAAATCCACACCGGCGCCTGGTGCGAGGCGGTCCTCGGCCATGAGCGCGCGCGGGCCGCCGCGGAATTCGACCGCATCCGGCACGGCGCGGCGCTCGCCGACCGCCTCGGGCTCGAAGTCCATGCCGGCCACGGCCTCGATTACCTGACCGCGGATGCGATCGCCGGCGTGGCCGAAATCGTCGAGCTCAACATCGGGCATTTCCTGATCGGCGAAGCCATCATGGGCGGCATCGAGGCCGTGGTGCAGCGGATGCGTGCGGTAATGGACCGCGGCCGGGCCAGGCTGGAGCACCTTGCGTGATCATCGGCATCGGCACAGATCTGGTCGACATCCGCCGCATCGCCCAGACCATCGAGCGCCACGGCGATCGTTTCCTGCAGCGCGTCTTTACCGAGACCGAGTGCGCGCTGGCGGAGCGGCGCGCCAACCGGGTCGAGACCTATGCAAAACGCTTCGCCGCCAAGGAGGCCTGCGCCAAGGCGCTCGGAACCGGGTTTCGGGCCGGGGTGTTCTTCCGCGACCTCGGCGTCGTCAATCTGGCGTCGGGACGGCCGACCATGGCGCTGACCGGCGGGGCGGCGCGCCGGCTCGTCGTCATCACGCCGCCGGGGCACTCCGCCCGGATCGACCTCGCCATTACCGACGAATACCCGCTGGCGCAGGCGTTCGTCGTCATTTCGGCTGTGCAGGCCCAGCATGGCTGAAGCCCGGGCGCAACCCGGAGAGTTGATTGCGCGTCGTCGCGCAAGCGTTTACAAAGTGATCGGATTCCCGGCTTTTCGCAGATCATGGCCGCCTCCCTGCGGGTGCTCCTAAGGTGCGGTAATCGAATGGTTTTTTGCTGATAACTTGGATTTTTATCGAGCGGACCTGGCGGGCAGGCCGCTAAGCCCGTCGGAACCGGAGCCGGATTCGTTCCGCCGGATTCGGGGCGCGACAGACGAGAGACGAGAGGGCCGATGAGCGTGTCCAGTGAAGAAAAGCGCAAAGAGGGTGGTATCGTCGAGACCGTCCGGGTCATCTTCCATGCCCTCATCATTGCGCTCGTCATCCGCACCTTCCTGTTCCAGCCCTTCAACATCCCGTCGGGATCGATGATGGACACGCTGTTGATCGGGGACTATCTGTTCGTCTCCAAATACAGCTACGGCTACAGCCATTACTCGCTGCCGTTGTCGCCGCCGCTGTTCACCGGGCGCATCTTCGGCCGCGATCCGTCGCGCGGCGACGTCGTGGTGTTTCGCCTGCCCAAGGACGACTCCACCGATTACATCAAGCGCGTCATCGGGTTGCCCGGCGACAAGGTCCAGATGATCGACGGCTTGCTCCACATCAACGGCACCCCGGTCAAGCGCGAGCGCATCTCCGATTTCATCGACGACGACAACGGCGGCGCGGGGCGCGTCAAACGCTGGCGCGAGACGCTGCCCAACGGCGTGAGCTACGAGACGCTCGACCTCCAGGACAACGGTTTTCTCGACAACACCCAGGTCTATGACGTGCCGGCCGGCCATTACTTCATGATGGGCGACAACCGCGACAATTCGACCGACAGCCGCGTGCTCAGCCAGGTCGGCTACGTGCCGTTCGAAAACCTCGTCGGCCGCGCCCAGATCATCTTCTTCTCCATTGGTGACGGGGAGGCTGCCTGGCACATTTGGAGCTGGCCGTGGTCGGTGCGCTGGAGCCGGCTGTTCACGATCGTCAGATGAGCCGCAGGTCGGCATCCGGCAGGCGTGAACTCGAACAGAAGACCGGGTACGCGTTTGTCGACAAAACGCTGCTGGACGGCGCGCTGACCCATATTTCGGCGCTCAGCGGCAAGAACCGGGTCGCCAGCTACCAGCGCCTGGAATTTCTCGGCGACCACGTGCTCGGCCTCGTCGTGTCCGACCTCCTGTTCCGCGGCTTTCCCAATGCCGACGAGGGCGAGTTGTCACGCCGGCTCGCCGATCTCGTGCGCAAGGAAACCTGTGCGGAGGTGGCCCGCAGCATCGACCTCGGCGCCGCCATCAAGCTCGGAGCCTCCGAATCAAATGCGGGCGGGCGGCAGCGGATTGCGATCCTGGCCGACGTCTGCGAGGCCTTGATCGGGGCGGTGTTTCTCGACGGCGGCTATCAGTCCGCGGCTGCGGTGGTCGAGCAATTGTGGGGCGAGCGCCTGCGCACGCCGGAGAGCCCGGTGCGCGATCCCAAGACCGCGCTGCAGGAATGGGCCCAGGCGCGCGGCCTGCCGACGCCGTCCTACCGCGAGATCGCCCGCACCGGCCCGCACCACGATCCGGAATTCCGCGTCGCCGTGCTGCTGCCGGAATTGATGCCGGCGGAGGGGCTCGGCCGCTCCAAGCGCGCCGCCGAGCAGGCCGCCGCCGCTGCGCTGCTGTCCCGCGAGGGCGTGGAAGCCTCCCCATGAGCGCGACCATGGATATGAGCATTCTGGGTTCCGGCCCATCGGTCGCGCCCGCGGGCCGGCGCTGCGGATTTGTCGCCATCATCGGCGCACCGAATGTGGGTAAATCGACCCTCGTCAACGCGCTGGTCGGCGCCAAGGTCACGATCGTCAGCCCCAAGGTGCAGACCACCCGCGCGATCATGCGCGGCATCGCCATCGAGGGCGACGCGCAACTGATATTCGTGGATACGCCCGGCATTTTCTCGCCCCGCCGCCGGCTCGACCGCGCCATGGTCGCGACCGCCTGGAGCGGGGCGCACGACGCCGACGTCGTCGCCCTGATGATCGATGCCAAGCGCGGCATCGACGACGAAACCACCGCCATCGCCGCGCGGCTCGCCGATGTCGCGACGCCGAAGGTCCTGATCGTCAACAAGGTCGATCTGGTCGCCAAGCCGAGCCTGCTCGGCCTCGTCGCAGCCGCGAACGAGGGGGCGAAATACGCCGCCACCTTCCTGATCTCGGCGCTGTCCGGCAATGGCGTCGCCGAGGTCAAGAGCTGGCTCGCCGCCCATGTTCCGGAAGGTCCCTGGCATTATCCGGAAGACCAGATCACCGACGCGCCGCTGCGCGCGCTGGCGGCGGAAATCACCCGGGAAAAGATCTATCTGCGCCTGCACCAGGAACTGCCGTACCACTCCACGGTGGAAACCGAGTCGTGGCAGGAGCGCAAGGACGGCTCGGTACGGATCGAGCAGACGATCTATGTGGAGCGCGAAAGCCAGCGCAAGATCGTGCTCGGCAAGGGCGGCCAGGCGATCAAGTCGATCGGCGCGCAGGCGCGCAAGGAGATCGCCGAAATCCTGGAGAAGCCGGTGCATCTCTTCCTGTTCGTCAAGGTGCGCGAGGGCTGGAGCGAAGACCCCGAGCGCTACCGGGAAATGGGCCTCGAATTTCCCAAGGATTGAATTGCCGCGGTCGTGGTAGATTGAGTCCCGGTTTTTCCCTCCCCGTCTTCGGGGAGGGCAGGGTGGGGTCTTCTTCAACAGGCGTGGTGTTCGTGAAAAGGGACCCCACCGCGGGCCCTCCCCGAAGACGGAGATGGGAGAAGCAGGCGCAGCACGCGCCGACCGGATATTTGGAACCAGGCTGTGGAGTGGACCGATATCGGGATTGTGCTCGGCGCGCGGCGTCATGGCGAGGCCAATGCCGTCGTCGAGCTGATGACGCGCGGGCATGGGCGCCATCTCGGTCTCGTCCGCGGCGGCGCCGGATCGCGGCTCAAGCCGGTGCTGCAGGCCGGCAACCGGGTGAGCGCGACTTGGCGTGCCCGGCTCGATGAGCATCTCGGCTATTACGTCGTCGAGGGGATCGACCTGCGTGCCGCCGCGTTCCTGTCGGCGGCGCACGCGCTCTACGGCCTCAATCATCTCGCCGCGCTGTGCCGGCTGCTGCCGGAGCGCGACCCCCATGCGCCGGTGTTCGACCTGCTCGACGACACCATCGCGCGCCTCGCCAAGCCGGCGTCGGCGGCGGCGCTGGTCGCCCGGTTCGAGCTGCAATTGCTCGCCGAGCTCGGCTTCGGCCTCGATCTCGATGCCTGTGCGGTCACGGGAAGCGCCGCCGATCTCGTCTACGTCTCGCCGAAGTCGGGACGTGCGGTGTCGCGCAGCGCCGGCGAGCCGTGGCACGACCGGCTGCTGGCGCTGCCGGCTTTCCTCGGCGAAGCCGCGCCCGGCGAGCCGTCGGCGGCGGCGCTGGACGCCGGATTCGCGCTGACCGGATTCTTTCTCGCCCGCTACGTCTTCGAGCCGCGCGGCGAGCCGTTGCCGGAGGCCCGCCAATACTTCATCACCGCGGTGACGCGGGCGGTCGATCATCCGCCGCCGCGCTCATTCTGGGCGCCGTGACCGGCACCAGCGCGTCGCACGCGCGAAGGGCGCGCGATCTCACGGCCAGGTCGGTTTGAGGTCCTGATACGCGCGGACATTCGCCGCGCGCGGTAACCCGACCCCTACCAGGGCCGATAGCCCCAGGCATGGGGCCAAACCAAGGGGCGGTAATAATATCCGCCCGGCACCACGTTGTAGCCGACATAGGGATAAGTCTGCCACAAGCCGTAGGGAGAGCCCGGCCAGTAGGGGGCGCCATGCCAGCATCCGCGCCAGTTGCAATAGCGGATCTGCTGCGGTTGCGCGACATCGGCGGCGGCCGCCGCGGACCGCATGCCGGCCGGGCCGCTGAAAGTCATGGCATCGGCCGGGCCGGGCAAGCCGGCGGCGCCCGCGAACATTGCGCCGGCGATGGTCGCGAGCAGAGCAGATTTGCGCATGAGTTCCTCCGAGATTGATGATCGGGCGATGATCGGGCGTGATGACCGGGATCGCATGGACCAGGGCCGATGCCGCCCGATGGATTCCCGGAGAATTGCAGGCAACCGAAGCGTACACAAGGCCAGGCGGCAAGCGGTGTCAGGCGATAAGCGGCAACGCCGCGGTGGGCAACTTCTGCTTGCCCATCGCGGCGCTCCCCTGGGGAATGCCGCTCTTGACGGCTTAATCGGTTACCACCACCAGCGCCGGTAGCCCCAGCCCCAATAGGGCTGGGGGTAGTAGCCATAAGCATAATAGGGATACGGACGATAATACCCGTAATAATAGGGGCGAGGTCCCCAATATCCGCCCCAGCATCCGCGCCAGCCGCACCAGCGGACCTGCTCGGGCTGCGCGACATCGATGGTCGCCGCGGCGCTCAACACGCCGGCGGGATTGCTGAATGTCATGGCGTCGGCCCGATTGGGCAAGGCGACGGCAGTCGCGAAGATGGCGCCGGCCAGTGCCGCCAGCAGGGCATATTTGCGCATGATTTCCTCCTTGAGCATCCTTGAGCATCGGTTCGATCGTTTGAACGATCGGGCTGTTCCCGCCCCATTCGTGATCTTACCACGCTGTTTTCGAAGAATTGATGGCTGGGCCGTTCAGCCGGGGTTCATCGGCGGGAAAGATTTGCGGAGTGGTAAAAGAACAGGCACTTGATCTCATGTTGTTTGCAACGGCAGCATTGGGTATCGAGTTGTCATGAGTCAAAAATTGATTCCCGACCCGTCCGACGTCCAGGAGATCGGCCTGCGCGAGGCGCTGGAGGAGCGCTACCTCGCCTATGCGCTCTCCACCATCATGCATCGCGCCTTGCCCGACGCGCGCGACGGCCTCAAGCCGGTGCACCGGCGGCTGCTCTATGCGATGCGGCTGCTGCGGCTCGATCCCGGCGCCGCCTTCAAGAAATGCGCCCGCGTCGTCGGCGACGTCATCGGCAAGTTTCATCCCCATGGCGACCAGGCCGTCTATGACGCGCTGGTGCGGCTCGCCCAGGACTTCGCCCAGCGCTATCCGCTGATCGACGGCCAGGGCAATTTCGGCAACATCGACGGCGATAATCCCGCCGCCATGCGCTATACCGAGGCGCGCCTCACCGAGGTCGCGCGCCTCCTGATCGACGGCATCGACGAGGATGCCGTCGATTTCCGGCCGACCTATGACGGCTCCGAGGACGAGCCGGTGGTGCTGCCGGGCGCGTTCCCCAACCTGCTCGCCAACGGATCCCAGGGCATCGCCGTCGGCATGGCGACCTCGATCCCCCCGCACAATGCGGCCGAGCTGTGCGATGCCGCGCTTTACCTCATCGACCATCCCAATGCCAAGAGCCGCAACCTCGTCAAATTCGTTCCCGGCCCGGACTTCCCGACCGGCGGCGTGATCGTCGATCCGCCCGGCGAGATCGCGGAGGCCTATGTCACCGGGCGCGGCTCGTTCCGCGTGCGCGCGCGCTGGGACAAGGAGGATGGCGGCCGCGGCACCTGGCAGGTCGTCATCACCGAGATACCGTGGCTGGTGCAGAAGTCGCGCCTGGTCGAGAAGATCGCCGAGTTGCTCAACGACAAGAAGCTGCCGCTGGTGGCCGACGTGCGCGACGAATCCGCCGAGGACGTGCGCCTCATCATCGAGCCGCGGGCGCGCACGGTCGATGCCGAGCTGATGATGGAATCGCTGTTCAAGCTCACCGAGCTCGAAAACCGCATTCCGCTCAACATGAACGTGCTGGTGCAGGGCAAGGTCCCCAAGGTGCTCGGCCTCGCCGAGGTCTTGCGCGCCTGGCTCGACCACCGCCGCGACGTCCTGCTGCGCCGCACCAACCACCGCCTGCGCCAGATCGAGGACCGCCTCGAGGTGCTGGGCGGCTATCTCATCGCCTATCTCAATCTCGATCGCGTCATCAAGATCATCCGCACCGAGGACGAGCCGAAGCCGGTGCTGATCCGCGCCTTCAAGCTCTCCGAGGTCCAGGCCGACGCCATTCTCAACATGCGGCTGCGCAATTTGCGCAAGCTGGAGGAAATGGAGATCCGCGGCGAGGACAAGGATCTGCGCGCCGAGCGTAAGTCGCTGCGCGATCTCTTGGCCTCGGAACCGGACCAGTGGAAGAAGATCGCCGACGAGATCAAGGCGGTGCGCACCACGTTCGGGCCGAAGACGCCGCTCGGCAAGCGCCGCAGCAAGTTCGCCCAGGCGCCTGCCCATGACGAGGCCGCGATCGAAGAGGCGATGGTTGCTCGCGAGCCGATCACCGTCGTGGTGTCGCAGAAGGGCTGGATCCGCGCTCTCAAGGGCACCGTGACCGATCTCGCCGGCGTCACCTTCAAGGGCGATGACGGCCTGCGCTTCACGTTTGCGGCGGAGACGACCTCCACGTGCCTGATCCTCGCCACCAATGGCCGCTTCTATACCATCGAGGCGGGCAAGCTCCCCGGCGGGCGCGGCCACGGCGAGCCGGTGCGGCTGTTCATCGACATCGAGCAGGAGTCCGACTTGGTGTCGGTGTTTCCCGCCGTCGGCGGGCGCAAATTCCTGGTGGCGAGCCGCGAGGGCAGGGGCTTCGTCGTCCCCGAGGACGAATGCATCGCCAACACCCGCAAGGGCAAGCAGATCCTCAACGTCACCATGCCCGATGAAGCCTGCGCCGTGAGCGTGGCGGACGGCGAACTCGTGGCCGCCATCGGCGCGAACCGCAAGATGCTGGTGTTCCCGCTCGATCAGGTGCCGGAAATGGCGCGCGGCCGCGGCGTGCGCCTGCAGCGCTACAAGGAGGGCGGGCTGTCGGACCTCAAGGCGTTCAAGGCCGAGGTCGGGCTGACCTGGACGGATTCCGCCGGGCGCCTGTTCAAGCTCACGCTGAAAGAGCTGGCGGATTGGCGCGGCAACCGCGCCGATGCCGGACGGCTGGCGCCGAAGGGCTTTCCGCGCACCAACAAGTTCGAATGAGTGCAAATTTCCGTGCGCCCGGCCGCAGCGGCCGGGCTTGACGGTCCGCCGCAGCGGACCGAAGCATCTGTCGATCGGGTGGCGTCGTGTTTCGTGGCTTGGCTGGTGTCACGGGCGGGCGGTGCGCCATGCATTGCGCAGGGCGGGAAGCCGCCCCAGGGGGTAGCGGCGATAAATCCCGTAATGCATCAGGAAGCGTCTGAGGAAGGCGTGCATCTCCGTTCTCCGGGGCCGATCGAGACCGGGGAAACGCTGAAGCGGGGGGCCGAGTTCCGTCCGGTCTGCGGAAAGCATTGTGCGCAGTATCGCCGACATGTTCTACGGTTTTACGAATGTCGTGTTCACATATTCGACATTCGGTAAACGGTGCTGATCACGCAAAAGTTCGTTGCGGCGCAATAAGATCCTGATGACCCGCGACAGGTGATCACGAGCTTGCCTGCGGCTCGATCGCTGTCGTCTCGCAGGTTCCGGCCCGCACGGCCGGCGGCCGTTCGGGATGGTGCGCTGCGTCAGGTCTCCGCGCGCATCCAGCCTTCGGGGGCGAGGCGCTCCTGGGGCAGGAAGCGGCCCTTGTAATCCATCTTGCGGGAATCCCGGACCCAGTAGCCGAGATAGACGTAGGCGAGGCCCATGCGCCGGGCGCGGGCGATATGATCGAGGATCATGAAGGTGCCGAGCGAGCGCTGGCCGAACTCGGGCTCATAGAAAGAATAGACCATCGACAGGCCGTCCTTGAGCACGTCGGTCAGCGCGACCGCTAGCAGCTCGCCCTCGCCCCGGCCGGTGATCCCGGCATCGGGGCCGCGCCGGCGGTACTCGACCAGCCGGGTCTGCACATGGCTGTCCTCGACCATCATGGCGTAGTCGAGCACGGTCATGTCGGCCATGCCGCCGTCGTAATGGCGGGCGTCGAGATAGGCGCGGAACACCGAATATTGCTCCGAGGTCGGCACCCCCACCCGCATCTCGCCGATCAGGTCGCCGTTGCGTTCCAGCACCCGGCGCATGTTGCGGGTGGGCCGGAATTCATCGGCGATCACGCGCACCGAGACGCAGGCGCGGCAACGCTCGCAGGCCGGACGATAGGCGATCGACTGGCTGCGCCGGAAGCCGCCATGGGTGAGCAGGTTGTTGAGCTCCGGCGCGCGCTCCCCGACCAGGTGCGTAAACACCTTGCGCTCCTCCTGGCCGGGCAGATAGGGGCAGGGCGACGGCGCGGTCAGGTAGAATTGCGGGGTATCTCGGGAGTGCTGGGTCAAGCGTCGTTTCCTGCGGGCGACTTGAAAGTCCGGGGCACTGTCGTTTCAGGTTGAATCGGCTAGCGCTCTAAAGCCTTTGATTTTGAGCATGATCTTGTCCGAAAAAGTCTGCAACTTTCCGGGATCATGCTCCACCCTAGATTTGCGCGCCGGCAGGCTTTCGTCAAAGCCCATTTGCTGCCGCAGCGGCTCGCCGAAGCATTTTTTCGGCGCCGCGTCCGCCACGGCAAAAGCGGCTTTGCGGCGCGATTTTTTCAAGTTCGCTCGGGATCGCGCGCCAATCTCTTTGATTTTGCGCGCGATCTCGTCCCGGAAAGGCTGCGGCCTTTCAGCGTCATGCGCTATCGCCCGTAGCGCCGCATCTCCGTCGCACGGCGTTCGGAATTGACGACCACGGTGCCGACCAGGAAATCATGGAGCAGGCGCCGCCGCTCGTTGAAAAAGCCGACGATCACCACGAAGGGCGTGAGCGCCGAGATCGAGATCCAGAACAGGATCGCGTGCACCGCTCCGAGCAGGAAATAGCAGGGACCGCCATACCAGGTGCGGATCTCGAGATCGAACGCGCGCATGCCGTAGGTGGCGGAGGCCGGGCTGCCCATGGTGATGCCGTAATAGACGATGGCCCAGATCACCGATGCCGGGCTGACCAGCCAGAACAGCAGCCAGCCGAACCCGAGGGTGAATATTCCGAACAGGAAAATGAATATGCTGACCAGCATGATCGGGATGGTGATGATCAGGACGTCGACGATGAAGGCCAGCACCCGCCGCGTCAGCACCCCCTCGAACAATTCGGGTTGCGCAATCGGGTCGTAGGCGTGCGGTTTGACTTCGAGGCTGACATCGCTACGCGGTTGCTGGTCGGTCATGGTTGATCTCCATGAGTCGATGAAAGCTGAGTCGATGAATGCCGGGCCGATGAATGCTACGCCGGCGAATGTTATGTCGATCGAGGTCGGGCCGGCAAGGGCAAGGCAACGGCAGGCAAGCAGAGAGCAGGGAAGCAGGTCACATGACGATCACGCTCGCGGACGTGCAAGCCGCCCGGCGCACCCTGGCGGGTGCGGTGTTGCGCACCCCGATGCTCCCGGCGCCCAAGCTCTCCGCCCTGACCGGCGCCGAGGTGTTCGTCAAATACGAAAACATGCAGGTGACGAACTCGTTCAAGGACCGCGGCGCCTTCGTCAAGCTCGCCGCGTTGTCGGCAGCGGAGCGCAGCCGCGGCGTCATCGCCATGTCGGCCGGCAACCATGCCCAGGCGGTGGCCTATCACTCCCGGCGGCTCGGCATTCCCGCCACCATCGTGATGCCGGTGACGACGCCCTTCGTGAAGGTGAAGGCGACCGAGGCCTATGGCGCCAAGGTGGTGCTCGACGGCGAAAGCCTGAGCGAATGCCAGGAACGCGCCGCCGCGATGGCGCGCGACGATGCGCTGGTCCTGGTCCACCCCTATGACGACCCCGCCATCATCGCCGGCCAGGGCACCGTCGCGCTCGAAATGTTCGAGGAGGTCGGACGATCTCGACGTGCTCGTGGTTCCCATCGGCGGCGGCGGGCTGATCGCCGGCAATGCCATCGCCGCCCGCGGGCTGCGTCCGAAGGTCGAAATCGTCGGCGTCGAGGCCGCGCTCTATCCCTCCATGCGCAACGCCATCACCGGGGCGAACAGCCCGATCGGCGGTCCGACGCTCGCCGAAGGCATCGCGGTCAAGAATGTGGGGACGCTGACGCTGCCGGTGGTGCGCGAGCTGGTGTCCGACATCGTCCTGGTCGACGAGGCCCATCTCGAGCGCGCGGTGAACGCCTATCTCACCCTGCAGAAGACCATGGCGGAAGGGGCAGGCGCCGCCGGCCTCGCGGCGATGTTCGCGGCGCCGGAGCGCTTCCGCAACCGCAAGGTCGGGCTCATCCTGTGCGGCGGCAATATCGACCCCCGCATCCTCGCCTCGATCATGGTGCGCGAGCTCGAGCGCGACCACCGCATCGTGTCGTTCCGCCTCACCATCGCCGACCGGCCCGGCGTGCTCGGTCCGATCGCGACGCTGCTGGGAAGGCTCGGCGCCAACATCCTCGAGGTCGACCACCGCCGGCTGTTTCTCGACGTGCCGGCCAAGGGCGCCAAGCTCGACATCACCGTCGAGACCCGCGACCATGCCCACAGCAAGGAGATCATGCTGGCCCTGTCGGAGGGCGGCTATCAGCCGGTGCACATCGCCACCGGCGATGCCATCGATTGAAACATGATCGTGCGAAATTATAACGCCCTTGTCATTCCGGGGCAGCCCACCGGGTCCGGCCTTTGGCCGGCCCGATGGCAGGCTCCGGCGGAACCCGGAACCCAGGAGCCCCGGGGCACGACCGTCTGATTCCGGGTTCGCCGTTGCACGGCGCCCCGGAATGACGGTAAGCCCGAAAGCTACCGCCCGCCGGTCAGGAAATCGAAGAAGGACCGCGGTTCGGCCTGCGCCTGGGCATGCTCTTCCATTTGCGGCCGTGGCCGCGGGAATGGAACCGCCGCCATGCGGGGACGGTGCGGCGGCAGCGGTATGACCTCGGGTCCATCCGCCGGATCGTCGGTGATCTTGTTGGTGACCTGGGCGTAGATATCCGCCACCGCGAGCCGGTCATTGATCGCCCCGACCGCCGTCGGCGATTGGGCTGCAGGTACCGTTGCCGGCGCCGTCACTGCAGGGGCCGGCGGCAGCGAGGCGAGCGCCGCCCCTGCCGGAGCGGCCCGTGCCGCAGGGGGGGCAGGCGCGGGTGGGGCAGGCGTGGTTATTTTGGCGGCAGCCGCCGGGGCTGCCGCGGGAGCGGCGCCAGGCCAGCCGCCGGGATCGGCTTGCGGGGACAGCAATTGCCGCGGAGCGACGATGGGCGGGCTCACGGCGATCCGCGGGTTTTCCACACGCGGCGGCTGCTTGGTGGCCATGGCCGGGACTTCATCGTCTGCTGTGGCCACCATGGAGTCGCTGCTGCCCAACATGATGGTCAGCACCAGCCAGCCCGCCATGAAGGCCACCGCGACGCTGAAGCCGAGCACCAATACCTGCGACGCCCGTGAGGGCTGCTCATATTTGAGGCTGGTCTTAGCCATGCCGACCCCCAAAATCCCCACCTGAAGCCCCGAAAATCGAAGGGCCATCAGTCGTTCCGAAGTTTCTCCGCCACGCGTGGAGCGAAATAGGTCAATACCCCATCGGCCCCGGCACGCTTGAAGGCAACCAGGCTTTCCATCATCGCCTTGTCGCCGTCGAGCCATCCATTGCCCGCCGCCGCCATGATCATGGCATATTCCCCGGACACTTGATACGCGAAGGTGGGCATTCCGAACGTGTCTTTCACAAGGCGCAGCACGTCCAGATAGGGCATCCCCGGCTTGACCATGACGAGGTCGGCGCCTTCGACGATGTCCGCCTCCACTTCGCGCAAGCGCCTCTTCGGTATTGGCGGGATCCATCTGGTAGGTGCGCTTGTCGCCCATGAGCGTCGCCGAGGAGCCGACCGCCTCGCGGAACGGCCCGTAAAAAGCCGAGGCATATTTCGCCGCATAGGCCATGATCTGCACGTCGATCCGCCCCTGCGCATCGAGGGCGCGGCGGATGGCGCCGACCCGCCCGTCCATCATGTCCGACGGCGCGATGATGTCGCAGCCCGCCTCCGCCTCGACGATCGCCTGCCGGACCAGCACCTCGACGGTCTCGTCATTGAGGATCTCGCCGCCCTTCAGCAGGCCGTCATGGCCGTGGCTGGTATAGGGATCGAGCGCGACATCGCTGAGAATGCCGACCTCGGGCACTTCCTTCTTGATGGCGCGGATGGCGCGGCAGACCAGATTGTCCGGGTTGAGGGCCTCGGACGCCGGTCTCGTCGCGCAGGCTGGGGTCGGTGTAGGGGAACAGGGCGATGCAGGGGATGTTCAGCCGCGCCGCCCGTTCGGCGTCCCGCACCGCCTCGTCGACCGAAATGCGCTCCACCCCCGGCATCGATGCCACCGGGATGCGCTTGCGCTCGCCGTCGACCAGGAACAGCGGCCAGATCAGGTCGTCGGTGGTGAGTACGTTCTCCCGCACCATCCGCCGCGCCCACTCGCATTTGCGGTTGCGGCGGTGGCGAACGGTGAGGTCCAACGGCGGCGCGCTCCGCGCCCGGGCGATTTCGCCTCGGCCGGGGAGAACCGGACGGTTGGTTCGAGCGGGCGGCCGAACTTGAGGGCCATGGCGTGCTCCTCCGGGGAACTCTACCGTTTTTAGCCTGAAATTTCCGGCAATTCCAGTCGCGCTCAACAGATAATTGAGTGCGGGCATGATCTTACCCGAACGCCTGCAGCCTCCCCGGACACCCGCGGCCACTCACCGCGCCCACACCTCGCCGTAATTGGGGAACCGCGGCAGGATCGGGTCGGCGTGGGTCGGCTCGAGCACGCGGCAGGATGCCGCGCCAGGACGGCGTTGAGCACCGGCGAGGTATGGCGGACATAGAGGTCGACGGGATCGAGCCGCGCACGCAAATGGAGCTTGGGATCGTAATTGAGCCCGCTGCTGCGGAAGTTCTTGTAGCCGTTGGCGATCGCCCAGGTCACCACGTCGCGGAACGCGTAATGGTAGAGGTGGAGCTTGAGCGCCAGGGTATAGTCGAGGCCGAGATATTCGGCAGTAGAGGTCGCTGCCCTCGACCATGCACAGGCTGAAGGCGATGACGCGCCCCTCCTGCCGCCAGATGAAATAGCGCACCTTGTCCGGCATTCGCCGGCTCAGTTCGCACAGGAATTCGCGGGTCAGCCGCTCAAATCGCAGCTTTGCGCGCTCGAACACCTGGAGATAGAGCGGATAGACATCGTCGATGATCAGGGGCGATATCGCGCACCACCGTGAGCGCGATGGGCGGCGCCGCGGCGGCGGCGCGGAACTTCACCCGCAGGTCCTGGCGGGTCTTGCGCGACAGCGCCGGGGCCATGTACGCGTCGAAGCAGGGATAGTCGATATTGAGCAGGGTCATCGGATAGCTCGGCACCCGTGTGTATCCGGCGCCGACGAAGCAGGCGAGCACGCCGCGGTATTTCGCCGGGAATTCCTTGAACACGATGAGGCGCGCCCCGAGCCGTGCGGCGTGGGCGGGGATCGCCTTGACGAGGAGTTGCGCCTGCAGATCGTGCGGCACCTCGTCGGCGCCGTCGAGATGGCCTTCGCCGGCGGCGCAGCCGATCATCAGGGTGCGCGCAGTCATGAAGCCGCGGCCACAGCCGCCGCACCGCCGCGATGATCTTGCGCACGGCGCCGCACAGGCCGGCGCAGAGGTCCTGATCCAGCACGAAGAAGGGGGCCACCGCCCGCACCTCGCCGCCGGCGTCCCGCATGGCGAAATAACGGTAGTCGAAGCCTTGCCTTATGGTCGCCTCGACGATCTCGTAGTAGCGGTGGTCCTTGCGTTCGTCCGCAAGGGCGCGCGGCCATCGTCTGCACCCCTCCACTTCGTCACCGGTCAGCACGTCGACGCGCGCTGCAGTCCACCGAAGCGACGCTGCGGCTGGAAGTCCCGGGGAAGCTCGTTCATGACCAATCCCTCGGCCGATTTCACTCAAGCTCTGCCCCAGCATGAAGTAGTCGGATATCGGTAATCGCGGGTCAAGCAATCCGCTTGGCGATGTTGTGGGAACGATGCGATGCCGAGCGAAGAGCCCGAAGTCCTGTTCGAGCGCCGCGGCACCGCCGGCATCGTCATGCTCAACCGGCCGGCGGCGCTCAATGCGGTGACATTCGGCATGGTGCGCCTGCTGCACGCGCAGCTTGCGGCATGGCGCGACGATCCCGCCGTCACCCGCGTGCTCGTCACCGCGGCGGGCGACCGCGCGTTCTCCGCCGGCGGCGACCTGCGCGGACTCTACGAGGCCGCCCGGGCCGGACGCCAGCAGGAATCGCTTGCGTTCTGGCGCGAGGAATACCGGCTCAATGCGGCGATCAAGCATTACCCCAAGCCCTATGTGGCGCTGATCGACGGGATCGTGATGGGCGGCGGCGCCGGCGTGTCGGTGCACGGCTCCCACCGCGTCGCCGGCGACAAGTTCCTGTTTGCGATGCCGGAGGTCGGCATCGGCTTCTTTCCCGATGTCGGCGCGACCTGGTTCCTGCCGCGGTTTCCGGGCGAGCTCGGCGCCTATTGTGCGCTGACCGGGGAACGGTTGAAGCCGGCGGACGGCATTGCCGCCGGGGTCGCTACCCACCATGTCGCATCGGCGCGGTTCGGCGATCTCGTCGACGCCCTGACCGGCGCAGCGCCGGTCGATGCGTTGCTGGGCGCTTTCGCGGAGCCGGCGGGGCAGGGGCAGGGGCGAGGGCCGGAAAAAGGCGAGGTCGCCGCGCGCAGCGCCGCCATCGCGCGCCTGTTCGCCGGCGACCGCGTCGAGGATATACTCGGCGCGGCTCGATACGCAGGCGTCGTCCGCAAGCACCGACGCGTCATGGGCCGGCGCGGTCGCCGCGACGATCCGCAGCAAGGCGCCGCGCAGCCTCAAGCTCGCGCTGGCGCAGGTGCGGCGTGGCCGCGACTGGTCGTTTGACGACTGCATGCGCGCGGAATGGCGTATCGTGTCGCGGGTCGTTTATGGAGAGGACTTCTATGAGGGCATTCGCGCTGTGATCATCGACAAGGACAATCGCCCGCGCTGGCGTCCGGCGAGCCTCGCCGAGGTGACCCCGGCCGAGGTCGATCGCCATTTCGCCGCCGTCGCGCAGGAGCTTGTATTGCCATGAGCGATCCGCGCGGCGACGACGCCATCCAGAACATCCGGCCGGCCCAGGTCGCGATGCTCGATTGGGCCGGCCTGGACTGGTCCGGCCGCCTCGCCTTGTTCCTGCGCGTCATGGCCTGCATTTCCATGATCAAGGGCCTTTATAGCTGGGCGCAGGTGTGCGGCATCATCGGCGAGGAGGGCGGGTTCGAGGCCCACATCCAATCCTGGCAGGTGGCGACGGTGTTCTTCTCGGTGATCGATCTCGTCGCCGCCGTCGGCCTGTGGCTGGTGGCGCCATGGGGCGCGGTGGTGTGGCTCACCTCGACGGTGTCGCTGATCGTCGTCCACGTGTTCATTCCCCAGGTTTACGGCACCAACCTCCTGGTGATCGGCTTGAACGTGCTCGCGATCACCACCTATCTCGCTTTGGCGGTGCTGGCGGCGCGCGAGCATCCACGGTGACGCCCGCACAAATGCGACGTGCACCGGCTGGGCGCGGAAGGCGAGGCGTCACGGTTACGGGGCCTCCGCGGGTGGCGGATCGACCCACGGATTGAACACCGGCGCACGCGCCTTTTGATAGTCGCTCACATCGCGCGACACGACCGTCAGTCCGTGATGGAGTGCCGTCGCGGCAATGATGAGATCGGGCTGCGAGAAGGTATGGCCGGCCTTGCGGCCGTCCTCGACCAGCAGCCGCCACTTGAACATGATGTCCTCGGTGATTGCGAGCACGCGCTGCTCGAACATCGGCCGCACCTTGTGCGCGAGCCAGTCATTGAGCTCGGCGCGACGGCTGGCGTCGCTGACCAGTTCGATGCCGAAGCGGATTTCGGCAAGCGTCGCCGCGCTGACATAGAGGAGATCGAGCGGCTGCGCGGCGATGAAGGCGAGGACTTTGCGTTCCGGCTTGGGGCGGCGCAGCTCCGACAGGATGTTGGTATCGAGCAGCCACCCCGTCACAAGGAGACCTCGCGCACCGGCATCGGCGCGCGCTTTGGTTCGATGTCGATGTCGCGATGCGGCGAGGCCTGCATGGCGGCGATGAGCGCTTGCCCGGTGAGATCGCCTTTCAGGCGGCGAAACTCTTCCGCCGCGATGACGACCACTTCGTCGCGCCCGTGCACCGTCACGTGCTGCGGTCCTTCGCTGCGGACGCGCCGCACCAGTTCGCTGAAGCGCGCCTTGGCATCCTGCAACAGCCAGTGGCCTGGCGGCCGGCGGGCACGTAGCCGGCGCTTCGGCCGCTTTGTCGGCTTTGATTTTGCAATTCTAGTCATGCTGACCAGAATATCATAATCAGGGGTCTGTTTTCAACGGCCATGTGTTGGCGCCGCCCCCGTCCTTCGAGACGCCGTGCTTCGCATGGCTCGTCAGAGCGTGTGAATTTATTCGACGACCTCGTCCTGAGGAGCCGTGCAGAGCACGGCGTCTCGAAGGATGGCCGCAAAACACTGCGCCTGTGGCCATCCTTCGAGACGCCGGCTGCGCCGGCTCCTCAGGATGAGGTTCCGTGGGATTAAATGCGACGTTGTGCGATGGTGCGCAGTTTCAACGCGCATTCGAGTAAATCGTGCACGGGACCAAAAGAGATTTGACCGCCTCCCGTTTCGACTCGCCTTGATAGTCTCTAAAGTTCCGGCACGCGCATCCGTGCTGGCAGGAGGCCATGGCGACAGTGGACGAGGAGTTGGCCGAGGACCGCCTGATCGCGACGTATTTCCGGCCGATCGCGACCCATCCCGGTGCGTTCGGCCTCACCGACGATGCCGCCGCCATTGCGCCGCCGCCGGGGTGCGATCTCGTGCTCAAGACCGACGGCGTCATCAGCGGCGTGCATTTCTTCGCCGACGATCCCGCCGACACGGTGGCGCGCAAGGCGCTGCGCATCAATCTGTCGGATCTGGCCGCCAAGGGCGCGGCGCCGCTCGGCTTCCTGCTGTCGATCGGGTTGCCGGCCGGCCTGCCGCCCGATTGGCTGGCATCGTTCGCGCGCGGGCTGCGCGAGGATGCCGCGCATTACCGCTGCCCGCTGCTCGGCGGCGACACCGATCGCAGCCCCGGCGCCATCACGGTCTATATCGCCGCGCTCGGCACGGTGCCGCACGGCACCATGGTGAGGCGCGCCGGCGCCCGCGAAGGCGACCTCGTCATGGCCACCGGAACGATCGGGGATGCCGCGCTCGGCCTCGTGCTGCGCAAGGACCCCGCGGCCGCCGCGCGCTGGAATCTCGACGATGCCATGCGCGATCATCTCCTGGCGCGCTATCTCGTGCCGCAGCCGCGCAACGCGCTCGCCGAGGCGCTGCGCCGCCATGCGAGCGCCGCCCTCGATGTCTCCGACGGCCTTGCCGGCGATCTCGGCAAGCTGTGCCGGGTGTCCGGCGTCGGCGCTGCGGTCGCGGCCGCGCGCGTGCCGCTGTCGGCCGCGGCGCGTCAGGTGCTCGCAGCCGACCCCCAGGCGATCGAGACCGTCCTCACCGGCGGCGACGATTTCGAGGTGGTGGCCGCGGTGCCGGCCGATCATGTCGAGGACTTCCGCGCCGAAGCGGCCGCAGCCGGCGTCGCGCTCACCGAAATCGGCGTGGTGGTGGCGGGGCCGCGCGCGGCGCGGTTCGTGGCCGCCGACGGCAGCGCGCTCGCGTTCAAGCGGGCGTCCTACAGCCATTTCTGAGTAGAATGCGGCGGCTTGACCGACGGACGGCGCTCGCCGATCACGTCCGCCCGGCGGGAAGAGACACATGAGCAGTAAGCAGGACGGCCGGGTTTTGGACCCAGGCCGTGTGAAACGGTTCTGTCTGGATTGATTTGCGCGCTATGATTCCTAGCGATATGCGGGGGCGTTCTCACACAGCCTGGACCCGCAGCGGTCATTGAACGCCAGGAATTTTTGTGACCACTTACCCCTGCGGGGTGCTATCCCACTGCGGCAACGCTCACTCGCCAAATCCATCGATCCCCATGGCAAACAGGACCCCGGGTGACGTATAAATCGGGATGCGGGGTGGTGTACGGCGCTGTGGGCGTCGCTCAGGAACTCACCGGCGCAGTCACGCCGCCGGAAACATACCAGGTGACCTGGTAGTTCGAGTTGTCACCGCATCCTGGTGCCGAATTGACGCCGGGGCAGTTGTCGGTGCGCCGCGTCAGCATGGCTTGGGGCTTACCGTCATCGCCGAGATCATCGCTGGCACGAAGTAGTGCGCCTGTTGAGAGGTGGAACTCCGGCCGCTACTGGACCGTCGCAGTTCGGCGCTATGAGGCTGATTAGGTCGGCGACCTCTCCGACCAGCCAGCCGCCGAGCGCGATTAACGCCGAGTCGAAGACGGGGACGAGCAATGTTCCGATTCCCGGCAGAACCATGTTGATGGCCGTTCCGGCCGCTATGGCGGCGACCGTCGAGGACGCGACGACGGCCGCTTTCGCAATTGTCTCGCCTGCCGCTTCAAGTTTCTTCATGACATCGGAAGACGATGAAGCGCCACCGCGGTTTAGCATGACGTAGCTCATCACGACGCGCTCATCGTCGGCGACGTCCGCGATCAGATTTAGTTGGATACCGACAAGATCACCCTTTTTGTGATCCCCAAGAAACAACGTCTTCTTCACCACGGGTCGCGACCCCACTGCGACCGAGAGGGTTACGAGTAGGGTATCCAACTCTCGATCTGGGGAACGGGGCTCGAGGATTTTGGCATCGGCGAGCGCGAAACGGTAGCGCATGACCTGTTTGCTTTCGAGCGCATCTAGCGGCCCTACTAAAATGTCGCTGCTGCTCGCGCCCTTCCAAGCCAGCAGTATATCGGTGGAGGCAGACAACTGCGAAGCCAGAGCGGGCTGCGCGCTCGTCGCGACGACTGGTATTATTCTCTGCGAAGACCACCGGGCATCAGCTCCGGAGGAAGCCGCGAAGAGCCTAGAGTCGGACGCCCCTTTCCAGACGAGATGAGTGATGCCGGAGTCGCCCGCGCCCAATGCTGGTCCAACTGACGTCTCAAAATCTGAAAGTTTTGCAGGGGCGCCCCAGCCGTGATCGTCCGTGTATTGGGCGAACCAAATGCCGTTCTCCGTGGCTCCTCGCCAAGCCAACGAGACAACTCCATTATGGGCTAAGAGAGCCGGCGCCCCTCCGGTAAGCGCGCCCGCCACTGCTTGTCTAGGGGTCCACCCTTTGCCACTACGCCACTTGGAGAAAAAAATCTGCGTTTGGGGCGGTGGAGAAGCAGACGTGCCTTCGGAAAAAAGGGCTAGGGCGTCGGAGCCTTTCGTCGCATATTCGCACCATGTTAGAAACAGCTCCGAATCCGTTGCCGCTATCGCCGGTGAAGAGATCGCAGCGGGGCCCTGAAAGCCAGGCTGCCAAAGGTCGGAGCCTGTCAGGCCGGGGTTCCAAACCGGTTCGGCCGATGACCAAGTCGAGCCATCGAACGATGAAACCATGATAACCGGGGGCTCCCGGCGCTGATTTTCGGGGAAGCCCGGTTCGAACGGTGCCTGTACCTGGTTTTCAAGCCACGCCATCCAAACCGTTTCGGCAAGGTTGGTTAAAGCAGGCCCATACCCGTCGGTGCTTGAAAAGCCAGTATTTCTTAATTCGTTGGTGACGTAACCATCATTCGACCGATTTACACTTAGCGTAGTCCACCAAATGGTTCCGTCTGACTTTGTCCAGGCCACAAAATACTTGTCGCCTACTGTTGTTGCTGCCGGCTGACTGTCCGTGCTTATCCCCGGAATCTTCTGTTGCGCGTTGATCATGGCCGTGCTCCTCCGTCGAACTGAACGTGTGAACGAACCGCACTCCAAACTCTTCGTCATTTCGCTTTACAAAACACCCGATAACTAGGTCAAGATTTATTGATCACAGCCAGAAGGCGACGGCTGCGGCGACGCAGACGCCGACAAATAGGTGTGGGCGCAAAGGTCGTATCGGGTATTTGATGCGCCGCCAATCTTTGAGGGCCCAAACATGCTTTCGATGTTGTGGCGCTGTTTGTAGAGGATGGCAACTCGAGGGATCGCGGTTTTCCGTTGGATTTCGAAGGAATGCAGGGGGCGATGCGGCGCAGCGGTCCCGCCGCATTTCAATCCGCCTGGATGTTGTGCTCGCGCGCGACGGGACCCCACAATCGCATCTGCGCGCTGACGAACGTCCGAAGCTGTTCCGGGCCGCCCAGCGCGAATGTCACCTGCTGGGTCTCATTGAGCTGCTTGGCCACGCGCGGATCGCGCAGGGAGGCGGCAAGGTCGTCGGCGAACCGGGTGATGATCGCCTTGGGCGTGCCTGCGGGCGCAAAGACGCCCCACCACGCAGAAGCCTCAGAATCCGGGATAACTCTCGGCGATCGCCGGAACATCTCGGGAGCGCCGAGGTCCGGGTCTTGCCGGACTGTGCCAGGGCGGTGATTGCGCCGGCCTGAATGAACGGAATCGACTGCGCCGAGCTCGCGATGAACAGATCGACATGGCCGGCGATGAGGTCGTTCATGGCGGGACCGCCGCCGCGGTAGGGTACGTGCACGAGACGCACGCCCGCCTGCTTCCACAACAGCTCCATCGCGAGGTGGCCGACGCTGCCGGCTCCCACCGTCGCGTAGCTCAGCGTGCCGGGTTTGGCCTTTGCCGCGGAGACCACATCGGCCAGTGTCTTGAAGGGCTTTTGCGGGTTCGTCGACAGCACATAGGGCGCGGTGCCGATGAGCTGCACCGGGTCCACATCCTTCTCGGTGTCGAAGGGCATGTTGGGAAAGACAAAGGGATTGGCCGCGTGATTGTCGAACACCATGGCCCAGGTGCTGCCGTCAGGCGGCGACTTCGCGACCGCCGCGGTGCCGATGCTTCCACCGCCGCCCGCCCGGTTCTCGATGATCACGGTGGTGCCGAGCCGCTGCTGCATGAGCGGTTGGATCATCCGCGCGATCGTATCCGTCGACCCGCCCGGCGGGTACGCCACGACGATCCTGATATTGCCTGCGGGCCAGTTCTGGGCATGGGCCGCCAGCGGGGCGACGAGCGCAGCGAGAAGCAAGCAGCGTCTGGAAAGCATGCGCATGAATATCCCCACGATCGAGACCTCGGCAGGGCCGGCGGCACCTTCAGACTACACCGTTTCCGAAGTTCGAATTTATCGATATCATCAATCAACCTCGTCCTGAGGAGCGCGCTCTTGCGCGCGTCTCGAAGGACGGTCGTGGGCAAGGCCGTGCCACAGCATCCTTCGAGACGCCATGCTTCGCATGGCTCCTCAGGATGAGGTCTGTGGATTAAATTCGACGGTTCAAAACAGGTCCGGCTATCGGGGGCACACTGACCGCGCGGGAGGCAGGCCGCCCAGGCGCTCGGCGAGCCGGACTTTGATCCGGGCTGACGCGGCGACCACTCGTCGCCTTCACCCCGACCTTTGCCCTCAGAAGTCCGGCTTTTCGGCGCGCGGAGCGTTGGTGTCGCTGTTGTCGTAATAATATTGATGGAGGTTTTCGGCACAGACGACTTCCGAGAAGACGCCAGGTCCCGGCACATAGGTCAGGGTCGCGGTCCACGGCGTCGTGAAGACGCCCTCGTCCTCGATCGTCAGGTGAAGTTGCAGGAACTTGCCCCGGTGGTTGCTGAAGACATCGCCGGCGAGCAGCCAATTCTCTTTTTTGTTCCTCTCGATGGCGTCCTTCACGTCGTCGTATTCACGCAGCCGATAGCGTTCGACGACGTGCAACGATTTCGTGTAGGGCGTGCCGAAAAGATCGATCATCGCGTAGGGCCGATCGGTCTTGACGCCGACCGTGTCGATCACCAGCGTATCGCCCTCATAATGGCCGACCGAATCCCCGTACCAGGACGGAGTGAGCGGCTCGGGATGACGGTCGTTCAGGCGCACGTGGCGCACGTCCGTGCTGGGGCCCGAGTAGATGAGCAGGACCCGGTCCGGCTGCTGAAGGATTCGCACCGTGCCCTGCTTGTAGATGAACAGCATCGGCATGGGCCAGCATTGGTTGGAAGGGTTCCCGTAGACGATGCCCGCGAGCGACATTTCGCCGAACTTTTTCACGACCTGCGCTGCCCAGGGCTGCAAGATCGGATTGGCATAGTCGCCGACGAGCTGATCGTAGTCGCTCACGCCTTCCACGCCGGGAGGAAGGGGGGGAAGGGCCACCGTGCCCGTAGCAGGGTCGCCGGGCTGCTGCGGCCAGCGCGACTTGTTGGTCACCGGGCCGGGACCGGATGCCGGCGGCTCGAACCAGGGAAAGCCCGGGTGTATCCAGACGCGGGTAAAGTCCGGGATCGCGGTGGCGCCGTTCGTTGCGCCGCCGCCCGCCTCGACCCCGGACGCCACAGTCTGTCCCAGGGCAGGCGTCACGACCGCCGCTGCCAATGCGATCGATAGAAGGAAATTTTGCCGCCTGCGCATGTCAACCTCCATCTCAACGGTCTTGCATGAGAGATCACAAGGTCCGGTTACCGGCGCACACCCTCAGAAGTCCGGCTTCTCGGCACGCGGAACGTCGGCTTCGTTTTTGTAATAGTATTGGTGGGTGTTTTCAGCACAGACAACTTCGGGAAATACGTCGGGTCCCGGGTACATAGGTCAGGGTCGAGGTCCACGGCGTCGTGAAGACGCCTTCGTCTTCGATCGTCAGGTGCAGTTGCATGAACTTACCGCGGTGCCCGCTGAAAACATCGCCATTGAAGAACCAGTTCTCTTTTTTGCTCCGCTCGATTGCGTCTTTCACGTCATCGTAGTCACGCAGCCGATAGCGTTCGACGATGTGCAGAGCCTTCGTATATGGCGTGCCGAACAGATCGATCATCGCATATGGCCGATTCGTCCTTTGGCCGACGGTGTCGATCACCAGCGTGTCGCCCTCGTAATGGCCGACCGAATCTCCATACAGGGACGGCGTCAGCGGGTCGCGGTGAGGCTGGTTCAGGCGCACGCGGCGCACGTCCATATTTCCACTGTACACGAATGTGATCTGGTCCGGCTGCTGAATGATCTCCACCAGGAATTGCTTGTAGATGAACGGCATCGGTTCGGGCCAACACTGGTTCGACGGGTTTTCATAGGTGACGCCGGCCAGCGAGATTTCGCCGAACTTCTTCACCACCTCCGCCGCCCAGGGCTGCAAGATCGGATTGGTGTAGTCGCCCACCAACTGATCGTAATTGCTCACGCCGTCCTTGGTCGGAGGCGATGCCGCGGAGCCGGTCGCGCCACCAGGTCGCTGGGGTCCCCGCGACCGGTTCGTCACCGGGCCAGGGCCCGATGCCGGCGGCTCGAACCAGGGAAAGGACGGATGGTTCCATATCCGGGACAAGTCCGGGATCGATGTGGCGCCGTTCGTTACGCCGCCGGCCGGTCCGACTGCCGGCGTCGCCGTTTGCGCCATCGCGGGTGTCGCAGCCGCCAATGTGACGAACACCAGGAGGTTCAGGTACCTGTTCATGCCAACCTGCCTTTCATGGTTTTCGTGAGATCACCAAGGCGCTCCGCACGCTCGCGTGGATCAGGCTGAAATATGTGACGGCTTGCCCGCCGCGGGCACCGCGCTGCCGGTCAATCGACAGGATTTCGGCACGTCCCGTCAGCAACTCCGATTGGAAGGTTACACCTTTTTCGCCTGCCTCTGGAAGGGGCGCTACGGACAAGGGGCTGCGATCTTTCCGCTTCTGTCGAGGCGCGCGGCTGCGTTCGAGGATATCCCCGGCCGGAGTGCCGCCTAAGTCCGGGGATTGGGCGATGCCGATCCCGGATTGTGGTGCTTGCGCAACGCGTCGGCTGCGACACAAACCACTTCGGAAAATTGCAGGAGCTGCCTGGTCAGAGGACTTGTCTTGCGCCAGATCATGCCGATGGTTCGCGAGGGTTGCGGATTTTTGAAGCGCGCGACAGACACCGACGCCGAGCGTGTCTCCACCGCCACGGCCATTTCCGGGATCAAGGTGACGCCGATGCCGGCGCTGACCATTTGAACGAGCGTCGACAGGGAACTCGCGTCCAGCATCTCCCGCGGCAGCGACGATTGCATGTTGCAGAACGACAGCGCCTGATCGCGAAAACAGTGCCCCTCTTCCAGCAGGAGCAGCCGCATCTCGCGCAGCGTTTCGCTGCTGGGCACCGGCGTTCCCTCATCCTCGCCCGGCCGGACCAGCAGGAAATGTTCCGAAAACAGCGCGACCTCGACAAGCGAAGGCTCGGACACCGGCAGGGCGACAATTGCCGTGTCGAGCCGGCCTTCCGCAAGCTCTTGTATCAGCTTCGCCGTCAGCGTCTCGCGGACGTGAATGTCGAGTTCGGGATGCGTTCGCGTCGAGGTTCCCGATGACCGTCGGGCAGCAGATAGGGCGCAATCGTCGGGATCATGCCGATGCGCAGCCGGCCCGCAAGCCGGTCGCGCGACGCGCGCGCCAAGTCGCCCAGTTCATCGACCGAGCGCAGGATGTCGCGGACGCGCTGGGCGGCCTCTTCTCCGAACTTCGTCAGCCGCGACCTGTCGCGCGCCCCTCTCGAGCAGCACGCCGCCCAGGGCTTCCTCCAGCTCCTTGATCTGCATCGACATGGCCGGCTGCGAGATCGCACAGGCTTCTGCCGCGCGTCCGAAGTGGCCATGACCGTGCCAGCGCATCGAAATAGCGAAGCTGCCGAAGGGTGACATTGAGTCATCAGAAAATCTTACCGCAGCGATCAATAAAGTCAATTTTACCTGATAGGATGCGTTGGGTAGAGGTGCGGGACGAGAGACCGAGTGGAAACCATGCAAGACCCGACAGGAGGCTAAGATGGATGACAAGACCAAGTGCCCGTTCACGCGGGCCACACATGCGAACCGCGACTGGTGGCCGAAGCAGCTGAATGTTCAGGCTCTCCACCAGAACTCTCCGCTTGTCCGATCCGATGGGCGAGGCGTTCGACTACGCCAAGGAATTCAAGAGCCTCGACCTGAATGCCGTGATCAAGGACCTGCATGCCCTGATGACGGACTCGCAGGAGTGGTGGCCGGCCGACTTCGGCCACTATGGCGGTCTGTTCATCCGCATGGCCTGGCACAGCGCGGGCACGTACCGCATCACCGACGGCCGCGGCGGCGCCGGCGCCGGCCAGCAGCGCTTCGCGCCGCTCAACAGCTGGCCGGACAACGCGAACCTCGACAAGGCGCGCCGGCTGCTGTGGCCGATCAAGCAGAAGTACGGCCGGAAAATCTCCTGGGCCGACCTGATGATCCTCGCCGGCAACGTCGCCCTCGAATCGATGGGCTTCAAGACGTTCGGTTTCGCCGGCGGCCGCGCCGACGTGTGGGAGCCCGAAGAACTTTACTGGGGTCCCGAGGGGACGTGGCTCGGCGACGAACGCTACAGCGGCGAACGCCAGCTTGCCGAACCGCTCGGCGCGGTGCAGATGGGCCTGATCTACGTCAATCCGGAAGGGCCGAACGGCAATCCGGACCCGCTCGCGGCGGCCAAGGACATCCGCGAGACGTTCTTCCGCATGGCGATGAACGACGAAGAGACCGTCGCGCTGATTGCCGGCGGCCACAGCTTCGGCAAGACCCACGGCGCCGGCGATCCGTCGCTGATCGGCCCGGAGCCGGAAGGCGGCGCCATCGAGGATCAGGGCCTCGGCTGGAAGAGCAAGCATGGCACGGGCATCGGCGCCGACGCCATCACCGGCGGCCCGGAAGTCACCTGGACGCAGACGCCGACCAAGTGGAGCAATCTCTTTTTCAAGAACCTGTTCGAAAACGAATGGGAGCTGACGAAGAGCCCGGCCGGCGCGAAACAGTGGAAGGCGAAAGGCGCCGAGGCCACGATCCCGGACGCCTATGACAAGTCGAAGAAGCATGTGCCGACGATGCTGACGACGGACCTCTCGCTGCGGCTCGATCCGGCCTACGAGAAGATCTCGCGGCGCTTCTACGAGCATCCGGACCAGTTCGCGGACGCGTTTGCCCGCGCCTGGTTCAAGCTCACGCATCGCGACATGGGTCCGATCGCGCGCTACCTCGGCCCGCTCGTGCCGAAGGAGACGCTGATCTGGCAGGACCCGATCCCGGCGATGGATCATCCGCCGATCGACGAAAAGGATGTCGCCGCCCTGAAGGCGAAGATCCTCGCGTCGGGCTTGTCGGTGTCCCAGCTCGTCTCGGCCGCCTGGGCATCGGCCTCGACGTTCCGCGGCTCCGACAAGCGCGGCGGCGCGAACGGCGCGCGCATTCGCCTCGCGCCGCAGAAGGACTGGGAGGTCAACCAGCCGGCCCAGCTCAAGACGGTTCTCCAGAAGCTCGAAGCGATCCAAAAGGAGTTCGGCAAGAAGATCTCGCTGGCCGACCTGATCGTTCTCGGCGGCAGTGCGGCGGTCGAAAAGGCCGCGAAGGATGCCGGCGTCGACGTGAAGGTTCCCTTCACGCCGGGCCGCATGGACGCGTCGCAGGAGCAGACCGACGTCGAGTCCTTCGCACCGCTCGAACCGCGTGCCGACGGCTTCCGCAACTATATCGGCAGCAAGCAGCAGTTCATGCTGCCGGAGGAGGCGCTGGTGGATCGGGCGCAGCTGCTGAGGCTGACGGCCCCGGAGATGACGGTTCTCGTCGGCGGCCTGCGCGTGCTCGGCGCCAATGCCGGGCAGTCCGAAGCACGGCGTCTTCACCAAGAAGCCGGGAACGCTGACCAACGACTTCTTCGTCAACCTGCTCGACATGGGCACGGAGTGGCAGCCCGCGGGCTCCGACGGCGTGTACGAGGGCCGCGACCGCAAGACGAAGGCGGTCAAGTGGACCGGCACCCGCGTCGACCTGATCTTCGGTTCGCACTCGCAACTGCGCGCCTTCGCGGAAGTCTATGCGTGCGCGGACTCGAAGGAGAAGTTCGTGAAGGACTTCGTGGCGGCGTGGACCAAGGTGATGAACCTCGATCGCTTCGACCTCGCCTGATCTCGGCGGAAGGGTCTTCAGAGCCCGGGCGGCGTTTCAAAACAACTCGCCGCCCTGACGCCTGGGCACCGACCGACCGGCGGAAGATGCGACCGTGACAATTCAATCGTGCTCTCGGAATGCGCCGCATTTTGCGCCAGTACCGAAACGCTGGTCGAAATCGACAGTGCCGCCGCCGATCGGAATCCGCGTCGGCGGGAGCTTGCGGGTATATTGATTGACGATCAGCCATTTCTTGTCGGCGGATAGCGAAACGCGTACCGGTTCGAGCGGCTTGCCTTTGCCGAGTTCCGAAAGGTCGAGCGTGTAGTAGCCGATGACCGACCTGACCAGCGCTGCATCGTCATGTTCCGCCGATTGCGGCAGGTATATTTCCATCCTGGCGTCAGTCCCGTCGCAAACGAGCACGCGAGACATGTAGGCTTCCCGGCCGGCATCCTTGGCTGCGGCCGCGCCGGCGACGACCCACAGAAGCGCCAATGTCGAGAAGGCAAGGCATTTCATCGGTTGTCGTCCATCCCTCATGCGACAGCCGGAAGCTAACAGAGATGTGCAGCGAGGTTGTCCATTGTGGGTGGCGCAGGTTGCCGGCACGCGCGTGCCCTTCACCGCAGTCGCGGCACATCGCTTGCATTGGGGCTGCGGCAATTAGGGCTGCGGCAATAAATCGTATGCAGGCCGGGGCTGGTGCAGGCCTGGGGCGGATGGACGTCCATCCGCTTTGAGGCGACAATGAAAGCATCGTTCGCAGAGGGATTACGTGGCCCCATCACCTGCTAATTTCATTGATCGCCTGTTCTTCGGTCTCCAGAATGCGGCTGCGCTCAAGGCTGCATTGGAACTCGACGTGTTCACGGCCATCGGGGAGGGCGTCACCGATGCGGCGTCCCTTGCCGCCCGATGCGCCGCGGCGCCGCGGGGTATCGCCGCGCTGTGCGATTCGCTGGTGGTCATGGGATTTCTGACGAAGTCATCGGAGCACTATGCGCCTTTCGGCCGATGCAGCGGCATTCCTGGATCGACGCTCACCCATGTGCATTGCCGGCATTCACGATTTCCTGGCGGCACCTGAGTATGTCGCCATGGTATTCCAGGATCCGGCCGGTGCGGTCCGCCGCGGCGGTGCCCCCGGTCTCGCCAACGTCGCCCCCGATCACCCGATCTGGATCCGGTTCGCGCGTGCCATGGGGCCGTTCATGCAGCTCGACGCGAAGCTGGTGGCCGAACACGCCGACGGCCCGCCGCCGCGGCGTGTGCTGGACGTGGCGGCGAGCCATGGGCTGTTCGGCTTCGCCTTCGGCAAGCGCTTTCCCGATGCCGTGTCACCGGGCTCGACTGGAGCGCCGTCGTCGCCATCGCGCGCGAAAATGCGGCCGCGGCAGGGATGGCGGACCGCTACGACACGATTGCAGGAAGCGCCTTCGAACGTCGCCTGGGGCGAGGACTATGACTGGGTGCTGCTGCCGAACTTTTTGCACCATTTCGACGCCTCGTCGTGCACCGCCATTCTCCGACGCGCACGCGCCGCGCTGTCGCCCGGTGGTCGCGTCGCCATCGTCGAGTGGGTGCCCAACGAGGATCGCATTTCGCCGCCGGCCCCGGCCCTGTTCGCGATGACCATGCTGCTCACCACGCCGAGCGGGTCGACCTACACCGCAGGGGAGCTGGCGGCGATGCTGACGGACGCGGGATTCGGGGCGCCGGAAGTAACGCCGCTGGTGCCGACGCCGCTGACACTCGTGGTCGCGCGTAGGCGGTAAGGATAGTTCGTGAATTATCGGTTCAATTCGCGTGATCGCACGGCATTTTTTGCTCCCTCTCCCGCTTGCGGGGGAGGGATGGGGAGGGGGCTCTTGGCGACTCGCCTAAAATTGCCCCCTCCCTGACCCTCCCCCGCAAGCGGGGAGGGCGACGAAACGACCCCGCCGCCGTGGTCTGCGTCGAGGTCGCGCAGCGGCGCGGCGCGCCTGGACGAGGCCTGATATGCTGCGGCAAAGCTGGCCGGGCGCCGCCATTGCCGCTACAAAGGCGTCTGCCATTTCGAATCCGCCGGGAAGACATGACCGTGATCGTCGAAACCACTGAAGTCGTTGCCGGCGACCGGTTGGCGCGCCGCAATGCCTTGGTGCTGGCGGTCGCCCAGGGGCTCGCCGGCGGCAACAACATCGTCATCGTCAGCACCGCCGGCATCATTGCGGGCGTCTTCGCCGGCGACCGGGGGCTCGCCACGGTGCCCGCGAGCACGCTGGTCGCGGGCATGTGGGTGGGCACGCTTCCGGTCGGCTATCTCGCCAAGCGCTACGGCCGGCGCACCGCCTATATGGTCGGCGCCGGCTTCGGGGCGCTGGCGGGGCTCACCTTGGCGCTCGCCGCCTATCTCGGCTCGTTTGCGCTGCTGTGCGTGGGGGCGGGGTTCGGCGGGCTCTATGCCGCGGCGCACCAGTCCTATCGCTTCGCCGCCGCCGATACCGCGAGCGATGCGTTCAAGCCGCGGGCGATTTCGTGGGTGCTGGCGGGCGGCATGTTCGCGGGCCTGTTCGGCTCGCAGCTCGTCATCGCCACCAAGGACATCTGGCCGCAATATCTCTTCGCCGCCAGCTATCTCGCCCAGGCGGCGGTCGCAGTCATCGCCGTCGCCGTGTTGTGGCTGCTGCGGGCGCCGCAGCGGGTCGCGACCCATGTGCCGGCCGGGGAGGGGCGGCCGCTGGCCGTGCTGTTCCGCCAGCCGCGCCTGATCGTGGCGGTGCTGTGCGGCGTCGCCAGCTACTCCATGATGAACCTCATCATGACCTCGGCCCCGATCGCGATGATCGATTGCAACCATTCCATCACCGACGCGACGCTCGGCCTGCAGTGGCACGTGATGGCGATGTACGGACCGAGCTTCTTCACCGGCGCCCTGATCACCCGGTTCGGGATCGACCGCGTGATCTGGTCCGGCCTCGCCATCATGGCGGTCGCCATGATGGTGGCGATCTCCGGCATCACGGTCTGGCACTTCTGGGTGGCGCTGGTGCTGTTGGGGACGGGCTGGAACTTCGCCTTCATCGGCGCCACCGCCATGGTCACCCAATGCCACCACCCGAACGAACGCAACAAGGTCCAGGCGGTCAACGATTTCCTGGTGTTCGGCGCGATGGCGATCGGATCGTTTTCGTCCGGCCAGATCCTCGCCAATTACGGCTGGACCGCGGTCAACGAGGTCGGGCTCCCGATCGTCATTACCGCCGGCATCCTGCTCGCCGGGGTGACACTGTGGCGGCGCGAGGGGGTCGCCTCTCAGCCGTGAGGCTGGGGCTCTCCGCCGATTGCGTACGGCGTCGACTTCCGTGTGAGACCAGCGAATTGTTCCGGGCAACTGCTCAATTCTCGCCGCGAACCCGCATCACGTTTTGAAGGGTGCGCTGTTTCAACGCGGGGACGGCGTTGATGACGCGCATCACGCCTCGGATCAGGGCCAGCTGCAACCTGCCGATCATCGGCCTGTGAATCAGGTCGGTCGAGTTCATCTGTTTCCTCGATTCATTGACCGCTTCGGTGCTGTAGCGCAGCATCTCGGCTTCGTAGTCGTGGATGGCCGGGACGAGGGGCTTTCGCCCTCGATCGGCCTCGACCAGCAGTTGGCCGAGCAGCGCGGCATCGCGGAGCGCTGTATTGGCGCCTGCGCCTCGTCCGGGGGTCATGGTGTGGATGGCGTCGCCCAGCAATGTGACGTTCGAGGATTCCCATGGAGGCAGCGGTACGGAGGTTCTGACACCGAGATAGTGGACCGTCGAAGGCGCGGTCATTCGAATGAGTTCGCGCACATGCGGATGCCAATTGCGGGTCAGTTCCAGCCCCAGGCGCAGCAGCTCCTCTCCGTTCAAGGCGGCCGGATCCCTCGGAAAATTCTGGCGGGCGCCCCATAGGGCCCAACCGATGCTGTCGTGGTCGAGCGCCCCGACAAATGCCGGCCACCGAGCGACGAAGTCCGGATCAGCTCAATTCTGCCCGAACTCCAACGAGTGGATGATGCCGCCGAAGCCCTTCGGCGCCATGATCATCGACATGCCGTAGAACATTTTGTCTGACAGCAGCGCCTTGCTCTCGGCGGTCATGGGAAGCTTGCCGCCGAGGGACGCGATCCCGGTATCTTCCAAGCGGGCCTCCGGTAGCCGCTGCTTTCGCACGGCGGAGCCCGAGCCGTCCGCGCCGATCAGGACATCGCCGGTTGCGCAGCTTCCATCCTCGAAACGGGCCGTAACAGTCCCGCCCGGATCGTGCGCGTAGCTCACCAAGCCCTTGCCGAAAGATACATTGTCTTCGAGGCCCGTGAGCAGGACGCGCCGCAGCGTCTTCCGGATGACGTTCTTCTCGCTGTCCAAAGCGTCCGCCGCCGCGCCCCTCAGTTCGAAGCACAGGACTTCCGAGAGCTGCTCCGTGAGCATGTTGAAATAGCGCGGCGCGCGGGCGCAGGTGGCCACGAACAGGTCGTAGTTCTCGGGCGGGACGCAGGCCCTGAGCGCCCGGCTTCCAGCCGGGCTGATTCCGACACGATAGCCCCCTGTATCGGCGTTTGGCACGAGATCGCGTTCAAAGACCGAAACGTCGATGCCGGCTCGCTTGAGCGCATGGGCCAACGCTAGGCCGCCGGTTCCCGCGCCGATGATCAGGACATGCATGGCGTCACGCGGAGCCGCTTGTGAGATCGGGGGAGAACTGCGCTGCAACTTGACGCAGCCAGGCCTCGCTCCAAGTGAGGCGCCCGGCGCGCAAATCCTCGACCACCGCGTTCACCCAGGCCAATTCTGTGACCTGCACCGCGCGGAGGTATTCCGATTCCAAGAGGAAGAGCCTGGGGACGTGCGCGGCTTGTTTCAGGCCCTCGTCAATGCGACCGAGTTCCGCTTCGATCGCTTTCGCCCTGAGCTCGAACTGACGCAATGCGTCGTCCGGCGAGAGCAGGGGCAGGAAGGAAATGGCCGCCGGGAACTCGGGATATTCGGCCGCCGGCGTCGACAGGATTTGACGCATCCACTCGAGCGCGATCGCACGGCCGCTCTCGGTGATTTCATAGACTGTACGTTCCGGCCTCTTGTCGTCGCGGATCGTTCTCTGCGCCGAGATCAGGCCTTCCCGTTCGAGTCGCTGGATCGTCTGATAGAGGCCCGCGCGCTGTGCGACGTTGATCACTTCGTCCTTGCCGCGCTCCTTGATGAGACGCTGCATGCGGTAGGGGTGCATCGGCGCCTCGTACAGCATCGCCAGCACGGCAAGGGCAATGGGAGAGCGTCTGGAGGAGTTCATAGTATGATTAATACTAGTCATAAAATAACTAGTCAAGCAAATCCTTGCCGGGAGGTTAGTTCTCCGGCTCAGGGTTGGGCAAAGAAGCCAAGCAGCCACCCGTTTCTCTGGCGAAGCGCAACCGGCCATCGAAAAGCCCTGGCCAGGCTTACCTCTGCCGGAACCTGCTAATTGTCGTGTGTTGGCAAGCGGCGCCGTTGGCGGTGACGAACACCCCATCCAGGTGAGGATAAATTCGCGTGACCGCAGAACCGCCGGTGATCGAAGTTGCGATGATCGAGCGGGAGATCGCCGAACGGATCAAGGCTGCCAAGCTTCGCCTGCGGTTCGACAAGGCGGTTCTGCGGCTCGTCGACAGCTTGAAAGCCTCCCTCGCTGGTGTCGTGCCAGAAGGGCAAGCCGTAATCTTTACCGTCACAGCTCCCATAAAACTTCGGGCAAAGACGGCTGCGGCGCTGGAAGACTTGGTGCGTGGTGACTTACTCGGCGCGGAGGTCCACAGGATCATCCACGGCAACCGGGTCCGAGTCCGCCGAGTAACAAGCATCCCAACGTACATGCCCCGGGTGGTTGGTTTCGTGCACAATCCGAATCGGATGCCGGTCTCATCGTGGCCCTGGCCAAGTCAGGGCTGCTTGGGCGGGATTAGGGTTCGACCTTCGAACCATCAAACGACGCGAATTGGGCGCCGTCCATTGAGGCTCTGGAGCAGGCAGCCGAGGCGGGCGATGTCGACGTGATCGATCACAAAT
>CAVVCE010000038.1:0-6014 GCA_963746235.1 uncultured Alphaproteobacteria bacterium
ATTCTTCTCCCTCCCCGACTTCGGGGAGGGCAGGGTGGGGTTCTTTCTTCGCTTGGTTGTGCCGCGCGGACCCCACCCGACCTCGCTATCGCTCGGCCACCCTCCCCGAAGTCGGGGAGGGATTCCCTCATTCCTTGACGTTGCGGATTTCGGTGTTCATCGTGACGTCCTTGCGACGGCGCTTGGCCAATCTCGCCGGTCGTGAAGTAGTCGCCGTTGACCGCGCGGTCCGCGGCCTCGTCGAATTCGTCCGACCACTCGCCGAGCGAATAGCCGAACCAAGGCTGCTCCGGGTCGCAGCGCGGCAGGCCCAGTTCTTCCCAGATCTTCTTGGCGTTCTCCATGTATTCGCGCTTGGGCAGCGATATCGGCGGAAAGTTCCTTTCAGCGTCGCGTCGATCAGCACCGAGCGTCCTCGCCGCCGTTTTGCGCTTGCTGCGCGGTCCGTGGCCTTGGTCGCGATGGGGCAGGATGTGCATGTCGAGGCAGCGTTGGCGCGATAGGACATCGCCCACAAGCAGCGCGTCGGCATTGTCGGGGTCGATATCGTCGTTGACCGCGATGACGTATTTGCCGGCGGCGCGGTGCAGCACCGCGGCGCCGTAGATCGCGCGCCAGATCTCGGTCTCCGGCATGTTGCGCTCGCACACCAGCGCGATCACCTTGCGCAGATTGGTCAGCGGCTCGTGCATCGAGACTTGCTTGATGCCGCGGATGCCGAGCGTGTCGCGCAGGTGGGTGAGGAACATCGGCTCCATGCGCGACGCGCTTGATGAGGCTCGATTCGCTCGGCGTCACCTGGGTGATGATCGAGGTGAGGATCGCGTCGCGCCGCCGCGTGATGCGGTGATCTCCATGAAGGCGTTGTATTCCTGCAGATTGACGTGGCCGTGGATTTCGCCGAACGGCGCTTCGGGCTCGAGATATTCGGTATCGATGTAGCCCTCGATCACGATCTCGGCTTCGGCGGGAACCAGCAGATCGACCGTCTTCGCTTTGACGACGTTGATCGGTGCGCCGACGAGGCCGCCGGCGACATCGAGTTCATCGACGCTCTCGGGCAGCTTCTGGACCGAGGTAAAGGCGATGCAGGGCGGGCAGCCGAGCACCACCGCGCCGGCAAGTTTCTTGCCCCCGCGCGCGCAATTTCTCCCAGTGATTGTAGATGCCGGGCCGCAGCTCCAGCGAAGGGTTCATGCCCAGGCGCTTGCGGCGCCTTCACCTGGCCGCGATAGTTGCCCATGTTCTGGATGCCGGTATCGGGATCCTTGGTGATGTATTGCGACAGCGTCGTATAGGGCGCGACGTCCCAGCCCGGCGTCGAGATCGGCAGCGGGAATGCCGTCGAGGCCGTTGCCGGGCTTGTCGAGCGCCTTGCCCTGGATCACGATTTCGTGGCACGGCGCGTGCTCGACCAGGCGCGGCGGGATCGGATGGCGCGCCGCCGCGACCCAGCGCGCGTCGATCTCGTCGAGCCGGCAGCCGATCCCGATGCGATAGATCTCCCGGTTCGCGGCAAGCACGCCGACGGCGACGGGGATGTCGTATTTGCGCTTCTTGCTGTCGATGACATTGGTGAACAGGAAGGCCTTGCGGTCCTTCTCCGCGATGCCGCCGCGGAACTGCCAGCGCACCAGCGGGTGCATCTCGGTGTCCTTGTTGATCGGGACGGTCGACGGTGACCAGCAGGCCCGCCTTGTCGAGCGCGCGCAGGTGGTCGCGCAGGTCCGGATAGCCGCGCGCCGGCGCGGCCGATGTCGCCGCAGGCTTGGCCGCCGTCTTGGCCGTGGTCTTGGCCGCAGGCTTGCGTTTCGGCTTGGTCATCGCGTCCATCTGGCAATCCTCTTCATGCCGAAGCCTTCATCCGTGCGTAGTCTTCCCGCAGCCTTTCGCGCAACACCTTGCCGCGATCGCTCTTCGGCAGATCGGCGACGAAGAACATCTGCTTCGGCATCTTCGGCGGCGGCAGGAAGGCCTCGCAATGCGCGGCGACCGCTGCCTGCGTGAGCGCGCGGCCGGGCTCGGCGACGATATAGCACACCACTTCCTCGCCGTAGATCTCGTCGGGCACGCCGACCGCGGCCGCTTCCAGGATGCCGGGATGCCGCATCAGCACCTCGTCGATCTCGGCCGGGGCGATGTTCATGCCGCCGCGGATGATGAGGTCCTTGGTGCGGCCGGTGACGCGCACGAAGCCGTCCTCGTCCATGACCGCGAGGTCGCCGGTCTTGATGCGGTTGGGGCGAATCCGTTCGACGGTGCCGTCATCCCGGAGATAGCCGATGGCGGTGTGGGGACCGCCCGCGGTCACCTCGCCCTCCACGCCGGCCGCACAAAGCTTGCCGTCGGCATCGACGATGGCGAATTCCTGGTGCAGCGCCGGCACGCCGACGGTGCCGATCCGGTTCTTGTAGGTGCGGTTGCCGCACACCCAGCCGGCCTCCGACATCCCGTACATCTGCAGGAGCTTGACGCCGTACATCTCCTCGAACTGCAGCCATTGCTGGGCGGTGAGCGGCGCGGTCGAGCAGCTCATCAGGCGCAGCGTCGGTACGTCCTTGGCGGTGTAGCCGAGCGGCCTGTGCAAGAGCATGTTGAGCACGGTCGGCACGCCGGCGGAGAAGGTGATGCCGCGGTCGCGGATCCATTCGAAGAACCGGCTGTGGGAGAAGCGCTTGGCGATGTGCATGGTCAGGCCCTTCTGCAGGAAGGGCATCAGGCTCAGCACCTGCGCCGAGTTCCATCCGAACGAACGGTATTCCAGCGTGCGGTCGTCCGCGGTGAGGCCGAGGAATTCGAGCGTGGAGAGCCCGTTGAGCCAATAGGCACAGTGGTCGTAGATCACGATCTTGGGCCGGCTGGTGGTGCCGGAGGTGCAGAAGATGCAAGCGATGTCCTCGGGCTCGTTGCGCTCCGGCAGTTGTTCGGCGCCCTGCGACATCACCGCGAAGCATTGGTCCTGCGGATCGACAGCGCCGTGCGCCGACCATGCGCCGAACCTGACACGCGGCGCCCCGCATTCCCCCACCAGCGCGTCGCAATCGATGTCCTTGTGATGGAGGATCAAAGCGGGGTTCACGACCGGGGCGAGGTCCGCCAGCACCTTCTCGTTGATTTCGATGTTGAGCGGGCACACCACCGCGCCGATCCGCCAGATGCCCAACCACAACAGCAGCTTCTCCAGGTTCTCGTCGGACAGCAGCAGCACGCGGCTCCCCTTCACGACGCCGCGGCTTCTGAGAAAGGCGGCGATGTCGGTGGTGACCCGGTCGAGCGCGCCGAAGCCGATGGCGGTGCCGGATTCGAGATCGACGATGGCGGTCTTGCCGGGATCGCGGTCGCGATAAAGCGCAAGCAGCTCCGCGATCGGGCGAAACGGGATGCCGAGCCGATGATCGCCGAACACGCTCATCGTTGTCGGCCTTCGCCCTCTCCTGCTCCGTCATTCCGGGGCCGGCCGCAGGCCGGAACCCGGAACCCAGACGGCCTCACCGCCTGCACCGCCGCCTGGATTTCGGGTTCGCGCAAGAGCGCGCCCCGGAATGACGGGACTGGGCGGCGCGTCACGACACCGGCCATTTCAACTGGACCATGTTTTCGAAATTGAGATGCTTGCGAAAGCGCCCGACCGCCACGGGCACCTCGGCGAACAGCTTCGCCTCGTCGATCTCAGTGAGATGGCCGCCGGCCACCACCTGCTCGCCCATCACGAACACGTCGCGCACGGAATCGCCGGTGGCGCTGTAGACCAGGTTCGACACCGGGTTGATCAGCGGCTGCCATTCCGGGCGATTGGTGTCGAACAGCACGATGTCGGCCTCCTTGCCGACCTCGATGCTGCCGATGCGTCGCGTCCATCAGCGCGGCCTTGGCGCCGTTGACAGTCGCCATTTCGAGCCCGGTCTCCGGCGGCATGACGCGCGGATTGATCCGGGCCTCCTTGTAGCAGCAGCAAGCGAGCCGGATTTCCTGCGCCATGTCGACGATGCCGGAGCTCGCATGGTCGGAGCCGACCGCGACGTTGACGCCGAGCGCCATCAGCTCGGGCAGCTTGCCCTGCACGAAATTGCCGTAGCCGTTGTGCAGGCTGGAGCTCGGCGCGCAGACGAGCGACGGCTTGCGCCGCGCCAGGATCGCGACCTCGGCCGGCTCGAGCCAGCCGGAGTGGACGATCAGCATGCGCTCGTCGATCACGCCGAGGGATTCCAGCCGCTCGATCTCGGCCATCCCGGTCCGGGCGACGCTGGAGTCGTGGGTGGAATAGCTGAAGCAGGCGTGGGTTTGCAGCAGCGTGCCGTAGCTGTCGGCGAGCCCCTTGAGGCCGGTGATCAATTCATCGGAGGCGTTGTTGAGGCCGCGGAACGAGGCGCTGGCGCCGAGCCGGGGATGCCCGGACTTGGCGTAGCGCGCCAGCACCGCCGCGGCACGCTCCATCGCGACCTCGGTCGATTTCGATCATGCGCTCCGGCAGGATGCCGAGCACCGATTTGGTGAGATCGAAAGAAGAGCGCGACACGATCGCCCGGATCCCCGTCGCCATCACGCCCTCGACCGAAGCTTCGGGATGATAATTGCCGGGATCGATGAAGCAGGTGACGCCGTGCCGCAACAGCTCGGCAGCGGCAAGCGTCGCCGATACCCGCACGTCCTCGCCCTCGAGCGCGGCCTCGTAAGGGTACATGCGGTCGAACAGGAACGACTGCGCATTGGATTCGTCGGCGAGCCCGCGCGAAAGCTGGAACGAGGAATGCAGATGGCAGTCGATGAAGCCCGGCGTCGCCACCGTCGCGCGGCCATCGACGCGGCGCTTGCCGCAATAGCGCCTGCGCGATGTCGGCCGACTTGCCGACCGCGATGATCTTGCCGCCGTCCACCACGATCGCCGCATCGCGGATGACGCGGCGGCCCGCATCCATGGTGATCAGCCAGGCGATGTCGGCAATGACGAGATCAACGGGCTGCACGTGCGCTCCTGATGGCTTCGCTCTCTTTTCCCTCCCCGACTTCGGGGAGGGTCAGGGTGGGGCCTTCCTCGCAAGGCACAGTGTCGTGAAGAAGACCCCACCCCGGCCCTCCCCGAAGTCGGGGAGGGAGATCATTCACTTGTTCTCCCCCACATAAGTCAGCTCGTCGGCGATCTTGAGCTCGATAAGGACGTTCTCGTCGGTGGAATCCTCGCACAGCATCGAGCGGTGGCCGATGCCCTTGGGGATGATCAGCATGTCGCCCGGATGCATGATCTTGATGCCCATCTCGGTCTCCCATTTCAGCGCGCCCTTGACGCAGAAAATGATCTCATGGGCGTCGATGTTGCGATGCCAGAAGCCCATGTCGTGCTTGCGCCGCTTGGAGACGTCGATCTTGACCCGGTCGGAGGTGTAGAGCCGCAGCGGCGTGCCGTCCGCCTTGTCGATGTTGGACGGCGAGAACTGCTCGGCGAAAATGTTGATCATCCGGAAGATGTCGGCGTTCTCCAGGACGCCGGCATTGATGACCGGCGGCTCGTTATGGGCGAGCACGACGTTCTTGCCGTTGATGGTCACCAATTCGCGGTAGGGAGGTTTCATGGCTGGCTCCGGCTTTCTTCGTTTGCGTTGGGTTTGCCGCCCGATGCGGCGAGCACCGCGGCGACGATGCCGGCATAGCCCGTGCACCGGCAGAGATGGCCGCTGAGGACCTCGCGGATTTCATCCTCGGTCGGATGCGGATTTCTCGCAAGGTAGTCCGTAAACGACATCAGGATGCCGGGGGTGCAAAATCCGCATTGCAGCGCGTGGTGCTGCTGGAATGCCTGCTGCAGCGGATTGAGGGAGCCATCCGGGGATGCGAGCGATTCGACCGTCGTCACGCTGCGCCCTTCGACCTGCACGGCAAGCGTGAGGCAGCTCTCGCACGGCGGCGCCGTCGATCAGCACCGTGCAGCATCCGCACACGCCATGCTCGCAGCCGACATGGGTGCCGGTGGCGCCGATGACATGGCGCAGGAAATCGGTCAGCAGCATCCGCGGCTCGGC
>CAVVCE010000039.1:0-44792 GCA_963746235.1 uncultured Alphaproteobacteria bacterium
GTGCGGTGCGGCGGAGGTCGTGCAGGGTCCATCCGTTAGTTCCTCATCGCCTCTGCAGGTCCGCCTTGCAGTTGGAGTAATCGCCGGCCGGCCGAACGCCGTCGTTTGTAAAAACGAACCCGTCCGACCTGCCGATCATCGGTAATTTCGTCAGGATATCGAGCGCGGCGCGAGAGAGTGGCACCAGGAAATCCCGTTTGCCCTTGATGCGCGCGGCCGGGATCTGCCAGTTGGCGCCGTCGAATTCGGCCCAGGTCATACGGGCGGCCTCCATCCGACGGACTGCCGTCAGCGGCAAGAATCCCACATACGGGTCAAACAGCGATCTCGTGGCTTCTGCCGCGGTCCACACAGCCCTCAATTCGTCATCGGAAAGGATACGCTGGCGGGCGCGCTCCGATGCCTTGATCCGGCCCATGCCGCGGCAGTTGGCGAGCGGAAGTCATCGTCCCGGCCAGCGTGCCAGTTGAATAGTTTGGAGAGGTAGGCAAGCACCATGTGCGCCATGCGCGGTCCGTTGTCGTCCTCGATCTTGTCGAGCAGGCCGACGATCTCCTTGCGCCGAATGTCGCCGATCTCGCGGGCACCGAATTTCGGATAAATCAGCCGTTCAAAAACCTTGCGGCGTTCCTCGATGCTGCGCAGCTTCTTTTCCCTCACGCTGAAAATAGAATTCGGCGATGGAGTGCAACGTGTTTCCGGCCGCCGCTGCCGCCTTGCGCTTCTCGCCGAGCGGGTCGCCGCCCCTGGCGACGGTCCCGATGATCACGTTTGCTTCCTGGCGAGCAGCCGTCAGGCTAAGGCCATCTTTCAGGGACATCCGGCGGGAGCGTCGGCCACTTCGATATTGCACAACATAGCTGCGGTGCCCGCCCGACGTGACCATCAATCCGAAACCCGGGCGCGCGGCATCCCAATAGATGGCGCGATCACCCTTGTCTGGCAGGGGAGCCGCCTTGACGAAGGCCGGCGTGAGCTTCCTACGCATTCCTAATCCTTCTCGGTCAGCGCCTGGTAAGCATCCAATGTACAACATGGGGAAGTCAAAGGAAAGAGCTGGAAGCATAAAGTGGCTGATAGGTCGGGGGTATCGGCCCGTCTCTGGCAATGTCAGAAAGGAGAGTGAAACCGGCCGAAAGGAGGCGAATTGTTAATTAAAATTTATGGGTTGGGGAGGCATGCCGCCGTCCAAGATGCCGGGCCGTAAGTTATCGGCGCCCGATAGGCCAATGGCCCGAAATGGTGTGCGCTGAAACCACCCGTGATTTCTTCACCGGAGGAAATATCAGGGTGCCGACCGCGGACAAGCCGGATTTCTGACCGGGCGGCTTGCGGTACGGCGCGGTCATGGGGCATGCGCGCGCAGCCGCGCGAGGCCGCATATCGGTTGATCGCGGTGACACTTGATCGCGGTGACGTTCCATATCGAGCGCAGGTGGTGTAGGCTGGGCGCATATCGCTTCCATAGAGATTAGCTAAATGCTCGGATCAAATGGAACCTGAAGGCGGGAGGATAATCATGGGCCTGCGAAGCTCGACCTGCGCTGTTGCCGTTGCGCTTACCGCCACGGTGATGATGGCCGGCGCGGTTCAGGCGAACGACGACGCCAAGTTTCCGAACTGGAAGGGCGCATGGGCGCGGTGGGCACCGCCGAACTCCGCTCGTGACCCCGGTAACGGCGGCACGGGTTTCACGGCCGGCGGCCAACCTTCGTTCGACCAGACCAAGCCCTGGGGGTTCGGACAGCAAGCCCCGCTGACTCCGGAGTATCGGAAGGTCCTCGAGGACAGTATGGCTGACCAGGCCAATGGCGGGGAGGGCAATTTCTTCGACCACGCGGTGCGGTGCATGCCCGGCGGCATGCCGCTGATGACCATCGCATTTACGCCATTGGAATTCGTCGTAACGCCGGAGACCACCTATATTTTGATCGGCGGCGCCGAGCACTATCGCCGCATCTTCACCGACGGGCGCGACTGGCCCGAAGACAACGAACCGACCTATGCCGGCTACTCGATCGGAAAATGGATCGATACCGACGGCGACGGCGCCTACGACACGCTGGAGGTCGAAACACGCGGTCCGTTCAAAGGTCCTCGGGCCTACGACGCCACCGGGCTTCCCCTGGCCTTCGACAATCAGTCCACCTTCATGGAGCGGATCTACCGCGACAAGGCCGACCAGAGAATCATGCACGACCAGATAACCGTGTACGACCATGCCCTGACGCGGCCTTGGACCGTGGACAAGAAATATGTGCTCGATTCGAACCCCCGTCCCAACTGGGTCGAGAATTATTGCACAGAGAGCCCGACAATGGTCGCCATCGGCAAGGAGAGCTATTTCCTGACCGGCGACGGCCAGTTGATGCCGGTCCGTAAGGACCAGCCGCCGCCGGATCTGCGATATTTCAAGCCATCGCGAAAGTGAGGTGGCTCGGCCGATCACGAGATGTGTCTGTGAGATCGCCGCAACAAGTCCACCGTCGCCCCCGGGCTACCCCACAAGCGCCTTCTTGATTCCGGCTCAGGCGCGGCTCGGAGTCGCAAAAGAGATAGGCGGCGGGACGAAAGGGCCTTTCATGCTAAGGCCGCGCGATGTAGGCTCCGGCCGCTGCATAAGTGCAGTAGTCGCAGCCTCGCCAGGCATCAACGCAACAAAAACCGGAACGCTGACCCGGAATGCAATTGGCCAGGTGCGACGGACAAAAATGGTTCACGTCAGCACAGGAGGACATCCATATGAAGCGGATCATCATCGTAGCCTCGGCATGCGGTGGCGTGCTTTTCGCCGGCGCGGCCAATGCCCAACAGCCGGATTTTTCCAAGGTCGAAATCAAGACCACCGACCTCGGCAATCGCACCTACATGCTGGAAGGCCAGGGCGGAAATATCGTCGCTGCGTGCGGCGACGACGCGGTAATCCAGGTGGATACCGAATTTGCGCCGCTGCACGACAAGATCAAGGCGGCCATCGATAAAGCGTGCGGCGGCAAGCCGATCAAATACATCGTCAATACCCATTTCCACGGCGATCATACCGGCGGCAATGGCGAGTTCGCGACCAAGGACAAGGCCACCGTCGTCGCTCACCACAATCTCGCTCTTCGCCTCGAGCATGGCTCGACCAATGGACTCTCTGGTCAGCGCACTCAGCCGGTTGCAAAAGAAGCGATCCCGGCTCAGACCTACGATTCCAATTACGGACCGTTGCTCCAAGTGGCCGGTCGCTCCGCGGTCGTCGGACATCCGAACAGCGCACATACGGATACCGATTTATGGATTTTATTCCCGGATGCCAACGTGCTCGCGATGGGTGATACGACGAGTCTCGGCCCACGCTACCCGACCATTGACTATGCCAATGGCGGCAGCATCAACGGCATCATCAACACGGTCAACAACTACCTCGCGATCACCAACGGCCAGACCAAATACGTGCCCGGACATGGACCTCTCGCTACCCGAGCGGACATCGTCCGCTATCGCGACATGCTGACCGCGGTGCGCTATCTGGTCAGGGCCGAGATCCAGGCCGAAAAGACCGAGGATCAGGCTGTCGCCGACAAGCCGCTTGCGTCCATCGGCAAAATCCTCGGGTCAACGCAGCAGCTCGACGACAACATGGTGCGGATGGTCTATCGCTCTTTGAAGAATACGCCAGCCAATCCAGCGTAGTTGCTTTTTGCGTCGTGGCGTGCGGGCCGGGACGAATTTTCGTCCCGGCGTTTTGCCATTCGCGGCCTCGCTCAAGCGTTGCCGAAATCGGTCTCGGTAGAAATTGCGCGCTATCTGCCGTTGCGGCATCTATGTCCGCATCCGCCAGGCCATCAAGCGCACGCCGCGCTGCCGCTGCCCCACTGGCGGCATCGCCCAAACGGCGCGCGAAAACAGTTACCTTGTCCTCCGCTATGGCTCACTTGGCTATGGCTCACTTGGCTATGGCTCACTTGGAAGCGGCGGCGTGCTTTTCGGCAACATCCGTAGCTGGCTCGCCTGCTCAAAGGCATAGGCGTAGCTGAGGAGCTTAACCTCGGTGTAGTCGAGGCCCAGAAGTTCGGCACCAACCGGCACGCCGATCGGCGCGGAGGCGGTCGGTGTGGAGAACCCGCCCGGAAAGGTCACCGCCGGAAATCCGGTGCCATTGGACAATGTGCCGTTTCGCTCCAATTGGTCCTCAGCCGTCACCGGCGCCACGAGGATCTTTTGCAGCGGGTAGAGAATCGCATCAAGATCAAGATCGGCAATCTTTTTTGCCACTGCGAGCCGCAACTTGTCCCGGTTCAGCGTGCGGTCCTTGTAGGCTTGGCTGTTCATGCCGTCGACAACGGCGAACTCGGCTTCGAGCGTCTTCTGCACCGCGGAGGTCTTGGTGGCAAGAAGCTCCGCGAAGCTCTTGATCGGCGCGCCGGGGCCGAGCGCAGCGAAGTAGCGGTCCATGACCGTGCGGGCCTCGAACTGCGATGTGCTCACCGTGGACGCGACCGCGTCGTACTCCGGAACGTCGAAGCGAACCATGGTGGCTCCGAGCCCCGCCATCCGCGCGATCACTCCTTCCATGACCTTGTTGACCTCGGAATGGCGCTCCGCCGTCCCGAACAGATTTGTCATGACGCCAATGCGCGCGCCCTTCAGGGCATCCGTGCTCAGAAACTGCGTGTAGCTCTTCGGGATGCGCCCTTTGCCGAGCGCGGTAATTGGATCAGCGGGATCGTAGCCGGCCATGACGTCAAGCAGCAGCGCTGCATCCGTCACCGTGCGCGCGATCGGGCCGACCTCGTCCTGAGTCAGACTGTTTGGTATGACGCCAGTCCTACTAACGAGGCCGCGTGTCGGGCGGATACCGACGAGGTTGTTGGCAGACGCGGGAGAACGTATCGATTGGCCGGTGTCGCTGCCGGTGCCGAGCACCGCGAAATTTGCGGCGATAGACGCGCCGGTGCCGCCGCTGGAGCCACCCGGGGTGCGGCTAAGGTCGTATGGGTTGCGCACCTGACCGCCGAGGCTCGAAATCGACATGCCACCGCGGGCGAATTCCTGCATGTTCGCCTTGGCCAGGATCAGCGCTCCGGCCTTGCGTATCCGCGCCACCGTAAAGGCGTCGGCGGGAGGCACCGAGGTCTTCATGCTGACGTTGCCGCCGGTCGTGGGCATGTCGAACGTATTGAAGTTGTCTTTGAGGATGACTGGGATGCAATGCAGCGGCCCGACGGTTGCGGGGCTTGCCCGGTAGCTGCGGTCCATCTCGGCTGCGGTCTCCATGACCTTAGGATTGACCGTGAGGATTGCATGCAGGGCAGGGACCCTCCACGCTATATGCTGCGATCCGGTCGAGATAGAGGCGGGTCAGCCGTGCGCAGGTCAATTGGCCAGCAGCAAATGCATCGTGGATGCTGGAGATCGTCGCCTCCTGGAAACGAAACTGGCCCTGCTGCGCACTGGCCGGCACGGGCGTAGCCATCAACATCGAACAGGTGACCGACATTCCAACGATACCTCGCACAGGTGTTCTCCCCATAAAGGTCAAGGCAACAAGTTATCATCGAAGGGCGGCAAAATCGGGTAACCTTTTTGCATTGTCACCGTCATATCAGGCCAGTACCAGCCCGCGTGCTTCGAGATGTTTGACGCGTCACTCGCCAAGTCCGTAGCGAGCAAATTCCGCGACGACACCCGGGTCGAGCGCTTTCGCCGCCGCGAGATCAGCGCGGCCGCCTTCAGGATCATTTTGACTCCGCAGTCGGGCGAGACCGCGGCCATAAAGTGAGCCTGGATCGCGAGGATTACGGGCCAGCGCCGCGTCGTAATCGGCAATCGCCTGCTCGAACCGGCCGAGCTTCAGATAGGTGAAGCCGCGGCTATCGAGGGTCGTGGGGTCATCGGGCGCGAGGCGCAACGCTTCGTTGCAGTCCGCCAGCGCCTCCTCGAGACGGCCCAAGACCGCACGATCCCAGCAGCTATTGTTCCAGGCTTTGGCGTTGCCGGGCTCAATGGCGATGAGGCGGCCGTAATCCTCGGCGGCGCGATCATAGAGGCCGGCCCGTTCGTTTGCGTCGCCCCGCTCCGCCAAAGCCTCAGGGTTGTCTCGGGACCAGCCAAATCGCCGCGTCATAGTCTGTGAGAGCGGCGGCATAGTCCTTCTTCTGGTAGTAGGCACGGCCGCGGCCCACGCGGGCGTCTGCATCCATCGGGTCGAGTTCGATGGCGTGGTCGAAATCGAACAGCGCACGGTCGATCTCCCCTTTCTCCATCAAAGCGGTAGCGCGGTTGAAGAAAGCGACCGCGCGGTTCGGGTCGAGCGTGATTGCGGTGTCATAGTCGGCGATGGCGCGATCGACCTCGCCCTGGACCGCATAGAGATTGCCGCGAGCGATATACACGGCTGCACCCTCCGCGCTGGCGATTTCACCTGGAGCCAAGGCATCGAGAAGTCGCGTGCAGGCGGCAATCGCCGCCGCGGGCGTTGCCGCAGTGCCGGAAATGACACAAGCCTCGCGATCGACCGCAATTGCGGCTGGCTGCGCGAACGCGGGCGACTGAAATACCAGATGGGACTGCAAGAAGAAGGGCGGCGGCGTAGCGTCGGAAGGTATTCATGTGGGCCTGCGTTTCTCTCTCAGTGTTACCGAGCTCAGTGTTACCGAGCGAACTGGGCCAGCGACCGGCTGGGCGGCTTCGCGCCACGTTATTCGGTGGATACCGTACGGCCAAGCCCGGCAGTCGCGGGGGCAGGCGCTGCCGGTGGCTCTTGAGCTGCGCTTCCCGTTGATGAGCGGCCCCCAAAGTTTCCAGACATGGCGCGCTAGTCCGAGCGCGTCGCGACGGCTTCTGTCCCGCGAGCAGCCGATCGACACCGCACAGCGGCAGGCAAGTGCTTCCTTGATATGCTTGGGGTTTTCGCGGAATTCGAGGCCAACCTACGTCGAGAGCGCCAGCTCGAGGCATCGCGAAGGCCGAGGCCGCTGGGGTCTATAAGGGCAGGCCATGCAATGTCAGGAAGGAAGATGAAACCGGCCGAAACGAGGTGTAGGAAATTAAAATTTATCGGTTGGGGAGGCGTGCCGCCGTCCAAGATGCCGAGGACCCGCCGTCTCGCCGCTGCGGCGCGGTAATCCCCATCCCTTGATCAGGCCGTAAACGGCGGGAATCACGATCAGCGTGAGCACGGTCGACGAGATCATGCCGCCGATCATCGGCACCGCGATGCGCTGCATGACTTCCGAGCCGGTGCCGGTGCTCCACATGATCGGCAGCAGACCGGCCATGATGGCGACGACCGTCATCATTTTGGGGCGCACGCGTTCGACCGCGCCGCGCATGATCGCGTGCGCAAGATCGGCGCGCGTGAACGGCCTGCCCTCGGCGGCACATTGCGCTTTGATCTCGGCCAGCGCTTGTCGAGATAGATCAGCATCACCACGCCGGTTTCGGCGGCCACGCCCGCGAGCGCGATGAATCCGACCGCGACCGCGACCGACAGGTTGAAGCCGAGCCACCACATCAGCCAGAGGCCGCCGACCAGCGCGAACGGCAGCGACAGCATCACGATCAACGTCTCGGTCATCGAGCGGAAGTTCAGGTAGAGCAGCAGGAAGATGATCAGCAGCGTCACGGGCACGACGATCTTCAGCCGCGCTGTCGGCACGCTCCAGATATTCGAACTGGCCGCTCCAGGTGACGTAATATCCGGGCGGGAACGCGACGCTCGCCTGCGACCGCCTTCTGCGCGTCGGCGACATAGCCGCCGAAATCGCGGTCGCGAATGTCGACAAAGATGTAGACCGCGAGCTGGCCGTTTTCGGTGCGGATGGTGGTGGGGCCGCGCGCCAGCTTGACGGTGGCGACCTCGCCCAGCGGCACCGCGCCGCCGTTCGGCATCGGGACCAGCACGTCGCTGGCAATCGACTGCGGATCGTTGCGCAGATCGCGGGGGTAGCGGATATTGACGGTGTACCGCTCGCGGCCTTCCACCGTGGTGGTGACGGTCTGGCCGCCGAGCGCGGTCGCAAACGACGTCCTGCACGTCCTGCATCATCAGCCCGTAGCGGGCCAGGGCGTCGCGATCGGGAACGATGTCGAGATAATAGCCGCCGATCACACGTTCGGCGTAGGCGCTCGACGTGCCGGGTACGGTCTTGAGGACTTGCTCGACCTGGCGCGCGAGCTTTTCCATTTCGACGAGATCAGTGCCGAACACCTTGACGCCGACCGGCGTGCGGATGCCGGTCGAGAGCATGTCGATGCGCGCCTTGATCGGCATGGTCCAGGCATTCGACACGCCGGGAAATTGCAGTGCCTTGTCCATTTCGGCAATCAGGCGAATCGACGCGTCACGCCCGGGCGCCACTCCTCCTTGGGCTTCAGGTTGATCACCGTCTCGTACATTTCGGTCGGCGCCGGATCGGTCGCGGTCGAGGCGCGGCCGGCCTTGCCGAACACCGAAGGCGACCTCCGGGAAGGACTTGATGATGCGGTCCTGCATCTGCAGCAGCTCCGCGGCCTTGGTGACCGAAATCCCCGGCAGCGTGGTCGGCATGTAGAGCAGCGTGCCTTCGTTCAGGGTCGGCATGAACTCCGAGCCGAGCTGGCTGGCCGGCCAAAGGGTGACGGCCAGCACCGCAAGCGCGAGCACGATGGTGAAGGCCTTGGCGTGCAGGACGGCGCGGATCACCGGCCGATAGAGCCAGATCAGCAGCCGGTTGATCGGATTCTTCTGTTCAGGCACGATCCGCCCGCGCACGAAGATAACCATCAGCGCCGGCACCAGCGTCACGGAAAGCAGCGCCGCCGCGGCCATCGAAAAGGTCTTGGTGTAGGCAAGCGGGCTGAACAGCCGGCCCTCCTGCGCTTCCAGCGAGAAGATCGGCAGGAACGAGACGGTGATGATCAGCAGGCTGAAAAACAACGCCGGCCCGACCTCGATTGCGGCCTCGACCAGGATTTCAACGCGAGACTTTCCCGGTTCCGCACGTTCGAGATGCTTGTGCGCATTCTCGATCATCACGATGGCGGCATCGACCATCGCGCCGATGGCGATCGCGATGCCGCCGAGGCTCATGATGTTGGAGCCGAGGCCGAGCGCCTTCATCGCGGCGAAAGCCATCAGGATGCCGACCGGAAGCATGAGGATCGCGACCAGCGCGCTGCGCACATGCAGCAGGAACACGATGCAGACGAGGGCAACGATGGCGCTTTCCTCCATGAGGGTATGCCGCAGATTGTCGATGGCGGCATGGATCAGCGTCGAGCGGTCGTAGACCGCCTGAACCTCGACGCCCTTCGGCAGGCTGCCGGCAAGCTCGGCAAGCCGCTTTTTCACATTGTCGATCACGTCGAGCGCGTTTGCGCCGAAGCGTTGCAGGACGATGCCGCTCGCGACTTCGCCCTCGCCATTGAGCTCGGTGAGGCCGCGCCGCTCGTCGGGTCCGAGCTCGACGCGGGCGACGTCCGCAACGAGCACGGGCGTTCCGCCGTCATTCTTGAGCACGATCTTTTCCAGATCGGGAATGCCCTCTCAGATATCCGCGGCCGCGCACCACGAATTCAAATTCGGAAAGCTCGACCGTGCGGCCGCCGACATCCATATTGCTGGCGCGGATCGCGTCGCGCACTTTCGCCAGCGGAATATCGAAGCTGCGCAGCCGCTGCGGATCGATCACCACATTGTATTGTTTGACGAAGCCGCCGACGCTCGCGATTTCTGCGACGCCTTCGGCCTTCGCCAAGCCGTAGCGGACATACCAGTCCTGGAGAGAGCGCAGTTCGGCGAGCGAGCGATCCTTGGCGAGCAGCGCGTATTGGTAAACCCAGCCGACGCCGGTTGCATCGGGCCCCAGCGTCGGTGTCACGCCGTTCGGGAGGCGGCGCGTTGCCGCGTTCAGATATTCGAGCACGCGTGAGCGCGCCCAATAAATGTCGGTTCCGTCTTCGAAGATCACGTAGACGAAGGAAACGCCGAAGTAGGAGAAGCCGCGCACCACGCGTGACTTGGGCACCGTGAGCATGGCGGTTGCGAGCGGGTAGGTGACCTGGTCCTCCACCACCTGCGGGGCCTGGCCGGAATACTCGGTGTAGACGATCACCTGGGTGTCCGAGAGATCGGGGATCGCATCGAGCGGCATGTGAAAAACCGAATAAAGTCCGGCCGCGATCGCGAACACGGTTCCGATCGACACCAGCATCAGGTTGCGCGCGGATGCCGCGATCAGCCGTCCGATCATGGAGGTGCTCCCGGACCGCCAAGGGACTGGAGCGCCGATTTGAGGTTGCTTTCGGCATCGATCAGGAAATTGGCCGAGGTGACGACGGCCTCGCCTTCCTTCACACCGTCGCGAATTTCGACATAACCCGCCCCACGCCGGCCGAGCGCGACGGCACGCGGCTCGAACCGTCCCTCTCCCTTGTCGATGAGCACCACCTGGCGGTCGCCGCTGTCGATGACCGCACTGTCCGGCACCGAAAGCACCGCGGTGCCGCTGCCGGTGTCGATCTCGGCTTCGGCATACATATCGGGCTTGAGGATGCCGTCCGGATTGGGAAGCTCGATCCGCACCCGGACCGTACGGGTCGCGGGATTCAAATGCGGATATACGAGCGCGACCTTCCCGGGAAAGGTCCGGCCGGGATAGCTGCGCACACGCACCGTGACGGGCTGATCTGCCATGACGGCGGCGAGGTCGCGCTCGGCCACATCGACCGCGGCCCAAACGACGGAGTGATCGGCCATGCGAAAAAGCACTTCCCCCGGCGTCACCCGCTGGCCGTCGATGACGTTGCGTTCGAGCACGATGCCGTCGCGCGGCGCATACCAGGTGAAGGTCGGCGGCACCTCGCGGGTGCGCTCGAGCTCGGTGAGAAACTGTGACGGTACACCGAGGTTCAAAAGCCGCTGCCGCGATCCGCGCGCCGATCCCGCATCGTTGCGAAACCCGAGGGTCGACACGTACTCGGCCGCCGCGCCGGCAATCGCCGGGCTGAAAAGCCGCATGAGCGGCTGACCTTTTCGCACCTCGCTTCCGCTCGTGACGTTTTCGACGGTCTCGATGAATGCCTCGGCGCGCAGCGACATCACCGCCATACGGCGCTCGTCGAGCTGAATTGTTCCGGGCGCGCGCACCGGCTCTGCAATGACGCGCGCCATCGCCGGCTCCGATTTGACGCCGATGCGCTGCAGCTTGCCGGGTGAGAGCTTGACCGTGCTCCCGTCATCATCCTCGCCGTCATAGACGGGGATGTAGTCCATTCCCATCAAGTCCTTCTTCGGCGTCTTGGAGACGTCGGCAAGGCCCATCGGATTGCGGTAGTAGCGAATCCGCCGATCGCCGCCCGGCGGCCCCGCCGGTTCCGGCGTCGATTTGGCTGGTTCGTCGAAATTCACGTCCTCGCTGGCGAGAACCGCGCGATACGGGCGGCCGTCCGGCGTCGACTTCGGCTCGGCCGAATAGATCGGCATCCCGTCCGGGTCCTGGTAATAAATGACGGGACCGCTCGGGGCCGGCGCAGCCCGGGGCGCGCCGCGGGCCTCCATTGTCGGCGGCACGGACAAACCGAGGCGGCCGATCCGATATCCTCCAATCCCCGCCGCCACAAAGGCGGCGGGGATCAGAAGCGACCAAAAGACGCGCTTCACGGCAGGGCCTTGAGAACCAGCTTGGATTCGACCGTGCCGGTTTCGCCTTGGACTTTAGCGCCCAGCGAAAGCTGCCAACGGCCGGCCATTGTCAGGCTGGCCTTGAAGCGGTAGACGCCCGGCTCCGTCGACGGCAATTGCTCGAGCGGAGCCGCCATCATCTCCATGCCGTCCGGGGCCATGTCGATCCGCTTTGCGGCAATCACCGCATCGGGCACCGGCTTGCCGGAACGCTTGTTGAGAAGGCGCACGGAAACGATAGCGCCGTCGCCTTTCTTCACTTCACTCTGCACAAGCTTGAATTCGTAGTCCTTCACATCGGCCTCACGGGCGACGCAAGAGCGGCCCATAACAGGCCAATCGGCGCCGCCATTGCAACGGCCCTTCTCGTCAACATGGTCATCGTTCATCTCTCCTAAATCAAAGTTCGCGGCAAGCGCACGCTTGGCTAAGAAGCCACGCGCACTCGCTCTCGCCGCTGCCCGAAAGCAGACGGCGACCACCGCACGGCAAAAGCCGGCGCGGAACTTAGATTTTGGGAGGTCTTCGGGGCGGAGCGTGCCAGATCCCGACAAGCTGGGACTGGTTGCCTGGCACCACGATGCTCGCAAGCCCGAGAGGAACGAAGAAGCCGCAAACCGGACCGCTGAGGGCCATGCCCGCGCAGAGCGCCATGAACGGGCAATCCTTGCCGCAATCCGGGAGCGTAGGCTTGCCCGGACAGCATGGCATGTCCGCCGGCATTCCCGTCGCCTGCATCTCGACCATTGCGGCCATAACGCCGGCGGATGCCGGCATTCCGGCAGGCACGGCCATCGCGGGCCGCATCATCGGGCTCAGCACGAGTCCAATAATCGCGAGCAGCGCGAAACAACGAGCTATGGCCGACCGGAGCGTCACGGCGCTAATGTACCACAACACCTATCGTTTCGCACCGGGACAATTTTTCAGCTCTGGCTGACGCCGCCGGTTGTGGTCGCCGCGCTTTCCATTCATCGCCGCGTACGACAAATGCCATTGCACGCCGGGAGATCGGGCCGATGTTGAAATACACCAGCGATCATGAATGGGTTCGCGTCGACGGCGATGTCGGCACCGTGGGGATCACGCCGTTTGCTCTGGAGAAGCTCGGCGACCTCGTGTCCGTTGAATTGCCGGAGGTCGGCGCTAGGTTCGACCGGGGTCAGACCGCCTGTGTGGTGGAATCCGTCAAAGCGGCCGCCGACGTGTTTGCGCCGGTGGGCGGCGAGATCGTCGCGATCAACGACCGGGTGGTCGCCGAACCCGGCCTCGTCAATGCCGCGCCCACCGGGAACGGCTGGCTGTTCAAGATCCGGATTCGCAATGCTGCCGAAGTCGATGGCCTAATGGATGAGCAGGCTTATGATTTGATCAGCAAGTGATTTGGCCGCACGCGGCGTATTTGCGCCATTTCAACGCATGGCAATCAAATCCCTGGCATCGCCGCCATCGGCCGACCAATCAATTCCTATGTGGGAGATTGCGTCGGGCGATTTTGACCGTTTCGATCCGACGCTCGATCCGATACATAAGAATGGCTTGCCGATACATGAGTACGGCTTGCCACAAGAATAGCTAGCAGTGAATGGCTTGCAAGGCGAGGAGACATGAAAACGCGATCCCGAACGACGGCACGGCGCGCGACCGGCGCTGCCGCTGTCAAAACCCCGGCTCTGGCGATTTCGCCGGAGAAGGTCTCCTACATCATCACCAAGGCGCGGGAGTTCGACGTAAAGGACGTCGTCACCGATCCGGACTCCGCGTCGAATGCGACGGACGACGCGATGCTGTCCGTGCTCGAGGATCACAGCGACGATCCCGTGGCGACCGAGCTCAGAGCGGCGATTTTCGGCCTCAACGAGGATGAGCAGGTCGATCTCGTCACCCTGGCATGGCTCGGCCGTGGCGACGGCGGCATCGATGAGTGGGACGATTTGCGTACCGAGGCGGCGCGCGCCCACAACAGACGTACGGCGTCATATCTGCTCGGCATGCCGCTGTTGTCGGATTACCTGGAGGAGGGGCTGTCGCAGCTCGGAATTGCTTACGACGAGGGGCTGTCGACTTAGAGCTTCGGCTCGGCGAGGCGTTGCGCGCGTCCACCCCTTCCAAATAACATGGCGCCGACAAGTTCCCGCCTGATGGAAATCCCCGCGACGTACCCGTTCACCCCGCCTGCGGCTGGCCGCCGATATCGGCGGCACGTTCACGGACGTGGCGGCGTTCGACGAGCGCACCGGCAAGCTCAGCTTCGGCAAGGCGCTGTCGACGCCGCACCATCTCGTCGAGGGGATCACCGCCGGCGTCGCGAAGGCCGGCACCGATTATGCCGCCGCCGGCCTGTTCCTCCACGGCTCGACCATCGCCATCAACACCATCCTGGAGCGCACCGGCGCCAGGACCGCGCTGATCATCACCGAAGGCTTCCGCGACATCTACGAGATCGGCCGCATCAACCGGCCGGATGCCTACAACCTGTTCTTTCGCAAGCATGAGCCGCTGGTCGAGCGCGCGCTGCGCTTCGAGGCGAGGGAGCGCATGCTCGCCGACGGCGAGATCGACATCGCGCTGGACGAAGGCGAGATCGCGGCGCTCGGCGCACGCCTCGACGCTCTCGGCATCGAGGCGATCGCCATCCTGTTCCTCAATTGCTACCGCAATCCCGACCACGAAGCCCGCGCCAAGCGCATCATCGAGGCGAACCATCCCGCGATGTTCGTCTCCGCCTCTCACGAACTGTCGCAGGAATACCGCGAATTCGAGCGCTGCTCGACGGTGGTCGCCAATGCCTATATCGGCCCCAAGGTGCGGCGCTATCTCGGCGAGATCGACCGGCACATCCGCGCGGCAGGCTTCGGCGGCTCGTTCCTGATCGTGCAGTCGACCGGCGGCCTGTGCGCGGCGGAGCAGGCCAAATCCCATTGCATCCGCATGCTGGAATCCGGTCCGGCGGCGGGCGTCATCGGCGCGAAGGCGCTGTGCCGCGCCCTCGGGCTCGACAATGCGATCGCCTTCGACATGGGCGGCACCACCGCCAAGGCCGGCGTCATCCACAACGGCGAGCCGTTGACCACGGGCGCTGCGCTGATCGGCGGTTATGAGCGGGCGCTGCCGATCCAGATCGCGATGATGGACATTTTCGAGGTCGGCACCGGCGGCGGCTCGATCGCGCGGATCGAGGACGGCGCGCCGCGCGTCGGCCCGCAGAGCGCGGGCGCGCTGCCGGGCCCGGCCTGCTACGGCCGCGGCGGCACCGAGCCGACCGTGACCGACGCCAACCTCGTGCTCGGGCGCATCGGCGCCGACCGGTTCCTCGGCGGCGAGATGCCGCTCGATGCGGCGGCGGCGAAGGCTGCCCTGCAGACCAAGATCGCGGCGCCGCTCGGCATCAGCGTCACGGCGGCCGCCGACGGCATTCTGCGCATCGCCGTGACCGCCATGTCCTATGCGGTCAAGGCGGTGACCACCGAGCGCGGCTTCGATGCCGGCGATTTCGCGCTCATTGCGTATGGCGGGGCGGGGCCGCTGCATGCGGTCGAGGTCGCCCGCGAAATCGGGATCCGCCGGGTGATCATTCCCGGCGCGCCCGGCGTGTTCTCCGCCTTCGGCATGCTGTTCTCCGACCTGCGTTACGACTATGTGCGCACCTGGCCGATGCGGCTCGAGGATGCCGATTTCGACGTGATCGAGCGCGTCCATCGCGAGCTCGAGGACAAGGGGAGGCGGGCGATTGCCGAAACGTCGGTCGCCCCGCGCAAGGTGACGGTGAAGCGCGCCGCCGACATGCGCTATGTCGGCCAGGAGCACGCCGTCACCGTCGATCTGCCGATGGCGGTGTTTTCCAGGCGGAGCCGCGCCGCCATCAAGCGCCATTTCGACGACATGCATGCGCTGCGTTACGGCACCAGCGCGCCCGCCGAGCCCGCGGAGATCGTCAGCTTGCGCTCGACCGTCACCGGCGTCGTGCGCAAGCCGCCGCAGGGAAAGATCGCGCGCGGCGGGCCGGCGCCGGCGCGGGCCGCCTTCACCGGCAGGCGCGCGGTCTATTTCCACGGCCGCGGCTTCATCCCGACACGGACCTTTTCCCGCGCCGCGCTCGCCGCCGGCAACCGCATCAAGGGTCCGGCGCTGATCGAGGAGCATGCGTCGACGACGGTGCTGATGCCCGGCGACACGCTCACGGTCGATCCGTTCGGAAATCTCGTCATCGCGGTGGGGAGGGGAGGCTGAGCGCCATGGCGGGGAATGCGCGCAACAAGAGGCTCGATCCGGTGATCGCCGAGATCGTGCGCAACGGCGTCATCGCGGTGACCGGGGAGATGAAGACCAACCTGATGCGCACCGCCTACAACATGATCATCTACGAGGCGCTCGATTTCACCGTCGGCCTGTTCACGCCGAAGGGCGAGACGGTGTCGATCGGCATCGGCCTGCCGATGTTCATCCGCGGCATGGCGGAGACGATCAAGGCGAAGATCCGGCATTTCGGCATCGACGGCATCAGGCCCGGCGACATCTACATCACCAACGACGCCTATATCACCGGCAGCCATCTCAACCACGTCACGCTGACGCTGCCGGTCTTCCATCGCGGCGACCTCGTCGGCTTCTCCTGCTGCATGGCGCACTGGATCGACATCGGCGGCACCCTGGGCGGCGATGACCACCGACATCTTTTCCGAAGGCCTGCAGATTCCGATCCTGAAGCTTCACGATCGCGGCAAGGTCAATGACGACCTTGTCGACCTCATCCGCCAGAATGTCCGGCTGCCCAGCCGTGCGGTCGGCGATCTGCGCGCGCAGGTCACGGCGGTCAAGACCGGAGAGCGCGGTTTTCTCCAGCTCCTCGACACGCTATGGCCGCGCGCCCGTGCAAGCGGCGATCGCCGCCATCATGGACCGCTCGGAGGCGGCGGCCCGCGCCCGCACGCGGTCGATTCCCGACGGCGTCTATGAAGCCGAGTCCTTCATGGACGATGACGGCATTTCGATCGGCAAGCCGATCCCGATCCGGGTGAGCGTCACGGTGAAGGGCGACGGAATGACCATCGACCTCACCGAGGTGGCGCGGCAGGTGCCGCGGCTTCTACAATTCCGGCATCACCACCGGCCATGCCTGCGCCCAGGTCGCCTACAAGTGCCTGACCTCGCCCACCGACTACCCGATCAATGACGGCTCGTTCCGCAGCCTCACGGTGATCGTGCCGCCGGGACGGGTGATCAGCGCCACCAGGCCGGCGCCGATGCGGTGGTGGATGACGTTTCCGATGACCATCGTCGACACCGTGTTCAAGGCGCTGGCGCCGGCGATCCCCGATCGCGTCATCGCCGGCCACCACGCCGATCTCCTGGTGGCGCAGTTCCACGGCATCAATCCGAAGACGTCGGAATTCTTCCTCGGCAATTTCGGTCCACTGGGCGGCGGCTGGGGCGCCAAGCGCGGCGAGGACGGCGTCTCCGGCACCGTGGCCATCAATGACGGCGACACCCACAACAGCCCCAGCGAGCAGGTGGAGGCGAAATTCCCGCTGGTGGTCGAGCGCTATGCGCTAGTGCCGGACTCCGGCGGCGCTGGCCGCCATCGCGGCGGCCTCGGCGTCGAGCGCGTCGTGCGTGCGCGCACCCATCTCACCGTCAACACCCAGATCGAGCGCGCCCATTGCCGGCCCTGGGGGCTCGACGGCGGCGGCGACGGCAAGGGCAATGCGGTCGCGTTGCGGCTCGGCGGCGCGTGGAAGACCGACTTTCCGAACGCCAAGGTGCTGGTCGCCCAGGTCAGGGAGGGCGATGCGTTCCGCCTGCGCTCCGGCGGCGGCGGCGGCTACGGCTCGCCGCTGGCGCGGCCGACGGACGATGTCCGCAACGATGTCCGCCAGGGTTATGTTTCGGTGGAGGATGCCGCGGCGCTTTATGGGGTGGTGATCGATCCCGAGACGTTCGAGGTGGATAAGGCGGCGACGGGCCGGTTGCGCTTGGCAATGCAGCCGTAGCCGCAGCACGTAGCCCGCATGAGCGAAGCGATATGCGGGATCACAGAGTGAGTGGCCGAGCTTGTTGCTCCCGGATGTCGCTCCGCTCATCCGGGCTACGGCAGCGCGGCAGCTTGGTCTACGTCCGCCGCTTCAGCCTGAAGGCGAACGAAGGTCCGCCGCCGCTACAGCACGGGCAACTCATGGCGAGCAGGATGCCCTGCTTCTGCTCTTCGTCGATGTCGGCGCGGTCCAGCATATCGGCGGCCTGCTGCTCGAACAGTTCGTGAAGCGGCAGGTTGCTGAAGCCGATTTCGGACACGCTCTGCGGCGGTGTCGACGTGTCGGCGGCCGCCGCCGCGCCCGGGCGCTTCGCTCTTGCGCGCTTCTTTGCCGGCGCGGGTGCCTTCCTGCTCACAGCGAAATGTCCTCCGGCGCCCGCGCCCAAAACCAATCAACCTCGTCCTGAGGAGCGCGCACCGAAGTCGGGCCTGCCCGACTTCGGCATCCATTGGTGTCGAAATCGGCGGCAGCCGATTTCGATGCGCGCGTCTCGAAGGACGGCCACAGGCGAGATCGTGCCGGTGTCCATCCTTCGAGACGCCGTGCTACGCACGGCTCCTCAGGACGAGGTCCGTCCGTCTAGTTTCCATCCGGTCTGATCTGATCAGTTTCATGGAATTGATCCTCTAGGATTTGGCGCGATGGTGCATGGTGGTGCAGCACGGCCGCGGTTTCCGTTTCCAAGCTCTTGCCGGCATCGCGTCTTGCGCATGAAGCCTGCTCGGCGGCCAAAGCGGCAGCGGCATCAGCCCGCCGACGGTGTCGTGCCCGTTCGCCCCAGCCAGCATCACGGGCGATTCCTCTGGCACGCGATTGCCGGGCTTGGAGCCGGCCATCGGATTTTCATTCGGTGCGCCGAATGCGCCCGTCGCGATCGTGGCGGCGAACAAGGACCATGACAGCAGCCAAACCGATGCTTTCATCGTTGCTTCCTGGTTGCCATCATTGCCTCCCGCTTTCGCCTTGCAACAAGCCGCAAATCTTACGCTCAAAACCTCGATCTTACACGCGGGACTTCGTGCTCACCGCTTCGTGGATTGCAGCGCAATGCCGGACCAGATTGCGATGCGACGCGACGAACCGCTTGAGCGGCGTGTCGATGTCGTAGAAATAGATGTTGGCGACGAAGCCGTAGATGCCCGCGTCGATGCTGGTCGGGTGCGGGCCGAATACGAAATCCGCCCTCGCTGATCAGGCTGGCCACGGCCGACGAGATCCGCGATGCCGCGCGTGTAGACGTCCTGCGGCTCGTAGCGGCCGATGCCTTGATAGCGGTAGCGCTCGAAATTGTATTTCCGGGCCGCCTCCATGCCGTCCACGGTCAGGCTCGCATGGGCGCCGAGCATCGCATCGCGGAACAGCGGCCAGAATTGCGGGTCCTTCCAACGCGAATAGGACATGACCCAGTAGAGATCGTCGAGCGTGCGCCGGACCATGAGGTCGGTGTTGCGCTGCGCTTGCGTGAGGGCGCTGTCGATCGGCAGGCGATATTTGGCGATGACATGGGCGATGATGGTGTCGCTGTCGCCGACATGCTCGCCGTCATCGACGATATAGGGAAGCTGGCCGCGCGGCGCCGCCGTCGCATCGAAGATATGCTCGTGCCGGAACGCCACGCCGGCGAGCTTCAGGAAGGCGAAGACCTTGAGGCCGAACGGGTTGTTGTCCGCGACCCCGAACAGTTCCGGGTAGGAGTACAGGGTCAGCATCTGGGACATCCTTCGAGCGGAGGGGCCGGATCATCCGCGCCGTTCGCCGGCGGGCGCTTTGGCGAGCGCCTTGTTCGGCAAGACGTCCTTGCCCTGCATGAAGCGCCGCACAAAGCCGCTCGCGAGCCACACCAGGCCGATGAGGATGAGCGCCGCCATCAGGCCGCGCATCAGGCCGGCGAAGAAGGCGGCGTCGAGCGTGGGGAACGGGAACTTGGCGAGCTGCTCGCCGCGTTCGATCATCCAGTGCCAGCCGGTGTGCGCCACCAGGACCGACAGGATGATCACCCCCATGCGCTCGTCGATGACGTATCGAAACAGCAGATTGAGCGCCGGCACCAGCACGATGAGGACCGCAGATCTGGCCCATCTCCACGCCGAAGTTGAAGCCCGAGCAGCGAGGTGACGAGATGGTCTCCGGCGAACTGCAGCTGCTCGCGCAGCGCGAAGGAGAAGCCGAAACCGTGGATCAGTCCGAACAAGAAGGCGTAGATCCAGCGCCGCGCCGGGTTGATGCCGACGATGTTCTCGATCGCCATGAACACGATGGTGGCGGCGATCAGGGTCTCGATCAGCGGCGGAAACCACAGCGCATCCGGCGCAAGGCCGAACGCCGAGGCGAACAGCGTGATCGAATGCGCGACGGTGAACGCCGTCACGATGATGATCGAGCGGGCGCAGCCGGCGGACCGGAATCACGAGGCAGGCGAGAAACAGGAGATGGTCGGTGCCGTCGAGAATGTGCCAGAAGCCCTCGACCACGAACCGCAGCACCGCCTGGTGCCAGCTCGGGTCGAGATAGATGAGGCCGGTGGCGCCGTGAAACTCGAAGGCGCGTACGGCGCCGTCCGGCGGCATGAAACGCAAGCGCGGTGTTGACCGAGCCGCCGAGCCGGTCGACCCGCAGGTCGACCGCGAAATCCGACCGGTCCGACCGGATCGGATATTCGAGCAGCACGTCGAGGAAGATCTGGCTCCAGTAGAGGCCGAGATCGCTGGACAGCGGCGGCCCCAGCAAGTGGGCGCGGGCCTCCTCGAAGGAGGTGAAGGACTTGTCCGACGGCAGCGACACCAGCTCGGCGACGATGCGCGGCTTTTCGAGCGTGCTTGCCGTTCTCGAAGACGTCGATATTGTCGGTGAGCCAGACCTTGATGCCGCCGCGGATCGGCTCGTCGGCGCGGGCGATGTCGAGGGAGCCGTTGGGCCGGGTCGGGAAATCGGTGTCGATCAGGGAGGCGAGGGGGAGCCGGACCAGAAGCTCGAGCGTGTGCCCGGCGGGCTTGAAGAAGATGTTGATCTTCACGTCGGCGGGGATGTCGTGGGCCTGCGCGAGACGGCACGGACGCGAACATGGCCACGGCAAGCGCGATGGCGGCAAGCGCGGTCTCGGCGAGCGTCACTGCCGAGAGCCCGGCGCACGATCCGCCGACGCAGCCCAACCGGTTCGAGACGCCGCACCACCTGTGCTCCTGACGCCGGCCCGCCGCGTGATCGGCCGGGCCGCATCTGTTCGGCTATAGCCTCGCGCGGGAGGAAGCAAGCACCGATCGCGGCAAATGGCCTGCGGCCGGTCTCCCGCGGCCGGGTGTCCGCATGGCCCATCGAAATCGGCAGGCCTGCCGGCTTGCCGAATCCGGCCAAGGGGGCGCAAATCCATTTCGGCGCAAATCGGCATTTCCAAGCGGCGTCGATTGAGCTATAATACGCCAACGAACAATCCGCAAGTGAACGTCTAAGGGGAGGTCACATGCTCAAGTTATTGCGCCAGCGAACATTCTCTACGGCTCGGCGCTCGCCGCGGGCATCTTCGCTCTCGGCGTCGGGCAGGCCGTGCTGCAGCGGCACGCCGAGGCGCAAGGCTCCGATCGTCCAGGCCCCGATCTTCGAAGTCGATCCGCTGTGGCCGAAGCCGTTGCCGAACAACTGGCTGCTCGGCTGGACCATCGGCGTCTGGGTCGATGAACTCGACCACATCTGGATCATCCATCGCGGCGCCAGCGGGCTGCACAACAACGAGCGCGGCGCCGAGCTCAATCCGCCGATCGCCGAATGCTGCCGCACCGCCCCGCCGATCCTGGTCTATGATTCCGACGGCAAGCTGCTGCGGGCATGGGGCGGTCCGGGTCCGGGCTACGAGTGGCCGCAGTCCAATCACGGCATCCATGTCGACTACAAGGGCAACGTCTGGATCGGCGGCAATGGCGAGAAGGATGCGCAAATCCTCAAATTCACCAATGACGGCAAGTTCCTGATGCAGGTCGGCCATCTCCGGCGGCAACAAGGGCAGCAACGACCTGGAGAATTTCGGCCGCGTCGCCAAGATCTGGGTCGATCCGTCGACCAACGAGGCCTATATCGCGGACGGCTATCTCAACAAGCGCGTGGCCGTCATCGACGCCGACAGCGGCGTGATGAAGCGCTACTGGGGCGCCTACGGCAACAAGCCCGACGACGCCAACCTCGGCCCGTACGATCCCAAGGCGGCGCCGGCGCAGCAGTTCCGCAATCCCGTCCATTGCATCGAGCGTTCGGTCGACGACCTGATCTATGTCTGCGACCGCCAGAACGACCGGCTGCAGGTGTTCAAGCCCGACGGCACCTTCGTCAAGGAGAAGTTCTTCGCCAAGAACACCAAAGGCGCGGGATCGGTGTGGGATATCGTGTTCTCCAAGGACCCGGAGCAGCGCTTCATCATGCTGGCCGACGGCCAGAACGAGCGCGTGCGCGTGATCGTGCGCGACAGCCTCGAGGAAATCACCTCGTTCGGCGACGGCGGACGCCAGCCCGGCCAATTCTACGGCGTGCACAGCATCGCGTCGGATTCCAAGGGCAACCTCTACACCACCGAGACCTACGAGGGTAAGCGCGTGCAGAAGTTCAACTACAAGGGCGTCGGCTCGGTGCCGCTCGGCTATCAGGGCGTGCCGTGGCCGAAGAAGTCGTAGCGGCGCCGGCCCGGCCCCGCTGTTCGTGACGAAAAAGCCCCGGCATTTACCGGGGCTTTTTTGCGAGGCGCTGCCGTGCGCAGGGCGGGCAAAGGCGCTGTTCACACCGTGCGTACGTGGATGCGGCAACGGTGGGCACGCTTCGCTTTGCCCACCCTACGTGTCCTCACTCGCCGTAGAAGCAGTCGTGCGTAGGGTGGGCAAAGGCGCTCTTCGCGCCGTGCCCACGCGGCGGGACCCGTTGGCTTTGCCGACCTGTCCTCACTTCTTGTAAAAGCAGAAATCGTCGACGTTCGCGGCCCAGTCCGCGTTCGGCCACGGCGTGCCCTCACGCGCAAACCGCGCGAAGGTGTAGCCGCCGATCTCCTCCTCGTTGATCACGCAGATGTCGGGGCCGGGGGTTACGTCCGCCTGTATCTTTTCTTTCTGGATCGACATGCCGGTGTGCGATCCGCCGTTCGGAAACGACACGCACTTACCCCATTCGGGCCGGATGCATTCCTGTCCGAACACCGACGACGTGCTGACGATCATCGCCGCCAAAACGATTAAGCCTCGCATTCATTTCCTCCTGTCCAAGGCCGCCTGGCGGAGAAATAACATGGTTCGGGAACGCCTGCACCTGGAGGCGCTGGCGCGTTTGCAGCCAGGCGCCAGCCTGTCGGGCCGGGCATTGCCACCACCATCGGCGTGAGGAAGGCTCCCGGCGGCAGCGTCGTCGCGCATCCTCCTCGACTTTGCGCAGCAGGGAAGGCATGGTCGGCGGGAAGCCGGCTTCTGTTACGGAGCGCCGCCGCTCCAAACGAGGACTGACAATGCCCGACACTTTCAAGGAGAAGCGTGAGAAAACCGGAACCAAGGTGATGTCGCAGCTTGAGATGGACGCGCAACTCATCCGCGAAAAGACCGCGCGGCTGCGCGAACTCCGCTTGGCCCGGGAAGCCGCCAATGGCGGTGCTGCCACCCGTGCCCCGGTCCGCGGCAGCGCGCCCGCCGCCAAAAAGACGAAGGCGCGCAAATCGGGCGAGAAAGGCCCATCCTTGTCGGATTGGCTGGACACGCAGCAGAATCAGGGGCGCCGCGGCTAGGCATCGCGCGAAGAGGCAGACTTGTAGGGTGGGCAAAGCGAAGCGTGCCCACCATCGTCGTATCCGCGTGGGCACGGCGCAAAGAGCGCGCCTTTGCCCACCCTACTTGGTTTCATGGAATCGATCCGCAGGCATCGCGCGAGGAGGCAGGGGACACGGCGCTAGCGCAGCATCAGTGGCTCGCCTATGAGCTGCTTCGCTGCCAGGTCCTGCAACAGCACGTCGTCATGGCTCGGGATCACGATGAGCTTTTCCTGGTCCATCACCTGCCTGATCCAGGCGCAATTGGTGCCCGAGCGCGGTAGCATCCTCGCTGATGCGCCGCATCGTGGCCGCGGGCCGCGACTCGAGCTGCGTCACGTTGGCGAGCGTCCAGGCGACGTCGCCGATGAAGAGGTACTCGCGTCCCGAATCGAGCCGCACATAGACCATCTGGTGGCCCGGCGTATGTCCCGGCGCCTTGATCAGCACCAGTCCCGGCGCAACCGGAAGATAGCTTTCGTAGTCGACCACGATGTAGTCCCGGGCCGCTTGCGGGGTCAGCCGGATCTCCGGCATCTGCGGATACAGGAGCAGCGTGCGCACCTGCTCGCGCGTGAGCAGCGTCTTCGCAGCGATCTCCTTGCGCGAGTCCGAGCGGATCACTCCGGCGACATGGTCGCCGTGCTCATGGGTGACGACGATCAGCTTCGCCTGCTTCAGCGCCTCCTGCACGGCGGCGTTGCGCTCGGGCCAGTAGGGTTCCTCGCGGCCGAATCCGAAAAACCTGTGCACCGCCTGATCCATGCCGGAGTTGATCATGACGGTGCCGGTGGGGTAGACCACCTGGAACGCGGTGCGTGCGGAAACATAATCGTCCTTCGACCCGCCTTCGATGATGTCGGCCAGGGGACGATGGCTTTCGGCGAGCTTGACGTAGTTGATACGCGAGGGCGGCGCGCCCGGAACCAGCGTGGCGGCGACGCGCACGCGCGCCAGGAGGTCCGCGTCGTAAGGCTGGGCCTCCTGGGGCAATAGCGGTCTCGCTGCGCACCGGCAGCGAACCACCCAGCATCGCCAGCACGGCGAACATGGCGAGTTTGGTCATGGCCACGCTCTCTTTCCGGGGTCCCCGGATGGCCATCGGGGCATGGCGCGCGATCCGGTCGCGTCGAACCGGATCGCGCTCCAGGTTGTCTTACGGATGCAGCGAGGCGAGATAGGCCGCCGCGTTGAGCATGTCATCCGCATCGAGCTTGCTGACGATCGGAACCATGAGAGGGCTCCAGGCCCCCGCGCGGCTGCCATGCGCCATGTCGTAGAGCTGCCGCCCGATATAGCTCGGCGAGCGGCCCGCAAGCGTCGGCACCGGGCCCAGTCCGCGCAGGTCGGCGCCGTGGCAGGCGGTGCATGCGGTGACCTTGCCGGCACCGGTCGTGACCAGGGCTTCGCCCTTCTTGACGCTGCCCGGAGGCACGTAGGCGATGAAGCCCGACCGCGGATCGCGCAGGTACTCGGTGTGCTCCGCGTTTATGGGCGTCTCGATGATGCGCTGCCCCAGCGGCTCCGTGCCGGCTCCAGCACCCTCGACGGTGATGAATATTCCGCCCGCAGGGTTGGTCTTCGGAACCGTATCGCTCTCCACCACCTTGATCCAGGGGGTGGCGGGGATCGCGGAGAAGTACCTGGCGGCCGCCTTGATTTCGTCGTCCGTCATTTGCTTCGCGAATCCGGCCATCAGGCCGGTGTTGAGCTTTCTCGGATCCGAGGTCTTCCGCAGGCCGTTCTTGAAGTCGGTCAACTGCTGGACGATGTATTCGTAGGAGAGTCCGGTGACGTTGGCGTTCTCCGGGCGGCCCTTGCCGTTGGGATAGTGGCACAATCCGCAGGCATAGATCGCGGGCTGTGCAGTGTCCCGGCCATGGGCGACGATGTCGGGCATCGCCGGATGGTCCTCGGGGAACCAGTCGGCCGGCGCGTGCCGGTTGGCCACCTGCGCGCGGGTGAACTGGAATTTGGATCCCGGCACGCTGAGCAGCTTGGCGTTGTCCGGCACCACCGGGGCAGCAGCCGGAGCCGGCGGCGGCAGCACGGCCGGCGGCGGCGTATTGACACCCCAGGCCCAGGGCATGGGAGGGCCATCCGCGGCTTGGACGGCAGTGGCAAATCCGGCGGCGGCGCCGAGCGACAAAACAGCAGCGGTTACGAAGAACTTCGTCATCGTCCTCCCCTTTTCCTGGTCCCGGTCGTTACCGGATTCTGGAGCAAAACCACGCCGGCATCGCCCGATGACCGGCCAGTTCCACCCGAGATTGCCGCAATATCGGGATGTCGGCAAGACCACACTGCAATTTGGGATGAGGGAAATATTGTGGGGCCTCGATGTTTTTCGGCCCGTATGGGGGCGCGACCGGGCTTTTGGTGCCATACTGGACGATCAGCCGAGAAGGGTCGTAGCCATGCTCATGGTCCTGATCAACATCGTGATCGTCATCGTCGTCGGTGCGATCTTGTTCTATCTCATCGACAAGTATGTTCGCGACGGCAGGCTGGGGAATCTGCTCAGAGATCCTGGTCGCGCTGATCTGCCTTGCGGCGATCCTGCAGCGGTTGCTTCCGATGCTGGGGGTGGGCGGGCTTTAGCATTCACCGGCACTCACCGCTTCGGAGCTTGCCAGGAGCCCGTCAAACCGGCCAGGATGCATTCGCGATGTCGCTATTAAAGATTTCGGCAAAGACTTGGGCAAGCCTGACTATCTCCGCCGTGCTGGTGGTTGCGGTCCCGCTGGGCGGTATCGCCGGTGCGGACGACATCGCTCGCGGCGCGGGTCCGGCCGTCCGGCTCGAATCAGGGGCAGGCGAGGGCGCCTTCCGTCACCTGCGGGCATTGCAGGACATCGCGTCCGCCAATGGCGGCAACCGCGCCGCCGGCACCCCCGGCTACGACCGGTCCGCGGAGTATGTCGCGGAGCGGCTGAAGGAGGCGGGCTACGTGGTCCGCTTCGAGGAGTTCGAGTTTCCGTTCTTCGAGGATCGCGCGCCTCCAGTCCTGGTCATGACCCGGCCTGACGGGGAGGCCGCCGGCGCCGTCCGCACCTTGACGAACTCCGGCTCGGGCGATGTGACGGCGCGGTTGCGTGCGGTCAATCTCCAACTCGGTGCCGAGCCGCCGGCCGCGTCGACCAGCGGCTGCGAAGCCACCGATTTCGAAGGTTTCGAGCGCGGCGCCGTGGCCCTGATCCGTCGCGGAACTTGCCCGTTCCAAACCAAAGTCGAGCACGCGGTCGCTGCCGGCGCCGTCGGTGCCGTGATTATGAACGAGGGCACGAATGGCAGGACGGACGCCTTTTCAGGCCTGCTGAGCAACGCCGCCGCCATTCCCGTGGTCGGCGTCTCCTTCGAACGCGGCCGCGCCCTGGATATGGCATCTCGGGGCGGTGGCGGCGCCACCGTGCATCTCGCGGTCGACGCCGCTACCGGCAAGCGTGCGACCCGCAACGTGCTGGCCGAGACCGGTTCCGCCGGCAATGGTTCCGTGATCGTCGTCGGCGCGCATCTCGACAGCGTGCCGGAGGGTCCCGGCATCAACGACAATGGCAGCGGCTCGGCTGCCGTGCTCGAGGCGGCGCTGCAACTGGCCCGCGAGCCGGCCCAATTGCGCGGCCGCGTGCGTTTCGCGTTCTGGGGTGCGGAGGAGCGCGGCCTCGTCGGCTCGCGCCATCATGTCGGGGCGCTGTCCGAGGACGAGCGCCGGAACATCGCAGTCTACATCAATCTCGACATGGTCGGCTCGCCTAACTTCGGGCGCTACGTTCAGGGGCCGCCCGGTGACGGACTGGCGGGCGTCGCGCGGCGCGAGCTCCTCGCCGATTTTCGCGAGCGCGCGCTGCCCATCGAGGAGCGCACCGGCGGCCGGTTTGGAGGAACCGACGACGCCCCGTTCGCCCAGAAGGGCATTCCGACCGTAGGGCTCTACACCGGCGCAGGCGGGCCGAAGTCGGAGGCCCAGGCGAGCGTGTTCGGCGGCGCGGCAGGCCGCCCTTACGATCCCTGCTATCACCAGGCCTGCGACACCATCGCGAACATCAACCGCGAGGTCCTGGACGAGAACACCCACGCGCTGATGCGGGCGCTCGACGCGGTGGCGCTCGTTGCGCCGCTTCCCGGCGCGCCCGCGCAGAAGGCGGGGGACCTGCCGCAACCCAGGCTGTGAGGCTGTGCGGGTTGGCGCGAGGCATCTCTCCACCTCTCCCCGCGCGCGGGGAGAGGTCGGATCGCGCAGCGATCCGGGTGAGGGGGCCTATCCGCGAGTTTGAGCGGTAGATATTTACGCTCAGAATTGTGGAAAAGCCCCCTCACCCCGACCCTACCCCGACCCTCTCCCCGCAAGCGGGGCGAGGGAGCACGTTCGCCGCGCCATAGGCAGAGTACCAACTCAGATGTGTCCACTCCGCAGGGTTTGGGAAGGGGCCGCGGCCGCCCATCAAGCGCCGCGCCCGCAATCCGCCGGCTTGTCTTACTTCGTATCGAAGCGGATGAGGAAGGCATGGAAGCCTTGTATGTCCTTGAAGCCGTGCGGTACGCCGGGCGGAACGTAGAGGACATCGCCGGCCTTCAAGGGCTGCTCGACTCCGCCCTTGATCGAAGTACCCCCGGTATCGTCCCCATTGGGCCGCTTTTTCATATCGAGAAGCTCGCCGCCGGTCACGGCGGTGGCGCTGCCGGCGGTGACCAGCCAGATGTCGAGCGACTTCAGGTGTACGAGCGGCTCGTCGGTCGGCCTGACAATTCGGATATTGATGCTGTGGCTTCCGCCTTCGAGGACCCGTTTGTTCAGAACCTGCCGGGCCTCCAAATCTTTCCAGATGTTTTGCAGGTCCGAATTCGCAAAGTAACCGGCTTTGCCGGCGGGAGCGGGCGGGGCGGCGGGAGCCCCGCCGGGGCCGGCTGCCCGCAAGCTACTCCGCCCCAGAACGCCATCGCGGCCGCCGCAAGAATTAGGTGTTTGTGCATGTTTGTCTCCTCCCAAGGATGCGTCCCGCAATCGCGCATGGCGGGGACGTCATTGGTTCGTTCTGGCAAGGATTTGTCCGTTCTGGCAAGGCAAATATAGGCCGCCACGACACCGGCAGGCCCAACCGCATCTCCGCGGACTGAAAGCGCGACCGACTAGCGGGTCATGGAGACGGGTGCTCCGGCGGATAGCCGACGGCAGGCAACGCGCGCGAACGGGGCCACCTGAAGTCCCAAATGGGCCACAGGTGTTAACCTTCTCTTAAGATCGTCTGAGACGGCGCCCACGCTTCATGCGAGCATTACACCCGTTCCTCTCCGCGCGGTCCAAGGCGACATATCTGATGAACGCCGATGAAAAGCCCCGCTTCGGCGGGGCTTTTTCCTGCCGGGAAACGGAAATGCCTGGGAAGGTTCCTGATCCTATCGACCAGCATGTCGGCGGCCGCATGCGAATGCGGCGGCTCATGCTCGATATGAGCCAAACCGACGTCGCAGCCGCCCTCGGGGTGACATTCCAGCAGGTTCAGAAATACGAGAAGGGAATCGGTGGCCTCGGCGCCAGCCGCCTCCAAAAGATATCCGAAATCCTTCAGGTGCCGGTCGCATTCTTGTTCGAGGGAGTGCCGGCCGGGGCGGGCGAGTTCGAGCCTGCGCCGGTAGAGCAGGAAGCCGGGCCTCCCGTTCAGGTGACCGACGACCCCATGGCGCCCGAACGCTTGGCCTTGCTAAGGGCGTTCATGCGCGTCAAAGACCCAAAAATGCGCAACAATATCATCCGGCTTATCGAGGAGATCGCGCCGGCCGCCGATGCGTTCGGCGCCCCGGATGACCAGGGCAATTGAATATGCCCGGATCGGCTGCCGCGGTTTCTCGATCGGCCGCATTGAATTCGGCGGCTTTCGGCCGCTGTGCCGGGACCGTCCGATGATCTCCATGGCCGGATGGCGCCTCCCCAGACTTAGGGGCCGGCGGTGCGGTGGCGCATCGCCAGGCCGCTGATGCGTTTGCCGGCTACGCTCCGGCCAGCCATGGCGGGAAGCATCCGCGCCATTCCGGCCGTGCCGCCGGCCACAGTGCTGCCAAGGATTTCGCGCACATCCATCGCCGGGGCTGGACCAAACGGGGGAACCCGATGACTGATCGAGAGGCTCCCCTGACCCTCACCTTTGGCGCCATTTTGCGCGTGGGCGTACCGGTGTCGATTCTTTGGATAATCGGCGATGCCATCGACGGCGGCAGCCAGTCATTCATCGGCGTCCCACTGCTCGTGGCAGCGTGGCTGGGCGCCTTTGTCGCTCTTGATCGCTGGGTCAGCAAGCATGCCGGTCAAAATTAGCGATCCGGGATGACGAAATCCGAACCCGCGGGAACCGGGGAACGGCAAGCATGCGGCGGAACTGTAGTCTGGCGCTATTTCCATAGCGGACGCCAACGCGATAGACTGGCCGCGGTGCAAAAAATTCAATCACGCTCTGCACGGACCAAGGGAGAATGGGATGGGAAAAATGTGGATGCTGACGGCGAGCTGCCTCGTGGCCGCCGGTCTTTTCGGGCCTGCGGCATTGGCGCAGACCCCTGAAGCCGAAGCTGCTGCGGCCCGCGCCTCCGCTGCTGCGGCTGCCGCCCGCGCCAACGCGCAAGTTTCGGCCAACGATTCGCTCGAGAAGATCTGCCGCATCGGTCCCCGCTCGCGCGAAGTCGAGATCCAGATGATGGAGCCCTTCAAGGTCTTCGACAATCTCTACCATGTCGGTCCCTGCTACGTGTCGTCGTGGGTCCTGAAGACTCCGCAAGGCGACATCCTGTTCGACACGGCGCAGGAGCCCTTCGTCGACTTGATCGAGGCGAATATCAGGAAGATCGGCGTCGATCCGCACGACATCAAATACATCGTCATCGACCATGGCCACCTCGACCATTTCGGCGGCGCGAAGCGTCTGCAGGAATTCACCGGCGCGCGCGTCATGGCGACGCCCGAAGACTGGAAGATGATCGAAGCTTTCGCCGGCAAGCCCAACAACCGCGACGGCAACAAGCCGAGCGAAGTGCCAAAGCGCGACATGGAAGTGGCACGAGGGCGACCACCTCGACCTCGGCGACCAGCATCTGATCTTCCACACGGCGCCAGGTCACACGCCGGGCAATCTGTTCGTCGAAGGCCTCGCTCTGCATGACGGTGCGCAGACCTATCGCGGCATCTGGGGCGGCGGCGGCCTCGGCGCGCCGGGTCTTGCCGGTGCGGAGCAGGGCGTGAAGAACGCTGAGAAGCTGAACGCCGTGAAAGGCGTGCAGGTCTATATCATGACCCATGCCTGGCAGGACCCGAACGGCTATCCGGGCGGCGGCATCCACGAGCGTGCCAAGAAGCTCGCCAGCCGCAAGCCGGGAGACCCGCATCCCTTCGTCGATCCCGCGACCTGGGACGCGCGCGCCAAGCGGCAGCTCGAAACAGCCAGGAAAGTGCTCGCGGAAGAGCAGGCGAAAGCGGGTGCTACCAAGGCGAATTAGCGCGAGCCTGGGCCGGGCAATGCGCCCGGCCCCGGTCTACGTCCCGGCCGCCGCTTTCAGCAGCCGGAGACGCACTTGCCTTTGCCGTCGAATTCCATGGTGCGCTCGCTGATCGCGAGGTAGGCGGGCGCCTTGACCTGCTTCATGAGCGCCGCCGTCTGGGTGTTCGCCCTCGAGCTTGCCGCCTTCCGTCGCGGCCTCGTTCACGTGCGTGAAGATCACCGAGGCCGGCTTGAGCAGATCGTCGATGGCGTACGCGCCGGACTGGAACAGTCCCGGGTTCGGCCCGAGGTTGATCACGGCCAGGTTCGCCTTGTAAAAATCGTGGATGACCGTCTTCATGTCGCCGAAGACGGCGGTGTCGCTCGACAGGTACGCGACGAGCCCGTTGGTGAACTTCACCACGAAGCCCACCGGGGGGCCGTAGCCCGAGCTGGGCGCCATCGGCTTTCAGCAGGTCCTGCTCGGCCTTCGAGAGCAGTGCGGGCGCTACGTCGTTGACGTGAGCGGAATAAACGATCGTGAATTCCACCCCTTGCCTCGCGCCTTCGGTCTGGGCGGTGAAGACACCCCCGAGGTCAATTCGCGAACTGCACGCCGCCGGAACCGGGACGGTGACTGCCAGAGTGGAGCAAAAGTCCATTGGCTTGCTGCCGCTGCCGCGAATCGCGTCCACCTTGTTGTGGATGAAGCCGGCCATCGCGCGGGTCGTCACCAGGACGGCGTTCTTCGCCGCGACGACTTCGGCGGTGGTCGAGTTCGGGGCCGGCACCCTCGCCGAATTCGCGCAAGTGCCTTCGCCCGGCGCCTTCAGCTTGAGGTCGCCGACGTGGTCGCCGTGCATATGGGAAAGCAGCACCAAGTGGATGGCGCCGAGCCGTGGATCGTTGCCAGCAGTCATGTTCTGCGCCGCGTCGTAGAGAAAGCGGACGCCGGTCGGGTCCTCGAAAACGATCGCGCGGTCGTTCGCGCACAGCTCGCCCGGGTGCGAGCCGATCGGCGTGATCTTGACGTTCTGTGCGAGCGCCGGGAATGCGGCGAGCAAAAAAGCGAATGCTGCGCAGGCGATCCTCATGTCGTTCCTCCTGAGAAGTTTGATTCTTGTTTAGCCGGCCGTCGCGCGACAATCGCATCCGCCGGGTGAGCGCGTGTCCGGGGCAACTGATAAGGCAAGAGACAGGTTAGGTAGCCTTTTGCCGGGAGCAGCGCACTTCGAATCTTTCGCATTCGGCTTGGTCTGCCGAACGGTACTCGATCCCGACACTCCTCCATCGGAAAAGCCCGTTCCGCAAGTCCCAGGCGAAACGCCGGACAGCTTTCGGGTACCGGTGCAGGAGCTTTCTGGTGCCAGTGCAGGAGACCCCAACCAGGATTCGAACTCTTAAGCGTGATGCAAGGCCGTCAATTTGCGGCGGCTTGCAAGGCATTGAAATAAAGCGGAAAAATTCGTTGCTGGGGGCCTTCGCCGGAGGCGCCTCGGGCGCTCCGCCTGCGGCCTTGCGGCGCGGACAGTCGACTAGACGATGCTCGTTGGCGGAGCTAGCATTGTCTCACGGGCGAGCATTGGCGTGAGGGGCAAATGTCTTCGAGAAAAGCCGTCTTCGTTGTTCTGATTTGTGCGGGCTATGTGTATTCCGCATTTTGGATCGTGTACTTCGTCCACTCGATAAAGCTCGCGGCGGCAAATTACTAAAAGGCGCTCTCGCGCCGCAGAGCCGCGGACAAACGCTGGGCTGGCGGAACGATACTCGTCATTCGGCCTCCTTCTCCCTGAGATTTTCCAGACATTCTGTGAGCGAATTTTCGATAGCCTTGACGTAATAGGTCCGCTCATCCGCGGGCGTCGCGGGCCACCATCGGCCGACCGCAAATCCAGCAATGGCTACGGCGGTGATCAACGCGCTTTGGATTGAAAGCCTGCTCATTGGAACCTCCATCGCCCGCCGGTTGGAAACCCTCCGGGCGGCCATCAAGGCACCCGGCGCCGAATGATGCGCCGGAAGGGCTCCTACGCGCACCATCAGGGAGACCGTTTACTACGGCCTAGGTCGCCGGAACGGAAATCGAACGAAATCCGTAGTAAAACAGCCTGTGAATAACAACACGACGGCCGCGACAGGTCGCCAGCCTCATGGGGTTGGGGTCAAGGGCGCGTGGCGTCGCGGGTGAACTCCACCTCCAGGGGGGCGAGTATGGCCTGTGGGCTGGTGGCCGCGCCGACCTGGACCGGCATCTGGACGAAGTGGAACCAGCAGGTCAGGGCCTTGGGGCCGGCCGTCGGCGCCGCGACGGCACCCGCGAACTCGCGGCAGATCCGGACCCGGCCGTCGGCCTCGATCTCGATCCGATCCCGCAACTCCCGGCCGAACCGGGCGACGGCCAGAGCCGTGCAGCGGGACTCGTCCATGACGTGGGCCCACCCCTCGGCCGACGCCGCGTCGGGGCGCGAGGCCAAGGCGAACGGCGCGAGGTTCCCGTCGGGCCCCTTCCGGACGACCCAGGGCCGGCCGAGGCCGGCCAGGCCCGGCGCGTCGCCGGCCTCGAGGATCATCCGCTCGCGGTCCCGCAGGACGCCGTAGACCGTGTCGGCGGCCCCGAAGTCGACCAGCGTCGGCGCCGGCTCGACTTTCAATTGAAGCTCGACGCGCATTCCGGCGACGACCCCGAGCGGGTCCTCGAGCCGCCAAGCCGTCTCGACCCAGCTCTTGGAGCTGGGGAAAGTCAGGTCGGCCGACGTCGCCGACGGCCCCGCGCCCGGCAGGTCGACGTTCCCCTCGAAGTGGAGGGACGCGGCGAACGGCCCTTGGCGCGTCGCCGAGGCGGGCGAGGGCCGGCCCTGCGGGTCGCGCCCCCAGGTGCAGGCGCGCCAACGGTCCGGCGGGTCGTCCCTGTGCCGAATGGAGAACCCGCCCGAGCTGGGCACGACGTATGACAACCGCGCGTTCTCCACGCCTGACACCGGGCCCGGCAGCCGGTCGCCGACCGTGTACGTCAGCGAGCCCCCCGCCGTCACCCGGAAGGCTTCGCCCTCGCGTTCGACCCGGACCAGCCCGCTTCGGCTCCGGCCCCGGCTCGACCCCGTCGCCGACCTCGACGACATAGCGTTCCGTCTCCAGCGGGCCGACGCCGGAGACGAAGTCGAGGGCCAGCGCCCGGCGGCCGTCCGCCCCCGCGACCCGGCGGAACTGCGCGTCGACCGGCCGCCCCTCCCGCAGCAGGCGGGCGTTCCGGCCAGGGAGGTCGCCGGGCAGGAGCGCGTGGACCGGGAAGCCGAACCGCCGCAGGCCGGCGGTCTCCCGCAGGACCAGGCCGACCGCAACGGCCTCCGCGCCTGCCGCGCCCGCGACGGGCGCGGCCAGCAACGTCGACAGCCCGGCCTTCAAGACGTCCCGGCGCATCCAATTGTCGTGGTTCGCCATCCGCTCCCTCAGCCTCCAGCCCATCATCTCGGGGGACGCCCCGACGCGAAGTCGAGGACGAACTCTCAGGAATCGTGGCACGGAGGTCCGGCCAACTCAAGGGCCCACCCCTGACGCGGCGAGGCCCTCACAGCTCCTTCCAAGTAGCGGCGTCCTTCTTCCAAGTAGCGGCGTCCTTGACCGGCTTGCGCGATGTCGGCGCGATCCTCGATGCTCACTATCTGAATCGTGATCCGGCGATGGCGGAGAGCGCAATTCGGAAGCTTGAACCGAACGAAAAGAAAACAAATCCGTCCAACTGAGCGCCCAACTGTGCCCGTGATGTTGTTGTGCTGGATCGAGGATTATCTAGCGATATCAAGTGGCTGGGGGACTAGGATTCGAACCTAGATTAACGGAGTCAGAGTCCGCTGTTCTACCGTTGAACTATCCCCCAAAACCGTTTGGGATATCAATCGCTTAAGGGCTCGCGCGACAGCCGGTCCGGCGGCAGGCCCGCTTGGCTCCCCACGGCGACGAAGCGCGGTACCATTTAGGCCATCGTCGCCGCGCTGCCAAGGCCGTAGGTGCTCCCGCATTGTTGATCGCGCCGCGTGCCATACGGACCCTGGCGTGCCCTGGCGCGAGCCGATCGAAGACCTAGGTCATGGACGGGGCGCATATTCGCTGCGACATCGGGGGAAGGTGGGGGCGCGGAAGGTGGGACTGACATGATAATCGAGTTGAGCGGCAAGCAAGCCGTCGTGACGGGATCGACCTCCGGTATTGGCTTTGGCATCGCGCGCGGGCTCGCCCAGGCGGGCGCGGCGGTGGTCATCAACGGCCGCAGCCAGAAAAACGTCGATGCCGCAACGCGGCGGCTGCGCGAAGAGGTGCCGCAGGCAAAGGTCGAGGGCATCGCGGCCGATCTCGCCACCGCGGCCGGCGTCGCCGCCTTCGTTGCGCAGGTGGGCGCGACCGACATCCTCGTGAACAATCTCGGCATCTTCGAGCCGAAGCCGTTCGCCGAGATATCCGATGCCGATTGGCAGCGCTTCTTCGAGACCAATGTGATGAGCGGGGTGCGGATGTCGCGGCACTACCTGCCGGCGATGGTCGCGAAGGGCTGGGGCAGGGTGGTCTTCATCTCCAGCGAAGTCCGGGCTCAATATCCCCGTCGAGATGGTCCACTACGGCATGACCAAGACGGCGCAGCTCGCGATCTCGCGCGGCCTCGCGGAATCCGTCGCCGGCACCGGCGTCACCGTGAATGCCGTGCTGCCGGGGCCGACCCGGTCCGAGGGCGTGGTCGACTTCTTCGCCAAGCTTGCCGGGGAGCAGGGCGTGTCGGCGGAGGCGCTGGAGAAGCAGTTCATCGCCACCCACCGCCCGTCCTCGCTGACCAGGCGCCTCGCGAGCGTCGAGGAGGTCGCGAACATGGTCGTCTATGTCTGCTCGCCCCAGGCCTCCGCGACCACCGGCGCGGCGCTGCGGGTGGACGGCGGCGTGGTGCGCTCGATCGGGTGAGGGGTTCGCGGTTCGAACGGTGGGCACGCGCTGCTTTGCCCGCCCACAGCCTTTCTCTCTGTCTCGGATCGGGCCGCTCGCCGGAGGACGTCGCCGCAGTTCGGCGACGTGCTTCAAACAGGCGAACGGATATCGGGGGCGGGGGGCGTTGTGTTTTTCCTGAGCGAGCTTACCGTCGTTGCGGGCAACAGGATGAGAGGTCCATGCCACGCGGTTCACTTTCGCACGCATCGGTGCGCACGATCGCGAGCCTGGAAGGCACGCCGCATTCATCGAGCAGCGGCATGCAGGCGATCGACCTCGGCCGGCATGCCCGGCACCAGGATGGCGCGGACGGGCGCGCGCGGAACGGGAACGGCACTTCCGAGCCCATCAGCACCAGCGGCTTCCACGGCGCTGCCGCGCGTTGCAGGTGCTCGGCCAGGAACACCATCGGCGGGATGCCGACGCCACCGCCGAGCGCAGCACGCGCGGGCGTTCGGGGTGCGGCCTCGAACCCCTGGCCGATCGGCCCCAGCACGCTCAACCTCTGCGCCGGCCCGGTGCGCGGCCAGCGCCTGCGGTGCCGGTGCCGACGACCTTGTAGAGCAGCTCGATCCAGCCGGCGGCGGGATCCGCGCGCATGATCGACAGCGGCCGGCGCATCGGCAGATGGTCGGCGCAGCGCAGGTGCACGAAGCTGCCGGGCGCGCGCGCGCGGCGCATGCGCGGCGCTGCAGGCGCAGCACGTACTGCGCGGCCTCGAAGGCGTGATGCGAGAGGATCGGCGCCTGCCTCGAGCACGATGGTGCCGCGCGTGCGTGCGGCTGCTCATGAGGCTGCGCCGCGCTGCGCCGAGCACCGCGCTTCGAGCACCGCCATGCGCACCGCGACGCCATTGCGGACCTGGTCGCGGATCACCGACTGCGGGCCATCGGCGACCTCGGAGGCGATCTCGATGCCGCGGTTCATCGGCTGCGGGTGCATCACGATCGCGTCCGGCTGCGCGAGCTTCAGGCGCGCCGGCGTCAGTCCGTAGCGCGGCGAAATACTGGTCGCCGTCGGGAAGTCCGCGCTCGGCGAAGCGCTCCTTCTGGATGCGCAGCATCATGACGACATCGGCGTCCGGCAGGCCCTGCTCCAGCGTGTGAAGCGCGCGGCAGCCGGCGAATTCGTCCGCCTCGGGCATCAGCGCCGGCGGGGCGACGATGCGCAGCTCGCGCGACCCCCAGGGTCGCGCAGCACCTGCGTAGGCCGAGCGCGCCACGCGCGAGTGGCGGATGTCGCCGACGATGGCGATCGTGAGCGCGTCGAATCGCCCTTGCGCTGGCGGATGGTGAGCGCATCGAGCAGGCCCTGGGTCGGGTGCGAGAGGTGCGCCTCGCCGGCCGACAGCACGCTGACGTGCGGGCGCGACGTTCGCCGCCACATGCGCCGGCACGCCGGGCTCGGCATCGCGGATCACGAATACGTCGAAGTGCAGCGACTGCAGCGTGCAGATCGTGTCGAGCATGCTCTCGCCCTTGACGCGCGAGGACAGCTGCACCTCCAGGTTCACCACGTCGGCGCCCAGCCGCCGGCCGGCCAGCTCGAAGCGACACGCGCGTGCGGGTCGAGGGCTCGGTGAACAGGTTCGCGACCGTGATGCCCGCCGAGGCGCGCGTTGCCGGTGGGCGGCTCGCCGAGCGGGCAGCGCGTAGTGCTGCGCGCGCTCCAGCAGCGCCTCGATCTCGCGCGCGCGTCAGGCCCTCCAGCGTGATCAGGTGCCGCAGCGAGCCGTCGGCGCGCAGTTGTTGTTCATCGTCTTGTTTCTCGCCTCAGCTGCTGTCCCGCTCGCCGGCAGCCAGCGCTCCAGAATGATAGCGGCTGCGGCGCTGTCGATGTCGGCGCGCTGGACGCGGCCGGCGGCGCTGGCCGCTGGCGCGCTGGCTGCTTGAGCTGCCGGCCTCGCTTCGAGCGAGGAGCAGCGTTCATCGACGCGATGCACCGGGCAGGCCGAAGCGCGCTGCCAGCGCGGCGGCGAACTCGCCGCGCGCGCCGGCTGCCAGCGCTGCCGGCGCTGCCGTCGGCATTATACGGGACGCCGACCACCAGCAGATGGGGCTGATAGTGCTGCAGCTCGCGCTCGATCGCGGGCCAGTCGGGTGCCAGCCTGGGCCGCGACGGCGCGGAGCGCGGCGCGGCGGTGCGGCTGAGGGTGTCGCCGGCGGCGATGCCGATGCGGCGCAGTCCGAAGTCGAAGGCGAGGGCGACGCGGCGCTCGCGCGCTCAGGCATGACCGGCGGTGAGGCTGACGCGGTCGAGCGTCGCACGCCGAGCAACTGCCAGGCGGCCTGCCAGCGCTCCTCGAAGGGCAGCTCGAACACCAGCCGCTCATCGACCGGCACCGGCAGCCAGGCGTTGTCGAGCATCTCGCGCTCGAGCTGCCCGGCGTCCCAGCCGGCATAGCCGAGCGCAATGAAGGCATCGTGCGGGCCCTTCGCCGCGCGCCATCGCGGCCAGCACGTCGCGCGAGGTGGTGACCTGGATGATCTCGGAGACCTTGTGGGTGTGATCCCAGTCGCCGCCCGGACGGTGCAGCACGAAGCCGCGGTCGGTGTGCACCGGGCCGCCGCGCAGCACCGGCTGCGCCGCCGATGTCCTCGCTCGGGGCTCGAGCTTCATCTGCGACAGCACGTCGCGCGAGCTTCATCGGCATCGGCTTGTTCAGCACGATGCCGAGCGCGCCCTTGTCGCTGTGCTCGCAGACCAGCGCCACCGACTGCGAGAAATTCGCTGTCGGTCAGCGACGGCATCGCGATCAGCAGGTGGTTGGTGAGGCTGGCGGGCTGCCGTCACGAATGGCGCCGACCGCATGCGCTCCGAGCTATCGGTCGCCGCCATGAGGAGCTGTGCCTGCCGGTCATGGCCTCAGTATGGGCATCGGGCGGTGAGCTCAAGGCGCGGTACGGCCGCCCTGACAGCGGCCGCCGGTGAACTGCCACTCGTAGGCGAACCGCAGGGTGTGGTAACGGCCGGCCAGATCCGGCGGGAACGGGTCGAACGGGCTGGCGAGCTTCAGGATCGCAAGCGCCGCCTGGTCGAGGTCCGGCGTAGCCGCTGCGTGCGGCGATCACGGCGCGCTGCGTCAGCCGGCCGTCGGCATCGATCGCCGACTTCCAGCACCGGGCTGGCCTGCACGCCGGCGCTGCGCGCGCGACCGTCGGGAAAGTTCAGGGTGCCGATCGCGCTCGACCTTGCTGCGCCAGCTGTCGAGATAGGGGGCGACGATGGACGTCGCGGGTGTCCGGGGTGACATACAGCTCATCGCGCTTCGGCCCGCGCAGCTGTTCCGGGCCGGTGTCATCGTCGGTGCCCGGCGCTCGGCTGCGGAGCGGCCGCCGACCCGCACCGGGTGGTCCTGCACCGCGCCGGCATCGCCGGCATCGGCCAGGTAGCGCATCTCGGTGCTCCAGCCGGTGGAGGTGAGCACGTGCTCGTCACTGGCGCCGCCGGCGTCCCCGCTGTCGGCGAGCGTCGTTGCCCGTCCGCGGTGCCCTGGTGCGGCCGCAGCGCTGCGGTCGAGGGGCGTGGTGGGCAGCCACCTGCTCGCGCGTGTTGCCGGCGCCGAGCTGGGTGCGCTGCGCCAGGTAGGTGGCGTAGTCGTTGCGCTCGGCCTCTGGCAGCTCGTCCGAGACCAGCAGCACTTCGATGCCGGGCGCCCCGCTCGTGCCCTTGGCGACGGCGTTGAAGGTGACGCCGACGATGATCAGTCCGTGCACCAGCGCGGCCAGGAACAGCGTCGTGATCAGGCGATCGCGTACCGGAGCATGCCCTTCCTTGAGCGCTGGCGTGTGCCGTGCCACGGCAGCTGGTTCCTTCAGCCGGTGGCCGTCGCCGCGACGTGCGCGCGCGTGGCCAGCCGCCGCTCGATGGCGCTGCGATCAGCAGCTCGCCGATGTCGATGTCGAACTGCTGTCGAGCTCGCGCACGCCGGTGGGGCTGGTGACGTTGATCTCGGTGACGAAGCCGCCGATGACGTCCAGTCCGACGAACAGCATGCCCTGGCCGCGAGCGCGGGCCGATCTGCGCGGCCAGCCAGCGGTCGCGCTCGTTGAGCGCGCCGGCCGACGCCGCTGGGCGCCGGCGGCCAGGTTGCCGCGGTTGTCGTCCGCGGCTCGGGATGCGCGCCAGCGCGTAGGGCGCCGGCTCGCCATCGATCAGCAGCACGCGCGAGTCGCCGGTGCTCGACGATCTCCGGCAGGTACTTCTGCACCATGCGCGAAGCGGTGCCCGTAGCCGGTCAGGGTCTCGAAGATGACCCGCGCATTGAGGTCGCCCTGCTCCAGCACGAAGATCGAGTGGCCGCCCATGCCATGGAGTGGCTTGCACACGGCCTTGCCGTGCTCGCGCGATGAAGGCCGCCATCTGGTCCATGTCGCGGGTCACCAGGGTCGGCGCGCAGCACTGCGGGAACCAGGCGGTGTAGACCTTCTCATTCATGTCGCGCAGGCCCTGCGGCCGGTTCACCACCAGCGCGCCTGCGTCCTCGGCCCGCTCGAGGATGTAGGTGGTGTAGATGTATTCGGTGTCGAACGGCGGGTCCTTGCGCATCAGGATGCACATCGAAGGCGCCAGGGGCGCCTGACGCGCTCGGTCCCAAGGTGAACCAGTCGGCCGGATCGGCCGCGCACGGTGAGTGCGCGCGTGGCCCCCGGCCACGCCGTCGCGCAGCCGCAGGTCGCGCTGCTCCAGGTAGTGCAGCCGACAGCCGCGCGCCTGCGCGGCGAGCAGCATCGCGAGGGTGGTGTCCTTGGCGTACTTGATGTTCGCGATCGGATCCATCACCACGCCAGGCGGATGTTGCTGTGCTCATCGGTCGCGATTCCCCATGCTCGATGACGCTGCGAATATGTCTGCGCAAAGGCGCGGATTATGTCCGGGGGCTTCACTGCGAGCTGTCAAAAACGTGACGAGCGTGGCATAGCAGGGGGTGTGCCGATATGTTAAAACCGGGCGCTGCGCTGTGCATATGTCGGCTTTAGCCTAAAGAGCCTTGGGCAATGCAGCATGTCCAACGGAAGGGAGTCGTCCGACCGTGACCGGCAGCAACTCGAAGCTCAAGGGTCTCAAGGTGCTGGTCATCGATGACAGCAAGACCATCCGCCGGACCGCCGAGACGCTGCTGGCCAAGGAGGGCTGCGAGGTCTTCACCGCGGTCGATGGCTTCGATGCGCTCACCAAGATCGCCGACCACCAGCCGGACATCGTGTTCGTCGACATCATGATGCCCCGGCTCGATGGCTACCAGACCTGCGCACTGATCAAGCACAACAAGGTATTCCGCTCCATCCCGGTCATCATGCTCTCCTCCAAGGACGGCCTGTTCGACCGTGCGCGCGGCCGCATCGTCGGCTCCGAGCACTACCTGACCAAGCCCTTCACCAAGGACGAGCTGCTCGGCGCGATCGAAGCGCACATCGGGAGATGATGCGCATGCCGCTGATCCTGATCGTCGATGACTCGCCCACCGAGGTGCACGTGATGCAGAAGGCGCTGGAGCGGCACGGCTACCGACCGCCGCGGCCGCCGATGGCGCCGAGGGCATGCGGCTGGCGCGCGAGATGGCGCCGGACCTGATTTTCATGGACATCGTGATGCCGGGCATGAACGGCTACCAGGCGACGCGCGCGCTGGCGAACGATCCGCGCACCCGTACGATTCCGATCGTGATGGTGACGTCCAAGGGCCAGGAGACCGATCGCATCTGGGGGCTGCGCCAGGGGGCGGTCGACTACATGGTCAAGCCCGTGTCGCCCGACCAGCTGGTCGAGAAGGCACAGGCGACGTTGTCGTCGTAGCCGCGCAGCGGCGCTGTATAACGCGCCGCGCGACTTTAGAACCATGACAAGCCGAAGAAGACCCAGATGTTGAGCTGAAGTCCCTGCGGGACCGGCCCTTCGAGCTCCTGGCAGAGCTCGAGCGTCGTGGCCGCGCCGTGTCCGCACAGCACAGCCAGGAAACCACCAGCGGCAGGGAGTGGGTGGGCGTGGCGCTGCGCATGGCGGGCGAGCTGTATCTGGTGGCGCGCGAGGAGACCCGCGAAGTGCTCGGCGTGCCTTCCGGCACCACCCGGGTGCCGGGCGCGAAGGCTGGATCCTGGGGCTGGCCAACGTGCGCGGCCAGCTGCTGCCCGTCATCGACCTGCGCCATTACCTGGGCAGTCGGGCGTGACCCCGGCTGTCGCGCAATACCCGGATCGTGGTCGTCAACCACCGCGAGATCCCGGCCGGACTGCTGGTGGATGAGGTGCTCGGCTTCCGGCGCTTCGCCGAAAATGAATTCTCCGCCGATGTCCCGCCGACGATCGTGCGCTGCGGGCGCTACCTCGCCGGGTCCTTCCGGCGTGGCCACGAGCAGTGGCCGGTGCTCTGAGCCTGCGCACGATGGTCGAGAGCCGGCCTTCCCGGAGGCCGCGGCATGAACCCGAACCCGGCCGTCCGGCAGCCCGGCATCCTGGCGGCGCTCCTGATCGTTGCCGCGCTCTTCCTCCTCGGCAGCGGTGCGGTCTTCCTGCTGTCCGGCCATGGTCCCCAGGCCGCCTCCGGAGCCCCCGTAGCGGCGCTCTACGGGCTCGCGATCGATGCCAAGGCCGCCGCTACCGGCGACCAGCAGGCGCTCGCGCGCTTCCAGCAGAGCGAGAAGGCCCTGGAGGACGCTGATTCGCGTAACTCGGGCGCTTCTTTCACGAACGATGCGCGTTTCACGAGACTCACGGGAGATGCCGGCACGATCCAGCACTCATCGGCGACGCTCGTGGATGCCAGCAGCGCCCTGAACGATATCCAGGCCGCCTTGCCCCACCTGACCGATGAGGCCACGGCGCTTGCTGCCCTGGCGCCTTCCCCGGCTGCCGCCACGGTGCTGGAGCATTTCCAGGCCCGCGCCGCCCAGCTACAGGTAGAGGCCCGCAAGCTCATTCACGGCGGCGCCGATGCCCAGACGCCCCAGCGCCTGGGCGAGGCGAGCGATGACTTAGGCGCAGCTCCTGCAGGGCTTCGAGGGCTCGGGCGGCACGGCCGGCATTCGCCTGAGCGCACCGGACGCGGCGGCCCATCTCAAGACACTCGATGGTCTCTACGCGCAGCTGGCGCCGGCGGTGAAGCGCCTGGCGGGAGCCGCCGTGACCTTGAGTGCGGCCCAGAGCGCTGCCCGTGCCATCGCCACCGATGCTCCGGCGCTCGCGGCGCCCGCGCTCGGGGCGAGCCCGGCAGGCTTGGGACGCGCTTTCCCCTGGCTCGTCCCGGCACTCCTGGCGGTGGGCCTGTGCTTCCTGCTCGCCGCGCTCTTCATGGCTGTGAGCATGCGGCGGGCCGCCGAGCGGCAGCGGGCGAGCTCGGATGCGCAGAAGAAGGAGACCGACCGGAACCAGCAGGCGATCCTCAGGCTGCTCGATGAGATGGCGAGCCTTGCCGACGGCGATCTGACGGTGCAGGCGACCGTCACTGAAGACATCACCGGTGCGATCGCCGACTCGGTCAATTACGCGGTCGAGGCACTGCGCAAGCTCGTCACCACCATCAACAGTCGGCCATCCAGCTCGATGGCGCCACGCGCCAGACCCAGGCGCTCGCCTCGCACCTGGCCAAGGCGAGCGGCGCGCAGGCCAAGCAGATCAGCTCGGCCACCGAATCGATCGCCGCGATGGCCGCCTCGACTGAGGAGGTGTCAGGCAATGCCGAGCGCGCCGCCGACGTGGCGCGCCACTCGGTCGACGTGGCCCACAAGGGCGGCGAGGCGGTGCGGCGCACGATCGATGGCATGAACACGATCCGCGAAACCATCCAGGAGACCAGCAAGCGCATCAAGCGGCTGGGCGAGAGCTCCCAGGAGATCGGCAACATCATCGAGCTGATCAGCGACATCGCCGAGCAGACCAACATCCTGGCCCTGAACGCCTCGATCCAGGCCTCGATGGCCGGCGAAGCCGGCCGCGGCTTCGCGGTGGTGGCCGATGAGGTGCAGCGCCTCGCGGAGCGCGCGGCGAATGCGACCAAGCAGATCGAGGTGCTGGTGCGCACGATCCAGACCGATACCAACGAGGCGGTGGTCTCGATGGAGCGCAGCACCACCGACGTCGTGGGCGGCGCGTTGCTGGCCGAGAATGCCGGCGCCGCGCTCCAGGAAATCGAGCAGGTCTCCAACCAGATCGCGAGCCTGGTGCAGAACATCTCGGCCAGTTCGCGCAGCCAGTCGACCGCGGCGCAGAGCATCGCCCGCAGCACCCAGGTGCTGCGCGAGATCAGCGCGCAGACCGCGGATTCCACCAGCGCCACCAGCCAGGCGATCATCAAGCTCGCCGACCTGTCGGCGGCACTGCGCAAGTCCGTTTCCGGCTTCCGCCTGCCGGGGCTCGCGGCCGCGACCGGTATGCATCGCACGATCGCCACGCCGCCGGCCGCGCCGGGCGGCACCGGCACCCACCAGCGGATCAAGGCCAGTGGTGGCTCTTGAAGCGCGCGCCGGGCACGGGATTCAAATTAAACGATGAGTGAGCTGGCCACACAGACACTGCAGAGCGTGACCCGCGAGATCGGCGTGGCGCTGGCCGATGCGCGCGGCGCACTCGAATCGCACGTCGAGCAGCCTGAGGGCAACGCTCCGCTGCTGGATCGCTGCGCCAGCGAACTGCACCTGGTGCAGGGCGCGCTGCGGGTGCTTGAGATCTATGGCGCAGCGCTGCTGGCCGAGGAAATGGAGCAGGTGGCGCGCTACCTGCTGGCGACACTCGCCGAGCGCAAGAACCAGGCTGAATCGCTCGATGCCCTGATGCGCGCGATGGTGCAGCTGCCGGGCTACCTGGAGCGCGTGATCGCCGGCGGGCGCGACCTGGCGCTGGTGCTGCTGCCACTGCTCAATGACCTGCGCGCCGTTCGCGGCAGTGCGTTGCTGTCCGAAGGCACGCTGCTGCTGCTGAACCT
>CAVVCE010000040.1:0-51122 GCA_963746235.1 uncultured Alphaproteobacteria bacterium
AATCCGCCCGCCCCGGTACGAAACGAGCCGACATGCGAGGGGCTGAAGTGCATTCCGCCACCGCCGAAGCCGCCCATGCGCATGGTGCCACCGCCACCGCCGAAACCGCCCATGCGCATCGCTCCGCCGCCGAAGCCTCCGCCGCCCATCCGCATTCCGCCGCCGCCGAAGCCTCCGCCGCCACCGAAGTGGCCGCCGCCACCGCCTCCGCCGCCGAATCTCGCCTGTGCGCCGGTGGTGACGGCAAAGGCCAGCGCCGACGCGAGCAGGACGGCACCTAACCGCTTTTCACGAAGTGACATTTGGCAACCTCCAGGGCGTGAGATCGCCCACGCGGGGTCAGGGGCAGAAGAAGCGCGGCCGCGAATAGCCGACTACATTGCCGAACCGGTCGACCAGCGGGCGCCGCGCCCAATAGCCGCCGGGACAGCCGACCGGCACCGCTGCCGCATAGGCGGGATATGGCGCGTAGCCTGGCACCACCGCATAGCCCGGCGCTGAATTTGCGATCGCCCCGCCGATGATGGCGCCGGCGGCGACGCCGCCGATGATGCCGGCAGCGAGGCCGCAGCCGCGGCACCAGGCATCGGCGCCGGTCGGCGCCATGACCGACGCCAAAGCGAGCATGCCTGCGGCGGCGAGGGCAGTCCTAGTGGTCTTCATGTTCCTACCTCGTCAGGAGTTGAGCGCCGCGCGACCGTCGGCGTCGGTGATGCCGCTTGCGTGTACGCGCGAGGGACCGATTTTGGCCATCCCCGCCAGAACCGCCGTAACCAGCCCACCTAATTTGTCAGAAATTTGTTGAAGGGTTGGTGAATGCGGCGCCGGTCGCAGGTGCAATCATGCCGGCGGCAAAGGGCCTTGGCTGGAGCGCCGTGCAAGCCTCGATCGCCAGCGAATTAATTCCGGGTGCCGCGCAGCAAAACGCGGGCTGTGGCAGGCGCAGCAGCGGCCTGGACACCATTGTTCGCACCGTCGCGACCGGGCCACCAGCGTCTGGTTCGTCGGGGCAAGCATTTGCGTGGGTCATTCCGGGGTGCCGCTCCAGCGGCGAACCCGGAATCCAGACGACCTCGTCGTTCGCACTGCCGCCTGCGGAGCGATTAGACGACAGCAAGTTCAGCTTCGCGCAACACCGTAATCGTAACCAGGATGGAGCGCAGCGAAATTCCTGTCGGGCACGAGGTCGAGCGTCATCGCGGATGTCTTCGCCAAGAACTCGTCGAGCGTCGGCAGCGGCTCGGATGTCGTCGCAATGTGCTATCCATACCGCCGTCTTGTCGTCCAGCGAAGATCGTAAAGATAAGCGGTTTCTTCCTCGCTCCGGTACGGCTCATTCGGTGCCGCACTCGTTGCAGAGGCGGTGGAATTTATGGCGGGTCATTTCACGGCGCGGCAATGCAACGTATGCGGTTCTTGGTTTCGAATGGGAACCGATCAGATGAGAAAAGACCGCGTTTTTGTTCGGCTGCATGCAAGATGCGAGATTACCGGGTAGTGGGTCAGTTTGAACTGACCCACTACCGATTACCGAGCCCGAAAGTCCAAAAGGGAGCGCTCAAAGGGCGGTGGCGGGAGGGTGGATAATCCTGCCCTCGTTCGCCGTGCGCTACGTTGTGTGCGCCATGCTCTGCAACGTGACGCCGAAGGAGCATCTCGGCCTGCCCCACTGCGACGTCGTCAAGGACAGTGTCATCGCGGGGGCCCTGTGCCGCAGCCTGGATTCCGGGTTCGCGCAAAGATGCGCGCCCCGGAATGACGACATTGAGCGCTGTCTCTAAAACACCTTGTTGCTCGCCTTCACCGCATCCTCACCCACATAGACCTCGCCGCCCATGTCGCGGAACTTCTTCGACATCTGCGCCATGCCGGCTTCCGCCACGCCCACGTGTGCCGGCTCGTTGAGCGTCGCCGCGTAATCGCGGACGTCCTGGGTGATCTTCATGGAGCAGAATTTCGGTCCGCACATGGAGCAGAAATGGGCGACCTTGTGGGCGTCCTTGGGCAGCGTCTCGTCGTGGTATTCGCGCGCGGTATCGGGGTCGAGCGAGAGGTTGAACTGGTCCTCCCAGCGGAACTCGAACCGTGCCCGGCTCAAGGCGTCGTCGCGGACCTGCGCGGCCGGGTGGCCCTTGGCGAGGTCGGCGGCGTGGGCGGCGATCTTGTAGGCGATCACGCCGTCCTTCACGTCGTCGCGGTCGGGCAGGCCGAGATGCTCCTTCGGCGTGACGTAGCAGAGCATGGCGGTGCCGAACCAGCCGATCATGGCGGCGCCGATCGCCGAGGTGATGTGGTCGTAGCCCGGCGCGATGTCGGTGGTGAGCGGGCCCAGCGTGTAGAACGGCGCCTCGCCGCACTCCTTGAGCTGCTTGTCCATGTTGATCTTGATCTTGTGCATCGGCACGTGGCCGGGGCCTTCGATCATGACCTGGCAGCCCTTGTCCCAGGCGATCTTGGTGAGTTCGCCGAGCGTCTCCAGTTCGGCGAACTGTGCGCGGTCATTGGCGTCGGCGATCGAGCCGGGCCGCAGGCCGTCGCCGAGCGAGAACGAGACGTCGTAGCGGCGCATGAGGTCGCAGATCTCGTCGAAGCGCTCGTAGAGGAAGCTCTCCTTGTGATGCGCCAGGCACCACTTCGCCATGATCGAGCCGCCGCGCGAGACGATGCCGGTGACGCGGTTGGCGGTGAGGGGCACATAGGCGAGCCGCACGCCGGCATGGATGGTGAAGTAGTCGACGCCCTGCTCGCATTGCTCGATCAGGGTGTCCTTGTAGACCTCCCAGTCGAGCTTGACGGGGTCGCCGTCGACCTTCTCCAGCGCCTGGTAGATCGGCACCGTGCCGATCGGGATCGGCGCATTGCGGATGATCCATTCGCGGGTGTTGTGGATGTTGCGGCCGGTGGAGAGGTCCATCACCGTGTCGGCGCCCCAGCGGATCGCCCACACCATCTTCTCGATCTCTTCCTCGACCGAGGAGGTCACGGCGGAGTTGCCGATATTGGCGTTGATCTTGGCCAGGAAGTTGCGGCCGATGATCATCGGCTCGAGCTCGCCATGGTTGATGTTCGACGGAATGATGGCGCGGCCGCGCGCGACCTCGCTGCGCACGAATTCCGGGGTGACGAAGGCGGGGACCGCGGCGCCGAAATTCTCGCCGTCGGCGAGCGCGGCCTCGGCGCGGTCGAGTTGACGCTTGCGGCCGAGGTTTTCGCGCGCCGCGATGTAGATCATTTCCTTGGTGATCACGCCCGCCCGCGCCCATTCGAGCTGGGTCACCGGCTTGCCGGGGAGCGCCCGCAGCGGCCGGTGGCTGGTCGGGAACATGCGCGCGGCGTGCTTGTCGCCGACATTGCCGTTGTCCTCGGGCTTGACGTTGCGGCCCTCATAGTCCTCGACGCCGCCGCGCTCGCGCACCCATTCGATCCGGGTGCGCGCCAGGCCCGCCTCGACGTCGATCGTAGCCTGCGCATCGGTATAGGGGCCGGACGGATCGTAGATCGGCACCGGCGGTTCCGCCGCGGCCTCCGTCAGCACCACCTCGCGCAGGGGAACGCGCAGGTCGGGCGCCGCCTCCGGCGCGACATAGATTTTGTGCGAGCCTGCGATCGGTCCGGTGGTGACCTTGGGGGGGGCGACGCTGCGTTCGTGGACGTTCATTGCCGACTCCTTGGGACATGCCCGCGACATCGCGCAGTCATGATTACGACATATGATCCGGACGCGTCGTGCAAGGGTCGTGGAAGGAATGGTCCGTCCCTTCGCCGGCATGACCCGGATCAGGTTCGAAGGGTCTCCGCGGCGCCCGCCCGGACCGGGCCAAACCCGAATCGAGCCAAGACTTTTGCGGTCTCTCAGCTCCCTGCCGGAGCTCCCCTCGGAACGCCGCTAATTTAGGCCGATGGCGGGGGGTGTCAATGCACGGGATGCCCCAAGGCCCAAGGGCGGCTCCGCCGCACGCAACGGTGACCCCGCCGGAATTCACAAGGCCGTAGGGCGGATTAGCGCAGCGTAATCCGCCATCCCGCAGGATGGCGATAAAGCGAGCCCGCCCCAAAGCCTCAGAACAAACCCAGCCTCGGAACAAACCAGCCTCAGAACAAGTCGAGTTGCTCCGCGGGTGCGCGCGGCGGGCGGAAATGCGCGGTGGTGAGCTCGGTCTTGTGTACATTGAGGCCGAGCCGCGCGCAGGCGGTGTCGAACCGCTTGCCGATCATCCAGGCATAGGGGCCGCCGCCGGTCATGCGCTTGCCGAAGGTCGCATCGTAGTCCTTGCCGCCGCGGGTCTGGCGGATCAGCGCGAACACATGGCGCTCGCGATCGGGGAAATTCGCCTGCAGCCACTCGCGGAAGAGGTCGCGCACCTCGAGCGGCAGCCGCAGGAGCACGTAGCCGGCGCCGCCGACCCCGCAGGCGGCGGCGGCATCGAGAATGCGCTCGATCTCGGCGTCATTGATGGCGGGGATGACCGGGGCGACCATCACCGTGGTGGGCACGCCGGCCTCGGCAAGCTGCTTGAGCGCTTCGAGACGGCGCGGCGGGGTGGGCGCGCGCGGCTCCATGACGCGGGCGAGCTTGGCATCCATCGTGGTCACGGAAATGCCGACCCGGACCAGGTTGCGCTTCGCCATCCGCGCCAGGATGTCGATGTCGCGCACCACCAGGTTGGACTTGGTCACGATGCCGACGGGATGGCCGGCGCGCTCGAGCACCTCCAGGATACGGCGCATCACCTCGTAGCGGCGCTCGATCGGCTGATAGGGGTCGGTATTGGTGCCGATGGCGATGGTGCGCGGGGTGTAATTGCGCGCCGACAATTCGCGCTCCAGCAGTTCCGGCGCGTCCGGCTTCATGAACAGCTTGGATTCGAAATCGAGGCCGGGCGACAGCCCGAGATAGGCATGGGTCGGGCGCGCGAAGCAATAGATGCAGCCATGCTCGCAGCCGCGATACGGGTTGATCGAGCGGTCGAACGAGATGTCGGGCGAATTGTTGCGGGTGATGACCTTGCGCGCGGTGTCGACGGCGACTGCGGTGGTGAACGGCGGCAATTCCTCGATGCTCTGCCAGCCATCGTCGAAGGCGATGGTCGCGCGCGGCTCGTAGCGGCCGGTCACATTGGTTTGCGCGCCGCGGCCACGCCGCCGGACACTGTCGACCGCGGGCGGCTTGAACTCGCCCGCCGGCCCCGGATGCGACGGGTCCGGTTCCGGCGGGCGGCGGCCAGGCGAGGGCCGAGGGGAGGGCCGAGGGGAGGGCATGGACATGGATGCACATCTAGCCGTTTGCCACGAACAAAACAAGAACATTATTCATCCGGCATCGGCTGTTGGAGCGACCGGGACCGCGGCCCGGGTCGGATCGGGATCGACGGCCTGGCGATTTTTGATGGCTTCGCGGTGCAGCAAAGGCTAGCTCTCGCTCATGCGGGCGGATTGCTTCGACCTGGATTCTTCGATGTTGAGCGTCGTCATTCCCACCTTCGACAGCGAGCGGGCCCTGGTGCCCACCCTCGCCATGCTGGTGCCGGCCGCCATGAGCGGCATCGTCCGCGACGTCACCATCGCCGACGGCGGCTCGACCGACGGGACGCTGGAGGTCGCCGATGTCGCCGGCTGTAATGTGCTCACGTCGTCCGCGCCGCTGGCGCAACGGCTGCGCGAGGCGGCCGCGATGGCGCGCGCGCCGTGGCTGATGTTTTTGCGGCCGGGAACCGTGCTCGACACCACCTGGCTCGATGAGACCGTGAATTTCATCGAGGCAGATCGAACCCGGCGATACCGCCGCGGTGTTCCGCAAGGCGGTGTCGCCGCGGGCCTCCTATCCGGTCGTGATCGAGGCGCTCGCGCTGCTCAAATTCGCCCTGATCGGGCGGGCCGGGGCGGACCAGGGACTGATCATCAGCACCCGCCTCTACGGCGAGCTCGGCGGCCACCGCGACGGCGCCGCCGATCCCGAAGCCGACCTTCTCGCCCGCCTCGGCCGCCGCCGCATCGTGATGCTGCGCAGCGGAGCGCGCGGGTAGGGCGGGTTTGCTGCACTTAGCCGGACTTTGACCGGCACGCGGGCGGCGCAATGCGTCACGCGATTGCCGAACGCTATTTGCCGACCTCCCGGCCCTGCGTTTTGGTTCCTTGCCGACCCTTTGCCGACCCCTGCCCATCCCTTGTGGGATTTGGCCCACAGGCACGGGCGATGTATTGCTGCGCAAAATCCATATCATTCTGTGTCGGTGCAAAATTTAACGTGCCCGGCCAGCGACTTAGTAAATCGATCCTGCCCACTACGTCATCCCACTATTGCGGTGGGATGGTTTGTGGTTGACGAATTCCAATTCCATTGCTTCCTTTTCGGTGCCTGACGCCGCCTCGACAAGAGCATCGCGCCGGGCCCGGAAACGAGCCGAGACCATGACCGCCCAGGAACTGCTTCAGCAGATTTCTGATTTCTGCCGGCATGCCGGGCTGGCCGAATCGACCTTCGGCCGCCGCGCCGTGAATGACGGCAAGCTCGCCAATCGGCTGCGAAATGGCGGCCGCATCACGACCGAAACCGTCGATCGCATCATGGCTTTCATGACGGCCAATCGCGACGCCCAGGATGGGACAGGCCAAGACGGGGCGCGCCAGGTCGGGACGCACCAGGCCGGGGCGCGCCACGTTCTGGCGTTTCCGGCGCCGCGGCCGGCCGCCGCTGGCCTGCGCGCGCCGCCAGTCGCGCCCGCGGCGCAGCCGCAGCGCAATTTCCGCTTCTTCGACAACCGGCAGAAATACCTGTTGTTCGTGACCACCTGCAGCGAGAAGTGGGTCGTGGCCCACCGGGTTGGGCTGGAACTCGCCAACATCCATCCCCGCCCACCCGCGGTGCGGCTGTTCGATGCCGGGGTGGGCGACGGCACCGTGCTGGCGCGGGTGATGCGTTCGATGCATGACCGCTTTCCGGCGATGCCGTTCTACGTGGTCGGCAAGGAGATCAGCCTCGAAGATGTCCGCCTCACCCTGCAGAAGGTGGCCGACCGCTTCGTCGAGCATCCCGCCACCGTGCTGGTGCTCACCAATCTCGCCTATGCCGATGCGCCCTGGCTGGCGGTGAAATCGGTCAGCGCCGCCTCCAGCCTGGTCTGGCACGAGGTGCCGCTCGCGGGCACCACCGCCCACAAGTTCGAATCCCAGATCACCGATCTCGAGCCGTTCCTGGCGGAGAACTGGAAGGCCGGGCTGAGTGCCAAGACCGGCAATCCCGTCTATGAGCGGCCGGTGGTCATGGTGATCTATCGCGACGACCACAAGTTCCTGCTCGACCAGATCCTGCCGCGGCCGGGCGGCACGATGGCGAGCTACGACCTCGTCATCGCGTCGCAGCCCTACCGCGCCCGCGCGCCGCTGGAGTTCAAGTCCAAACGCGTCGTCGCGCCGCTGGCGCGCGCGCTCGGCCCCGGCGGCCGCCTGATCGCGATCCATTCCCACGGCGCCGACCCCGGCCTCGAAATCGTCCAGCGGCTGTGGCCGGGCGACAATCCCTTCATTCACGACCGCCACCAGATCATGAAGGCGGTCAAGCACGAACTCGGACCGGCGGGCCGCGAGCTCAATTTCAACGTCTATGCCGACAACCGCGCGCTGTTCCGCTACGACATGCACACCTTGCCGTCGGAAATCTCGAACTCGATCGGCACGTCGACGCTGTTCGCAGCATGGAACGCCGCGATCTACGTGGCCCAGGTCGAAGACGACCGGCTCGCCACCGTCGTCGGCGACAGCCGCTACCTCGACGCCACCCGCGACGTGCTGCGCCAGCATGGCGGGCTGTGGTTCTACGACAAATCCTATGTGATCTCGCGCCGCCGCGCCTGAGGGAGAGCCATGAACGCAGCCATGACCGCAGCCCCCGCACTCACGCTCGCCACCATGCCGGACCCGCGGCAGCGGATCGCCGCCTTCTCGGCGCAGGCGTCCTTCGAGGTGACGCGCCTCGCCCGCGGCGATCTCGAGGCCTTGCGCGGCTTTGCGCCGGGCCGCCGCGTCTATGTCAGCGCGGTGCCGGCGCGCCCGCCCGCCGCCCAGATCGACGTTGCCTGCCGGCTGGCGGCGGCGGGCTTCGAGCCGGTCCCGCATCTCGCGGTGCGCGGCTTCGCCAGCGAGCGCCGCGCTCGACTCCCATCTCGCCCGGCTCGCCGAGAGCGCCAATGTCCGGCGTGTCCTCATCATCGGCGGCGATCTCGCGACCCCGGCCGGTCCCTTCCATGCCGCGATCGAAGTGATCGAGAGCGGCCTGCTGCAGGCCCGCGGCATCGTCGAGGTCGGCATTGCCGGCTATCCCGACGGCCATCCCCGGCTCACCACCGACGACCTCGACCGCTCGCTGGCGGCCAAGCTCGAAGCGGCGGGAGAGACCGGGCTCGGCGTGCATGTGGTGACCCAATGGGGGTTTTCGGCGCCCGCGATCGTCGCCTGGATCAGCCGGCTGCGCGACCTCGGCATCGATCATCCCGTGCGCATCGGCCTCGCCGGGCCGGTGTCGCTCGCCGGGCTCACGCGCTACGCCCGCATCTGCGGGGTGTCGGCCTCGGTGCAGGGGCTCGCCCGCGACGCCGGCCTCGCCCGGCAACTGTTCGGGATGATCACGCCCGATCTGGTGCTGCGGCCGCTCGCGCAAGCCGCGCAGCTCGGCGATGTCGCCCCGCATATCTTTTCGTTCGGCGGCCTCGCCGCGGCGGCACGCTGGGCCGCGGGCGCGGCAGCCGGCCACATCACCCTCCACGGCGAAGGCTTCTCCGTCGATCCGCCGTGATCGCGGCGATGGGCATTGCCCGCTGCCGCGCCTCCGCTCAGATGTCGATCCCGGGCTCGTCCCGGTGAACTCGATTCCCAAGGCACGGCCTCTCCACACCAGTCGCGGGCCGGGCTGTGCCCGGAATGCCTGTCGAGATCACCGGGACAGGTCCCGGTGATGACGTTCGTAGGTTGCCGTCCGCCATGACGGACCGCAAAATAACGGCCACCCTGTCGAAATGCGCCGGCCTCGAACGTCATTGTGCCGGCGGCGCATGATGCCCGCCGACAGGTGAAGGAAAACCGCCATGCAATACTTGTTGCTGATCTATGGAAACGAAGCCGGGATGCAGTCCGCCAGCAAGGCGGACATGGAGCAGATGATGGCCGCCTATGGCGCCTATACCCAGGCGATGAAGACGGCCGGCGTCATGGTCGGTTCGAACCGTTTGAAGCCTTCCGGTTCGGCGAGCACGGTGCGGATCGCCGACGGCAAGACCAAGGTGCTCGATGGCCCCTATGCCGAAACCAAGGAGCAGCTCGGCGGCTACTACCTCATCGAAGTGCCCGATCTCGACGCCGCATTGTCGTGGGCGGCGCGCTGCCCCGGCGCCAGTCACGGTACCATGGAGGTCCGTCCGGTCTGGACCATGTAGGAACGTAGGGTAGGCCGGCGCGATGGCGAGAGAGGGCACGCGCGCAACCGCGGAGGCGGTGGCGCGGCGCAGCTACGGCAAGCTGGTCGCCTTTCTCGCCGCGCGCACCGGCGACGTCGAGGGGGCCGAGGACGCATTGTCGGAGGCCTTCGCCGCCGCCCTCACCGAATGGGATGCGGCGGCATTCCCGACAATCCCGAAGGCTGGCTGATGACGGTGGCGCGCCGCCGCGCGATCGATGCGGCGCGGCGGCGGCGCAGCGGCGAGGCCGCGATCCCGCATCTTCAGCTCATGGCCGAGGAACTGGCGGACGACCGCGAGCGACGCATCGATGCCCGACCATCGGCTCGCCTTGATGTTCGCCTGCGCGCACCCGGCCATCGATCCCGGCATCCGGGCGCCGCTGATCCTGCAGACCATCCTCGGTTTCGACGCCGCGACGATCGGCTCGGCCTTCCTGGTCTCGCCGGCCACGATGGGCCAGCGCCTGGCGCGCGCCAAAAGCAAGATCCGCCAGGCCGGCATTCCGTTCCGGGTGCCCGAGCGCGCCGACCTGCGCGAGCGCCTCGACGCCGTGCTGGAGGCGATCTACGCCGCGTTCGCCGAGGGCTGGTCCGATCCCGACGGCACCGAAGTCCGCCGCCGCGACCTCGCCGAGGAGGCGATCTGGCTCGGCCGGCTGGTGGCCTCGCTGCTGCCCGACGAACCCGAGGCGATCGGCCTCCTGGCGCTGATGCTTCACGCCGAGGCGCGGCGCGGCGCCCGGCGCAATGCCGCCGGCGACTACGTGCCGCTCGCCGCGCAGGACCCGGCCTTGTGGGACGCCGGCCTGATCGCCGAAGCCGAAGCGCTGCTCACCGCCGCGAGCCGGATGGGGGCGATCGACCGCTACCAGCTCGAGGCGGCGGTGCAGTCGGCCCACGCGATCCGCCGCTCCGCCGGCCGCGCCGACTGGGCGGCCATCAAGCGGCTCTATGATGCGCTCGCGGCGATCACGGGATCGCCGGTGGTCGCCATCAACCGCGCCATCGCGATCGCCGAGACCGACGGCCCGCGGGCCGGCCTTGCCGCGCTCGCCGCGTTGGAAGGTGACGGGCGGCTTGTCGCAGTACCAGCCCTATTGGGCGGCGCGCGCCGCCCTGCTGGCGGCCGCCGGCGACATCGACGCGGCCGACGCGGCCTATGAGCAGGCGATCGGCCTGGAACGCGACCCGGCGGTGCGCCGGTTCCTGCAACACCGCCGCGCCGCGATGCGCGGGCCCACGGTGTAATCACCAACGGCGTCAGCGCGGACGCCTTCACCCCATCTCGGTGTCATCACCGGGCTTGTCCCGGTGATCTCGCTTGTCGGGGCACAGTGCCATCCCAAACGTATGACCGCACCGCGCCGTCGTGGAAGCGCCGCGCTCCCCTGATCGAGATCACCGGGACAAGCCCGGTGATGACGGCATGAGAGGGCGCGCGGTCGCGTGGCGCGTTACGGCAACCCCGCCGCCTTGCGGGCGTCGCCGGTCAGCTCGAGGATGTGCATGCCGGTGTTGGCGCGGTCGACGATGTAGATGTAGCCGCGGTCGTCGGTCTCGACATTGTTGGTCTGGATCGCGACCTTGCAGCGGTCCTTGCCGTCGACCTTGATGCAGCGCTTGTCGGTCGCCTCGGTGATCGCCGGGATGTAGTAGCCGATCTCCTTGGGCTGCCAGGGATTGCGCACGTCGATGGCGCGGACGCCGGCGTTGAAGTAGGCGATCATCGCCACCTTCTTGTAGAACACCGGATCCATGCTCTCGTTCGAGGAATGCGGGCCGAACCGGCCGCCGCGATCGCAGAAGTGGCCGCTCGCCTCCGGCACCTGGAAGGTCGAGATGATGGTCGGCGTCTTCTCCAGGGTGATGTCGGCGAACCACACCATCTGCCGCGCTTCCTGGCACTCGTTGCGGATCTGCTCGTCGACGATCATCACGATGTCGCGCTTCGCGCCGTCCTTGTCCTTGGCGAATTCGGCGATCGGCATCTGCAGCATCGGGAAGGTGGTGTGGGCGCCGTACCAGGCCGACATCTCGAGCTTGCCGATCTCGGGATAGCGCAGGTTCTCCGGCGTCGGCTCCTTCGGCACCGTTGAGAAGCTTCTCGCGGTCGACGATCTGGAGCACGCCGCCCTTGTCGGTGCCGTAGCCGAAATACACCCGGTTGCCCTGCGGCCCGATCGAGATCGCGACCATGCAGCTCGGTCGGGATGGTGCCGGTGGCGCCGGGCTCCTGGCCGGGCAGGCCGAAGTCGCGGATATGCACGGGATGGGCGGGATCGCTGAGGTCGTAGACCTGGGTCATGCGCTTGACCCGCCAGCCGGGCACGCCGGAGACGAGGATAGGCGATGCCGGTGTCGCACTCCCACCAGTTCTTGTGGGTGTCGGTGAGGCCCATCAGCCGCGTCGAGCAGCACCGGATTGGCGGGGTCGGTGACGTCCCAGATTTCATGGCCCGAGGCCGCCGAACACGCGGAGCATGTAGGTCTTGGCGGGATCGCCCTTGGGCAGGAGCTTGCCGTCGCACACCCGCACCATCTGGGCGCCGCCGCCTTCGTATGTTCCCTTCCGCGCCGGGGATGTGCTTGAGGTAGACGGGATGGGCGGGATCGGTCACGTCGAGGATCGAGGTGCCGTTGAACTCGGCCTGGCCGGTCATCTTGTTCATCGGCTTCGGCACGTCGTTGGTGCCGCCGTGATGGCCGATATAGGCGATGTAGCGGTCGCCCTGCTTGTGGATGGTCGGCTGATAGGCGCTGCGGGCCTGCAGGTCGTTATAGCCGACCAGCCGCATGTTCATCGCCTCGGGCTGGTCGCCGATCTTCTGCTGCTGCGCCGCGGCGGGCACCGCCAGCAAGCCGCTCCGGCCAACCCGGACTGTCACCGCCAGCCAACCCGATGGTCGTCGCTTCATCTCCGAACCTCCCTGCGCCTGGGCTGCAGATCCAGTTCAGCGTGCGGGCGACGCTTAGCACAGAGCCGGCATGGGGAGGCCGAAAGCGGCCGGCCGGTGCGCCGGCGCCGCCAAAAAGTTAAGCTTCGCCCCGACGGCCACGAGATGCGGACAGAGCGGGCCGGCAGGAGGAGCGCATGCATTTCGTCATCCATGCGGTCGACAGGACCGACGCGCTGCCGACGCGCGCGAAGCACTACCGCGCCCACCGCATCCATCTCGACCGCGCGGGCGACCACGGCGTCGCCGTGATGACGGCGGGGACCCTGGTGGCGCCGGACGGCGAGACGCCGGTCGGCAGCCTGTTCGTCCTGGAAGCGCGAACCGCGCGCACGCCGTCGACGCCTTCACCGCCAGCGACCCGTACCAGGTCAACGGCGTGTGGCAGACGGTGGACGTGCACTATTACAACAAGAAGCGGTGAGGCGCGAGTCGGTAGAACCTCGGCCTGAGGAGGCGCGAAGCGCCAGTCTCGAAGGACGGCCGCAGGCCGCAGCGATTGGGCCATCCTTCGAGACGCCGTCCTGGGGACGCTCCGTCACTGGCATGACCGGTCCGGCGGTTTCCCCGCTCTCAGTTGATCTCGCGCCAGATGCCGAGCGCCTCCTGGGCGGGGCGGTCGGAGATCGAGAACAGCACCGACTCCGCTCCCGCCTCGTGGGCGTAGCGCAGCCACGGCGGCGCGACGAACACGTCGCCGGCGCTCCAGGCGAACCGCTGGTCGCCGATCGGTGGTCGCGCCCTCGCCCTCGACGCACACGAAGATGGTGCCGTCGGTGGCGCGGTAGCCCTCGCCCTTGAAGCCGGCCGGCAGCAGCGCGAGTTGCGCGCCCATGGTCGGCATCACCCAGCCGCCGGTGATCGGATTGGCGTAGCGCACCCGGGCGCCGTGGCGCTTGTCGATCTCGCCGGCCTTCGCGCAGCCGCTCCAGGATCGGCCGCGTGCGCGCATAGGTGTAGTTGATGACCGGGCTGCGCTTGAGCGTCACCGGCGCGCCGTCCGGCAGCACGCCGGAGCCGAAGAAGGCGAGCGAATCGCCGTCGGCATGGCCGACCGGCTGGGTCTCCGTCGTCGAGATGCTCGGAGAACATCGTCTCGTAGAAATTGATGGTCGGCAGATCGAGCACGTCGAGCCAGATCATCGGCTTGTCCGAGGTGTTGCCGTGGTCGTGATAGGCCCAGTTCGGGGTGAGCACGAAATCGCCCGGCGACATGTAGGTGCGCTCGCCCTCGACCGCGGTGTAGGCGCCGGCGCCGTCGAGGATGAAGCGGATGGCGGACGCGGTGTGGCGATGGGCCGGCGCGACTTCGCCCGGCATGATCAGCTGCAGCCCGGCATAGAGCGACTGGGTGATGCGCGACTGGCCGCGCAGCGCCGGGTTTTCCAGCACCAGCACGCGCCGCTCGGCCTCCTTGGCGGTGATGAGGTCGGCCGACTCCATCACCATCGCCTTGACGTCCTTGAAGCGCCAGATCGCCGGCGCGCATTGGGTCTTCGGCTCGTTGCCGACGAGCTGGCGCAGCTTCTCCCACAGCGGCGCCATGTTGTATTTCGGAGATCCGGTCGTAATAGGCCTGCCGCGCGCCCGCGACATTGTGCTTGGCATCGGGGAGCTTGGGATCGGCGTGACTGGGATCGGCTGTCGCTGCGGCTTGCGCCATGGAGTTCCTCCGGGGCTCGATCGCCCGCATTTGCCTTGCGTAGCGCCTATATAGCCGCACCGATGCGGCGCGGAAATAGCGTTGCCGACATGGCGCCACAGCGCATCTGCCCGCTCGCCTGCGCTTGGCAGGAGGCGCCAAATCCGACATGTAGGTGAGTAACGGCATCGGCCGATTGCGCCGTCGCGATTGCCCGACGGCGGAATTCGCCGCGCTGTTTCCGCCCGACCATTGAGGACCCCGCTCATGCCGACCGCAGACGAGATCGAGGACACGCGCGTCATCCGCGAACTGGTGGAGAACTGGGCGGTGTGGCGCGACGCCCTGATGTGGGATCGCTTTCGCACCGTGTGGCACGACGACGGACGGATGATGGCGACCTGGTTCCAGGGCACCGCCGACGAGTTCATCAAGGTGAGCCAGGAAGGCTATGCGCGCGGCGTCCGCATCCTGCATTTCCTCGGCGGCTCCTCGATCGATGTCGCCGCCGACCGCGCGGTGGCCCAGACCAAGATGACGATCTCGCAGCGCGCCCGCGTCGAGAATGTTCTGTGCGACGTCGTCTGCACCGGCCGCTTCTACGACTTCTTCGAAAAGCGCGACGGGCGCTGGGGACTGGTGCTGCGCCAGCCGATCTACGAGAAGGACCGCCTCGACCCCGTCGATCCCGCCGCCCGGCTCGAACTGGACCCGGTCCTGCTGGTGCAGTTTCCCGAGGGCTACCGCCACCTCGCCTATCTGCAGACCCGGATCGGCTACAAGGTGAAGACCGACATGCCCGGCCTCGACGGGCCGGCGGTCGAGGCGCTCTACCGCCGCGGCGAGAGCTGGCTCGCGGGCGGGGAACTGGGGTGAGCCGGGGAGGGGGGCGGGAGGTGCATCTCACGAACATCTTTGTTGCCAGTTCTGCCCCAACGGTCTTTGATTTAACCCAAAATGGGTGATATACACCCCAATTTGGGAGAGTAACGATGGTCGAGATTGGTCTCTCGAGCGCCCTGTTTTCCAATGTGCAGGCACGCGTGCTGGCCTTGATTTTCGGCCATCCGGAACGCAGCTTCTACGCTTCGGAGATCATCAGGAGCGTGCGCTCGGGGACCGGTGCGGTGGAACGTGAACTATCGCGTTTGCGGGACAGCGGCTTGGTCCGTGTTGAACGCATCGGCAATCAAAAGCACTATCGTGCCAATCATCATTCGCCAATCTTCGAGGAGTTGCGAAGCATCGTCTTGAAGACGATGGGATTGGCCGAACCGTCAGGGAGTCGCTCGCGCCTCATGCCGAAAAGATCAAGACCGCTTTCGTCTATGGTTCGGTGGCGAAGGGCAGCGATACCGCGCGCAGTGACGTCGATCTCATGGTGATCGGAGAGGACTTGGCCTACCCGGACCTCTTTGGCGGACTGCAGAAGGCCGAGAGCATCCTGCATCGCCAGGTAAGTCCGAACTTCCTTTCCCCGCAGGATTGGCGGCGCAAGCTTGCTCAGAAAAATCCCTTCATCACGAAAATAAGTGCTCAGCCCAAGATCTTCATTTTCGGCTCGGAAGACGATCTCCGCATATGAGCAAGCAGGAACTCGAAAACCTCGCCAAGACCGGGCAGCTCAAGGCTGAACCGGGAACGCGAGCGGAATTCGACGGCTTCGTGGACTCTGCCCGGAAGCGTCTTGCCGACGCTCGCAACGAGAAGCTTTCCTTCGAGAGCCGATTTGACTTGGCATACAATGCCGCTCACGCATTTGCTCTCGCTGCATTGCGTCGACACAACTATCGCTCGGGAAATCGATATGTGGTCTTCCAAGTCCTCCCCCATACGTTGGGGTTGGATGCGAGAATTTGGCGGGTCCTCGCAAAGTGCCATGACCGACGCAATCTGGCGGAATACGAAGGTCATTTTGAAGTCGACGAACGACTTCTGACCGATCTGATCGAATGCACGGCACGGCTGGAGACTGCGGTAGCAGCCCTTGGTCCGCCGGCATGAGCTTGAGTGCGATCGTTTTTGTGTAGAGCGGGCGGACCATCCCGCGATGTCATTCCGGGGCGCGCTTTTGCGCGAACCCGGAATCCAGGCTGCGATGCGGGATGGGAGGCCCTCTGGATTCCGGGTTCGCCGCGGGCGGCGCCCCGGAATGACAGCGTGAGCCTACCCCTCGATGCGCGAGAAATCCGCGACGGCGCGGGTGGCGGTGCGGATGCCGTTGAGGAGGCGCAGGCGGTTGGCGCGCACGTCGGGCTTCCGGCGCGTTCACGGTGACCTTGTCGAAGAAGGCGTCGACATGGGGGCGCAGCTTCGCCATCGCGTGCATGGCGGCGGCGAAATCCTCGCGCGCGACCGCCTCGCCGGCTTCGGCTGCGGCGGTGTCGAATGGCCGCGCGCGAGCTCCCATTCCTCGGCCTGGCGATAAAGTGCTGGGATGGCGCTGCCGGTGTATTCGGTCTTGTCGCGCTTCTCCTCGATGCGCAGGATGTTGGTGGCGCGCTTGTAGCCGGCGAGCAGGTTCTTGCCGTCCTCGGTGTCGAGGAATTTGCCGAGCGCCTCGATGCGGCGGACGATGAGGACGAGGTCGTCCTGGCCTTCGAGCGCGAACACGGCGTCGACGAGATCGTGGCGGGCGCCCTGCTCGCGGAGCTGGACCTTGAGGCGGTCGGCGAAGAAGGCGAGCAAGACTTCAGTCACTTGATGCAGCTCCATGTCGCTTGTACCTCGGACGCCGTCCGCTAACTCTCGATTCTAGAGGCTGTGATCACATCTAGCGAGAATTGACGTCTCCGAGCCGATCTCTGATCATTGCGCGCTCGAACCTGAGCGATAACCTTGCCGCAACTGCTGAGTTCGGCGTAGAAGTCGATGCTTATTAAGACCGCAAATCTGCGATCATGATGCGTTCCAATTGCGTCAAGTCTGAATGCTTATTCTCCAGACAATTCTGATCACCCCCAGCGCCGCCCGTCGCAGCGCGTAAGGGTCCTTGCTCCCGGTCGGCTTCTCATCGATCGCCCAGAAGCCGACCAGCGTGTCGAGCTTGTCGGCCAGCGCCACCGCGACCGACACCGGATCGGTCGGCACGCGATCGGACGGCCCGAGCGGCTTGTAGTGATCCTCGCAGGCCGCGGCGACGCTTTCGTCCTCGCCCTGGGCGCGGGCGTAGTATTTGCCCATCAGCCCCTGCAGCTCGGGGAATTCGCCGACCATCTCGGTCAGGAGATCGGCCTTGGCGAGCCGCGCCGCGCGCTTCGTCTTCTCCACATCGGCGCCGACCAGCGGCGCAAGCTCCGCCGCGAGCCGCTCGATGCGCTCGATGCGATCCGCCTGGGTGCCGAGCTTCTCGTGGAACACGATGTCCTTGAATTTCGGCAGCCGCGCTTCGAGCGGCGTCTTCAGATCGCTCTCGTAGAAGAACTTCGCATCCGACAGCCGCGCCCGGATCACGCGCTCATTGCCGGCGATGATGGCGGCGCCGCCGTCGGTCGCTTCGATATTGGCGACCAGGATGAACTTGTTGGCGAGCGCCATCGCCCTTGCGCACCACGAAGCATTTCTGGTTGGTGCGGATGGTGGTGCGGATCACCTCGGGCGGCATCTCCAGGAACGCCTCCTCGAACGAGCCCATCAGCACCACCGGCCATTCGACGAGGCCGGCGACCTCGTCGAGCAACGCCTGGTCCTCGACGAGGTCGAAGCCCTGCGCGAAGGCGAGGTTCTTGGCGTCGGCGAGGATGATCTCGCGCCGGCGCGCCGGGTCGAGCACCACCTTCGCCTTCTCGAGCTTCGCCGCGTAGTCGTCGAAGTGCTTCACCTGGAAGCTCTGCGGCGCCATGAAGCGGTGGCCGCGGGTGATGTCGGAGGCTGCGATGCCGTCGATCGCGAACGGCACGATGTCGGGGTCTTCGGTCTCCGGCCCGAACGTCGCGACGATGGAATGGAGCGGCCGCACCCAGGTGAGCGCGCCCGGCCGCGCCGAGCGCTCGCCCCAGCGCATCGACTTCGGCCACGGGAAGGTGCGGATGACGAGGGGGAGGATTTCCGCCAGCACGTCGATCGCCGCGCGCCCCGGCTTCTCGATCAGCGCGACGTAGAAATCGCCCTTCTTGGGGTCCTTCTGGATCGTCGCCTCGGCAAGCGAAGCAAGGCCGGCGCTCTTGAGGAAGCCCTGCACCGCATTGTCGGGGGCGCCGACGCGCGGGCCCTTCTTCTCTTCCTTGAGGTCGGGCTGGCGCGCCGGAATGCCCTGCACCGCGAGCGCGAGGCGCCGCGGCGTCACGAACGCGGTCGCGCCCTCATAGACGAGGCCGGCATCGACCAGGCGGTCGGTGACGAGCTTCTTCAAATCCTCCGCGGCGCGCATCTGCATGCGCGCCGGAATTTCCTCGGAGAACAATTCGAACAGGAGATCGGGCATCGGTCCGCCTGAAACATTTTCCGTTGATGGTAGGATGGGTAGAGCGAAGCGAAACCCATCGTCGACCTATCGGCGCGGCCCGTGATGGGTTTCGCAAGAGCTCTACCCATCCTACGTGCTACGTGCTGGAAACTATGACAGCGTCTCGTGGGCGCCGCTGCACAAAGGTTGCGTCGTCGTCTGCTTGCAGGTGCAGAAGAAAACCTCCGCCGATTCGGGCGCGGTCCATTTGACCGGCGAAAACGGCGAGCCGGTGTGGGAGCCGTCGCAGAACGGCTGGTTCTTCGACCTGCCGCAGGCGCACCACCAGTAATCCCTGCCGGCCTTCACCGTGATGCCGATCGGCTCTGTTCCGGCGATGGTGGCTTTGTCGGTCATGGTTTACTCCTTTTCAGCACAGTCATTCCGGGGCGCGCGCCTTCGCGCGAACCCGGAATCCAGGGCGGCGGTGCAAGCAGCAAGGCCGTCTGGATTCCGGGTTCCGGCCTGCAGCCGGCCCCGGAATGACGGCGTAAATGTTTTGCGCAACAAATCGGGCACAGGTTGTTCCCACAGCAGAAGATCAAGCGCCGCCGGCGGCGGTCTTGAGCCAGGCTTCGCCGCAGGCCTTGGCCAATTCGCGCACCCGCAGGATGTAGCTCTGGCGCTCGGTGACGGAGATCACGCCGCGGGCGTCGAGCAGGTTGAACACGTGGCTCGCCTTGATGCACTGGTCGTAGGCCGGCAGCGCCATCAAATGGCGTTCGCGGCCGCCATCCGCCCAGCCGGCGATGAGATATTTCCGGCACGCCGCCTCCGCCATCTTGAACTGCTCGAACAGCATGTCGGTGTCGGCGAAGGTGAAATTGTGCCGCGAATATTCCTGCTCCGCCTGGAGGAAGACGTCGCGGTAGAGGACCTTCCGATTGTCGTCGCGGCCGTTGAAGTTCAGCTCCATGATGTGGTCGACGCCCTGGAGATAGCAGGCGAGGCGCTCCAGGCCATAGGTCAATTCGCCCGCGACCGGCGCGCATTCGAAGCCGGCGACCTGCTGGAAGTAGGTGAATTGCGACACTTCCATGCCGTCGCACCAGCATTCCCAGCCGAGCCCCCAGGCGCCCAGCGTCGGGCTTTCCCAATCGTCCTCGACGAAGCGGATGTCGTGGATCCCCGGGTCGATGCCGATCGCCGCGAGCGACTTGAGATAGAGGTCCTGCAGGTCCGGCGGCGACGGCTTCAGGATCACCTGGAACTGGTAATAGTGCTGCAGCCGGTTGGGATTTTCGCCGTAACGGCCGTCCTTGGGCCGCCGCGACGGCTGCACATAGGCCGCATTCCATCCGTTCGGCCCCAGCGCCCGCAGCGTCGTCGCGGGATGGAAGGTGCCGGCGCCGACCTCCATGTCGTAGGGCTGCAGGATCACGCAGCCATACTCCGCCCAATAGCGCTGCAGGGCCAGAATCAGGCCCTGGAACGAACGCTCGGGACGCATATGGGCAGGCAGTTCGGCCATCGCGGCTTTTCGGCTGGAGTGCGCGCGGAACCTATAGGTCGCGCGCGCGGGCGGTCAAGCACACGGGCTGGCGCGATCGGCGCCGGTCGAGACGGATCAAAAAAGTGGGCAGCCCATCACTCCGGCCGGTAGACGCCGCTGGGGTCGCGCCGCAATGTCGGGATTTCCTGCGGGCGCATCTGTTCGGCGGCACGCGTCTGCGCATCGAGCTCGGCATTGACCCGCCGCCACTCCCTGGCGAGCAGTTTGGACATGAACACGGCGCCGACGGCACCGAGCGTCCAGGCGATCACCGGGGGAAACGGCAACATGAGCTTCATCCGTGTTGTGCGCCTTCGTCACCCCTGCCGGCGCTGTTTCAATGCCCCCAACCTAGCGCAGCGATTCCATAAAATCGATCATATCGGACAGCGTCGATAATCCCACGGACCTCATCCTGAGGAGCCGCGCGAAGCACGGCGTCTCGAAGGATGGACGCCGGCACGATCTCGCCCGTGGCCGTCCTTCGAGCACGCGCGCAAGAGCGCGCTCCTCAGGACGAGGTTGATCCATCATATCGATATGATTTCGAACCTCGGAAACGATGCACTACAGACCGAAGCGCGACCAGATGCTCCGGCTCTCGACCGCCGAGATGAACTCGTCCATCAGGCCGGTGCCCGGGCCGGCCTATCGAACCGCCGCTCCGGGGCCAAGCCGCTCACAAAGCCGCTCATCAGGCCGCTGACGCCGGGCTTGCGCCAGCCGAACAGGCTGCGCTCCCCTGAGACCACCGGGGTCACCACGTTCGTCGCCGTAGCGCTCCCGCAGCAACGCCCGCAGATCGATCAGCCGATCGACCACACCATACCCCAACGCCGTCTTGGCGGTCCAGTATTCGCCCGAAAACAAGGTCTTTTCGGGACCGGTCAGGCGTTCGCCGCGGCTGGTGCGCACGAGGCCGATGAACATTTCGTGGATTTCCTGCTGGATTTCCTTCAGCCGGGCCACATCCTCCGCCTTTTCAGGGAGGAACGGGTCGAGCGTCGACTTGTTGTCGCCGGCCGTATAGACGCGCCGCTCGATACCGAGCTTCCGGATCGCCTCGGTGAAGCCGAAGCTCGCGCCGATGACGCCGATCGAGCCGACGATCGAGGCGGGGTCGCAGACGATCTCGTCGGCGGCGCAGGCGATCATGTAGCCGCCCGACGCCGCCACGTCCTCCACCGAGGCGACGACGCGCAGGTTCTTCTCGGCGGCAAGCGCACGAATCCGCTGGAATATCAGGTGCGATTGCACCGCCGAGCCGCCCGGAGAATTGATCAGCAACGCCACCGCCTTGGCATTGCGCATGTTGAAAGCGCGGTCGAGGGTGCGGGCAATGCCGGCGAGCGTGAGCCCCGGCCGCAGCGGCGTCGAAAAGCCGATCACCCCGGTGAGACGGACCACGGGCACCACGACGGTATCGCCGCGCCACCGCCTCGGCACCAGCCGGCGGCCGGCCGCGACGGCACCGCTGCGCATCTGATTGAAAAAATCGGCCATCGGGACCTCGGATTGTTGATGAGACGCCATCGTTTCGTCCTCAAGTCACGCAATCTTAACCGTTCCGGGGGACGTTCGGACCAAGGGGAAGGCCTGACGGATCTGCGTTCGGCCAAATGGGATTCCTGGTGGGATTCCAAGTGGATTCCAGGTGGGGAGGTTCGCGATGATGATCAAGCTGGCGCTACTGACCGCCATATATTGCGTAATCATGCTTTTTCCACGGGTATTTTCGCGCCCGGCCGGCCATGACGCCGAGAGCGCCCCGGCAACCGCCGGCTGACCGTTCGTTCATTGACGATCAGCCGGCAGCGAGCCATGCGCGATCAGCGCGCGATGAGCGCCAACGCGGCACCGTAACGTAGTACCGCCTCGGCTTGCGGGGTGGGCGTGCCGCAGGCTTGCGCCAGGACCAGGCCCGGCACTATCGCCAGCGGGCCGCGGCTCCCCTTGATGGCGGCGAGAAGCACGCGGATCGCCGCAGCGCCGGGCTTGGGGTGCACCGGCAAGAGCGCGATGGCCGCCGAACCGGCCTGCGAGCAGATCGAGCAGCATGGGAACGCCGTCGGCGCGGAAGATCAGCGTCAGGATGCCGCCCGGCCGCAACAGCCGTTCCGCCGCCGCCGCCCAGCCGGCGAGGTTTCCGGCCTCCAGCGAATGGGCGCTGCGGCGGCGCGGATCGGGGGAGGCCGGGAGCGCCTTGTCGTGAAACGGCGGGTTCATCAGCACGATATCGCAGCTCCCGGCGGCGAGCCCGGCGCCAGCGAAATCGGCGGACGGCGCCGCGACATCGAGCGCGACCGCATCGACGCAGGCCGCGAAACCGTTGCGGGCCGCATTCTCCTGTGCCAGCGCCGCGAGGTCCGCATCGATCTCCACCAGCGTGACCCGCACCTCCGGCACCCGGGCGGCGAGCGCAAGGCCGGCCGTGCCGACGCCGGCGCCGAGGTCGGCGATGCGGTCGCCGTTTCGCGCCGGGGTCGCCGCCGCCAGCAGGATGGCGTCATGGCCGAAGCGATGGCCGCGGCGGGGCTGGAGCAGGCGCAGGCGGCCACCCAGCGCCGCGTCGTCGGTGATTTGTTCCGCCGGCTTACCCGGCATCGGGGCGCAGTTCGCCGCCGAGCCCGGCGTCTGCCAGCAGCTCGCGCGCCGATTTGACCTCGTCGTCGGCCACCAGCACGCGCCGCGGCAGGATCCCGAGCGAGCCTTCGAGCACGCTCATGTTCTGGTCGAGCACGAGATGGCCGATGCCGGCACCGTCGAGAAGGGCCTCGACCGCGGATACGAGCACCGTATCGTTGGTCCGCATGATCTCTTTCACTCGGCGCCCCCTTCGGCAATCGCTGGCCGATCGATAGCATGAACCGATCGCAGGAATCGCATTGCAGGAAAGTAGCCCGGATTGAGCGCGAGCGAAATCCGGGACAGCCCTATGCATATGGCGACGCCGCTTCCCGGGTTTCGCTTGGCGCTCAACCCGGGCTACGACGAACCACGCTCTAGCCGCGGTCGCGGCGTCCGGAAACCTCGCCCGGCGCGCGCTGGGCGAGGTAGGCCAGGAGCTTGATCTCGCGCCGGCCCCGCGTCACCGTGTCGAGCACGAGACCACAGGTGATGGCAAGGGCGGCGATGATCATCAATCCGGTCGACAGCACCGCGGTCGGCAGGCGCGGAACGATGCCTTCGCGCAGATAGGTGACGACGATCGGAATGGCGAACCCGACCGACATGATCGCCAGCGAAATGCCGATCCCGGAAAAGAACCCGAGCGGGCGCTCGGAACGGTACAGCTTGATGATGGTGGCGAGGATGCGGACGCCGTCGCGCCAGGTGTTGAGCTTGGAGTGCGATCCCTCCGGGCGCGCGTAATAGGGCGTCTCGATTTCGGCGACCGGAAGCTCGAGCTGGAGCGCATGCACGCTCAATTCGGTCTCGATCTCGAAGCCGCCCGACAGCACCGGGAACGACTTCACGAAGCGCCGCGAGAACGCCCGATAGCCCGACAGGATGTCGGTGAAGGTCTTGCCGAACACGTCGGCGACGAAGGCGGTGAGGACGCGGTTGCCGAAGCGATGGCCGAGCCGGTAGGCGGCCTGTTCCTGGTCGATGCGGGCGCCGACCACCATGTCGAGGCGGTCGGTCACCACCCGCAGGGCCATGGCCCGGGCGCTCGGCGCGTCATAGGTCGCATCGCCGTCGACCAGGATGTAGATGTCCGCCTCGATCTCGCCGAACATGCGGCGCACCACCCGCCCCTTGCCCTGAAGGGTCTCGCTCCGCACGATGGCGCCGGCGGCGCGGGCGGCGGCGACGGTTTGGTCGCGCGAATTGTTGTCGTAGACGTAGATGTCCGCCATCGGCAGCGCCGCGCCGAAGTCCGCGACCACCTTGGCGATGGCGGCTTCCTCGTTGTAGCAAGGCACCAGGACGGCGATCCGCTGGTGGGCCAGGGGATCGGATTCCACCTGCTGCTCCGCGAAAGCCTGAACCTGTTCTACGAGGGCTTGCACCGGCGCTATCATCGTTGGTTCCTGAGCGATCGTTCCCGAGCTACGCAGCCCGGAGCAATGGAAGCCGCAGCCGCGGCGGGTCGCCATGATCGCTCAAATGTGTTGATAAACAGCTATCCTCACCGGGGTCGGTAGCCCGGATAAGCGCAGCGCAATCCGGGGACGCCCGTCCCGCAATCCGCTGCGCTTCATGCGCGCTTCACGCTCTCGGACACGATGAACTAGTGCTTGCCGCTGACCGCGGGCATTTCTATGTTTGACGGGGTGGCAGTGGGAGAGGTTCCGTTGGCCGTTGTCGTTCCGTTCGAAAGCCATCAGCCCGCCTTGATCGACCGGCTCGTCGAGCTTGTCGCCGGCGACATGGGCCGGGTCAATTCGGCGATCCTGGCGCGCACCGGGTCCGAGGTCACGATGATCCCGGAGGTCGCCAACCATCTCATCACGTCCGGCGGCAAGCGGCTGCGGCCGATGCTGACCCTCGCCATGGCGGTGCTGACCGGCTATTCCGGCGACGGCCATGTCAAGCTCGCGGCCGCGGTCGAATTCATGCACACCGCGACCCTGCTGCATGACGACGTGGTCGACCAGAGCGACATGCGCCGCGGCAAGCTCGCCGCCCGCATGCTGTGGGGCAACGAGGCGAGCGTGCTGGTCGGCGACTTCCTGCTCGGCCAGGCCTTCAAGATGATGGTCGAGGTGGGCTCGCTGCGGGCGCTGGAGATCCTGTCGTCCGCCGCTGCGGTGATCGCCGAGGGCGAGGTGATGCAGCTCTCGGCCGCCAACAACACCGCCACCACCGAGGACGAATATCTCGCCGTCATCCGCGCCAAGACCGCGGAGCTGTTCGCGGCCGCCTGCGAGGTCGGCCCGGTGATCGCCGGCCGGCCCAAGGCCGAGCAGGCGGCGTGCCGCTCGTTCGGGATGAATCTCGGCGTCGCCTTCCAGCTCGTCGACGACGCCCTCGACTACGGCGGCAAGGCGGCCAAGCTCGGCAAGAACGTGGGCGACGATTTCCGCGAAGGCAAGATCACGCTGCCGGTGGTGCTGGCATTCCGCCGCGGCTCCGACGGCGAGCGCGCATTCTGGCAGCGCACGCTGGAGCGCGGCGAGGTGACCGAAGCCGATCTCGATCACGCCATCGGGCTGATGACCAAGCACCGCGCCATCGACGACACGGTGTCGCGCGCCCGCCACTACGGCGCCATCGCCAAGGACGCGCTGGCGCTGTTCCCGGCCGCGCCGATGAAGCAGGCGCTCGAAGACGCCGTCGAGTTCGCGATCAACCGCACCCATTGAGGTGCGGCGCGACGCGACCCGATCAGGCCACCTTGAGTTGTGCGGGTCGGCGGGTGCCGCGATGCGGCTTCACCACGATCTCCACGTCCTGGCCGAGCGCGACGAGAAATCGCATCAGCCGCTCGACCGAGAATTGCCGAAAGTCGCCGCGGAGCATCTTCGACACGTCGGGCTGCCGGATACCGAAAAGACCGGCCGCATCCGTCTGTTTGAGGCCGCGGGCTTCCATGAGGGTGTCGATCTTGTAGACCAATTGTGCCTTGATCAAATGTTCCTCGGCGTTCGGAAGGCCGATATCCGCGAAGATATTGCCGCTCCCCACCTCATGTTCGATCTTGGGTTTCTTCATGGTTCGCCTCTTGCCAGTCGTTCGGCCTCACGCAGGCGGCTCTTGATCAGGTCGATCTCAAATCTCGGCGTCGCGACGCCCGTCTTCGATTTCTTCTGAAACACGTGCAACACGAAAACGGCTGCCGCAAAGCGCACCGTGTAGACGCTCCGAAACGTATCGCCCCGGTGATCCGCAACGACTTCCATCACGCCGGCGCCGCCGAAGCCTTGCAACGGCTTTGCGTCGCGATGCTTGCCGCCGCACTGCGCGACATAGAGCGCATAGCCTATGCGGCTCCGCACGCCTTTGGGCATTGCACGGAAATCGTGCCGACTCGATCCGACCCATATCACCGGCTTGGGCGAGAGCTGATCGGCCATCTCAGGACAATATAGTGATTTCTCTATATCGTCAAATCGCTGCCGGAGACGACGCGACGGACTCCGGCCCCCCTCACCACCACTTCGCGCGGTCGCGGACGTCGCGGCTGACCTTGTTCGCCTCGGCCATCAGCGCGCCGGTGTCGATCGCGGTGAGCTTGCCGTTGCGCTTGAGGATGCGCCCGTCGACCATGACGGTGTCGACGTTCCAGGCCTGGGCGGAATCGACCAGCATGTAGGCGGGGTCGGTGAACGGGCCCATGTTGATGTCGCGGGTGTTCACCAGGATCAGGTCGGCGCGCTTGCCCGGGGCGATCGAGCCGGTGCGGTCGGCGAGGCCGAGCGAGCGGGCGCCTTCGATGGTGGCGAGCTCGACGACGCGGCGCGCCGGCAATTTGAATTCGCTTTCGGCGCGGCCGTTCTCGATGTTCTGGACCACCTTCATGATGCCGAACATGTCGCAATTGCCGCTCAGCGGCGTGGAGTCGACGGAAAGCCCGAGCGTCACGCCATGGTCCAGATATTCGAGGATCTTGGTGACGCCGAAGCCGATCCGCAGCTCCGAATAGGGTGACACGCTGACGACGGCGCCGGCGCTGCGCCAATGCCTTCATCTCCTCCGGCGTCGAGAAGATGCCGTGGATGATCTGCAGGTCCTCGACCAGAAGGCCCTGCTTCTGCAGCGCCAGGACATGCCCGCGGTCGTTGGTGGTCGAATTGAGATGGACGGAGATCGGAATGCCGAGGCTGCGCGCGGCATCATGTTCCCTGCGGTAGACCGCCTCCGGCAGCGGCCGCAGTTGGAAGGTGCCGTCGGGCAGCCGAAACGGTGCCTGGACGCCGCGCCAGCCGAACCCCAGCGTGAGCAGGCCTTCATTGGAGAAGCTCTTCCAGTCGCGGGCGAAGCGCGCGAGGTCGTCGACATCGATCGCCTCGGTGGACGCCATGCGCCGCGCCGGCCCATAGCTGAAGCGGCCGCGAATACCGGTTTCCTGCAATGCGCGCAGGTCTTCCTCGGCATGCCCAGGGGTGATGATGTTGTGGCACCAGTCGTGCACGGTGGTGATGCCGGAGAACAGCGCCTCGGTCGCCGACAGCAGCGTGCCGTAATACATGTCGCGCGGCGTGTAGACGTTGCCGACCGCCGTGGTGGTCGGAAAATATCCGTGCTCCGGCGTGTTGCCGGACATGTTGCGGAGCAGCGTCGTCCACATGTGCCAATGGGTGTCGACCAGGCCGGGCATCAGGATGAAGCCCTGGCCGTCGATGATCTCAGCGCCGGGCGCTGCCAGGCCGGTGCCCACTTCGGCGATCTCGCCGTTCTCCACCCGCACGTCGCCATTGGGCAGGTCGGCCGCCCCGGGCACCATCGTCATGACATAGGCGTTGCGGATCACCACATGGCTGCGGCCGGGCAGGTTGCCGACCGCCGGCGACACCGCCGAATTGGCCGGCACCGCGAGCGCACTCACGCCGAGTGCCGCGGCGCCGCCGAGGAATTGCCGGCGATGAATCGTGAGCGGGTTGCGCATGGGCATCCTCCCCGGCCGGATGTTCCGGCCCTGGGCGCATTCTTGATGGTGCCGGGGCAGACTTTCAAGACGACAGACTTGCAGGACGAATCTTCCAGGGACGCAGAATCTCGCAGGACGAATTCTCGCAGGACCAATCTTGCGCGGACTTGCCGCGCCGGAACCGCCTCATGCCGGTGGGAGCGTGCCCACGGTTTCGGCCCGGAACTGGGCGCGTAAGGCGTCGATCAGGGTCAGGTGGCCCTTGCGCTCGACATGCCAGAAGGTCCAGCCGTTGCAGGCTTCGAGGCCTTGCGCTAGTGCGCCGATGCGGTGGATCGAGCCGACGGCGTCGCCGAGCGCGATCGCGCCATCGGCGCGCACCAGCGCCTTGTGGCGGCGCTTGGCATCGTAGAGGTCGGCGCCCGGCACGATCATGCCGCGCTCGATCAGCGCCGAGAACGCCACCCGGGGCGCCTCCCGCGCGGTTTGGAATGCGGCGAGCGTCGCCGGCGCCAGCGGCTCGACCGCGGCGATGCGCTGTTGCGCTGCAGTGCGATAGAGCGGATCGCGCTCGATGCCGATGAAGCGGCGCCCGAGGCGTTTGGCCACGGCGCCGGTGGTGCCGGTGCCGCAGAAGGGATCGAGCACGACCTCGTCGGGCCGCGACGACGAGAGAATGACGCGCGCCAGCAGCGCCTCCGGCTTCTGGGTCGGATGCAGCTTCTTCTTGTCGGCGCCCTTGAGCCGCTCCTCGCCGGTGCACAGCGCGATGGTCCAGTCGGAGCGGACCTGGATGTCCTCGTTGCCGGCCTTGAGCGCCTCGTAATTGAAGGTGTATTGACGCGCGCCGGCGTCGCGCGACGCCCAGATCAGGGTCTCGTGGGCGTTGGTGAAGCGGCGGCCGCGGAAATTCGGCATCGGATTGGTCTTGCGCCAGATCACGTCGTTGAGGATCCAGAACCCGAGATCCTGAAGGATGGCGCCGACCCGAAAAATATTGTGATAGGAGCCGATCACCCATAACGTCGCATTCGGCTTCATCACCCGGCGGCAGGCGAGCAGCCAGGCCCGGGTGAAGTCGTCATAGGCCGCAAAGCTCGAAAACTTGTCCCAGTCGTCGTCGACCGCATCGACGCGCGAATCATCGGGACGCCTGAGATCGCCCTGGAGCTGGAGATTGTAGGGCGGATCGGCGAACACGAGATCGACCGAATTCGCCGGCAGCCCGGCGAGCGCCCCGACACAATCGCCGGTCAGGACCTGGTGCGGGTCCTGGCGAACGGGCCGGCTGGCGAGAATCGAGCGGGGCGCCCGAGAGGACGCCCCGCCGCGCGGTATGACCATGACTCAGAACTCTGAACGCTGGTAACGCGGTCGGTGACGCGGGACCTACAACCGACAGGTTCGGATCATGACGCAGCAAAGTAAAAAACGACTTAACCTTGCCGGGGCGCCGTACTGGCGCCGTAACTTTCGGGCTACCATATTGAACTGGCTTGCAGGGTGCGCAGCCGGCCTGCGCGGTGCTAGGATCGTTCTCAGGCAATACCCGGCGGTTCGACGGGGCAGCGCGATGGAGCGGATCGATGCGTTTGGATGATCTGGAAAAGAGCGGCAACATCGAGGATCGGCGCGGCGAATCCGGCGGCGGCGGTGGCGGCGGCTTCGGTCTCCCGATCGGCGGCGGCGGGCTCGGTATCGGCACCATCGTCGTGCTCGGGCTGATCGGCTGGGCGCTGGGCATCGATCCCCGCGTCCTGATCGGAGGGGCGGAGATTTTGTCGGGCGGCAACACGCAGGTCCAGCAGCCGGCACAGCCGGGCGGGCAGGCGCGCCAGACCGGGGCGCCCAGCGACGACGCCGGCGGCTTCGTCGCCCGCGTGCTCGGCAGCACCGAGGCGCAGTGGAAGGCGATCTTCGCAGAGGGCGGCAAGGTCTACCGGGCGCCGGTGCTCGTCATGTATAATGGCCGCACGCCCGCAGCCTGCGGCGGCATGGCCCAGAGCGCGATGGGGCCGTTCTATTGCCCGAACGACCAGAAGGTCTATCTCGACACCTCGTTCTTCCGCGAAATCGAAAGCCGGTTCAAGGGCTGCCAGGGCAAGGCCTGCCAGTTCTCCCAGGCCTATGTGATCGCTCACGAAGTCGGCCATCACGTGCAGAACCTGCTGGGCGTGCTTCCCAAGGTGCAGCAGCAGCAACAGCGGGTCGACAAGGTCGAGGCCAACGGACTGCAGGTCCGCGTCGAGCTGCAGGCCGATTGCCTCGCCGGCGTCTGGGCGAACCGCGAAAACCAGCGCCAGCAGCGCGAGGGCAAGCCGGCCTTCCTCGAGCCCGGCGACGTCGAGGCGGCGATGCAGACGGCATCCGCGATCGGCGACGACACCTTGCAACGCCAGGCGACCGGCCGGGTGGTGCCGGACTCCTTCACCCATGGCTCCTCGGCGCAGCGCCAACGCTGGTTCATGACCGGATTGAAGGGCGGCAACATCGCCGTCTGCAACACCTTCCAGTCGGACAATATCTAGGCCGTCGCCTGCATGCCCGGTCTCGACGACAGCAAGGCGTTCGTCCCGCTCGATATCGCCGTGCTCACGGTGTCCGACACCCGTTCGATCGGCGACGACAAGTCGGGTACGACGCTCGCCGAGCGCATTGCCAAAGCGGGGCACAAGGTGGCGGCGCGGGCGATCGTGCCCGACGACGTGGAAGAAATCCGCGCCCAAATGCGGGCGTGGATCGCCGACCCGGCGATCGACGTCATTATTTCGACGGGCGGGACCGGCTTCACCGGGCGCGACGTGACGCCCGAAGCGGTGGAACCGCTGTTCGAGAAGAAAATGGAGGGCTTCGCCACCCTGTTCCTGATGGTGAGCTACGGCAAGATCGGCACCTCGGCGATCCAGACCCGCGCCACCGCGGGCGTCGCGGGCGCGACCTACATCTTCTGCCTGCCCGGTTCGCCGGGCGCCTGCAAGGACGCCTGGGACGACATCCTCGTGCACCAGCTCGACTACCGCTATCGCCCCTGCAATTTCGTCGAGATCATGCCGCGGCTGGACGAGCACCTGCGTCGCCCCAAGGCGCAGGGCGCGACGGTGTGACGTCGCGGTGTGAAGGCGGTGACGTAAAGGCCGGCCGATCACATCCGAATGCTTCGCCTAGTTTCCGGTGCCAATTCGACCTGAAACGATAGCGCTCTTAAGATAAGGCAAATGCCTCGTTTCGCAGCCAATCTCGCCTACCTCTTCACCGAACTTCCGTTGCTGCAGCGGTTCGCCGCAGCGGCGGCGGCGGGTTTTGCGGCGGTGGAGCTGCAGGCCCCATACGACCATGCGCCGGCCGATATCCGGCGCGAGATCGAGCGGCACGGCCTGACCGTTCTCGGCATCAACACGCCCCCGGCGCCGGGCGCCGAAACCGGCCTTGCCGCGGTGCCCGGGCGCGAGCAGGACTTCGCTGCCCTGTTCGGCCGGGCGCTCGACTATGCCGCGGCGATCGGCGGCCGGACCGTTCACTGCCTCTCCGGCAAGGTGCCGCCGGACCAGCGGCGCGCGGCCGAACACGTGCTGGCGGCCAATCTCAGGCGCGCCGCCGATCTCGCGGCGGAGAAGGGGATCGGCCTCCTGATCGAGCCGCTCAACCACCGTGACCGGCCGGACTACCTGCTCCACCTCCCGGAGCAGGCGGCCGCCATCATCGAACAGGTGGGGCGCGAGAATGTGCGCATGCAGTTCGATTTCTATCATGTGCAGATCGAGGCCGGCGACCTGATAACGCGCTTTGCGCGGCATTTTCCCGTGATCGGGCATGTCCAGGTCGCGGCGGTGCCGTCACGTGCCGAGCCCGACGAGGGCGAGGTGAATTATCCCGCCCTGTTCCAGATGATCGATCGCACCGGCTATGCCGGCTGGATCGGCTGCGAATACAAGCCGCGCGGACGCACCGAGGATGGACTCGGCTGGTGCCGGCCCTACGGGCTCGGCGTCTGACCGTCCCGTTCGTGGCATTCCCAAAGACGGCAATCGGATTCACATATTGCTGTACGGGTGGGTGTGCACCTCTCCCCGCGCGCGGGGCGGGGGAGCAGAGCGTGCCACACCACAAATGCTCGACCGCCTTCCGCAAGGACGGCGCCGGCGTCGGGTTGCATTGAAGGCCCCGGCACCCTATGCCATAGCAGGCGTCCGGTCGGAGACCGGCTGAACGAGGACGACATGCCGGAATCCGCGGGGCTGATGCGGGGCAAGCGCGGCCTGATATTGGGCGTTGCCAACAACCGATCGATCGCTTGGGGCATCGCCAAATCGGCGCGGGCCCATGGTGCGGAGCTGGCCTTCACCTATCAGGGCGATGCCCTGAAGAAGCGCGTGGAGCCGCTCGCCAAGGAGGTCGACGGCCTCGTGGTCGGCCATTGCGACGTGACCGATCCCGCGTCCATCGACGCGGTGTTCGCGGCGACCGCGGCGCATTGGCCCACGATCGATTTCCTCGTCCACGCCATCGCCTTCTCCGACCGCCACCAGCTCGACGGGCGCTACATCGACACCACCCCGGACAATTTCACCAACACGATGCTGATCAGCTGCTTCTCGCTCACCGCGGTCGCCCAGCGCGCCGAGAAGCTGATGACCAACGGCGGCGCGATGGTCACGCTCACCTATTACGGCTCCGAGAAATGGATGCCGCACTACAACGTGATGGGCGTCGCCAAGGCCGGGCTCGAGGCCTCGGTGCGCTATCTCGCGGCCGATCTCGGCACCAAGAACATCCGCGTCAACGCGATCTCCGCCGGCCCCATCAAGACGCTCGCCGCCTCCGGCATCGGCGACTTCCGCTACATTCTCGGTTGGAACGAGCACAATGCGCCGCTGCGCCGCAACGTCACTGCGGACGAGGTCGGCGACACCGCCGTCTACCTGCTTTCGGACCTGTCGCGGGGCGTGACCGGCGAGATCCACCACGTCGATGCCGGCTACCACATCGTCGGCATGAAGCATCCCGATGCGCCGGACGTCTTCGTCGGCCGCACCTGAATCCGCGGCGGCGCGCCCCGAATCGCCACGGCGCAAGCTCTATTTCGTCAGGCACGGCGAAACCGACTGGAATGCCGAGCGCCGGCTGCAGGGGCGGCGCGACATCCCCCTCAATGCCCTGGGCCGCCAACAGGCGGCGCGTTGCGGCGAGCTGCTGCGCGACCTTCTCGCCGCCGGCGGCGCCGCCCCGCAGCAATTCGCCTTTACCGCGAGCCCGCTGTCGCGGGCACGCGAGACCATGGAAATCCTGCGCGCCGGGCTCGGGGTGCCGCCGCAGGACTACACCACCGACGCGCGGCTCGCCGAACTCTCGTTCGGGACGTGGGAGGGCTTGACCTACAAGGAGGTCAGGGCGTTGGACCGCTCGGCTCTGGCGACGCGCGAGCGCGACAAATGGAATTTCCAGCCCCCGGGCGGAGAGAGCTACGCCCAGTTGCTGGAGCGGGTGCGCGCGTGGCACGACGGCTTGACCGGCGATGCCATCATCGCCGCCCATGGCGGCGTCGCCCGCGCGCTTCTTGTCTTGTATCGGCGTCAAGCGGCCGGCCGAGGCGCCGCTCGGCGATGTCGCCCAGGGCGTGGTCTACGCGTTCGCGCCGGGATCGGTAAATCGGTACGGATGAACGGGAGCAGACGGTCCGCTGCCGTCTCCGAATACCGAGCATCGAGATCAAAAAAATCGAGCTTGAAAAGCGAAAGGGCCGGCGAGAGGCCGGCCCTTTGTATCGTTGCGAACGTCGAGCCGAAGCCCGCGCCCGCTTCCGTATCGAACTCGCCCCGGTTTTGAAGGAGGGACGGCGATCGCGGCCAATTAGGTCTTCTTCTTCTTCTTCTTCTTCGCCATGATGAAATCCTCCATGTTTGAGCCGGCTGACCAAGCGCTCGAACCTGTGTCCGAGAACCCCGCACGGATCAGCTTTTCTGTATACGCGACCGGCGCCGTATCCGCAACATGTTTTTTCGAAAAACCACTTATTTTTCAAAAGCTTAACGAATATTCATGTATCGATTAACGGCGGTTCAGAAAGGTGAATCGGCCTTCATTTTGAGCCGCCCTTTCGGCGGCGCCGGTCTTCAGCCCGGAGAGCCCGTGACCGATTCCTCGACGCTGTGGCGAAGAGGTGGCGAAGACGTGGTGAAGACGGGACAGGCGCGTCATCTCCCAATTTGACCCTGTCCCGGACGCGGGCTACCAGAGCGCAGGCTCAATCCCATGTCCCACAACAGCTTCGGCCATTTGTTTCGGGTGACCACCTTCGGCGAGAGCCATGGGGCGGCGATCGGCTGCGTGGTCGACGGCTGCCCGCCGCGGTTGGCGCTGACGGCGGCCGACATTCAGCGCGATCTCGATCGCCGCCGTCCCGGCCAGTCGCGCTTCACGACCCAGCGCCGCGAGCCCGACGAGGTGAAGATCCTCTCCGGCGTCATGATCGACGACACCAGCGGGGCGCAGGTGACGACGGGGTCGCCGATCGCGCTGGCGATCGAGAATGTCGACCAGCGCTCGAAGGATTATTCGGAGATCCGCGACCTCTACCGCCCCGGCCATGCCGACTACACCTACGATGCCAAATACGGCCTGCGCGACTATCGCGGCGGCGGACGCGCCTCGGCGCGGGAGACCGCGGCGCGGGTCGCCGCCGGCGCGGTGGCGCGCAAGATCATCCCCGGCGTGACGGTGCGTGCGGCGCTGGTGCAGATGGGGCCCCATGCGATCGACCGCGACCGCTGGGACTGGGACGAGGTCGCCCGCAATCCGTTCTTCTGTCCGGATGCCGCCAAGGCCGCGTTCTTCGAGGACTACCTCGACGGCATCCGCAAGCAGGGCTCCTCCATCGGCGCCGTCATCGAGGTGATCGCCGAAGGCGTGCCGGTCGGGCTCGGCGCGCCGGTCTACGGCAAGCTCGACAGCGACATCGCGGCGGCGCTGATGGGCATCAATGCGGTCAAGGGCGTCGAGATCGGCGCCGGCTTTGCCGCGGCGGCACTGTCGGGCGAGGACAATGCCGACGAGATGCGGATCGGCAATGACGGCCGGCCGCGCTTCCTCTCCAACCAGGCCGGCGGCATTCTCGGCGGCATCTCGACCGGCCAGCCCATCGTCGCGCGGTTCGCCGTCAAGCCGACATCGTCGATCCTCACCCCGCGCGCGACGGTCGATCGTTACGGCCGCGAGACCGAGATCGCCACCAAGGGCCGCCATGACCCCTGCGTCGGCATCCGCGCGGTGCCGGTCGGCGAGGCGATGCTCGCATGCGTGCTCGCCGATCACTATCTGCGCCACCGGGGCCAGGTCGGCGAGACGCCGGCATGGCCGTGGCCCAGCCCCGGGGAATAGCCCCCGGGGGAATAGCCGGGGGAACAGCCCTCGTGAGGTGCCCCCGAGGGGCAAGGACAGCTTTTCATGATCACCCGTGAATCCCAGATGCTCGTGGAATCGACCGCCGCCGCCTTCGCGCGCGGCGAGATCGTCGTCGTCGCCGACGACGACGACCGCGAGAACGAAGGCGACCTGTTCGTCGCGGCATCCATGTGCACGCCGGAGAAGATGGCCTTCATCATCCGCCACACCTCCGGCATCGTCTGCGCGCCGCTGTCGGTGGAGGAGGCCAAGCGCCTTCATCTCGATCCCATGGTCGCCTTGAACGACGCGCCGCTCGGCACCGCTTTCACCGTGTCGGTGGACGTGCGCCATGGGCTCACCACCGGCATTTCCGCCGAGGAGCGCTCCAACACGGTGCGTGCGCTCGCCAACGGCAACAATGGCGCCGCCGATTTCGTCCGCCCCGGCCACGTGTTTCCGCTGGTGGCGCGGGAAGGCGGCGTGCTGATGCGCTCGGGCCATACCGAGGCGTGCGTGGATTTGTGCCGGTTGGCCGGGCTGGCGCCGGTCGGCGTCCTGGCCGAGCTCATGAACGACGACGGCACGGTGATGCGGGGCGCCGACGTGGCGCGGTTCGCCGAAGCGCACGGCCTCAAGCGCATCACCATCGCCGATCTCATCGCCTATCGCCAGGTGCGCGAGAAGCTGGTCGAGCGGGTGAGCGAGTTCATGGTGCCGACCGAGATCGGCAGCCTCAAGGGCTATGCCTATGTGACGCCGTTCGACAAGGTCTACCACATGGCGCTGGTGCACGGCCGCATCGGCGACGGCCGCGACGTGCCGACGCGGCTTCACCGCGCCGACATCCTGCGCGACATCTTCGGCGGTGCCACCACCGTCCATGGCGCGCTGCGCCGGTTCGAGAAGGAAGGCCGCGGCGTGATCGTGATCCTGCGCGACGGCTCGGCCGGGGTGCCGGTGTCGGCCTTGCCGCAGGTCGGCGCCGGGTCCGATGCGGCGCGGCAGCGGGAATGGCGCGAGATCGGCCTGGGCGCGCAGATCCTCAGGGACCTCGGCATTTCCTCGATCAAGCTCCTGACCTCCGCCGAGCACCGCTATGTCGGCCTCGCGGGCTTCGGCATCGAGATCGCCGCGAGCGAGCCGATCGCCTGAGGCGGGCGCCGCAGAAAGCTTGAGGCGCGCGCCGTTTTTCCGTTCATCTTTCCCTCCTGCGCCGGCCGCGTTTTGCCGGTTTCCTCGCCTTTCCTTGCCCGGCCAAGCATGTCACCATGCCGGCGTCGAAAGCGGAGACGAGGATGCGCTCATCCAGGATGATGGCCGCCGCCATCGCGGCAATCGGCGGATTGGCGATCGGCGGATTGGCGATCGGCCCCCTGGCGACCGACGCGGGGCCCAGGGTGTGAACCGGCCGCCGGGCCGCGCGGTCGAGACCAATGTGGATGTCGAACTGGTGATCGCGGTCGACGTGTCCTACTCCATGGACCCCGACGAGCAGGAGCTGCAGCGCGAGGGCTACATCACCGGGCTGACCTCGCCGGAATTCCTCAACGCCCTGCATCAGGGCATGCACGGCAAGATCGCGATCACCTATTTCGAATGGGCGGGCTCCACCGACCAGAGGATCGTGGTGCCGTGGCGGCTCATCGATAGCCCTGCCTCCGCCCGCGCGTTCGCCGACGAGATCGCGCATGCGCCGTATCGCCGGGCCTACCGCACGTCGATCTCCGGCGCGTTGCGGTTCGCCCAGCCATTGTTCGAAGGCAGCGGCTTTCGCGGCCTGCGCCGCGTGATCGACGTATCGGGCGACGGCGTCAACAATCAGGGCATACCGGTGACGCTTACGCGCGACGAGGCGCTCGAGCGCGGCATCACCATCAACGGCCTGCCGATCCTGCTCAAGCGGCCGTCGGCGGCGACCATGGATATCGAGAATCTCGACATCTATTACGAGGATTGCGTGATCGGCGGCCCCGGGGCCTTCGTGATCCCGATCACCGAGCGCGACCAGTTCCGCGAAGCCACCCGCACCAAGCTGGTGCTCGAAATCGCCGGCCGGCAACCGCCGGCGCGGGTCATCCCGGCAGCGGCATCGGCGCCACGCATCTCCTGCCTGATCGGCGAACGCATGTGGCAGGAGCGCTGGGGCGGAACGGACTTCAGGTGAAGTTCGACGTGGGGTTTGTCGAGCAAAACCGCCGTCATTCCGGGGCGCCGCGGAGCGGCGAACCCGGAATCCAGTTGGGCCTCGCTACTGGTACCGCAGCCCTAACTTCCGGGTTCGCGCGAGGCGCGCCCCGGAATGCACTCCGCTCACCGCTCCAGCTTCGCCACGATTTCCACATGCGCGGAATAGCGGAATTGGTCGACCGGCGTGACCGCGGTCATGCGGTAACCCGCGTCGGTCAGGAGCTTCGCGTCGCGCGCAAAAGTCCCCGCATTGCATGACACCGCGATGATGGTGGCGACGCCGCTGTTTGCGAGTTCGCGTGCCTGCGCCTGCGCGCCCTGGCGCGGCGGATCGAACACGACGGCATCGAGCCCCGCCAATTCCTTCGCGACCAGGGGCCGGCGGAACAGGTCGCGCCGCTCCGCCCGGATCGGCTTGAGGCCGCTGGCGCCGGCGGCGGCGCGGCTGAGCGCGGCGATGGCGCCCTCCTCGGCATCGGCGGCGACGACGCGGGCGCGCTCCGCCAGCCGCAGCGCGAACGGCCCGACGCCGGCGAAGAGATCGGCGACCGCTTTTGCGGCGCCCGCATGGGCGAGCACCAGCCGCGCCAGCGTCGCTTCGCCTTCCTCGGTCGCCTGCAGGAACGCGCCGGGCGGCAGCGCCACCGTGCAGCGGCCCATCTTCACCGTCGGCGCGGCGCGTTGCGCCACCAGCTCGCCATGGCGCGTGACGCGGGCGAGGCGATGGGTCTGCGCGACCCGCGCGAGCGCCGAGCGACACCTGCGGGTCGAGCGGGCCGGAACCCCTGATGTCCACGTCGATGCCGGCATCGGTTGCGGTCGCCTGGATGTCGAGCGGCTTGCCGGCCGGGCGCAGCGCTTCGGCCAGCGCCCAGGCGGCTTCGATGACGCCGGCAAGGCCGGGCGCGAGGATCGGGCAGCGGTCGATCGGCACGATGCGATGGGCCTGGCGCGCGGCAAAGCCGACCTCCAGCACGCCATGGGTGGCGCCGCGGGCATGGAGCACGACGCGGCGGCGTCCCGCGCCATGGGCGTCGATGAGGTCGTCGATCGGCGCCGCAATGCCGGCCTGGCGCAGCGCATCGACCACGAGATCGCGTTTCCAGGCGCGATAGCGCGCGGTCTGCCAATGCTGGAGCGCGCAGCCCCCGCATACGCCGAAATGGGGACAGATCGGCGCGATGCGCGCGGCGCTCGCGGTCTCGACACGCAGCAGATGGCCGCGATCGGGATGCCCGGGCCACGGCTCGGCCGCGACGGTCTCGCCCGGCAGCGTGTAGGGCACGTAGACCGTCCCGGCCGTCGTCAACGCGACGCCGTCGCCGTGGCGGCCGATGTGGTCGATGGTCAGGCGGTCAACCAAGGCGGGCGCCGATGAAGAATTCGCGGTTGCCGTCGGCGCCGGCGATCGGCGAATTCGCATTGCACGATCGCCGTGAGGCCGAGTGCCGCGGCGAAGCCGGCGATCTCCGCGCAGACCCGCCGGTGCAGTTCGGGGTCGCGCACGATGCCCTTCTTGGCGTCCGCGCGCGTCAGCTCGAATTGCGGCTTGATCAGCGCGACGATGTCCGCCGGCCGCGCCGCGAGCGCGATCGCGGCCGGCAGGACGAGCTTCAACGAGATGAAGCTGACATCGATGGTGACGACATCCGGCGGCTCGGGCAGCGCCGCGGGATCGAGCGCGCGAATGTCGGTGCGTTCCATCGCGACGATTTCCGCGCGCCCGCGCAGCCGCGGATGAAGCTGGCCGGTGCCGACATCGACGGCATAGACGCGCCGCGCGCCGCGCCCGAGCAGCACGTCGCAGAAGCCGCCGGTGCTCGCGCCGACATCGAGGCAGATGCGCGAGGCGACATCGACGCCGAAGCGGTCGAGCGCCGCCGCGAGCTTGACGCCGCCGCGCGACACCCAGGCGAAGGCGGGCTCCGCGCGCAATGCCGCGTCGACCGCGATCTCATCGGATGGCTTGCGCACCGGCGCTGCGTCGGCGGTGACGAGGCCGGCGGCGATCGCCGCCTGCGCCTTGGCGCGGCTTTCGAACAGGCCGCGCTCGACGAGCAGGCGATCGGCGCGCAGGCGAGGGGGCATCGGAATGGTCAGGCGATCCCCTTGACGGGGACGTTTTGAGCAACCGGCCGCTCCGCCTCCGAGGAACCGCTCGGGGCGAAAACAGTCCCAGGCGAGCGTCGATCCCGCGCTCTGATCTCGATCTCGATGTCGAGGGCGTTGGCGAGATTGGCGATGGTATTCACGGTCCAGTTGGGGTCGCCGTTGAACCAACGCGATACCTCAGCCTTGTTGGTGCCGAGAGTCTTGGCAAGTTCCTGCAGCGTGAAATCGCCGCGCTTCTTTCGTTCGGTGATGACGGCCCAGAACAGGCTGACGAACGCGGAGCGAAGCATTCCGCGCTCATATGCGCGAGCGAATTCGGTGTCCGATTTAGAACGGTTCGTCGACATCTCTTACCACTCCGCTCAGGTACTCGTTCACACTGCCGCTCTTATGAGGCACCACCCTTGGCCCGAACAGACGTTGCCAGTCGTCAATCACTTCGCGCGCCGCTTCCGGATATTTCGTGATCAAATCGTTCTTTTCCCAGGGTCGTAACGCGACGAAGACATCCTTTTCATAGAAACGGCCGAGAATGCGCCAACCCGGTCTTGGCGTTCTCACACACAGCGCCCACACCTCCTCAAAGCCCACGATGCGCTCGATGTCCGGCTTGAGTCTGGTAACTTTCCTGCTGACCGTCACCAAGTATCCGGCGGAAAATCTGCCGATCAATTTTTCCGCTGCGAGACTAGGAAAAGCTCCGAAGAGTGCCCGCCCATCCAAGAGTGCGGCGATCTCCGGCGTCACCAGGATGTAGCGTTTCGCTTCTCCCACGGGCTTTAGCGGGACCCGCTCCAAGAGGGTCTTCTCTCGCAGCGCCCGGGCCAAAGGTAGTGAGGTTGTGTTAAAAGTCAACCATCCCTCCAGCCGGAGAGCGAGTTCACGGATTGATGCAGGAGAAAAATAGAGCGGGTTCCGCGTCAGCAGAACCCGCTCTGAAACGATGCTCGCCGGCCGATCGAGGGCTACGCGAGCTTCACCGTTTCGCCGGCGGCATCCTTGCCGAGCGCCTCGAACACCTTGGTCACGATGCCCTTGGTGTCGAGCCCGGCCTTGGCATACATCGTGTTGGGCAAATCCTGGTCGATGAACACGTCGGGCAGAACCATGGCGCGGAATTTGATGCCGCGGTCGAGCACGCCGTGCTCCGCCAGCGTCTGCAGCACCGCGGAGCCGAAGCCGCCGATCGCGCCTTCCTCGATGGTGATCATCACCTCATGCTCGCGGGCGAGCCGCAGGACCAGATCGGTGTCGAGGGGCTTGGCGAAACGGGCGTCCGCCACCGTGGCCGAAAGGCCGTAGCCGGCGAGTTCGTCGGCGGCCTTGAGGCATTCGCCGAGCCGCGCGCCGTAGGACAGCAGGGCGACCTTGTCGCCTTCCCGCAGGATGCGGCCGCGGCCGATCTCGAGCGGTATGCCCGCGGCCGGCATCGGAACGCCGCGGCCCTCGCCGCGCGGATAGCGCAGCGCCGAAGGACGGTCGTCGATGGCCACCTGGGTCGCCACCATGTGGGCGAGGTCGGCCTCGTCGGCCGCGGCCATCAGCACGAAGCCCGGCAGGCAGCCGAGATAGGCAACGTCGAAGCTGCCGGCATGGGTCGGGCCGTCGGCGCCGACCAGGCCGGCGCGGTCCATGGCGAAGCGCACCGGCAGGCGCTGGATCGCCACGTCGTGCACCACCTGGTCATAGGCGCGCTGCAGGAAGGTCGAGTAGATCACCGCGAACGGCTTGTAGCCCTCGGTGGCGAGGCCGGCCGCGAAGGTGACGGCGTGCTGCTCGGCAATGCCGACATCGAAGGTGCGCTCGGGAAATTCCTTGCCGAACAGGTCGAGCCCGGTGCCTGACGGCATCGCGGCGGTGATGGCGACGACCTTGGGGTCCTTCTTGGCCTCCTTGATGAGGCTCTCGGCGAACACCTTGGTATAGGCGGGCGCGGCCGCCTTCGACTTGGCCTGCGCCCCGGTGGCGACATCGAAGGCCACCACCCCGTGGTATTTGTCGGCCGACGTTTCGGCGGGCGGATAGCCCTTGCCCTTCTGGGTGACCACATGGACCAGGATCGGCCCGGTCTTGGCGTCGCGCACGTTTTTCAGCACCGGCATCAGGTGATCGAGATTGTGCCCGTCGATGGGGCCGACATAATAGAAGCCCAGCTCCTCGAACATGGTGCCGCCGGTGACCAGCGTGCGGGCGTACTCCTCGACCTTCACCGCGCGCTGCTCGAAAAATTTCGGCAACCGGTGGGCGAGCTGCTTTCCGATCTCGCGAAACGAGAGATAGGTGCGTCCCGACAGCAGCCGCGACAGGTAGGCCGACATCGCGCCCACCGGCGGCGCGATCGACATGTCGTTGTCGTTGAGGATGACGATCAGCCGGGAGTCCATCGCGCCGGCATTGTTCATGGCCTCGTAGGCCATGCCCGCAGACATCGCGCCGTCGCCGATCACGCACACGACGTTGTTCGTCCGTCCGTCGAGCTTGCTTGCCACCGCCATGCCGAGGCCGGCGGAGATCGAGGTGGAGGAATGCGCGGCGCCGAACGGGTCGTATTCGCTCTCCGCCCGCTTGGTGAAGCCGGACAAGCCGCCGCCCTGGCGCAAGGTGCGGATGCGATCGCGCCGCCCGGTCAGTATCTTGTGCGGATAGCTCTGGTGCCCGACGTCCCAGATCAGGCGGTCGCGCGGCGTTTCGAACACGTAATGCAGGGCCACCGTGAGTTCGACGACCCCGAGGCCGGCGCCGAGATGTCCGCCGGTCTGCGCGACCGCATTGATCAGGTCTTCCCGCAGTTCATCGGCGATCTGGCGCAGCCGGTCGGGCTCGAACCGGCGCAAATCCTCGGGCGTACGAATTTGATCGAGAAGCGGGGTTTTTGATGGCTGATACAAAGGCTTCCTCCGTGCCGACTGGTAAGGCCGAATTTCGCGGCACATTCGATCTCATATGGAGTCGCTTGATATCCGTGGCAGGTTCAATTGTCGCCCCGATTAAAACATATCCCCGGCCAAAGACAATTCACCTGAGATTTCAATCCTTTTAGCCAATAGCGTTGGTTCCCACCGCAATCGCGGCAGCAGGTCTCCTCGTGGGTGAGAAAACAGCGATAACCCCTTTGGAACACTTGCAATTCGAAAAGGAACTTCGGCGAAGCGGGGTTGTTGCAACGCCGCAACGGTCGGCGGGAATCGTCAACCCTAACCGAATTTTGTTTTCAGGCTGTTCGGCGCCGCCGGATCGGCTAAAGGGGAGGGGCCGACCATAGGGCATCATCCGGGCATGGTCCACAAACGTCATTTCTTCCATCTCCCCGGGTTCGACCCGTACGATGCCGCGTCCCAGCACCGCCGCTTCGTCCGCGAAACCGCGCGGTTCCAAACCACCTGGAACGTCGCCGCGGTGGTTTCGGACCTGCGCGATCCGTCCGCCGGACACGGGCATTGGAGCGTCACGGCGACCGCGCCGGGCTGGAAGGTGGAGACCTGCTACGAGATTCTCGACTGGCACGACATCGTCCGCGCCGAGCTCGATGGTCCGGCTCCGAGCCGCTTGTGGAATGGGCTCGTGACCTTCGTCGATTTCATCGCTTCCGGCACGGTCGGGCGCTATTTCGGGGCGAACTGGCGCTATGGACTGTTTTTTTTCGTGCCCTTCGTCAACGTGATCCTGTTCGCGGCCGTTGCGCTCGTCGTCGGATGGCTCGCCGGCGTGCTCTTGTCTTCCGTGTTCGAGCCTTCCGCGCTTGGGTCTGCCGTGCTCGGGACCATCGCCGGGCTGGTGATCGCCGGGCTCGCATTCGGGCTGCTGATGCGCTGGCCGGGGGAGCGCTGGCGGGTCACCCAGGGGCTCGCCGATTGGATCTTCGCCCGCGACTACATGTTGCGGCGGCGCCGCGATGTCGAAGCCAGGGCCGAGGCCTTCGCGGATCGCCTGGTCGACCGCGTCCGCCGTGCCGATGCCGACGAGATCATCGTCGCCGGCCACAGCCTCGGCGCCACCATCCTGGTCGACATGCTGGCCCGCGCGCTCGCCCGCGATCCCGGTCTCGGCAGCCATGGTCCCAAGCTGGGCGTGCTCACCATCGGCGCCACCATTCCCAAGCTTGCGCTGCATCCGGGCGGCGGCTGGGTGCGCGATGCCGCCCGCCGCATCGCCGCGGAGCCGTCGCTCGCCTGGGCCGAGTTCCAGGCCCGCGACGATGTGATCAGCTTTCACAAATTCCATCCGGTGGAGCTCACGCGTTTCAACGACGTGAACGATGCGAGCCCGCCGGTGATCCGCCGCGTCCAGATCCACGAAATGCTGAGCGAGGCGGCGTTCCGGCGCTACCGGTTCAATTTCATGCGGCTGCATTATCAGTTCGTGATGGCGAACGAACGCCGCGCCCTCTATGATTATTTCATGCTGATATGCGGGCCGGCACCGTTCTGGCAGACCATCAACCAGGCCAACGGACCGGTCGACCTTTATGCGGCCGACGGCTCGCTGCGCGATCCCGTGGCCGCGGGCTGAGCCGCCATGACGCCCCTCCTCGCCAAGCTGATCTGGGGGGCCGGCGCGATCGCCTGGTTTGCCGTGATGTACCCGCATATTCGCCGTTCGCGGAAGACGCGGACGACGCAGCGCCGCGAGCGCAGCCGCGAGCGCGTGCTCCTGCTGATTTCGTTTACCGGCCTGTTCGTGATCCCGGCGATCTATTGCTTCACCGGTGAGCCGCGATTTGCCGACTATCCGTTTGCGCCGCCGCTTGCCTGGCTCGGCATCGCGGTCCTCGCGGCCGCGCTCGCGTTGTTCTTCCACACCCACCGGACCCTCGGCCGGTTCTGGTCGGTGACGCTGGAGATCCGCCAGAACCATGGGCTGGTGACCGACGGCATCTATAGCTGGGTCCGCCACCCCATGTATTCCGCCTATTTCCTGTGGGCGCTGTCGCAAGCCCTGCTGCTGCCGAACTGGATCGCCGGCCCGGCCGGGCTGATCGGGTTCGGCACCCTGTTCGCATTCCGGGTCCGCCGCGAAGAAAGCATGATGCTGCAGGCCTTCGGCGACGCCTATGCCGCCTATGCCGCCCGCACCAAGCGCATCATTCCCGGGGTGTTTTAACGGGCGTATTTCGGTCGCCTCGAATCGCATGCTTGTAGGATGGGTAGAGCGGCAGCGAAACCCATCATCGGCGTCTGAACATGGCAAGGCTCGTGATGGGTTTCGCAAGAGCTCTACCCATCCTATGCGCTCGTGCTCTACTTCACGTCGAGCGGCTCGGTGCCCTTGGGCTTGCCGGACGCGTCGAGCGTGATCTTCTCGACCCGCGCCTCCGCCTGGCGCAGCAACAGTTCGCAGCGGCGCTTGAGGGCTTCGCCGCGCTCGTAGATCGCGACCGATTCCTCCAGCGGCACCTTGCCTTCTTCGAGCCGCTTGACGATCGTTTCGAGTTCCTCGATGGCGCGCTCGAAGCTCAGGGCTTCGACATCGGCGTGCTTGTCGGCCATGGCCAGCTCCATTCATCCCCGTCCTTTCATCCCCGCATCAGCGCGGTGACATGGGCGGCCGCCGACCGCGCCAGGCCCTGGAGATCGTAGCCGCCTTCCAGCACCGAGACGATGCGGCCGGCAGGCGCTGGCATCGGCGACCTCCATCAGCTTGCCGGTGACCCAGCCGAAATCCGGTTCCAGGAGATTGAGGTTGGCGAGGGGGTCGCGCATATGGGCATCGAATCCCGCCGAGATCACGACGAATTCCGGGGCGAACACCGCGAGCCGCGGCAGGATCACCGTTTCGAAGGCGGCGCGGAACTCCTTGCCGCCGTCGCCCGCACGCAGCGGCGCGTTGACGATGGTGTCGTGGACGCCGCGCTCGGACGGCGCGCCGGAGCCGGGATAGAGCGGCATTTCGTGGGTCGAGCAATACATCACGGTCGGATCGGACCAGAAGATCTCCTGGGTGCCGTTGCCGTGGTGGACGTCGAAATCGACCACCGCGACGCGCTCGATGCCATGCCGCTTCTGCACGTGGCGCGGCGCGATGGCGGCGGTGTTGAAGAAGCAGAAGCCCATCGGGCGAACGGTCTCGGCGTGGTGCCCGGGCGGGCGCATGGCGCAGAAGGCGTTCGCGGCATGGCCCGCGATCACCTCGTCGGCCGCCATCACGGCGCCGCCGACCGCGCGCAGCAGCGCCTCGAAGGTGCCCGGCGACATCGCGGTGTCGGCGTCGATCTGCACCAGCCCGCGTTGCGGGGCGGCGTCGCGGATCTCCATCGATGTAGTCCATCGGGTGGCACAGCGCGATCGTCTCCAGCGTCGCCGCGGGCGCCTGCTCGCGCACGAGGTCCTGGAAACGCGGGTCTTCCAGGGCCTGGTCGATGGCGCGCAGCCGGTCCGGCCGCTCGGGGTGCCCGGCCGGCGGGATATGGTCGAGGCCGGCCGGATGGGTGACGAGAAGGGTCGTCATGGTCGCCGCCAGTGCTTGCGTTCGCGCCGGCGTCGCCTGCGCATCTTTGCGCGAGCACCTTTCATTCGATGGAACGCCCGGTCAAGCCCGCCCGGTGGATGGCGGTGGATGGAGGCCCTTCATTCGATCCGGACGCCCGGCGGCGGCAGGCTGTCGTCGGGGACGAAGAAATCGGGCGCGAGCGGCGCGTCCGGGTCGACCCGGTAGCGCTCGAAATCGGTCACCCCCTCCGCGGCGAGGAAGCTGTCGTCGATCAGGAAATGTCCGGAGAAGCTCGCCGGCTTGGCGAAGATCCGGCAGGCGGCGTCGGCCACGATGTCCGGGCGGCGCGACCGGCGCATGATCTCGTCGCCGCCGAGCAGGTTCTTGATCGCCGCGGTGGCGATGGTGGTGCGCGGCCACAGCGCATTGACCGCAATTCCCTTCGCCCGCAATTCGCCGGCGAGGCCCAGCACGACCATGCTCATGCCGAACTTGGCGATGGTGTAGGCGGTGTGCGGGGCGAACCATTTCTCCTTCATGTCGAGGGGAGGGGAGAGCATGAGGATGTGAGGGTTCGCGGCTTTCTCCAGATGGGGAATCGCGCATTTGGACACCACGAAGGTGCCGCGCGTGTTGACCTGATGCATGAGGTCGAAGCGCCTGATGTCGGTGTCGGCGACCCGCGTCAGCGCGATGGCGCTGGCATTGTTGACCACGATGTCGATGCCGCCGAAATGGCGCGCGGCGTGCTCGATCGCATCCCTGACGGCGGCTTCGTCGCGCACGTCGACTTCGAGCGGCAGCGCCCGCCCGCCCGCCTTCGCGATCGCTTCGGCGGCCGTATGGATGGTGCCGGGAAGCCTGGGATGCGGCGTCGCGGTCTTGGCGGCGATGGCGATGTTGGCGCCGTCGCGCGCGGCGCGCAGCGCGATGGCGAGCCCGATGCCGCGCGAGGCGCCGGTGATGAACAGGGTCTTGCCTGCGAGCGGCATGAACGTTTCTCCGCGAAGCGGCGTGGCGCCGCCCGGACTTTGGGTGGCGCTCAGCGTTTACGGGCGAGAAACTGCTCGAACGCCGCGCGGGCTTCCGGCGAGCGAAGCCTCGCCCGGAAGATCTCGGCCTCCTCGATGGTCCGCTTCATGATCTCGGCCGGCGAGCCGTGGATCAGCCGCCGCGATGCCGCCACCGCTTCCGCAGGCAGCGCAGCGATTTCCCGCGCCGCCTTCATGACCTCGTCCTCGACCTCCTCCGGCGGGACGACGATGCTGACGAGACCGACGGACTTGGCCTCCTCGGCGTCCATCGGCCGGCCCATGACGAGGAGCGCGAAGGCACGTCGCGTCCCCATCAGGCGCGGCGCCAGCAGGCTCGATCCCGCTTCCGGCACGACCCCGAGCTTGGCGAAGGGCGCGGAGAATCGCGCATTGGTCGCCGCGACCACGTAATCGAAATGCAGCAGCATGGTCATGCCGATGCCGACCGCGGCGCCCTGGACGCCGGCGACTAACGGCTTCTCGGCATGCACCAGTCCGCGCAGGAAACGCCCCACCGCCGGCCGCAAGCCCTCCATGTGCTGAGCCGCGTGAAGGAAATCGTTGAGATCGCTGCCGGCGGAGAACACATCCTTGCCGCCGGTGATCACCACGCAATGGGTGGTCTTGCTGTGGGACGCGCCTTCGAGCGCGTTCGCGAGCTTGTCGTACATCTCGTCGGTCAGCGCGTTCTTCTTGTCGAGGCGGTTCATCCGCACCAGCCGGATGGGGCCCTCGTCGATGACGATGACGTGCTCGGTCATGACGGGCCTATCCCTGCTGCGGCGGTGAGAACGCAATCCGCGCCTTCGGTCACGATTTGCGCCAAGGCGGGCGCCTGGACCGCGACATTCTCGGCAAAGAACCGGGCGATCGCGATGCGGCCTGGCTTGTCGGCGGCGCCGTCTTCGCCGGCGCGGCGCGCCGCCGCAAGCGCTTCGGCGGCGAGCATGCAGCCGCCGGCGGTCGCGCCGAACAGCCGCAGGTAGGAGGTGGCGCCGGCCAGTGCGGCATCGGGATTGGCGGCGAGGGCGCCGAGCAGCCATGCGGTGGCGCGCTCGAGGCTGTCGGCCGCCGCCGCGAGCCGCGCCGCGGTTTCGCCGAAGGCGGGATCGTTGGCGGACCGCACGGCGTCGATGGTGCCGCGCAATTCGCCGAGATAGGACTTGACCGCGCCGCCGCCGGACATCGGCACTTTGCGGGTGACGAGATCGATCGCCTGGATGCCGTTGGTGCCCTCGTAGATCTGGGCGATGCGGGCGTCGCGATAGTGCTGGGCGGCGCCGGTTTCCTCGATGAATCCCATGCCGCCATGGACCTGGATGCCGAGCGAGGCCACCTCGCTGCCGATGTCGGTGGAGAACGCCTTCGCCACCGGGGTGAGCAGGGCGGCGCGTTCTTGCCCGGCCTGGCGGGTCGCGGCGTCGCCGGCGAGAGCGGCGCGGTCGAGCGCCACGGCGGTCGCATAGCAGATGGTGCGCGCGGCGCGGGTGAGGGCGCGCATGGTGATGAGCATGCGGCGCACGTCCACATGGGCGATGATCGGCACCATTGCCGATGCGGACATGCCCTGGGTGCGGCCCTGGCGACGTTCCCGCGCATAGGCGATGGCGCGCTGGGTGGCGGCTTCGGCAATGGCGACGCCCTGCAGGCCGACCGCGAGCCGCGCCTCGTTCATCATGGTGAACATGCAGGCCATGCCGCGGTTTTCCTCGCCGACGAGATAGCCGACGGCGCCGCCGCGATCGCCATAGACCATGACGCAGGTCGGCGAGCCGTGAATCCCCAGCTTGTGCTCGACCGAATGCGCCCGCACGTCGTTGCGGGCGCCAAGGGTGCCGTCCGGATTCACCAGGAATTTCGGCACCAGGAACAGCGACAGGCCCCGGGTGCCTTCCGGGGCGCCGGCGAGGCGCGCCAGCACGAAATGAATGATGTTGTCGGTGAGGTCGTGCTCGCCATAGGTGATGAAGATCTTGGTGCCGGTGAGGCGATAGGTGCCGTCGCCGGCGGGCGCGGCGCGGGTGCGCAGCGCACCCACATCGGACCCGGCATGCGGCTCGGTGAGCTGCATGGTGCCCATCCACTCGCCGGAAATGAGCTTGGGCAGGAAGGCGGCCTTGAGCTCCGCCGACCCGTGGGCGGCGAGCGAATCGACCGCGGCCATGGTGAGCATCGGCCCGACCCCGAACGCCATCGACGCCGCGTTCCACATTTCGATGCACGCGGCATTGACCGCCCGCGGGAGGCCCTGGCCGCCCCATTCGGCGGGGGCGGCAAGGCCGTTCCAGCCGGCCGCGGCCCAGTCGCGATAGGCCTTCTTCCAGCCCGGCGCGGTCGCGACCTCGCCATCCTCGAATGCGGTGCCGTGGCGGTCGCCCACCCGGTCGAGCGGCGCCAGCACCTCGGTTGCAAACCGGCCGGCTTCGCCGATGACGGCATCGACGAGGTCGTCACCGAGATCGTAGATGCCGTCGGCCTGCCCCTGTGCGAAGCCGGCGGCGTGGCGCAGCGTGAACAGCATGTCGTCGACCGCTGCGCGGTAAGCCATTTCGCTCCGTCTCCCCGGGCCGCCGGCCCGGCATCGTCTCGACCACCGGATTTTGCCCGATCGCCCGACCGGTCCCGGCCGAGGCCGGTGCCTGGCCACTCTAACTCCCGGGCGGCGCGGGTCAATTCGAGCACGTTCCGGGAAGCCCGGCCGGTTCGGCGGCGGTCCTGCGATGATCGAGCGCCGGGGTCGCGTCTGGAGATTGATCGGAGGCGGTCATGTCAGTATGGTCCGCCCGCGCGCGGCCGCCGTCACGGCGCCGCGCCCAAGCCTGCGGCGGCACGCCGCGAATGGGGCGTCGCCAAGTGGTAAGGCAGCGGATTTTGATTCCGCCATTCCCAGGTTCGAATCCTGGCGCCCCAGCCAGCCATCATGGTCGTTCCCCAGGATTTTCCGGCACTCAGAGAAGTGTCGACATTTGCGGAGGTTGGCGGCCAAGAGCCCGGTCTCTGAAGAGGAATGTCGGGCGCCCCGCCTCAAAGAGTTGATTTCTGGCTTCGGAATTCAGCTTCTGGTACGGTTATTCAGAATCCCAATGCGTCATGCGATTGCCTGCGAAGCAATGAAGGGGACACCGCGATGCCAGTCCGCCGCTCTGCGCCCAAAACTCTACAGATCGCCGCTGCCGTGATCGGTAATGCGCTCGAATGGTATGACTTCATCGTTTTTGGCTTTCTCACCGTCGTCATTTCACGGCTGTTCTTTCCCGCCGATACCCAATACGCCTCACTCTTGCTGACGACCGCTACCTTTGGGGTCGGGTTCTTCATGCGCCCAGTCGGCGGCATTCTGATCGGCATCTACGCCGATCGCAAAGGTCGCAAGGCCGCGCTCTCACTGATCATCGGTTTGATGACAGTGGCGATCGCCATGATCGCGTTCGCGCCGACCTACACCGCGATCGGTGTTGGGGCTCCGCTGATCATGGTGCTGGCGCGGCTGCTGCAGGGTTTCGCCACAGGCGGCGAATTCGCGAGTGCCACGTCGTTCCTGATCGAAAGCGCGCCTGCCGATCGGCGGGGCTTTTATGGGTCATGGCAGATGGTGGGACAGGGCGTGGCGTTGCTTCTAGGCGCATTGGTGAGCACGGCGGTCACCCGCGGCCTATCGCCTGAGGCGCTGGACGGATGGGGTTGGCGCATCCCGTTCTTGCTTGGGCTCGTGATCGGTCCGGTCGGGCTCTACATCCGCCGCCATCTCGCAGGAGACTGCGGCGTTCATCGAAGCGTCCGAGGCGCCGAAGCAGGACGGCGGTCTTCGGATCGTTCTTGCTCGCCATTTCGCCGAAGCTATGGTCTGTCTTGGCATCAGCGCGGCCGGAACCATCCAGTTCTATGTGATCCTGTTGTACATGCCGACCTTTGCGACGACGCAACTCGGATTGCCGCTCGGTGACGCCTTCGCAGCCCAGTCGATCGGCCTCGCCTGTCTCATTACGGCGGTGCCGCTGTTCGGAGCAATTTCGGATCGCGTCGGCCGCAAGCCGATCATGATAGGCGCTTATACCCTCTATCTCGGGCTCGCATACCCATTGTTCGTATGGGTGCAAGCAAGTCCTTCCATCGGGCGTCTGATGTCCATGCAGATCGTTCTTTGCAGCCTGCATGGAGCGTTTCTTGGACCCTTCTCGACAGCCCTCGCGGAGCAGTTTCCGGCGCGTATTCGCGCGACCGCTCTCGGGATTCCCTACAATGTCGGGGTCATGACGTTCGGCGGCTTTGCGCAATTTTTCGTCACTTGGCTGATCCAGGCGACCGGCTCGCCAATCGCGCCAGTGTTCTACGTGATGTTCGGCGCGGCGATGGGTTTGGTTGCGACCTTATTCCTGGTCGATCGCAGTCGCGAGCTTCACCTGCCGGCGACCGATGGCGCACCGGTCCGGGCGACCGCCTGAACAAAATGCCAGCCGGTGGGAAGGGTC
>CAVVCE010000041.1:0-47553 GCA_963746235.1 uncultured Alphaproteobacteria bacterium
TTTTTTTTTTTTTTTTTGTCGCACTTGGTAGGATTACGTGTCCGCATCGATCATCTCCGCGGTGATGCGCTCCGGCGCCACCGCCGGCACGCGGGTATGGATGCGGATGATCTTGACGTGGTCGATCGCGGCGAGTGCGTCGACCGCCTTGCACAGGCGGGACGCCGGGAGCACCAGCGGATCGCCGCCGGTGAGGATCACTTCCCAGATTTCCGGATGGGCGCGGATATAGTCATAGGCCGCGGCGCGCTGGCGTGCCGTCAGGCCCGGCCGCCCTTCGGGTCCGACCATCTCGCGGCGAAAGCAGAACCGGCAATAGACCGGCGCAGGTGTGGACGAGCTTCAGCAGCACCCGGTCGGGATAGCGGTGCACGATCGCCCTCGACCGGGCTGTAGGCGTCGTCGCCGATCGGGTCGGCGCGTTCCTGCGGTTGCGGCCACCAGTTCGCGCCGGGTCGGGCAGGAACTGGCGCGCGATCGGGTCGTCCGGGATCGTCGGGGTCGATCAGTTCGGCCATCGCCGGGGTGATGGCGACGGCGTAGCGCGCCGCGACCTCCGCCAGCGCGGCAGCGCGGGCGGCGGGCGATCAGGCCGGCGTCGGGCAGCTGCGCGATGCTGCGCAAGGTTGCCGTCATGGCCGTACCGCCTATGATCGCCTCGGTCGGGGTCGGGCACCGGCGTCCAGAGCACCTGGTCGATCCGCGCCGCGCCGGTCGCCAGCATGACCAGCCGGTCGAAACCGAGCGCGCGCCGCAGGCCGGCGGCATCTGCGCCAGGGCGGCGAGGAAGTCCTCGTCGATCGGATAGCGCTCGCCATAGATGCGCTGCTTCTCCGCCATCTCGTCCTCGAGCCGGCGGCGCTGCTCGGCGGGGTCGGTCAGCTCGCCGAAGCCGTTGGCCAGCTCGACGCCGCAAGCATAAGAGCTCGAACCGCTCGGCGACGCGCGGGTTCTCCGGGCTTTTCGCGGGCGCCAGCGCCGCTTCGGCGCGCGGATATTCATCAGGACGGTGGCGCGGCCGATGCCGAGATGGGGCTCGATCCGCTCCACCATCACCCGGCTGAATATGTCGCTCCAGCCGTCGTCGTCGGCGAGCCGGATGCCGGCCGCCTGGCCTGGGCGGCGAGCGCGGCCCGGTCGGGCGCGCCGCCGCGAAGCGTCGCCAGCAGGTCGATGCCGGCATGACGCGCGAACGCCTCGGCGACGGTGAGCCGCTCCGGCGCGGCGAACGGGTCGGCGCTGCGGCCGCGGAAACGCAATTGCGTGGCTCCGGCGGCGGTCGCGGCGGCGGCGAGAAAGGCGGCGCAATCGGCCATCAAGGTCTCATAAGGCTCGGCCAGCCCGATACCATTCGAGCATGGTGAATTCGGGGTGATGCAGTGCACCGCGCTCGCGATTGCGGAAGACCCGGGCGAACTCGAAGATGCGGCGCTCGCCGGCGGCCAGACAGCTTCTTGCAGGCGAATTCCGGCGACGTGTGCAAATGGAGCGCCATGCGCGGTGCGGTCGGGGGCGACCAGCTCGGTTGCGAAGGCATGGAGATGGGCCTCGTTGCCCGGCGACCTCTGCAGGATCGCGGTTTCGACCTCGACGAAGTCCCGCGCCTCCAGGTGGCTGCGCAGCGCCGCGAGGATGCGCCGCCGCGCCTGCAGGAACGGTTGCCGGTCGGCATGGATGTCGGGCATCCACCAGGGCGAGGCCTGCGGCATCGGGAATCCTACGCCCACGTCGCCCTGCAGCGCGCAGGATGTGCGGCGCCCGCCCCGCCGAAAATGCTGGCGCGAGGGCACAGGATCAGTATGTTGCGGGCCTCGAATCCGGCCGGATCCGCGCTTGCCGTTGCCCGGCCCACGACCGATCGAAGGATTTTACCCGTGAAAGTCATCGCCAGCTCGCTCCGCAAGGGCAACATTGTCGAAATCGAAGGCAAGCTCTACGTCATCTTGACCGCGGAAAACATCCATCCCGGCAAGGGCACGCCGGTGACCCAGATCGACATGCGCCGGATCAGCGACGGGGTGAAGTCCTCCCAGCGCTACAAGACCACCGACCAAGTCGAGCGCGCCCATGTGGAGGACCGCGAATTCCAGTATCTATACCAGGACGGCGACGGCTTTCATTTCATGAACATGGAGAGCTACGATCAGGTCGCGGTCAATGAGGAGATCCTCGGCGAGCAGTCCGCCTATCTGCAGCCGGAGATGAAGGTGCATCTGGCGACCTATGACGGCGTCCCCGTCAGCATCCAGTTGCCGCCGCGGGTGGTGCTGGAGGTGGTCGAGACCGAGCCCACCACCAGGGGCCAGACCGCGGCGTCGTCCTACAAGCCGGCCAAGCTGTCCAACGGGCTGCGCACCAACGTGCCGCCCCACATCGTCACCGGCACCCGTATCGTGGTTTCGACCGAAGACGCCTCCTACGTGGAACGGGCCAAGGACTGAGCCGGGCGTTCAGGCAAAGGACCAATCGGAAGGCGGAAGCGGCCTGAAGGTTGCATCGTGCTGCCGCCAGGCCCGCAGTTTGCCGGTCAGCGCCGCATGCGGCGCGCTGCATTCACGAAACCGTTTTGGAGGCCGGATTACATCGGGCGCGCCGGCAGAGATGGCGCGGCGGTCACGACCGAGAGGGGACTTCCATGCAAATGCTGTCTCTGGCATTCACGCCCCGCTTCATCTGCTACACGCTCAGCGTCCTGCTCACGGCAGCGTTGCTCGTCACCATCCTGGCGGTTCCCTCCTCGATCTATGTCGCGGGCGTTCCGCTCGCGCTGTTCGCCGGACTGAGCGTCCTCGGCACCCGCGACCTGCTGCAGACCCGCCACGCGGTGCTGCGCAATTATCCGATCTCCGCGCATCTGCGCTTCCTCCTCGAGACCATACGGCCGGAGATGCGGCAGTATTTCTTCGAGGGCGAAAAGGACGGCGCGCCGTTCAGCCGCGACAAGCGGGCGGTGGTCTATCAGCGCGCCAAGATGGTGCTCGACAAGCGCCCGTTCGGGACCCAGTACGATGTCTATGCCGACGGATTCGAATGGGTGCGGCATTCGATGGTGCCGCGGCCGCACGCGATCGCGCCGTTCCGGATCGCCGTCGGCGGCCCCGACTGCACCAAGCCCTATGACGCCTCGGTGTTCAACATCTCGGCCATGAGCTTCGGTGCCCTGAGCCCGAATGCGATCCGCGCCCTCAACAAGGGCGCCAAGGCCGGCGGTTTCGCCCATGATACCGGCGAAGGCGGCTTGAGCCCGTATCACCGCGAGAACGGCGGCGACCTCATCTGGGAGATCGGCTCCGGCTATTTCGGCGCGCGCAATCCCGACGGCAGCTTCTCGCCGGAGCATTTTGCCGAGACCGCCACGCTGGACCAGGTCAAGATGGTCGAGTTGAAGATCAGCCAGGGCGCCAAGCCCGGCCATGGCGGCGTGCTGCCGGCCGCCAAGGTGTCGGAGGAGATCGCGGCGACCCGCGGCGTCCCGATCGGCTGCGACTGCATCTCGCCGTCCGGCCATTCGGTGTTCTCGACGCCGGTCGAGATGATGGGGTTCATCGGCGAGATGCGCCGCCTGTCCGGCGGCAAGCCGGCCGGATTCAAGCTCTGCATCGGACACCCCTGGGAGTTCCTGGCGGTGTGCAAGGCGATGCTGCAGACCGGCATCTATCCGGACTTCATCGTGATCGACGGCAAGGAAGGCGGCACCGGCGCCGCGCCGCTGGAGTTCCTCGATCACATCGGCATGCCGATGCGGGAGGGGCTGAATTTCGTCCACAATGCGCTGATCGGCATCAACGCCCGCGACCGCATCAAGCTCGGCGCCAGCGGCAAGATCATCTCGGCCTTCGACATCGCCCGCGCCATGGCGCTGGGCGCCGACTGGTGCAACGCGGCGCGCGGATTCATGTTTGCGCTCGGCTGCATCCAGTCGCAGAGCTGTCACACCGACACCTGCCCGGTCGGCGTCGCGACCCAGGACCGGACCCGCCAGCGTGCGCTGGTGGTCGGCGACAAATGGATCCGGGTCAGGAATTTCCACGCCGCCACCGAGCATGCGCTGCGGGAAATCGTCTCGGCCGCCGGCCTCGATCATCCCAAGGAATTCATGCCGGCGCATTTTTCCCGCCGGGTGTCGGCGCGCGATGTCGTGACCTATGCCGAACTCTACCCGACGCTGAAGCCCGGCGAACTTCTCGACGGCGAGTGCGCGGACCCGCGGTTCCGCGAGGCCTGGAAAATGGCGAGCGCCGCAAGCTTCCGCATCGCTGCGTAGAGGGCAGGCCCCTCGATACTCTCGATGACGTCATCGCCGGGCTTGTCCCGCTGATCTCGATTACAGGGGCACGGCCTTTCAAAGCTCGCTTGGACGGCGCTGTGCCTCGACAAGCGAGATCACCGGGACAAGCCCGGTGATGACAGTCGTGGGAAGGGGAAGGCGCCATGCCTTCATGCACGTGGACATAGCGTTTTCCACGCAGTGCGAGCCCTACGTCCCCACCCGCAGCGGTGCGTTGAGCTTGCGCAGTGCGGCGATGACCGACAGCGCGGTGATGCGGCCGGTCTTCGGATTCTCCGAGGGGATGTTCTCGATCGCGAGCGAGAACCGCGCGGAATCGGCGTCGACCTCGATGGCGTGGCAGTTCCGCGTCACCGCGGGATCGGCCCAGATCTCGATGGTGGTGCGGTCGGGTCCGATGCCGGCGAGCGACAGCGCCGCCACCACATTGACGTTGGCGGGGAAGCCGGCCGCGGCTTCGCGGGCGGTGCCGGAAAACACCAGCTTCGCGGTGTCGAGGCCGGCGACCGAGATGCCGTGCTGGATGAGATAGGGCGCGCCTTCGAGGCCGCCGGGCGGCTTGCGGGTGATCATGCGCACCGAATTGATGCTGCCTTCCGCCGCAGCGGAAACCGCGTCGAGGCCGAGCAGCGCGCCGGTCGGCACGATGATCTGGCCGCCATGCTCCCTGGCGAGCGCGACCAGGTGCGGGCGCGGCAGCAGGGCGCCGGCGCTGAGCACCATCACCCGCTTGCCGGCCGTGAGCATCGGCGTGCAGATGTTTTCGAGGAGGGCGGCCGGCGCACACTCGACCGCGAGATCGGCATGGTCGGGGAATTCCTCGAGCTCCACCAGCTTGCATGCGATTCCGGCCGCGTCGAGCCAGGCCTGCGCCTTCGCACGGTCGCGTGCCGCCGCGCAGGCCAGCGCCAGCCCCGGCATTCCGGCGGCGAGGCGCCTGGCGAGCGCGCGCCCGATGGCGCCGAGCCCGGCAATAGCCACCCTGGTTTCGTGCATTGGTCACTCCCACATGCGGTGCGCTCATACGCCGCGGCGGCGGTGCGGGCAAGCCGGTGGCCTCGAACCGTATCGGCGCCTACAGGCTTTGGTCACACGTAAACGCGCGAACTTTGACCCCGCCCTGGGCGCAGGTCCAGGTGCAGGGTCAAGGTGTTGCCGGAAAGCCGGAGGAACCATGCCCGACACCATGTCGAGATTCGCCGTGGCCGCCCTGCTCGGCCTCGCCGGACTGTCAGTGGCTGTTTCAGCGGCGACTCTTTCACCGGCCTGGGCGCAGACCTATCCCTCCCGTCCCATCACCATGATCATCCCGTTCGCCGCCGGCGGTCCCACCGACGTGCTGGGGCGGATGGTGGGGCAGCGCATGGGCGAGGTGCTCGGCCAGCAGATCATCATCGAAAATGTCGGCGGCGCCGGTGGAATGACCGGCGGCCTGCGCGTCGCCCAGGCGCCTGCGGATGGCTACACGATCGAGCTCGGCACGGTCGGGACCCATGCCCAGAATCAGACGCTTTACAAGCGGCCGCTCTACAACGCGTCGGCCGATTTCACCCCGGTCGCATTGATTGCCGAAATCCCGACGGTCCTGATCGTGCGCAAGGATATGCCGGTCAACGATCTCAAGGAATTCGTCGCGTACGCCAAGAAAAACCAGGACAAGATGAGCTACGGGTCGGCGGGAACCGGCTCGGCGACCCATCTCGCCTGTATCGTGCTCGACGCCGCCATGGGCACCCACATCACCCACGTGCCCTATCGCGGCACCGGGCCGGCCATGGGCGACCTGCAGGCCGGACGCATCGACTATCTCTGCGACATCGTCACCACGGCCAAGGCCCAGATCGACGGCGGCACCGTGAAGGCGATCGCCCTGATGAACAATGTTCGTTCGCCGGCGCTGCCGGAGGTGCCGACCGCATTGGAGCAGGGCGTGCCCGGTGTCGAAGCCTACACCTGGAACGCCATCTTCCTCCCCAAGAACGCCCCCGAGGCGATCGTCAAGAGGGTCAATGACGCGACGTTGGCCGCCATGAAAAGCCCGCTCGTCAAGGAGCGGCTGGAAGGGACTCGGCGCTGAGATCGTCGCGGAAAACCGCGCCACGCCGGAATACCTCCGCAATTTCGTCAAGACCGAAATCGAGAAATGGGCCGGCCCCATCAAGGCGAGCGGGGCGATGGCGGACTGAATGGCGAACGCGGACCAAAGGAATCGTCGTGCGCGATAGCGAAGCGTATTCGCTATTGCGCCCTGCGTGCCGATGTTCTTTCTTGGGGCCCATCCGTCGCCGTTCCCTCCCCCCTCCCCGCCCTTCCGGTAGTCCCACACATCATGTTCGAGAATTTCACCCGCACCGAGATCAAGACCAGCGGGGCGCGCATCGTTACCGTTCATGGCGGCAACGGGCCGCCGCTGCTGTTGATGCACGGCAATCCCTTCACCCATGCGAGCTGGCATAAATTCGCCCCCCGCCTGGCGCAGGATTTCACCGTCGTCTGCACCGACCTGCGCGGCTACGGCGATTCGGAAAAGCCGCCGGGCGGTCGCGGATCACTCCGGCTATTCGTTCCGGGCCATGGCCCAGGACCAGGTCGAGGTGATGGCCGCGCTCGGCTATGACCGCTTCATGGCCGCCGGCCACGATCGCGGCGCACGGGTGCTGCACCGCATGACGCTCGACCACGCCGACAAGGTCGAGCGGGCGGCGATCCTAGACATCATCCCCCAGCACTATCTGTTCAATCACGTGAGCCGGCAGTGGGCGACCTCGGCCTATCACTGGTTCTTCATGATCCAGCCGTTCGACATGCCGGAACGGCTGATGGGGGCCGATCCCGATTACTTCATCACCAAGAAGCTGTCGAAAACCGACCAGGGCCTGAGCTTTTTCGGCAAGGAAGCGCTCGCGGAATACATGCGCTGCTTCCGCAACCCGGCGACGATTCACGCCATGTGCGAGGACTACCGCGCCACCGCCGGGGTCGACCTCGCAATGGACACCGCGGATTTCGCCGCCGGCCGCAAGATCGAGACGCCGCTTCTACTGCTGTGGGGGGCAACCGGTGCGGTCGGCCGCATCCACAAGCCGGCCGAGATCTGGAAGGATTACGCCGCCGACATCCGCGGCGCCGCGGCGCTGCCGTGCGGGCATTATCTGTCGGAAGAGGCGCCGGAGGAGACCTATAGCGCATTGCGTGGATTTTTCGCGGCGCGATAGGTTGCGCGGTCGCTTCGCGATTTGATGCGATAGGTTTCCGGCGGCGGGGTGATAATATTGCAACCCTCGTCCGCGCCACCAGGGAAGAATGACACATGGACGCTGCAACCCCCGCCGCACCTCCCGGCCGTGCGCCCCGCCATCCCTGGTACACGATCCTCTATGTCCAGGTGCTGATCGCCATCGCGCTGGGCATTCTGCTCGGCCACTTCTTTCCGAACATTGCGATCCCGATGAAGCCGCTCGGCGACGGCTTCATCGCGCTGATCAAGATGATGATCGCGCCGGTGATCTTCTGCACCGTGGTCCACGGCGTCGCCTCGATGAGCGATCTCAAGAAGATCGGCCGGATCGGATTGAAAACGCTGATCTATTTCGAGGTCGTTTCGACCGTCGCACTGGCGCTCGGCCTCCTGGTCGGCGAACTCCTCCACCCCGGCGCCGGCTTCAACATCGACCCCTCGACCCTCGATCCGAAGGCGGTGGCGAGCTTCACGACCCGTGCCAAGGATGACAGCCTGGTCGGCCATCTCCTGGCGATCATTCCCCAGGATTCCTATTTCGGCGCGCTCGCCCGCGGCGACCTGCTCCAAATTCTATTGATCTCGATCCTGTCCGGCTTCGCGATCTCGCAGTTGGGCGCGGTGGGCGAGAAAATCTCGGGCGCCATCGACACCGCGGCCAAGATGTTCTTCGGCATCATCCGCATCATCGTGCGCGCCGCCCCGGTCGGCGCGTTCGGTGCGATGGCGTTCACCATCGGCCAGTACGGTATCGGCTCGCTGGTCAATCTCGGGGCGCTGATCGCGACCTTCTACCTCACCAGCGCCCTGTTCGTGCTGCTCGTGCTCGGCAGCATCGCGCGGTTCGCCGGCTTCTCGATCGTGCGCTTCCTCGGCTACATCAAGGACGAGCTGCTGATCGTGCTCGGCACCAGCTCGTCGGAAACCGTGCTGCCTAACCTGATGCTCAAGATGGAGCGCCTCGGCGCGTCGAAGTCGGTGGTCGGCCTCGTCGTCCCCACCGGCTACAGCTTCAACCTCGACGGCACCAACATCTACATGACGCTGGCGACTCTGTTCCTCGCCCAGGCCACCAATACACCGCTGACCTTCGGCCAGGAAATGGAGATCCTGGTCATCGCGATGATCACCTCGAAGGGCGCATCCGGCGTCACCGGCGCCGGCTTCGTCACGCTCGCGGCGACGCTCGCGATCATCCCGGATATCCCGATCCAGTCGCTCGCGCTGCTGCTCGGCATCGACAAGTTCATGAGCGAATGCCGCGCGCTGACCAATCTCATCGGCAACGGCGTCGCCTGCATCGTGATCAGCCGCTCCGAGGGCGAGCTCGATGTCGACAAGCTTCACGAGGCGATGGCCAATCCGATCGCGCTCGGCGAGGAGATGGAAACCAGCCCGGCGTAGGTTTTGCGAACAGACGAAAATCATAGCCCGGATTGAGCTTTTTGCGAAATCCGGGATCGCCCTGCCGTTGGCAACGCAGCACCCGGGTTTCGCTTGGCGCTCAACCCGGGCTACGAACTGACCCTTACGACCCCACCTGCGGCGGCATGGTGAGGAACGCCTGCATCACGTGGTTGGCCAAGTGACGGTTGTTGGCGCTGCTGATGCTGTGGGCGGTGTTGGGGATGATCACGAACTGACGGTCGCCGTTCGGGAGCTTGTCGAAGAATTCGAGCAGGTCCTTGTTGGTGGAGATGCCGTCGTGGTCGCCGCGCAACATGAGCACCGGGGACTTCACCTTCAGGGGATCGACCAGCGGCAGCTTGGAGGTCATGTCGAGATAGGTGCCGGTCGGCACCTGGTCGCCATACTGCAGCTCGAAGTCCGCAAGCGCCTTCGCCACCGCGGGGTCGTAGGCCGAGGGGAGCCCGTCGCGGGTGAAGATCGACTCGATCATGGCGCGATCGCGCAGGCGGGTGTTGTGGGTCTTGTAATATTCGAGCTGCTTGGCGCGCTCCTGCAGGGTGGGGGCGTTCTCGCCTTTGTAGGTGAAGGCGGAGAGCACGAGGCGGTCGACCCGCTCCGGCTGCACCATCGCGTAGGCGCCGGCCCGGATCGCGCCCGATGAGGTGCCGTAGAAGTGCATCTTGTCGCGTCCGGTCTCCTTGACCACGGTCGGAATGGCGGCCTTGAGGTCCTCGACGCCGCTGGCGATGTCGGAATTGCCGGAGGTCCGCGACGACTTGCCGTAGCCCTCGTGGTCCATGGTCCAGACGTCGTAGCCGAGGCGCGCGAATGTGTTCATCATCGAGTATTCGCCCTTGCCGGGCACGGTAAGGTCATAGCTCGACTGCGCGCCGTTGGACGAGCCGTGGACCAGGAACAGCACCGGCTTCGGGGCGCCGGCCGGGGCGCCGACCCGCTTGCGATACATGGCGAGCGAGACGTCGCCCTTCTTCGCCGTGTATTCGGCGGTCCAGAATTCCCCCGCGGTCTGGGCGGCGGCGGGCGTCTGGGCCTGCGCGGTCGCGCCGGCCAGAAGGCTGGTGGCGAAGCCGGCGCCGGCCGCCTTGATCACATCGCGCCGCGCCAACGAGTGTTCCGTCATGTCTTCCTCCCAAAAGAGCCGGCTGAACCTCGCCGGCGGTCAAAGTCTGATGCGATATTAGCAGATCGATCGCGACATGGGCAGGCACGCGCTGCATTCATCCGCTTGCACCCGCCAGTCTCCCGCTTGCCGCCGCGGGGCGCGGCCGTCAGGCTGCGGCGACATCGGCCAGCGCGAAGCCGGCGACCCGCTTGTAGTTCTCCGACAGCGCCCGCAACTGGTCCTGGGTGATGTATTTGTCGAGGTCGTCGAACGGCCGGTCGCCGACCAGTTCCTCGACCTTGATATTGATGAAATCGGGCGGATGCTTCCGGTTGGTACGCACCACCTCGGACGCCACCGCGAGGCGCTTGCTTTCATAGTCCTTCAAGGCGTCGCGCGGGTCGCCATGGGCGGCGCGGCAGGCGGCAAGGCAGTCGGCGAGCGTGCGGGCGTCGATGGCGCCTTGCGCGGCGCCGTTCGAGCCGCGGGGATACATCGGATGGGCGGCGTCGCCGGCAAGCGTCACCCGCCCGAAGGTCCAGCGCGCGACCGGATCCTTGTCCACCATCGGGTATTCGAGGATCTGGTCGGCGGCACGAATGAGCTCGGCCACGTCGAGCCAGTCGAAGTGCCAGTCCTGATAGAGCGCGAAGAAATCGGCGAGCTTTCCCGGCTGGTTCCAATCGTTCTTGTCGAAGGTGTCCTGCTTGATCTCCGCCATCCAGTTGATCAACTGGTTGCCGTCGTCGTCCAGCTTGTCGATGATCGGATAGATGACCATCTTTCCGGTCAGGATCGAGCCGGTGCGGGTATAGGATCGGCCGGTGAGAAAAGGCTTGCGGCGGGTGATGCCGCGCCAGGTGTTGATGCCGGCGAAGGCGACCGCGTCATCGGGATAGAACTGCTTGCGCAGCGCGGAATTGATCCCGTCGCAGGCGATCGCCACGCCGGCGTGGACCGGTTCCAGGACGCGGCCCGATGTGGTCTCGCGGAACGAAAGGGTCACGCCGGCCTCGTCCTGGGTGACGGCGACGCATTCCCGGTCGGTGACGACCGCGCCGGCGCCCAGCCGTGCCAGCGCCGCCCGCAGCAGGATCAGGTGCAGCCGCCCGCGATGGATGCTGACCTCGGGATGAGGGTAGCCGGCGAACCGGCCGCGGTCCTCGCGGTAGATCAACTGGCCGAACCGGTTGAAAAAGCAGCTCTCGCGGATGGCGATGCCGGCGCCGCAGAGCTCGTCCTGCAGGCCGAGCGCCGCAAACTCCCGCATCGCATGGGGCAGCAGGGTGATGCCGACGCCGAGTTCCCTGATCTCCGGGGCGCGCTCGTACACGCGGCAGGCGATCCCGCGATGGTGCAAATTCAAGGCGAGCGACAGGCCGGTGATCCCGCCGCCGACGATCGCGATGTCCATGACGCCTGTGCTCCGTTCGGTCCGGCCGCAACATAGATCGCCGGTCGCGGCGCCGTCAAAGTCGCGCCGGGCCGAACCTGCAGGATGAATTCCCGGCAGCGCCTTGGCGCGCCGCGCCGGATCATGTAACAGCGGTTGCGTTTGCAGCGCCTGAGCGGACCCCGCAGCAACGGACGCGACCAAATGCCCACCGGCGCGGGTGGCCGATCAAGTTACAATTTGCGCCAGATTCGTCCGGAGCATGCATGAACGGCGGCTTGCAGACCTTCTTGAGATCCGTCGACACGAGAATTGGTTGGGGCCGCATCGGCGTCCTGTTGAGCCTCGCCATCATCACCGTCGCAGGCATCGTGCTCTACCGGATGCTCCGCGAGATCAATTTCGAGGACGTGATCGACGCGGTCGAGGCGGTCGAGAAGCACGATGTCGTCAAGGCCGCCATGTTCGTCGCGGCCGGCTATTTCACCCTGACGTTCTACGACCTGTTCGCGTTGCGCACGATCGGGCGGCCCGACATTCCCTATCGGGTCGCGGCTTTGGCAGGCTTCACCAGCTATGCGGTGGGGCACAATGTGGGCGCGAGCGCGTTTACCGGCGGCGCGGTGCGCTACCGCGTCTATTCGCGCCACGGACTTTCCGCCATCGACGTGGCCAAGGTCTGCTTCATCGCCGGGCTGACGTTCTGGCTCGGCAATGCGACCGTGCTCGGGCTCGGCGTCGCCTATGCGCCCCAGGCCGCCTCGGCGATCGACCAGTTGGCGCCTTGGTTCAACCGCGTCATGGCGTTCGGGGTCATCGGCATTCTCGCCACCTATGTCGCGTGGGTGTGGCGGACCCCGCGCGTCGTCGGTCGGCACAACTGGCTCGTCACCCTGCCCAACGGGCCGCTCACCCTGCTGCAGATATTCGTCGGCATCATCGATCTCGCCTGCTGCGCCGCCGCCATGTACATGCTGGTGCCGGACGAGCCCTATATCGGCTTCGTCACCGTCGCGGTGATCTTCGTCGCCTCGACCCTGCTCGGATTTGCGAGCCACTCCCCCGGCGGTCTCGGGGTGTTCGACGCCGCCATGCTGGTGGCACTCTGGCAGTTCGACACCGAGGACCTGCTGGCGGGACTGCTGTTGTTCCGCCTGCTCTACTATCTCGTGCCGTTCGCGATCTCGCTGGCCGTCCTCGGCGGCCGCGAATTGTGGTTCAGCTTCGTCGCCGCGCGGCAGGCGGGCGGTCCTCCCGGCCAATCGTCATAGAACCGTCATCACCGCGCCATCTGGCGGTTGCCTCGTATTCACGGTCCGGCGCTGCCGTCTCGAATTGATTCGGACAGCCCTCGAATGCCTGTTTGCGCAGGGTCGCGTCCGAAAAGTCTGCAACTTTGCGGGATCATGCGCTAGAACGACGCGAACCAGGCGCAAAGCACTCCGATGGCGATCCAGGAACGCCGAAATGAAGCCTTCGTCGCCGGCGGCGCCATGCGCCGCTTCGTGCGCGCGCGGGCGGTGCTGCTGGTCGCCGCCGTCCTGTTCGCCGGGCTGGTGCAGTTCGCGGGCCTCGCGCCGATCCCGGCGCTGATCGGATTTGCCGTCATTGCGCTTGCCGTACTGATCCGGGAAGCCGCCATGCCGGGCGCCGACGAAACCTCGATCTATGGCGACCGCACCGCACCGCTCCTGGCCGACCGGATGGTGGATGCCATCATCGCCGGCCTGTCGGACCCCGCCTTTGCGCTCGCGCCGGACAGCCTGGTCGTCGCCTTCAATGCGAGCGCGCAGCAGATCATGCCGGGCATATCCCGCGGCGAGCCGATCTCGTTCGCGTTGCGCGTTCCCGACGTGCTCGAGGCGATCCGCGCGGTCGGCGCCAGCCGGCAGGTGCACCGCGTCGAGTTCTTCGAACGGGTGCCGACCGACCGCTGGTGGGAGGCGACCATCGCGCCGCTGCTGCTGCCCGGCGAGACGCCGAACCATGCCCGCAATCTCGTCCTGCTGACGCTGCGCGACCTCACGCCGCTGCGCCTGGTCGAGGAGATGCGTTCCGATTTCGTCGCCAATGCGAGCCACGAGCTGCGCACGCCGCTGGCGTCGCTGTCCGGCTTCATCGAAACGCTGCAGGGCCCGGCGCGCAGCGATGCGCCGGCACGCGATCGTTTCCTCGCCATCATGAAGGAGCAGGCGACGCGCATGGCGCGCCTCATCGACGACCTCCTGTCGCTGTCGCGGATCGAGCAGAAGGCCCACATCCATCCCGACAATTCCGTCGATCTCGGCGCGCTGGTGCGCCAAGTCGCCGACGGCCTGGCGCCGCTCGCCCATGAGCGGGAGGTCGAGGTCAAGATCGCCGACCAGGCGACTTCGCTGCTCGTCCCCGGCGATCGCGACGAGCTGATCCGGGTGTTCGAAAACCTGATCGAGAATGCTTTGAAATATGGCGCTCCCGGCCGCCGCGTCGACATCATGCTGGCACGCGAGCCGGCCAATGGCGGGGCGAAGGAGGCGGTGGTGTCGGTGCGCGATTACGGTCCCGGCATTGCGCCGGAACACCTGCCGCGCCTGACCGAACGGTTCTACCGCGTCGACATCAGCGAGAGCCGCGCCCAGGGCGGAACCGGGCTCGGGCTCGCGCTCGTCAAGCACATTCTCAACCGCCACCGCGGTCGCCTCGTGATCGAAAGCACGCCCGGTGCGGGGGCCACTTTCGCGGTCCGGCTGCCGCTGCTGAAAACGCCGGCGTTGGCGAATATTTCGCAGTAATATCAATATATTGAATTGTCATGCCACTGTCATCATCGTCACATAGAACGATGACATCGGCGGCGTAACCTCCCGCTCGCCCCGCCCTCTCGCGGAGCCGAGGGGAGACGAAACAGAGCTGGCCGACGAGCTCCCCGGACCTGGGTGCCATGCGTTCGAGGCCGGCATTCGAAATAACAACACAAAAGCCGGCCCTGGGGAGGCCGCAGGTATCGTGCCTGTGGTCCCCTGCTTCTGGCTGTACGGATGGAGAAAACCCGTGAAACTCGATTTAATCCCATTGCGAGCCTTGATGGTCGCCGGCGCGTTCGCCGCCTCGACCATGGCTGCCTCTGCCGCCGACATTTCCGGTGCCGGCGCGACCTTTCCCTATCCGATCTACGCCAAGTGGGCGGACACCTATAAGAAGGAGACCGGGGTCGGGTTGAATTACCAATCGATCGGGTCCGGCGGCGGCATCAAGCAGATCCAGGCCAAGACGGTGGTGTTCGGTGCGACCGACGCCCCGCTGTCGGGCGCCGAGCTGGATAAGGCCGGCCTCGTCCAGTTCCCCATGGTCATGGGCGGCATCGTCCCGGTCTTCAATCTCCCGGGGATCGGCCCGGGCGAGCTCGTGATCGATGGCCCGACGCTCGGCAAGATATTTCTCGGCCAAGTGAAAACGTGGGACGACGCCGCGCTCAAGAAGCTCAATCCGAACGCCAAGCTGCCGAGCCAGGCGATCGCGGTCGTGCATCGGTCGGACGGCTCGGGCACCACCTTCAACTTCACCGACTATCTGTCCAAGGTGAGCCCGGACTGGAAGTCCAAGGTGGGCTCGGCGACGGCGGTGGAATGGCCGATGGGCATCGGCGCCAAGGGCAATGAGGGCGTCGCCAACAACGTCGCCAACACCAAGGGCTCGATCGGCTACGTCGAATATGCCTACGCCAAGCAGAACAAGATGGCCTTTGCCAAGATGATCAACAAGGACGGCAAGACCGTCGCGCCGACCTCCGAGACCTTCCAGGCCGCAGCCGCCAACGCGGATTGGAACTCGGTTCCCGGCTATGGCGTGATTCTCAGCGAACAGCCCGGCGCTCAATCCTGGCCGATGACCGCCGCCACCTTCATCCTCATCCACAAGCAGCCGCAGGACCCCGCGGCCGCCGGGGAGGCCCTCAAGTTCTTCTCCTGGGCCTATTCGAAGGGCGACAAGATGGCGGAAGACCTCGACTTCGTGCCGATGCCCACTCCGGTGGTCGCGACGATCGAGAAGATGTGGTCCGCCAGCATCAAGAACACGGCCGGCAAGCCGCTGTTTGCGCTCTCCAATTGAGGCGCGAGCCATCCAAATCTCGGCGACGGCGCGCTCGCGCGCCTTCGCCTTCTGCCGCGATCGATCGCGTTCGGCCCGAATGCGCACCCTGCGTTCCGCACGCGGTGCCTTGTCCACAGAAGCCGGCAGCTCCGCCTTGTCCTATGTCGCTGACGCCGGTTGAGTGGCCCGTCCCGTTGCTGGCGGATTGGACGGAGAGAGCCGAAGATGCATGAGCCCGGGAGGAAACCGGTGGTCGACCTCGCCTTGTCACGCGGCAGCACTGCGTCGGCTTCGGACGACGTGGTCATGCGCTCGAAGATTCTCGACCGGCTGCGCTTTGGCGACGCGACGTTCCGTCATCTCACGCGCGGTGCCGCGATCCTCGTGCTGGTCCTCCTCGGCGGCGTGATCGCCGCGCTGATCAACGGGGCATTGCCGGCCCTGCAAGAGTTCGGTCTCGGCTTCCTGTACGAGGAACGCTGGAATCCGGTCACCGAGAAGTTCGGCGCCTTCGCCCCGATTTACGGCACGCTCGTCACCTCCATCATCGCGATGGTGATCGCGGTTCCGCTCGGTCTCCTGATTTCGCTGTTCCTCACGGAATTGTGCCCGATGTGGCTGCGTCGGCCGATCGGCATCGCGATCGAGCTCCTGGCGGGCATTCCCAGCATCATCTACGGCATCTGGGGCCTGTTCGTGTTCGCCCCGTTTCTGCAGCGCTTCGTGCAGCCGTTCCTGATCGACGCCTTCGAGCACGTTCCGGTGCTGTCCACGCTGTTTGAAGGGCCGCCCTACGGCATCGGCATGCTGACCGCGGGGCTGATCCTGGCGATCATGGTGCTGCCTTTCATCACCTCGATTTCCCGCGACGTGTTCGAGGCGGTGCCGGCGGTGCTCAAGGAGGCGGCTTACGGCGTGGGCTGCACCACCTGGGAGGTGGTGCGCTACGTGGTGCTGCCCTATGCGCGGGTCGGCGTCATCGGCGGCGTCATGCTGGGCCTCGGCCGTGCGCTCGGCGAAACCATGGCGGTGACCTTCGTCATCGGCAATGCGCACCGCGTCTCGGCATCGATACTCGCCCCCGGCACCACGATCTCCGCGACCATCGCCAACGAATTCACCGAGGCGGTCGGCGACCTCTACACCTCGTCGCTGATCGCACTGGGCCTGATCCTGTTCGTCATCACCTTCATCGTGCTCGCCGTCGCGCGCTACATGCTGATGCGGATCGAACGGCGGGTGGGCTGAGCCATGCCGGACCTCTACGCCCGCCGCCGCCACCGCAACACCATCGTCCTCGTCCTGTCGATCGGCGCCACCGTGATCGGCCTGGGCTGGCTGGTGCTGATCCTCGGGACCCTCGTTTATGAGGGCATCAGCGGGCTCTCGCTCGCGGTCTTCACCGAGATGACGCCGCCGCCCGGCTCCGCCGGCGGCCTGCTCAATGCGATCATCGGCAGCCTGATGATGACCGTGCTCGCCGTCGCGATCGGCACGCCGATCGGCATCCTGGCCGGCACCTACCTGGCCGAATACGGCGCGGCACGCCAAGCTCGCCATGGTGGTGCGCTTCATCAACGACATCCTGCTGAGCGCGCCGTCGATCGTGATCGGCCTGTTCGTCTACGAGATCGTGGTGGCGCCGATGGGGCATTTCTCGGGCTGGGCCGGCGCGGTCGCGCTGGCGGTCATCGTCATGCCGGTGGTGGTGCGCACCACCGAGGACATGCTGATCCTGGTGCCGAACGCGCTGCGCGAGGCCGCGGCGGCGCTCGGCATGCCGCGCGCCCATGTGATCGGCATGTGTCCTACCGCGCCGCGCGCGCCGGCATGGTCACCGGCGTCCTGCTGGCGGTCGCCCGCATCAGCGGCGAGACCGCGCCGCTGCTGTTCACCGCGCTCAACAACCAGTTCTTCTCGACCGATCTCAACGCGCCGATGGCCAGCCTGCCGGTCGTCATCTTCCAGTTCGCGCTCAGTCCCTACGCGGATTGGCAGAGGCTCGCCTGGACCGGGGCGCTGCTCATCACTGTCGCCGTGCTTGCGCTCAGCATCATCGCACGTGCGCTCGCCGGCTCGAGGAAGACGTCATGAATTCCATGGATACCGCCAACACCGCCGTCGCGCCGCCGGTACCGGTGGCCGGCAAGGACGCCGGCCCGCACGGCAAGCTCGCGGAAAAGGTGACGGTCAGGAACCTGAATTTCTACTACGGCGACCATCAGGCGCTGAAAGCGATCAACGTGCCGCTCTACGACCGCAAGGTCACGGCCTTCATCGGCCCGTCCGGCTGCGGCAAGTCGACCTTGCTGCGCATCCTCAACCGCATCTACGACCTCTATCCGGACCAGCGCGCCGAGGGCGAGGTGCTGCTCGACGGCCACAACATCCTCGAGCCGGGCCAGGATCTCAACCTGCTGCGCGCGCGCATCGGCATGGTGTTCCAGAAGCCGACGCCGTTCCCGATGTCGATCTACGAGAACATCGCCTTCGGCGTCCGGCTCTACGAGAAGCTGTCGCGCGCCGAGATGGACGCAGCGCGTCGAATCGGCGCTGCGCCGCGCCGCGCTGTGGGACGAGGTCAAGGACAAGCTGCAAGCCAACGGGCTCGGCCTGTCCGGCGGCCAGCAGCAGCGCCTGTGCATCGCCCGCACCGTGGCGGTGCGGCCCGAAGTCATCCTGCTCGACGAGCCCTGCTCGGCGCTCGATCCGATCTCCACCGCCAAGATCGAGGAGCTGATCGACGAGCTCAAGAACGATTACACCATCGTCATCGTCACCCACAACATGCAGCAGGCCGCGCGCGTCTCCGATTATCACGGCCTTCATGTATCTCGGCGAATGGTCGAGTTCGGCGCCACCGAGCAAGATGTTCACCACGCCCGCGGACAAGCGCACCCAGGACTACATCACCGGCCGCTTCGGCTGATGCAAGCGAGCGGAGTGACGAGATGGTCATGACCGAGCACACCCACAAGGCGTTCGACGCCGATCTCCAGGAACTTGTCGCGGATGATCGCCGAGATGGGCGGCCTGGCGGAACGCCAGATCGCCAACGCGATCGATGCGCTCAACCGCCACGACGCGGACCTGGCCCACGGCATCATCGCCGAGGACGCCAAGATCGACGTCCTGCAGCGCGAGATCGAGGAGAAGGCGATCCTCACCATCGCCCGGCGCCAGCCGATGGCGGTCGACCTGCGCGACATCGTCGGCGCGCTGCGCGTCTCCAACGACCTCGAGCGCATCGGCGATCTCGCCAAGAACATCGCCAAGCGCGTGATGGTTCTCGACGGCGAGCTCAATCTGCAGAAGGTGATGCGCGGCGTCGAGCACATGACCGAACTCGTGCTGCACCCAGATCAAGGACGTGCTCGACGCCTATTCGCGGCGCGATGTCGCCAAGGCGCTGCAGGTGTGGCGCGGCGACGAGGAGATCGACGCGGTCTACACCTCGCTGTTCCGCGAGCTGCTCACCTACATGATGGAGGACCCCCGCAACATCAGCGTTTGCACCCATCTGCTGTTTTGCGCCAAGAACATCGAGCGGATGGGCGACCACGCCACCAACATCGCCGAGACGATCTACTACATGGTAGAGGGCAGGCCTCTGCCGGACGAGCGCCCCAAGGGCGACAACACCGAGCACGACGCGCGTCCCCTATCGGTTGTGACCGATGGCGCCGCGCGCGGTTTCGAGGGCTGAATGACGGCGCGAATTCTGATCATCGAGGACGAGGAGCCGTTGACGTCCTGCTGCGCTACAATCTCGAGGCGGAGGGCTATTCGGTCGAGTCCGCGGTGCGCGGCGACGAGGCGGATCTCAAGCTCAAGGAGAACACGCCCGGATCTCGTCGGTGCTCGACTGGATGCTGCCGGGCCTTTCCGGCATCGAGCTATGCCGCCGGCTGCGGGCGCGCCCGGAAACCCAGCAACTGCCGATCATCATGCTCACCGCGCGCGGCGAGGAAAGCGAGCGCGTGCGCGGCCTCGCCACCGGCGCCGACGACTACATCGTCAAGCCGTTCTCGGTGCCCGAGCTGCTGGCGCGCGATTCGCGCCCTGCTGCGCCGGACCAAGCCCGAGCGGGTCGCGGGCGTGCTGTCGGCCGGCGACATCGAGCTCGACCGCGAGAAGCAGCGGGTGGCGCGCGCCGGCCGCGACGTGCCGCTCGGCCCGACCGAATTCCGCCTGCTCGAATTCCTGATGGAGAATCCCGGCCGCGTGTTCTCGCGCGAGCAGTTGCTCGACCGGGTGTGGGGCCGCGACGTCTATATCGACGAGCGCACCGTCGACGTTCACGTCGGACGCCTGCGCAAGGCGCTCAACCGCGGCCGCGCCACCGATCCGATCCGCACCGTGCGCGGCGCCGGCTACGCACTCAACGATCGGTTCGTGAAGAGCGCGTAACCGTCGGCGCCGGATTATGGCGCCGGCCAGGGATAACGCGTAGCCCGCATTGAGCGCAGAGAAATGCGGGACGGGGTCCCGGTTCGTCGCTGCGCTCCAACCAGGTCACTAACCTGACGAGTTTACCCGCGGTCCGGGCGCCTGTCGCGGCGGCGCTCCGATGCCGGCTGATAGGCGATCCGCGAGTGGTAGCCGCAATAGGGCAGTCCCTCGATGGTCTTGCCGCCGCAGAAGAAGAAATCCACGGCGCTCGGATCGCCGATCGGCCAGCGGCACGTGCTTTCGTTCAATTCGAGAATCGAGCAGCGCTGTCCCATCGGCACGATGTTCTCGACCACTTGGGGCTCGGCCGCGACATCGACCTCGAACACTTGCATCGGCGCGAGTGCGGTGTTGCCGCGCACGCCCGGGCGGGCGAGCCGCATCATGTGCTGGTGGACGCGCGGCTTGCGCTGGCGCGGCGCCGAGGCGGACGCGCTCTTGGCGCGCCCGGACAGGCCGAGACGATGCACTTTGCCGATCACCGAGTTGCGGGATACGCCGCCGAGTTCGGCCGCGATCCGGCTTGCGGACAGTCCGTCGGCCCAAAGCTTCTTCAGCAATTCGACCCGCTCATCAGTCCATGTCATGGCCACCCACCTTGGTTCTCTCGTTACGGCGGCTTGGCGGAATCCTTCCTCGCCGTCGTCCAGCCCTAGGCCGGGCGCCGGGAACGCGCCGCACCAACAAACTAAAGAAGTCGCCGCTGCACGAGATGTCGTACCAGTGCGCGACGACGCTACTATATGCCGTGACTCGCGCGCAAGAGTTCGGGCATGTGCTCGTCCACATGTTCCTTGCCCAAGGAGTTCCCGCGGCGCGCGTCATCCACAGCTCATCGCATTTCGCGCCGTGGCCGGGGGGACTTTGTCCGCTTCCGGGCGCGTTGCATCGCGTGCTGCATCGTGTTGACAGGAGCCGGGCGGGAAATACAATATGCCCGCGTGCCGCCCGCAGAGGCGGCACATTTCGTTTTGCGCCCAATCCGTATGCGCCCGATCCGTCGTCAAAACCGACGCTGACCAACGAGCCCGTGCCGTGACCTCGCACCTGTTGCCGACCTATGCCCGTGTCGACCTCGCCTTCGAGCGCGGCGAAGGAGCTTGGCTGATCGCGACCAACGGCGAGCGTTATCTCGATTTTACCGGCGGCGTCGCCGTCAACGCGCTGGGGCACGCCCATCCCTATCTGATCGATGCGCTGAGCGCGCAGGCGCACCGGCTGTGGCACGTGTCGAACCTGTTCCGGATTCCCGAGGCGGAGCGGTTGGCGGAGCGGTTGTGCGCCGCCACCTTCGCCGACCTCGTCTTCTTCTGCAATTCCGGTGCCGAGGCGATGGAGTGCGCGATCAAGGTCGCGCGCAAATACCAGTTCGCCAGCGGCCGGCCGGAGCGTCACCGCATCATTACGTTCGAAGGCGCATTCCACGGGCGCACGCTCGCGACGCTCGCCGCCGGCGGACAGAAAAAATACCTCGAAGGGTTCGGCCCCGTGGTGCCGGGCTTCGATCAGGTTCCGTTCGGCGACTTCGAAGCGGTCAAAAGCGCCATCGGTCCGGAAACCGCGGCGATCCTGATCGAGCCGATCCAGGGCGAGGGCGGCGTGCGGGTGGTGCCGACGCCGTTCCTGCGGGGCCTGCGCGAATTGTGCGACCGGCACGAGCTGCTCCTGGTGTTCGACGAGGTGCAGACCGGCATCGGCCGCACCGGCAGCTTTTTCGCCCATCAGCGCTGCGGCGTGACGCCTGATGTGATGGGCGTCGCCAAGGCGCTGGGCGGCGGATTTCCGCTCGGCGCCTGCCTCACCACCGCGGAGGCCGGCAAGGGCATGACCGCGGGCACCCATGGCTCGACCTTCGGCGCCAATCCGTTGGCCATGGCGGTCGGCAATGCGGTGCTCGACCTGGTGCTGGCGCCGGAGTTTCTCGAGAAAGTCCACCGTAGCGCGATCCTGTTTCGCCAGCGCCTCGCCGAGATCAGGGATCGCCATCCCGGCGTCATCTCCGAGGTGCGCGGCGAAGGCCTGCTGCTCGGTCTCGTCGCGGTCTGCCCGAACGTCGAACTGGTCGAGGCGCTGCGTGCCGAGAAGCTCCTCGCCGCAGCGGCCGGAGACAATGTGGTGCGGATGCTGCCGCCGCTGATCATCGACGAGCCCGAGATCGCGGAAGCCATCCACCGCATCGACAGCGCCGCAGCGAGGATCGAGGGCAACCAGCGCGAACGCGCCGCGGCCGGCGGGGCGACGCCATGAGCGCCGCGCCGCGCCACTTCCTCGACCTCATCGACATCGCCCCCGGCGAGCTGCGCGGCATCATCGACGACAGCCGCGCCATGAAGGCGCGCATCCGCACTCCCGGGGCGCTGCCGATCGCCGGAAAAATGCTGGCGATGATCTTCGACAAGCCGTCGACCCGCACGCGGGTGTCGTTCGACGTCGCCATGCGCCAGCTCGGTGGCGACACCGTCGTGCTGACCGGCCAGGAGATGCAGCTCGGCCGCGGCGAGACCATCGCCGATACCGCCCGCGTGCTGTCGCGGTACGTCGATGCCATCATGATCCGCACGCTCGAGCACGACATGCTGCTCGAGCTCGCGGAATATGCCGCCGTGCCGGTGATCAATGGGCTGACGCGGCGCTCGCATCCATGCCAGATCATGGCCGACGTCATGACCTTCGAGGAGCATCGCGGGCCGATCCGCGGGCGCAAGGTGGCGTGGACCGGCGACGCCAACAATGTCCTCACATCGTGGATGCATGCCGCCCGCCAATTCGACTTCGAGCTTGCCGTCGCGACCCCGCCGGAACTCGCGCCGAAACGAAAGGTGCTGGAGTGGGTCAGGTCGTCGGGCGCCGCGATCGACATCGGGACCGACCCCGAGGTCGCGGTGAAATCCGCCGACTGCGTCACCACCGACACCTGGGTATCGATGGGCGACAAGGACGGCGCGCGCCGCCACAACATCCTGCGGCCCTATCAGGTCAACGGCGCGCTCATGGCAAAAGCCAAATCCGACGCCATATTCCTGCATTGCCTGCCGGCGCATCGCGGCGACGAAGTCACCGACGAGGTCATCGACGGGCCGCAATCGGTGGTGTTCGACGAAGCCGAAAACCGCCTGCATGCGCAGAAGGGCATCCTGGCCTGGTGCTTCGACACGAGTTCGCGATGACGGGTCTGGAGGCCACTTCGCGCGCGCCCGCCGCCGATGCGGGCGACGACATGATCCTGCCGTTCGAGGTGGCGCCCCTCGATTTGCGCGGGCGCGTGGTGCGGCTCGGTCCCGCGCTCGACGAAATCTTGAACGCGCACGCCTATCCGGCGCCGATCTCCAAGCTGCTCGGCGAGGCGATCGTGCTCACCGTGCTGCTGGGGTCTTCGCTCAAATTCGACGGCCGGTTCATCCTCCAGACCAAGACCGACGGCCCGGTGCGCATGCTGGTGGTGGATTACCGAAGTCCGGGACGGGTGCGCGCCTGCGCCCAGTTCGACCCGGCCGTCATCGCCGGCGCGCCCAAGTCGGCGGGCGAACTGCTCGGCCGTGGCCATCTCGCCATGACCATCGACCAGGGCCAGGAGATGAACCGCTACCAGGGCCTGGTCGCGCTGAGCGGCGGCAATCTCGAAGATGCCGCGCACGAATACTTCCTGCGCTCGGAACAGATTCCGACCAGGGTGCGGCTCGCGGTCGCAGAGGAGCTGCGTGCGGGCGCCGGCGGTCCGCGTCACCGCTGGCGCGCCGGCGGCATGCTGCTGCAATTCCTCCCCAAGAAGGCCGAACGGATGCGCGGCCCCGATCTCGATCCCGGCGACGCGCCGGCCGGCGTCGTGCGCCACGACGTTCCCGAGGACGACGCCTGGGTCGAAGGCCGTTCGCTGATCGCCACCGTCGAGGATATCGAACTGATCGATCCGTCGCTTTCGAGCGAAGGTCTGCTCTACCGGCTCTTCCATGAGCACGGCGTGCGGGTGTTCAAGTCCGCCGCAGTCGAGGCGAAGTGCTCGTGCTCGCGCGGCAGCGTCACCGACATGTTGAAAAGCTTTTCGCAGGCGGACCGCGACGAGATGGTGCAGGACGGCGTGATCTCGGTGACCTGCGAGTTCTGCAACAGCAAATATGTGTTTGCGCCTGCCGAGGTCGAAGCTGCCGCGGAGAAGAGTGAAGAACCGGAGTGATCCGCGCGGTCGCGCCGCGGCAGCTACCGGATTATTTTACCCGCATCAGGTTACCGGCCGGGCCTTCAATTCCTGCATATGACCTTGTCCGGAAAGTTGCTCCGTAGCCCGGAAGGAGCGCAGCGCAGCCCGGGGACGCCCGTCCCGCATTTCGCTGCGCTCAATGCGGGCTACGCACTGAAACTTTCGGGGATCAGGGGTCAATTCAGTGTGCGCTTGGCCTCTGGGCCATCGAGCGAAAACGCGGGAATGTCGATGTCGAAGCGTTCGCCGTCGGTGGTGACCATACCGTAGGTTCCCTCCATGATTCCGGATGGGGTCGGCAGGGGTACTCCGCTGGTGTATTCATAGGATGCACCGGGCGCCAGCACCGGCTCTTCCCCCACCACGCCCGCGCCGCGCACCTCCTGGATCCGCCCGAACCCGTCGGTGATCCGCCAATGGCGGGTCTTGAGCTGGACCGTGACCGGACCGCGGTTGGCGATCCCAATGGTGTAGGCCCAAAAATAAAGGCCTTTCTCGGCCGATGACTTCTCGGGCATGAAGCGCGGCGACACCGTCACTTCGATGTTGTGGGTCACTGTTTGATACATGGGCGTCCTCAAATCGTCCGAAAGCCTTCTCATCGTTGCAAAGCAGTGAACAAGTTCCGCGCCGCGGGCGCAACCGGGGCGCGGCGATGGATTAATACTATCGTCGCATCGCTCGCGCACCACCTATCCTGCAGGATCGCGCCGCCGGTGGCGCGATCCTGCAGGTGGTCGCGTCATCTGTAACCGGATGCCGCCGACGTTGAAGGAAGCCTGATGCCGATCCCTGCGCCGGGCGAACGCGATCTGAGGCTGGATCTGTTTCGCGGCATCGCGCTGTGGCTCATTTTCCTCGATCACATCCCCTCCAACATCGTCAACTGGATCACGATCCGCAATTACGGCTTCTCCGACGCCACCGAGATCTTCGTTTTCATCTCCGGCTATACCGCGGCATTCGTGTATGGCCGGGCGATGCGCGAACGCGGCGTGGTGGTGGCGAGCGCCCGCATCCTCAAGCGTGCCTGGCAGGTCTATGTCGCCCACGTTTTCCTGTTTGCGATCTACATGGCGGAAATCTCCTACGTCGCCGCGAGCTTCGAGAACCCGCTTTACGGCGAGGAGATGGGCATCTTCGATTTTCTCCGCCAGCCGGATATCACGCTGGTGCAGGCGCTGCTGCTGAAATTCAAGCCCGCCAATATGGACGTGCTGCCGCTTTACATCGTGCTGCTCGCGGGGTTTCCGCCGATGCTGTGGGTGCTGCTGCGGGCGCCCACGGTCGGTCTCGGGGCGTCCTTGCTGCTCTACCTTCTGACCTGGAATTTCGGTTGGAACCTGCCGGCCTATCCGAACGGCTCCTGGGTGTTCAATCCGTTCGCCTGGCAGCTCCTCTTCGTGTTCGGCGCATGGTGCGGGCTCGGCGGGGCAAAGCGCCTCGCACCCCTGATCCAATCGCCGGCGACCGTCGTCCTCGCTGTCGCCTATCTTCTCTTTGCCGGCGCCATCGCCTTGACCTGGTACATCCCGGGGGCCGAGCATTTCGTGCCCAAATGGCTCGAAGACTGGATGTATCCGATCGACAAGACCAATCTCGACGTGCTGCGCTTCGCCCATTTCGTCGCGCTCGCCGTGTTGACCGTTCGCCTGGTGCCGCAGCAATGGACGTTCCTGCATTCGATCTGGCTGCGCCCGGCGATCCTGTGCGGCCAGCACTCCCTGGAGATCTTCTGCCTGGGCGTATTCCTGTCATTTGCGGGCCATTTTGCCATGGTCGAGATTAATGAGGGCATCGGGATGCAGGTCGCCGTGAGCCTGTTAGGCATTGTTACAATGGTTGCGACAGCCGCTCTGATTTCGTGGTACAAGCGGGTAGAAGGACGAAGTCCCGGATCGCGACCTGGACCGCCAGGCGCTACCACCCTCTCGGGAGGAGGGGCATGAAACCGTTGGCTGTGGCGCTCATTTGCGCCCTGATCGGTGGCGGCGCATACGCCAAGCACGCATACGCCAAGGACACCGATGGCTGCATCGCCGCAGCCGGCGCGGTAGGGCCGGATTTTGGCATGCCCCACGTCACCGCAGCGATCGCCAAGAAGCGGCTCGACGTGGTGGTGGTCGGCAGCGCCTCCTCGGAACTCGCCGGCCCGGCCGGCACCAATCTCGCTTATCCCATCCGTCTCGAGGCCGCGCTGGGCAAGATGTTGCCCGGGATTGCGGTCAAGGTCACGACCTATGCGCGGCCGCGGGATAGCGCGGAGGAAATGGAGAGCAAGCTGTCGCGGATCGTCGCGGAGGCCAAGCCCGCTTTGGTGGTCTGGCAGACCGGCACCGCCGACGCTATCCGCGGCGTCGATCCCGACGATTTCCGCCTGGCCCTCGATGACGGCGTCGACACGCTGCAGGCGGCCGGCGCCGATACCGTGTTCGTCAACATGCAATACAGCCCGCGCACCGAGCCGATGCTGGCGGTGGGCGCCTATGCGGATGCGATGCGCATGATTGCACTGCAGCGAGAGGTCATCCTGTTCGATCGCTTTTCGATCATGAAGAGGTGGAGCGAAGCCGGTACCTTCGATCTTTATGCCGCAACGCGGAAAACCGACGTCGCCGAGCAGGTCCATGATTGCCTCGGCCGCCTGCTCGCCAATGTCGTGGTCGAAGCGGTGAAATTGACAAAGGCCGAGAAAAAAGAGATTCGTTGACGATGTCTTCGCCGCCGCGCTTCCCCGTCCATGTCGCCGTCGTCGTATCACTCGCAGCCGCATCTGTCGTGGCCGCGCTTGCGCCGATCCAGGCCTTCGCTCAAGCCAGCGCCCAGCCGGCGACCTATCCCTGCGCCGACAAAGGCGCGGTGACGCGGCTTTCCTATCCGCTCGCGCACATGGCGCAGCGGATCGCGACCCGGCATTCGGTCACCATCGTGGCGCTCGGTTCGTCCTCGACCGCCGGTGCCGGGGCAAGCGGACCGGCAGCCTCATATCCGAGCCGCCTCGAGGCCGAGCTGAAGGCCAGCTTTCCGCAACAGACGATCACCGTGCTCAACCGAGGCGTCAATGGCGACGAGGTGGCCGACATGATGTCGCGCTTCGACGAAGGCGTCGCCGCTGCGCATCCCGACGTCGTGCTGTTGCAGGTCGGCACCAATGCCGTGCTCAGGGACAATCCGCTCGGCCCGGTCGACCACCTCGTGCACGAGGGCATTGCCCGGATCAAGGCAATCGGAGCCGATGTGGTGCTGATCGATCCGCAATTCGCGCCGAAGGTGATCGTCAAGGCCGGATGCAGAAGAGATGGTCAACCTGATCTCTGCCGCGGCGAAGGAGGCGAGCGTCGACCTGTTTCCGCGCTTTGCCCTGATGCGGGGATGGCACGACCGCGACGCCATTCCGTTCGAGACGTTCCTGTCGCCCGACCTTCTTCATATGAACGATTGGAGCTATGGCTGTGTCGCCAAGCTCTTGTCCTCGGCGATGGTCGAGGCGGCGACGCGGCCGCTCGCGTCAGCCCGGGCCAGACCGTAACGGGTTCCAGAAAATCTACCCATCACTCTAATCCTCGCGCTGGCCCAGAAGCTGCAGCAGCATCGTGAACATGTTGACGAAGTCGAGATAGAGCGACAGCGCGCCGATGACGGCGGAGCGTTGCGCGGTGGCGCCGTCCATTGCGAAGTAGATGAATTCGTTCTTGAGGCGCTGGGTGTCCCAGGCGGTCAGCCCGGAAAACACCAGCACGCCGATCACCGAAATCGCCCATTGCAGCGCCGAACTGGCGAGAAAGAGGTTCACCACACCGGCGATGATCACGCCGAACAAGCCCATGACCAGAAACGAGCCGACGCCGGAAAGATCGCGCTGCGTAGTGTAGCCCCACAATGACAGGGCGCCGAACGACGCCGCGGTGATGAAGAACACCCGCACCACCGAGGTCTGGGTGTAGACCATGAAGATCGAGCCGAGCGACAGGCCGACCAGGGCCGCATAGAGCCAGAACAGCAGTTGCGCCGTCCGCGGCCGCATCCGCTCGATGCCGAAGCTCAGCCGCGAACACCAGCGCGAGCGGCGCCAGGATGATCGGCCATTTCAGCGGGCCGACGAACATCGTGTAGCCCAGCGGGGTGAGATACATGTTGAGGCCGGCGAGCCGGATCGGAATGTCGATGCCGTCGCGCGAGATCTTCGCCGCCGCCCCCACGTCGCCGGTGACCGAGAGCGTATAGACGCCGAACGCGGCGATACCGGTGATCGCCAGGCCCAGGACCATGTAATTATAGATGCTCAGCATGTGGGCACGCAGGCCGGCGTCGATGGCCGCCGCCTCTGCGCTGGTCATCGCCCCGCCGAAAGGCCGGCCCGCTGCGCTTCGGTCGAAGTCCGACATGCCTCAATTCCCCAAGCCGGCGCGGACTACGATCGGGTTGTGAAGCATGCCTTCTTCCATTCCGCAATCCCCGCCACGCTTGTCAATATCGGCCGACATTGGCCGTGCTTTATGACGCAACGAAGGTAGCAGAGCGCATCGTCATATCGAACCGGCTTTAACAGCGCGCGGCTGATTGTCGCGAGTTTTCACAGGTTGCGCAACACCGGCGCCGGCTTGCGGCCGAGCGCCGGCCAGGTGCCGATCAGGCCGAACACCAGAGTGAGGAGGACCGCGGAGACGGCTGCCGCGAGTGCCGGCGCGACCTGCCAATGGAACGGCAATGCCATGAAATCGACGACGATGCCCCAGCCGGCGATCGATCCGGCGGCGACGCCGAATACCACCGTGGCGCCGCCCAGCAGCAGGTATTCGATGGCGTAGGCCGTCATGAGCTGCCGTCGCGTGGCGCCGAACGTCTTGAGGATGACGGCATCGTAGACGCGATGGCGATGCCCCGCCGCGAGCGCGCCGCCCAGCACCAGGACGGCCGCGATCAGCGTGATCGCGCTCGCCGCCCGCACCCCGAGCACGAGATTGGTGACGATGGCGCCGACGGCGTCGAGCGCCTCCTTGACCCGCACCGCGGTGACGCCGGGAAAGGTGTCGGTCACGGCTTTCATCAGCGCGGTCTCTTCCGCGTTGCTGCCGCCGCCGGGGAAGGTCACGGTCGCGATGTCGGCCACCGGCGCGCCGGCAAAGGCGCCGGGCGAAAACACCAGGACGAAATTGATGCCGAGCGATTGCCAGTCGACGGTGCGCAGATTGGCGATGCGCGCCGTCATGTTGCGGCCGAGCACGTTGACGGTGATGTCGTCGCCGATCTTCAATCCGAGACCTTCGGCGATCTTCTTCTCGAACGACACCAGGGTCGGGCCGGAATAGTCCTTGCCCCACCACGCGCCGTCCGTCAGCCGCGATCCCACCGGGACTTCGGACGTGTAGGTGATGCCGCGGTCGCTTTGCAGGACCCAGGCGGCGTCGGGCTTGGGCTTGAGGTCCTCGGCCTTGGTGCCATGCGCGGCCACGATCCGCCCGCGCAGCATCGGGACCCGCACCAGGGTGGCGCGCGGCGCCTGCGTCCGCACGAAATCGTCGAAGCGTTCGGCGTCCTGGTCCGGGATGTCGAGGAAATAGAATGACGGCGCCTTTTCCGGAAGCGCGGCGGCGAATTGCTGGCGCAGATTGGCGTCGACCTCCAGCACGGTGACGAGCAGAGCAAGCCCGAGGCCGAGCGAGATCACGACCGTCGGCGTCAACGCGCCGGGCCGGTAGATGTTGGCGATGGCGAGCCGCAGCACGGTGGACTGCGGCCGCGGCACCCGGCGCGCGACCAGCATCACGAGGCTCGCGATCAGGCGCAGCAGGCCGAACACCAGGAGCGCGCTGGCGATGAAGATCATCGCGATCTTGCGGTCATAGGCAGCGGCGACCGCGAGCACGGCGAGTGCTGCCGCAGCCATCGCCGTCGCCACCAGATAGCGTGGCCGCGGCAGCCGCCGCTCCGGCGCGATCTCGTCGCGAAACAGCGCCGAGACCGGCAGGTCGTGGGCGCGCCCGAGCGGCCACAGTGCAAAGGTCGCCGCCGTCAGCACGCCATAGGCCAGCGCCAAGGCGAGCTGGCCCGGATAGAGCGCCGGCGACAGCGGCAGCGGAATGATGCCGCCGAGGAGCGACGCGGCTGCGAACGGCAGCACTGCGCCGAGCACGAGCCCGATGACGATGCCGATCCCGGCCAGCAGCAGCACCTCGACGAAATAGACGGCGACGACCCGGCTGCCGGTGGCGCCGAGCGACTTCATCGTCGCGATCACCGAACGCTTGCGGTCGAGATAGTGCTTGGCGGAATTGGCGACGCCGACGCCGCCGACCAGCAACGCGGTGAGGCCGACCAGCGTGAGATATTGGGAAAACCGCTCGATGTTGCGCTCGAGCTGCGGGGTGGCGTTGCTGCGGCTGCGGATTTCCCAGCCGGCCTCCGGCATCTGCGCGTTCGCGGCGTCGACCACCGCCTGCGCGTCGGCGTCGCTCGAAGCCCCAGCCGGCAGCCGCAGGCGGTAGGTCCATCGCACCAGGCTGCCCGGCTGCCAGCAGCCCGGTTGCGCGCAGCGCGTCCTGGCTGATGAGCAGGCGCGGTCCGAATCCGATGCCGCCGGCGAGCTTGTCGGGCTCGCTCCCGAGCACCGCCCGCAGCTCGATGGTGGCGGCGCCCAAGGTGACGCGGGCGCCCGGCTCGAGATTGAGCCGCGTCAGCAGCGCGGCATCGACGACGGCGCCGAAGGCATCGCCCCGCCGCGCCAGCAGGGCAGCCAAGGGCGTGACGTCGCCGCCCGGCTCCGCGACCACCGCGCCGTAGAGCGGATAGGCGGCATCGACCGCCTTTGCCTCCACCAGGGCCGGCTGTCCATCGGCGGTGCGCGCCATCGCGCGTAGCGTCGCGACCGCCGATACGTCGCCGCGGGCGGCGAGGAACGCGCGCTCGGCCGGGGATGCCTCGCGCTGGATCAGTGAAAACGCCTCGTCGCCACCGAGGATCACGCGGCCCTGGCTGGCGAGCCCGTCGGCGAGGCTCTCGGCAAACGATCCGACCGCCGCGATCGCCAGCACGCCCAGCGCAATGCAGGCGATGAAGACATAGAAGCCGCGCAACCCGCCGCGCAGCTCGCGCAGTGCCAGCCGCAGCGTGAGGCCGGCGCCGGCCGCCGCCCGCGCGCTCATACGGTCACCACCTGTTCCTCGATGCGCCCGGAGCGCAACCGGATCACCCGGTCGCAGCGCGCCGCCAGCGATGCGTCATGGGTGACGAGAACGAGCGTCATGTCCCGTTCGGAAAAACGCGCGAACATCAGGTCGATGACCTGGCGGCCCGTGGCCTCGTCGAGATTGCCGGTCGGCTCGTCCGCGACCAGGATCGCCGGGGCTGCGACGAGGGCGCGGGCGAGCGCCACGCGCTGCTGCTCGCCGCCGGAGAGCTGGGCGGGATAATGGCCGAGACGGCTGCCGAGCCCGACCGTCTCGAGCTCGGCGGCAGCGCGACGGAAGGCGTCGCGGGCGCCGGCCAGCTCCAGCGGGGTGGCGACGTTCTCCAGCGCCGTCATGGTCGGGATGAGATGGAACGACTGGAACACGATGCCGATCCTGCGGCCGCGAAAGCGGGCAAGCGCGTCCTCGTCGAGCCGGCCGATGTCCTCGCCGTCGACCGCCACCGCGCCGGCATCCGGCCGCTCCAGCCCGGCCATCACCATCAGCAGCGTCGATTTGCCCGACCCCGAGGGGCCGACCAGGCCAACCGCCTCGCCCTGCCTTATATTGAGCGCGATGTCCTTGAGGATATGAACCCGCCCGGCGCCGCGGCCGAGCGAAAGATTGACGCCCGAAAGGGAAATTGCCGGTATGAGGGGGCGAACTGCCGCCGAGGTGTCGTCCATGTGGATGTGGTTTCCGCGCCTGAACTGGAAGAATCGCCCGCTCCGCACATATGGGGGATTCGCCCCCGGAGTGAAGATAGGTCGCTGGGTCGTCGCTGTCACACTGGGCGCATGGCTGGCCGCACCTGCTGCGCTCGCCTCCGACCATCCGCTCAGGATCGTGGCGCTGGGGAATTCGCTCACCGCCGGATACGGCCTCGCCGCCAATGAAGCATTTCCCGTCAGGCTGCAGCGTGCCCTGGCCGCCAAAGGCATCGCCACGGAAATCGCCAATGCCGGGGTGTCCGGCGATACCGCCTCGGGCGGACTTGCCCGGTTCGACTGGTCGGTACCGGACGGGACCGATGCCGTCATCCTGGAGCTCGGCGCCAATGACGCGCTGCGCGGCGTCGACCCCAAGGTGACCCGCGGGGCGCTCGACGCGCTGCTGCGCCGGCTCGGCGAGCGTCATATTCCGGTGCTGCTGTGCGGCATGTTGGCGCCCCGCAATCTGGGCGCCGAATACGGTGCCGCCTTCAATGCCATCTACCCCGATCTCGCCAAGGCATACGGCGCGATCCTCTATCCGTTCTTTCTCGATGGGGTTGCCGCCGATCCGAAGCTCAACCAGCGCGACGGGCTGCATCCGACGGCTGCCGGTGTCGATGTGATCGTCGAGAAAATTCTGCCCGCGGCGGAGCGGCTGGTGGTGCAGGCAAGAACCAGCGCCGGCAAATCGCAGTGAAGCGCAAAATCGCCGCGACACGGTTGCATCGCGCGCGCGAATCCACACATTTGGCTCATGATCCCGAGAAGTCCCAGACTTTTTCGGATCGTTTCGGATCGTATTGCGTGAAATCGTCCCGGTTCCCGTCCCGCCCATGCCCCGGCTCTTCACCGCCCTCGAAATCCCCGCCGATGTCGGCCAGTCGCTGGCGCTGCTGCGCGGCGGGCTGCCCGGCGCCCGCTGGGTGGACCCCGACAACTATCATCTGACCCTGCGCTTCATCGGCGATGTCGATGACGCGATGGCGCGCGAGGTGGCCTACATGCTTGGCGGGGTCCGTCGGCCGGGCTTCGACCTGCAGCTCGACGGCCTCGACTCGTTCGGCGGCAACAAGCCCCGGGCGGTGGTGGCGGCGGCGCAGCCGGTACGGCCGCTGATCGACCTGCAGGCCGACCATGAGCGGCTGATGCAGCGCGTCGGGTTCGAGCCCGAACGCAAGTACAAGCCCCATGTGACGCTGGCGCGGCTGCGCGACGTCTCGAGCCGTCAGGTGGCGGACTACTCTGGCGAGCCATCAGCCGTTCCGCTCGACGCCGTTCCCGGTGTCGCGCTTCGTGCTGTACTCCTCGCGCGCCTCGGTCGGCGGCGGCCCCTATGTGGTCGAGGCGGAGTATCCGCTGGCGGCGGGCGTCGCTGCTTTGTAGCCAAGTTCGCGACTGACGGTGGGGAAGCCGTCAAGAAACCCTTTCTAGCTCGAATCCCATTGCGGTCATCGCCCGGCTTTACCGGGCGATCCAGTAACCACGGTACATCGATGTGGGCACAGCATGAGTCCATCGATAGTTCAGGGGCACTGGATGCGCGCTGGATTAGTCAATAATTGGTTTGTGCTCGGTTTTGAGGGCGATCTCCAATACACTGGATTGAGCGCCACCAATTCAGGGGCGATTCCCCAGTTGCGAGTCGGCAATTCGTTCTCTGAAACGTTCAGCAGCGATTGGCTTTCGACGGTCCGGGGCCGGGCCGGTATCGCCAACGGTCAATGGTTGTTTTTCGCAACCGGCGGCTGGGCGGAAGCGCATGTGAGCTTCTCCGACTTCATATTCTTTCCATTCTCGTCGGCGACGAACGCTGCGTCGAACAGCGGAATGCGCGGAGGCTGGACCGCGGGCGGAGGAGCGGAATGGGCCTTTGCGCCGCGTTGGAGCGTCAAGGTCGAATATCTCTACGTCGATCTGGGCACGGCAAGCTTCACAAGCGCGAACAGCAATCCAGTGCTGTTTCCGCGTGCGTCCATCGTGCACAGCCACAGCCTTGCGGACAACATCGGCAGGTTCGGCTTAAATTACGCATTCTGACCGCCAATTTCCTTACTTCCGTATCGATCAGCTTCCGTACTCCGGGTGCCGCCATTTTTCACACCGGCCCACCCACCTCGGGGACAGTTATGGCATCGTGGCCGAGAAGCGCCTTGCGCAGGCCGCGTGGAACGCGCTCGTCAAGCAGCGCGCGCATCGGCAATCAGGTGGGCCTTCGCCTGCTTGAGGGCGGCAACGGCAAGTTCGCGAGCAGTTCCACCTGAGATTGCCGGTGGGAAAGTCGTCAAGAAACTCTGTAACTAGGCGCCTTTAGAAACCTCATGCGCCGCCGCGGCCGGCACGGCCACGGGGGGCTTTTCCGGCGGCCGGGTCGACGGACGCACCCGTTCGCGGATCGCCTGGAAAAACACGTACAGCGGCGGGATCGCGAAAATCCCGATGAACGACGCAAAGATCATTCCGCCGAACACCGGGGTGCCGACATTGCGCCGCGCGAGCTGCGACGCGCCGGTGGCGATCACCAGCGGCAGCAGTCCGAGGATGAAGGCAAAGGACGTCATCATCACCGGGCGGAACCGCAGCCGTGCGCCTTCGGTCGCCGCGGCGAGCAGCGGAACGCCTTTTTCGCGCTGCTCCTTGGCGAACTCCACGATCAGGATGCCGTTCTTCGCCGCGAGCCCGATCAGGACGACCATGCCGATCTGGGCGTAGAGATCGAGCGTCAGCCCTCCGATCACGAGGGCGGCGAACGCCCCGACGATGCCGATCGTCACCGAGAGCAGGACCGGCACCGGTATAGTCCAGCTTTCGTAGAGCGCGACCAGGAAGAGGTAGGCGAACAGGAGTGCGAAACCGAGGATCATCGGGGTCTTGCCCTCGGCGCGCTTCTCCTGGAACGCGGTGTCGGTCCAGGCGCCGCCATAGCCCTGCGGCAGCGTGCGCGCTGCGACGGCCTCCATCGCATTGAGCGCCTGGCCGGTCGAAATGCCCGGTGCCGGGCTGCCCTGCACTGTGACCGCGCGAAGATTGTTGTAGCGGATCAGCGACGGCGGCCCGACCACGAGGCGGACTTCCACCAGGCTTCGCAGCGGGATCATTTTCCCTTCATTGCTGCGCACATTGATCCGATAGAGATCGTCGACGCTGGCGCGGTCCTGGGCCTCGGCCTGGACCTGGACCTGCCAGGTGCGGCCGAACAGGTTCATGTCGTTGACGTAGTAGCCGCCGAGCGAGGCCTGCAGTGCCTGGAAAATGGAATTCAATTGCACGCCGAGGACCTGCGCCTTGTCGCGGTCGATATCGAGATAGATCGACGGGTTGGTCGCCGAGAACGTGCTGAACACGCGGCTCAATTGCGGATCCTGGTTGGCGGCGACGATGAGCCCGCGCAACGCCTGGCCGAGCGCCTTGGGATCGCCGCCGGCGAGATCCTGCAGCACATAAGTGAATCCGCCGCCGGTGCCGAGGCCGATGATCGGCGGCGGTGCCAGCGGAATCACCGCACCGCCCTGGATCTGGCTGAATTTGGCGCCGAGGCCGGCGATGACGGCGGCGGCGCCGAGGGAGCGGTCCTTGCGTTCCTCGAACGGCTTGAGCGTGACGACGATGAAAGCGGCGTTGGATTGCGAGTAGCTGTCGATGAAGTTCAAGCCGATGACCGCGGTGGTGTCCTCGACCGCGGGCTCGCGCTTCAGGATCGCTTCGGCCTGGCTGATCACGTCGGCGGTTCGCGCCACCGATGCTGCGCCCGGCAACTGGACGACGACGAAGAATCCGCCCTGGTCGTCCTCGGGCAGGAATCCGGTCGGGGTGATGCGGGCGAGCCCGTAGGTGCCCGCCGCCGCGACGCCGACCAATACCAGCCCGATGACGGAAAAGCGCACGATGCGGGCGACTGCGGCGCCGTAGGAATCGCGTACATAGTCGATCGCGCCCATGACCTTGGCCATCACGCCCCGGCGCGGGCCGTGATGGGGCTTGAGGAATACGCCGCACAACGCGGGAGACAGCGTCAGCGCATTGATGGCGGAAATGAACATCGCCACGGCGACGGTCACCGCGAACTGGCGGAACAGCTCGCCGGAAATGCCGGGGATGAAACCCACCGGCACGAACACCGAAAGCAGGACCAGCGTGATCGCGATGATCGGCGCGGTGATTTCCCGCATCGCCAGCTTGGTCGCTTCTCCCGGCGTCAGCTCCGGATGCTCCTCCATCACCCGCTCGACGTTCTCCACCACGACGATGGCGTCGTCGACCACGATGCCGATGGCCAGCACGACGGCGAGCAGGGAGACCGAGTTCGCCGAATAGCCGACCGCATAGAGCACGATGAAGGCGCCGATCAGGCTGACCGGAACGGCGAGGGTCGGTATCAGGGTCGCGCGGATGCTGCCGAGGAAGAGATAGACCACGATGACGACCAGGACGAACGCCTCGATCAGCGTCTTCTGGACCTCCGCGATGGTGGCCTTCACGAAGGTCGTGGGATCGTAGGTGACCTTCCAGGCGAGGTCCTCGGGAAACCGCATCTGCAGCTCGGTCAAGCGGTCGCGCACCGCCTGCAGGGTGGTGATCGCATTGGCGCCGGGCGACTGATAGATCGCGATCGCGGAGGCCGGGCTGCCGTTGAACCTGGTTTCGCGGTCGAGATTGGCGGCACCCAGCTCCAGCCGCGCCACGTCGCCGAGGCGCAGCACCGAGCCGTCGGGATTGGTGCGCACGACGATGTTCTCGAATTCGGCGACCGAGGCGAGGCGCCCCTTGGTCTGGATGTTGAGCTGCAACTGCTGCTCGTTCGAGATCGGCCGCGCGCCGATGCGCCCGACCGCCGCCTGGACGTTCTGTCCCTGAATGGCGGCGATGATGTCGCCGGTGGTCAGGTTGAGGCCGGTCAGCCGGTCGGTGCGGACCCAGGCCCGCATGGAGTAGTCCTGGGGGCCCCACAGCGATGCGTCGCCGACGCCCGGCGTGCTCTTGATCTGATCGAGCAGGTTGATGGTGACGTAGTTGGAGATGAACAAGGGGTCGTGGGTCTGCTTGGGCGAATAGACGGCGATCACGCCGAGGATCGCCGACGACCTCTTTTTCACCGTGATGCCCTGGCGCGTCACGTCCTGCGGCAGCTTGGCCAGCGCGATCTGCACGCGGTTGTTGACGTTGACGGTGTTGATGTCGGGATTGGTGCCGAGCTCGAACGAGACCTGCAGCGTATAGCTGCCGTCGTCGCCGCTCACGCTCTTCATGTACATCATCTTGTCGACGCCGATGATCTGCGCTTCGATCGGCTGGGCGACGGTCGCGTCGACCACCGCGGCATTGGCGCCGGGATAGAATGTGGTGACGGATACTTGAGGCGGAACGATATCCGGATACTGCGCGATCGGCATCGCGATCAGCGACAACAGGCCGGCGATGGTCAGGACCACCGAGATGACGATGGCGAGCCGCGGCCGGTCGACGAACAGCGCTGAGATCATCGCTCAGCTCCGTCCCGGGCCGGACGGCAACGGACTGGCCCGCACCGGCGCGCCGGGCCGGACGCCCTGCAATCCCTCGACGATGACTTGCTCGCCGCCCGACAGCCCGGATTCGACGACGATGTTCGTTCCGGTCTCCTCGCCGAGCTTGAGCCGCCTGACCGCGGCCTTGCCGCCGTCGACGATGAAGACGTAGACGCCCTCCTGGTCGGCGATCAACGCGGCCTGGGGAATGACCACCTTTTCGACCGGCGTGCCGCTTTCCAAGACGACCCGCACCAACTGGCCGTCGATCAGCGTGCCCTTGGGATTGGCGATGGTCGCCCGCACGGTCACACTGTCGGTGCCGCGATCGACCGTCACGTCGACGAAATTGATTTCGCCCACTTGGTCGTAGACCGATCCGTCGGCAAATCGCAGCTTGACCTTTATGCTCTTCACGTCGCCCACCTGACCGTCCTTGCGGGCTTGCATGATGTCGCGCTCGCTCACCGGAAAGGTCACATACATCGGGTCCTGGCTGACGACGAGCGTCAGCGGCCCGGTGTCGGGGCCGACCACATTGCCCTTGGTGATATTGGTCCGGCCGATCTTTCCGGCGATGGGCGAGGTGATGTTGGTGTAGCCGAGGTTGATGTTCGCGGTGTCCAAATTGGCCTGGTCGGTCAGGATCTGGCCCTGGGCCTGCTGGTCCGCGGCCAGCGCCTGGTCGCGCGCCACGGCGGTGCCGGCCTGCCGCGTCAACAGCTCCTGGGCGCGCTGGAGCTGAATCTCGGTGAGCGTTTTTGCCGCCTTGCTGCGCTCCACGGCGCCCTGCGCCTGCTCGACGGCGGCCTCGAAGAGTCCCGGCTCGATCTTATAGAGGGGCGCGCCTTCCTTGATCAGGTCGCCCTCCTTGAACTTCACGTCCTCCAGGAAGCCCTTCACCCGCGCCACGATCTGGACGCGGTTGATGGCCTCGACCCGGCCGACGAAGTCGTCGGTCTTGGAGACCGGCTTGCGCGCGGCCTGGACCACGCCGACCGGGACAGCGGGCGGCGCCGCCTGCTGTCCGTAAGCGGGGAGGGTGGCGCAGATCGCGGACATCAGGAGCAACGCAAATCGCATGGCCAGCCTCTCCAAGCACAGCCGTTCGACTGTGGTGACCCACTGTCGGGACATCGACTGTGGTGACATCTTGGGCAGAATCGCCCGCAGCGCCGCCGAACCCTCTCGCGCGAAATGTGCACTTTTGGCAGTGGCGGGCAAGCCCGATCGACCTGTCGCGCCCATGTTGTCCGATCGTTCGCAACGGGCCTGCGCACGTCGACGGCCGCGACGCGGATTTCACGAGAAAGCCGGGGCGCCCTGGGCGCGCCGCCGGCGAGTTCGGAGCGCCTCACGAACGCTTGAGCAGGCGCGATTGGGCATCGAGCATGGCGGTCGCCACGCCGGCGCCGTCCGCGATCATCTCGCGCATCAGCGACATCGGTGTCGGGTAGGGGGCATCGACCTCGCCGATGACGCAATCGTCGTCGCGCCGCAGCTCGGCATCGAATTTGCGTGCGAGCTGCTGCATGCGCTGGTTCTCCAGCAGGCAGGTGATGTGCAACTGCTTGATGCCGCGGTTACGGGCGGCGAGAAGGGTCCGCTCCAGAAGCTCGGTGCCGACGCCGTGGCTCTGCCAGGGCCGCTCGATGCTGAAGGCGGCTTCGGCTTGACCCGCATTGGGGCCGAACGGCCGCAGCTCCGCCGCACCGCGCAGGATTCCATCCGCCAGGAAACCGTAGATCACGTTTTCGGGTTCGAACGCGCCCTCGGCATGGCGGCGCATGAAGTCGTCGGCGACGCTGCCGCCGAAACGGTTGCGCCGGCTCGCCGCATCGAGCCGCAGCAGATGATCGCCATAGGATTCGGCATCCGAGCCCCAAAGCTTGCGGACGATGCCATCGGTGGTCACATAATTCATGGTCGAGCTCCACGCGTTTTTGTTCATGAAATTTGTTCGTGAGACCCCGGCCGTATCCTCCGCGACGGCCGGATTGGTTCACCCGGGAATTGCGCATATTGCGTTGCAGCAAAATGCGACGGCATCAAGAATGCCGCCGCACAGGGATTTGTGTGCACCGCAGCAAATAACAAGCCTAGCGTAAATGGAAAATATAAAAGTTCGTTCTATATCATGCACTTGCTGCGCACAAAATCGCCTCCGAGAAAGACTCCACATACCATCGCTACGAGGCCCCGATGCATGCCACGCATGGGTCGCGGCCCAGCCTGCGGCATGAAAATGGCTTCGCGACCAATGGAGCTCCGCAGTGGAGATGTTGCGAACTCCGGCAAGTTACCGGTTGCCGCGCCGGCCTTGTCCCTGTAACCGGCGGTCCCTGCCGTCCCGGAACTCCGACTGACCATGCCGACCTGACCATGCCAGCCGCCATCACCGCGCAATATGCGGCACTCGTTGCCGCCGGCGAGATCGAACGCGACGCGGCCCAGGAAGAGGCGGCAGCCCGTCTTGGGCGCCTCAATGAGCGGCTCGCCATGCACCGGCTGGCGCGCAAATCCTCCTCGCTGGGCTGGCTGTTCGGCCAGCGCGTGAACCCCGGGCAGGAACTCAAGGGGCTCTACATCTGGGGCGAGGTCGGGCGCGGCAAGACCATGCTGATGGACATGTTTTTTGCTGCCTGCGCCGTCCAGCGCAAACGGCGGGCGCATTTTCATCAGTTCATGCTGGATGTGCATGACCGCCTCAATGCCTATCGGAACAAGCTGAAATACGGCGGGGCGGTCGGCGGCGATCCGATCCACCTCACCGCCGATGACCTCGCCGACGAGGCCTGGGTCCTGTGCTTCGACGAATTCCACGTGACCGACATCGCCGACGCCATGATCCTCGGCCGGCTGTTCACCCGGATGTTCGAGCGCGGCGTCGTGGTGGTCGCGACCTCCAATGTGGAGCCGGACGAACTCTACAAGGACGGGCTCAACCGGGCGCTGTTCCTGCCCTTCATCGCTTTGCTCGAGGAGCGCATGGACGTGCTGCGGCTCGACGCGCGCACCGACTTCCGGATGGAAAAGCTGATCGGCGTGAAGGTGTGGCACGTCCCCGCCGATGCGGCGGCGAACCGCGCCCTCGATGCCGCCTGGCGGCGCCTGAGCGCCGGGCGGGACGGCCCGCTCGACCTGATCGTGAAGGGCCATCGCCTGCACGTGCCGCACGCCGCGATGGGGGCGGCGCGTTTCGGCTTCCACGACCTGTGCGAGCAGCCGCTCGGTGCGATCGACTACCTGCGCATCGCCCACGAATTCCACACCGTCGTCATCGACCACGTGCCGGTGATGGACTTTGCCAATCGCAACGAGGCCAAGCGCTTCATCGCCCTGATCGACACGCTGTATGACGCCGGGGTGAAGCTGGTCGCCTCCGCCGCCGCGGAACCCGGCGCGCTCTACCTGGCGGACGAGGGCTACGAAGCCAATGAGTTCAAGCGCACGGCCTCCCGGCTCGCCGAGATGGGGTCGACCGAATACCTGGCGCTGCCTCATGGACGGGGGCCGGCCATCACCGGCTCGGCGGAAGGCATCGTCGAAACCTGAGATGCCGAAACCCGAGACGTCGAAACCCGAGACGTCGAAACCCGAGACCTGGCGACGCAGCCCGAATCGGAAACGATCATCGTCTTTGGTCGACTTGAACGGGAGGTTGGAACGGGTTAACACCCGGACACAGCCGGGTTCCCATCAATCAAGGATATTTCGTCGTCATGGCGCGCAAGAAGATTGCATTGATCGGCGCAGGCCAGATCGGGGGCACGCTGGCCCACCTGATCGGGCTCAAGGAACTCGGTGACGTCGTGCTGTTCGACATCGCCGAGGGCGTTCCCCAGGGCAAGGCGCTCGACATCGCCCAATCGACGCCGGTCGAGGGCAACGACACCCGCTACCTCGGCGCCAATTCCTACGAGGCGATGAACGGCGCCGATGTCTGCATCGTGACGGCCGGCGTGCCGCGCAAGCCCGGGATGAGCCGCGACGACCTCCTCGGCATCAATCTCAAGGTGATGGAGCAGGTCGGCTCCGGCATCAAGAAATACTGTCCCAACGCCTTCATCATCTGCATCACCAACCCGCTCGACGCCATGGTGTGGGCGCTGCAGAAATATTGCGGCCTGCCCAAGAACATGGTGGTGGGCATGGCCGGCGTGCTCGACTCCGCGCGGTTTCGCTATTTCCTCGCCGACGACTTCAACGTCTCGGTGGAAGACGTGACCGCCTTCGTGCTCGGCGGCCATGGCGACACCATGGTGCCGCTGGTGCGCTACTCCTCGGTCGCCGGCATTCCGATCCCCGATCTCATCCGGATGGGCTGGACCAGCCAGACGCGGATCGACGAGATCGTCGATCGCACCCGCAATGGCGGCGCCGAGATCGTCAACCTGCTCAAGACCGGTTCGGCCTTCTATGCCCCGGCTTCGTCGGCGATCGCCATGGCGGAGAGCTTCCTGCGCGACAAGAAGCGGGTGGTGCCCTGTGCCGCCTACCTCAACGGCGAATATGGCGTGAAGGACCTCTATGTCGGCGTTCCCGTGGTGATCGGCGCCAAGGGGGTCGAGCGGGTCGTGGAGATCGAGCTCAATGGCGGGGAGCGGTCGATGTTCGAGAAATCGGTCGATTCGGTCCGCGGCTTGGTTGACGCCTGCATGAAGATCGCGCCAAATCTCGGCTGATCGGACCGGCGCGCAGCATCCACGCCATCGCACGTCGTGGGCGCCGAAATTGATCTCTACATATAGGTTGACACACCTTCGCTGTCATCGCCCGGCTCGACCGGGCGATCCAGTAAACACCGACCGGGCGTACTGGATTGCACAGTCAAGCCGGGCAATGACATCGATACGGTCAGCGCATCGCGAAAGTGCTTTAGCGGCAGAAAACATCAGCTCCGGGCAGGCGTCATGAACATTCACGAATACCAGGCCAAGGCGGTTTTGGGGGAATTCGGCGTGCCGGTTCCCCGCGGCATCCCGGCCTTTTCGGTCGAGGAGGCCGAGCGCGCCGCCCATCAGCTCGGCGGTCCGGTATGGGTCGTCAAGGCGCAGATCCATGCCGGCGGCCGCGGCAAGGCGGGCGGCGTCAAGGTCGTCAAATCGATCCAGGACGTCGCGCGCGAGGCGGCGCGGATTCTCGGCGCGACGCTGGTCACCCACCAAACCGGCCCCAAGGGCAAGGTGGTCAGCCGGCTCTACATCGAGGAAGGCTCGCCGATCGAGAAGGAATTCTATCTGTCGGCCCTGGTCGACCGCGCCACCTCGCGGGTCGCCTTCGTCGCCTCGACCGAGGGCGGCATGGACATCGAGGAGGTCGCCCACAAGACGCCGGAGAAGATCGTCAGCTTCTCGGTCGATCCGGCGACCGGCATCATGCCCCATCACGGCCGCCTGATGGCCGAGGTGCTCGGGCTCGCCGGCGATCTCGCCAAGCAGGCCGACGCCCTGTTGAGCAAGCTCTACAGCGCGTTCCTCGCCAAGGACATGAGCCTCCTGGAGATCAATCCGCTGGTGGTCACCACGACCGGCCAGCTCGTCTGCCTCGACGCCAAGATCGGCTTCGACGACAACGCGCTCTACCGGCACGCCGACATCATGGCGCTGCGCGACATCACCGAAGAGGACGACAAGGAGATCGAGGCGTCGAAATACGACCTCAACTACATCGCCCTCGACGGCACCATCGGCTGCATGGTCAACGGCGCCGGCCTCGCCATGGCGACCATGGACATCATCAAGCTCTACGGCGAATCGCCGGCGAACTTCCTCGATGTCGGCGGCGGCGCGACCAAGGAGAAGGTCGCCTCGGCGTTCAAGATCATCACCTCGGACCACAGCGTAAAGGGCATCCTCGTCAACATCTTCGGCGGCATCATGAAATGCGACGTGATCGCCGAAGGCGTGGTGGCCGCGGTCAGGGATGTCGGCCTGCGGGTGCCGCTGGTGGTCCGGCTCGAAGGAACCAATGTCGACCTCGGCAAGAAGATCATCCGCGAATCCGGGCTCAATGTGGTGCCGGCGGACGATCTCGACGATGCCGCGCAGAAGATCGTCAAAGCGGTGAGGGGATCGTAATTGCGAGTTTTTCTAATCTATATGATTGGATTTGGATCAGTCTCGGCCGGACTGATTTATGCTCTGGTTGCTCTGTGCGCGTATCTATTCGGAAGCACCGCCGCAAAATACATTTGCCTGATCGTCTTGATTGTCAGCATTGGATTGCTGGGTTTGTATTTTTTAGCCCTCTTCGAAGCGTTTTCAGTGCCAGTGAGGTATGAAGGCGATACGGCGATAGACAATGATGGGACGATCAGGGTGCTGCTTTTTGGAGGTTTTGTGTTTGTTCCGGGTTTTCTGGGTTTGGTCATCGGTTCAGCAATTCAAATCCGCCGGATGAAAGCGATAAGCAAACGACCGGCTATCGAGGCTTGAAATGATGTCGGTCCTGATCAACAAGAACACCAAGGTCATCTGCCAGGGCTTCACCGGCAAGAACGGCACCTTCCATTCGGAAGCGGCGATCGCCTACGGCACCAAGATGGTCGGCGGCACTTCGCCGGGCAAAGGCGGCGCCACCCATCTCGGCCTGCCGGTGTTCGACACCGTCGCCGAGGCGCGCGCCAAGACCGGCTGCGATGCCAGCGTGATCTACGTGCCCCCCGCCGGCGCCGCCGATGCCATCGCGGAAGCGATCCAGGCGGAGATTGCCCTCATCGTCTGCATCACCGAGGGCATACCGGTGCTCGACATGGTCAGGGTGAAGCGCGCGCTGTGCGGCTCGAAATCGATGCTGATCGGGCCGAACTGCCCGGGCGTCATGACCGCCGGGGAATGCAAGATCGGCATCATGCCCGGCAACATCTTCAAGACCGGCTCGGTCGGCATCGTGTCGCGGTCCGGCACGCTGACCTATGAGGCGGTGTTCCAGACCAGCCAGGAGGGCCTCGGCCAGACCTCCGCCGTCGGCATCGGCGGCGATCCCGTCAAGGGCACCGACTTCATCGCGGTGCTGGAATTGTTCCTCGCCGATCCCGCGACCAAGTCGATCGTGATGATCGGCGAGATCGGCGGCTCGTCGGAGGAGGATGCGGCGCAGTTCCTCAAGGACGAGGCAAAGCGCGGGCGCAAGAAGCCCATGGTCGGCTTCATCGCCGGGCGCACCGCCCCGCCGGGCCGCCGCATGGGCCATGCCGGAGCCATCATTTCGGGCGGCAAGGGCGACGCCGAATCCAAGATCGCCGCGATGGAATCCGCCGGCATCAAGGTCTCGCCGTCGCCGGCGCGACTCGGCAAGACCCTGGTGGAGGCGCTCAAGGGCTGACGGTTTCCAGCGCCCGGTCCAAGTGTCTCGACGCGGCCAGCAGAGTGGCGTAGAAATGCGACAATCGGAACCGCCCTGCGGATGGGAGAGCAAATGTTCTCAGTTTTCGAGTTGAATTCCGTTTGCAGCCGGCTCGCGGGCAGGACGCGGTGGGCTGGAATCCTTGCCGGCGCCGCTCTCGCGGTTTGCATTGGCGGCGCTGCAGGCGCCCAGGCGCCCGAGAAGATTCCCGACCTGGGGTCGTCCCGCAATTTTGCCTGGACTCCGTTGACGGTAAACGGCGGAATCGCGCGTTACGGCACCGGCTGGTTCGACCCGCCCGCCGGATTGCGTGGGCCGATCAAGCAGCATCCCGACCACCCGCTGCGCGGGAACGAAACCGGGAGGCCGACGCCCGCGCTCGGCAACTGGAAAGACCCGATCCTGAAGCCCTGGGCGGCTGAGCAGATGCGCCTGTCGAATGAGGAATTTCTGTCCGGCAAAGTCGGGATTCCGTTCCTGGCCCAGTCGCGCTGCTGGCCGGGTGGAGTGCCCGGTCAACTGCTTTGGACCACAGAACCACTGTATTTCATTCAGACACCCAAGGTGGTGTGGATGCTCTGGCAGCGCGACCAATGGGTGCGCCGCATCACCATGACCGACCAGCATTCGGAATCCGTGAAGCCGTCCTGGTACGGCGAGTCCATCGGCCGCTATGAGAACGGCGAGTTGGTCGTGGACACCATCGGCCTGGCCGCGAACAAAAACGGCTACCTCGACATGTACCGCACCCCACACACCGAAAAGCTGCATGTGGTGGAACGCTTCAAGGTCACGGCAGACAACAAATTCCTGGAAGCCCTGGTCAAGATCGAGGACGAGGATACGTTCAACGAACCCATGTACATGACCAAGCGCTGGCGCCGGGACCGCAACGATTGGCTCGAATTGATCTGCGCCGAGAACAATGTCGACCCCTTCAATGAAAACCCGATCACGGTTCCACAGGCCCAGCGGTCGGACTTTTGATCGGCGAAGAGTCTCAGCCATTCGATCCGTGCGGAGGTATCGACGCGCCGCATCAGAACCGGTCGTCGCGATCGCGGTAGTCCCTTGCCCTCGCGCCCTTGGCGAGGCCGGCGAGGTCGCCACGCTCCGGCACCGGAACCAGGAGCACGCCCGTTCCCTTGGGAATAAACGCAAACTCCTGGCCTGCTTTCCATTTGCGGGCGCTGCGTACGGCCTTGGGGATCGAAATCTGGAATTTTGACGAGAGCGTCGCTGTGTCGGACATTGTCATACCGTTGTTCGATCGATCTGGCATTCGTAAGAAATTATAACGGGCGGAGCCCTCGAAGAAGTCTTGTGTACCGCAACGAGGGACCGCTTGGTCGCGGCAGCGCCGTCTGTCAGATGCGAAAATTGATGCCCCGGAGAAGCGCAGCCGGTCGCCATCATGAATTGAATTTAGTTTCATTCTTTACCAAATTATTAATGCCAGTCGCCAAATTGCTATGCCGAAGCCGATGCATAAATAGTGTAGAGACTTCTTCGCTCGGTGCCGGTTTGGCACGTTTCGTGCGACCAGCCGGCCAACCAGGGCGCGTCCGGCCTGGGACGCCGCCGTTTCGATTCGGTCCAGGATAAGTCCAGGATAACGTCCAATGTCACGCCAAGACGCGAACGCGGCTTTCGCCGGCACTTCCTTTCTCTACGGCGGCAATGCCGATTACATCGACGCGCTTTATGCCCGCTACGAGACCGATCCCCAGGCGGTGGACGCCCAGTGGCGCTCGTTCTTCGAAAGCCTGAAGGACGACGCAAAGGACGTAGTCCGGAACGCCCAGGGCGCCTCCTGGCGGCGGGCCGATTGGCCGCCGCTGCCCCGCGGCGACCTCGTCGCCGCACTGGACGGCGACTGGGACGAGATCGGCAAGGCCGTCGGCGAAAAACTGCAGGTCAAGGCGCAGGCCAAGGCGCAGGCAACGGGCGTCGAGCTCACCGCCGGCCATGTCCAGCAGGCGACCCGGGATTTTGTGCGCGCCCTGATGCTGATCCGGGCCTATCGCATGCGCGGCCATCTGCATGCCAATCTCGATCCCCTGGGTCTCGAGGGAATTGTCAGCGACCACCACTTGCGTGGGGGTGGCATTCGTGAGATCGATAATCGCGCCGGCCCCGCCGGTGAGATTGAAATCCAATTCCACCGAGCTGCTGTCCGAGGCCAGCGTGCCGACATAACTGAAGATCGTGCTATTGGTGGAATTGACAGAATACGTCGATCCCGCGTTGAGCACGGAGTTGGTAACCCGGTCTTGAATGATCTTTTGCGTGGCGTTGCCGCCCACAAATACTATCCGCGTGGTGGTTGCCTGCGCGGCCGGCGCGAGAAAAGCTCCCGCCACGGCGGCGAGGGCGAGTTTTTTGATGAGTGTTTTCATATGTTTTTTAATGGCTGTGTTTAGTTGTTGTTATTTATTATTTAGAGCCCCTGGCTTTGACCAGTTGGGATCCCGGGCGACTACGCGCCGGTGAGGGCACGATGTCGCATCGTTTTGTTTTTGGGAATATCTGCCCCGGAGGGGGGTCGATTTGGCTTTAATCGCTGCCCGGTAAGGGATTGGATATGGCCTCGGAATTTACCTGGCGTGGGATCAATTCCTTGCAGTGCTTTGGCGCATCTGTACTAAAATCCTAT
>CAVVCE010000042.1:0-20694 GCA_963746235.1 uncultured Alphaproteobacteria bacterium
GGGTGGCCCGCCGACACGCCCCACCGTCGGCGAAGGCGCTATGTGGGCTCGTTCGGAAGCAACCGGGCCGAAGCATTTTCCGGATAAGGAACCTATCCATGAATGGTCAGGAAGCCGTTCTTTTCCCTGTCTCCCTGAGCCTGTCGATTTCGCCCCAGGAAGCCGATGCCGGCACTGCGCTGACCCTTAAAGCCGTGGCGGAATGTCCCGAACAATACGATCTTTCGGGTGATCCGGTCTTGTTCCTCGACGCGACCGGCCACGAAGTCGGCAGAGCGCCGCTCGCAGCCCTCGAGGGAAACGATTTCGGCGCAGAGATCACCGTCACCGCCCCGATCGAACTCGGCGAATACGGATACAGCATTGTGCTGATGCCCGCCGCCGACGACGGCGTCGCCCACGCAGGAGCCAAGGCTGGGGCCCGCTGCACGGTCAAAGCCCACGACGTCCATCTCAATGCGTGGGACCTCCCGTCGGCGATCACGGCTGGCGAGGCCTTCAGATTCCATGTCGGCATGAAGTGCTCCAATGGTTGCAAGCTCGACGGCGGTGCCTTCACTGTCCGTGACGAGCGCGGTACCATCGTTGCCTCCGGCAGACTTCCCGGCGCAATCTGGCCGCGGTCCGGCGCGCTCCAATACGCCGAGGTCCACGCTGTCGCGCCGCCGGACATCGGCTCGCATCACTGGACGCTGGAATTCGCGGGCCCGAGCGAAGGGATCGCGCATTCTCCGGGTGCGCTGAGCATCCCCGTCCGGACGGTCGCCGCGCCGGACCATGAAATCACCATTGAGGTCGTCGATCGCGAGAGCGGCGCACCGCTCGAAGGCGTCAATCTCATCATGCATCCCTATCGGGCGACCACCGACCGGAATGGCATGGCACGGATGAAGGTGGCGGCTGACCACTATGAGCTGCATGCTTCGGGGCTCCAGCGCCTGCCCTATCGAGATCATCTCGATGCGACCAAGCCCGTCGAACTCCGAATCCTGATGGCTGTAGAGCAGCAGTCGTCGCACTGGACCATCCCAGTCAAACCCCAGGAATTATCCATCGCACAGGTGCTGAAGTGATTGGCGTGCGTGGCTATCTGAGCGGCTGCATCCTGGCGCTTGCCGCCTGTATCGGACTGGCTGTCCCCGTCCTGGCCCAGGACAATTCGGGCCTCGCTGCCGGCAAGGAAGCCTGGGCCCGGGCCTCGTGCTCCAATTGTCACGGCAGCATGGCTCAGGGCGGCGACGGCGGCGACTACCCTGTTGGCCCCAGCCTCAGGAACATCACGTTCGACAAAGAGACGATGGTGGGGATCGTGAGCTGCGGGATTCCGGGGACGCCGCCTATGCCAGCCTGGCTGCAGGGCGCCTATACCAAGGTTGAATGCTATGGCATGCCGTTGGGGTCGATACCCGCCGGCATGACCGTTCCGGCGATCTTGACCGCCGACGAGATCAAAGCTCTGGTCGACTATGTCTTCGCAACTTTCGTACAGGCTCCACGGCCGTGAGCAGCGCCCGAAGACGCTCCGCAAACACTACCGCGACGAACTCGACACCGGGCAGGTGAAGGCCTCGGCCAAAGAGCCGAGAGCCTGTTCCGCAAGGCGGTTGGTGATGGGCCGCAGTCAGTTTTCTGCGCGCGCCCCTACGGCCAGTTCAGGGGCACTACGCAGGCGGACGGCCTCAAGTAGCCACGACAATATCTGACCGAACGTTTCTGCCGTTCGATGCCTGTTGGTACACCTGTTGATGTCAGCTCTTGGCCCATCGCGTCGTTTGTGCGGAGCAGCAACACGCGGCGACCTCAGCCGAGATCATGGACTCAGTTGATTGACTCCTTCAGCCGCACCAAAAAGTCGAACTGAGAGATGACCGAGCCCCCGACACCGCTTACTCCCGATTGCGATTTCCTGCTACCATGATGGCCTCTCCCTGGGGATGCCATGAGCCTGATCGAGACCGTCCCGCCCTCCCAAGACGACGCCGGCTGGCGCGATGCGCTCGCTGCCATCCGGTCCGGGCTGCGCCATGCGCCGCCGCGGTGGGAGGGCATTTTCGGGCCGCTGCGCACCGGGCTGGTGGACGATCTCATGGTGGTCGGGCAGATCGGCCAGTCGCTCGACGGCCGTACCGCAACGATGACCGGGCATTCCCACTACATCAATGGCTGCGAAGGGCTCGACCATCTCCACCGGCTCCGCGCGCTGGTCGATGCCGTCGTCATCGGGGTCGGGACCGCCATCGCGGACGATCCCCTGCTGACGGTGCGCCGGGTCGGCGGCCCGCATCCCGTCCGCGTCATCATCGATCCGAACGGGCGGCTGCCGCCCTGCGCGCGGGCACTGCGCGACGACGGCGTACCGCGCCTCATCATCACCCGGCACGGCGCCCGTCCGCTCGCCGGCATCGAACAGGTCGCGCTGCCGGTCGAGAACGGCCAGGTCGCGCCGGCCGCCATCCTCGCGAGCCTCGCCGCGCGCGGCCTGCGGCGCATCCTGATCGAGGGCGGCGCCGGAACGATCTCGCGCTTTCTCGAGGCGCACTGCCTCGACCGCCTGCATGTGGTGGTGGCGCCGATCATCCTCGGCGGCGGCCGCTCGGGCCTCGACCTCACCCCGATCGCACGATGCGAAGAGGCGCTGCGGCCGCCCACCCGTGCCCATGTGCTTGGCAACGATGCGCTTGGCAGCCATGGCTCGGCAACGAGGTGCTGTTCGACTGCGATCTCGGGGCTCAGCGGATGCCGATCGGGGCAGCGAAAAAGTCGAGGTGACCGACCCGCATCTGCGAACGCTCCGCCTCCACATGGGCGCGGCGCTCGGCGAGCCAGTCGTCGAGCAGAGCGGGCCCGACGCCCATCTCGGCCGCAGCGCCGGCCCAGCCCGCCAGCATTTCCAACTGGATATCGCGGTCCGACGGTCCGAAACTCCAATCGGAGCGGCCCTCCTGGATTGCGAACCCGTGGCGGCGCAGGCAGTCAGGCGCGCTCGCCGCCGCCTGCGGACCGAGCGCCGGCCCGAACCCTTTGTCGGTGAGTTGGTGGCGGTTGACCGCGGCAATGACCAGATCGTCGTGGCGGCACGCTGGCATCAGGTCGACACGGCCGTCATAGCTCAGCGCCGCATAGAGCGGACGCCCGCTGATCGCGAGCAGCGCGACCAGCCGCTCCAGCCATTGCACCGACACGAGATCGAGCAGCGCCGACATGGTCACGAGGTCGGTGTCGCCGCCCAGCGCCGCTCCGAGATCGGCGGCGAGATCGACCTGGGCGGTCGTCACCTCGCACATGGCGGGCGCGGCGTCGTGGGCGGCCTCGAGCAGCGCGGCATCGTTGTCGACGAGACGCCAGTCCTGGCGCGCGGGCAGCAGCGGCGCGACCGCGCGCATGGTCGAGCCGGTGCCGCAGCCGAGATCGGCGACGCGAACCGCCGGGAATCCCGCAAACGCCTTCCTCACCGCATCGAGCACCGCGGAGTTGCGCGCCGCCTGATCATAGGGCTCGCGCAGGGCCAGCCATTGTGGGGAGAAACTCATGAGAGCGCCGTCAGCACGCGCAGGAATATCCGCGCCGTGGTGTCCCAATCGGGCAATTGCGCGGCAGCCGCCCGCGCCGCCGCGGCGTGGGTTTCGCGCACACGGGCGTCGGCGATCATCACCCGCAGCGCCGCCGCCAGCGCCGCCGCGTCGTCGGGCGGCACCAGGATGCCCGCCCCCGGGGCCACCGTCTCGGGGATGGCCCCGGCGCGCGTTCCCACCACCGGCAAGCCGTGGCTGATCGCGGCGGCAAATGCCATGCCGTAGCCTTCATGGCGCGATGCCAGCACGAACAGATCGGCACCGCGATGGAGCGCGTCGAGTTCGTCCTCGGCGACGGCGCCGCGCAGGCGCACCCGCGCGTTCAGGCCGCGCGCGGCGATCTGCGCTTCTAGTCGGTCCACCGCGGCACGATCGCGGGTGCGATCGCCGACGATGACAAGCCGCCAGTCGAGATCGGCGAGCCGCGGCGAGCGCATCGATGAGGACATCGTAGCCCTTGCGCGGCACCACCGCCCCGACCGCGAGCAGCGCGACGGTGCCGCGGCGCGGCCTCGCCTCCATGGCGATCCGGTCGTTGCCGGGCAAGGCGACGGTGACCGCCACATCCGCGACCCCGTAATCGGCGATCAGCACGCGCTGCGTCGACGGGCTGGTGACGATGACATGGCGCGCGGCCGCGAGCGCCGCACGCTCGCTCGCCGCAAATGCCGCGGCGGTCGCGGGCGAAATCCCGGCTTCCAGCGCCAGCGGATGATGCACCAGGGCGACGACCGTATGCGTCGTCGCCACCGCCTTTGCCGCCTCCGGGAGCGCGCCGAGGGCCAGCCCGTCGATCACGATCGGCCGGCCCGGCGGCACCGTGCGCAGACGATCGAGCGCGCCGCTTCTGGCGCCGGCATCGGGATAGGGAAAGCCTTCGCCGAGATCGATGATGTCGACCTCGCAGCCGAGCCCGCGCAGCCCCGCGATGACGCGGCGGTCATAGGTGTAGCCGCCGGTCGGCTGATCGATCGAGCCGGGAACGGCGAAGCTCAACGCTACCACAGCGCTCCCTCGTACCAGGCGCGCGCGGTCGGCGATTCCGCGACCGTCACCCTGATGGCGCCGATCTCGCGGCCGTCGCGGCCGAGCCGGCCGCTCTTGACCGCCGCCGCGAGGCCGTCGAACACGTGCCGGGTCAGGAATTCGGTGGTGGTGTTCACCGACTTGAATTCCGCGACATCGTCGAGGTTGCGGTAGTTGAGCGGGCCGAGCACCTCCTTGAGCACGTCGAAGGCACGCCCGATGTCGACCACGATGCCGTTGGCATCGAGGGTCTGCGCCATGAAGGCGGCGGAGATCGCGAAAGTTGCGCCATGGAGCCGCTGGGCGGGACCGAACACCTCGCCCCGGAACGAATGCGCAATCATGATGTGGTCGGATACTTCGACGGCGAACACGGGATGCCCTTCTGCTCTAACGGATAGGGTGGACCGATTCCGCGGAACTGATCGGTAGGATGGGCAGAACTCTTGCGAAACCCATCGTCGGCGCTTCCTGTGATACGCGATGGGGTTGCGCTCTGCTCAACCCATCCTGCGCAGCTTTTGAGGATCATGCTCTGGCGGCGGGATAGCGGATCAGCGGACATAGCACACCGCCGGGCGCAGCGAGGATTTTCGGCAGCAGCGCCGGCAGGTCGTGGAAATCGACCGCCGGCGCGATCAGCGCTTCGAGCGCATCGTCGCGCAGCAGGCCGAGCGCCGCGGCGAGCCGGCGGTTATGGGTCCAGCGCGGACGGTGCGAGGCGGCGACCTGGCCGACCTGGCTCGACACCAGCCGCAGGCGCCGGCTATGGAACGCCTCCCCGAGCGGTGCCGCGCACTTGCGCGCGACCCGTACCAGCTCAGCTCGATGACCGGCGCCTCGTCGCCGGCAAGGCCGCAGCGCCGTCGCGAGCCCGGCAGCGGTGGCGCTGGCATGGATGACGACGTCGCAATCGCCGGCCGCATCGAACGGGCAACGCAAAGGCCACCCCGAGCGCGGCCGCGATTTCGGCGCGGCGCGGGTCGACATCGACCAGCGTCACGTCGGCGCCGGGGAACTTGGCGCACAGCCACGCGCACAGCGAGCCCACCACCCCGCCGCCGACGATGGCGATGCGGTCGGCCGGTCCGGGTGCGGCATCCCACACGGCGTTGAGCGCGGTCTCCATGTTGGCGGCGAGCACGCCGCGCGACGCCGGCACGTGCGGCGGCAGCAACGCCACTGCGTCCACCGGCAGATTGAACGCGGTCTGGTGGGGGTGGAGCGCAAAGCCGATGCGGCCGACGCAGATCGGCCGGCCCGGAGTTCGACGCGGCCGACGGTCGCGTAGCCGTATTTCGCCGGAAACGGAAACGCGCCCGCCATGTTGGGCGCGCGCATGCGCGAATGCTCGCTCGCGGGAATATGGCCGTCGAGCACCAGGCGCTCGGTGCCCCGGCTGATCCCCCCGTAAAGCGCGCTCAGGCGCACCTCGCCGGCGGCGGGCGGCGCCAGCGATTCGCGTGCGGATTTCGACACGGCCGGGGCCGACATACCACAGCGCCTCGCCCTGTTCCGCGCGCTCGCCCACCGGATCGACCTCCCATTGGACTTTGAAACGCCAGAGCCGCTATATTTCGCTCCCCGATCCATTCCAAGCGATTTATTCATGTTGCAGCCAAATGCCGGGCGCCCGCCCCTGCCGGACCCTCGTACAAGCGGCGCCGGCCGGCGCGCGTGCCAAAAAGGCTTGAAAATATTCCTCTGATGGAATACATTTTTGAATGACCTGGAACGTCGAGCATACTGACGAATTCGCGGGGTGGTACCGAGACCTCAGCGAGGCGCAACAGGACGACGTAACGGCCGCTGGGTTGCTGCTGATGGAGCAAGGGCCACAATTGCCTTTTCCCTATTCGTCAGGGGTGAACGGATCGAAGCACCCACACATGCGCGAACTGCGCGTGCAAAGTGGCGGACGCCCGCTCCGAATATTCTATGCCTTCGATCCGAGGCGGTCGGCGATCCTGCTTATTGGCGGCGACAAGACGGGCAATGATCGGTTCTACCAGCGCATGGTCCCGATCGCCGACGCGCTTTATGACGTTTACATCGGCGAGATCAGAAAGGAAGGATTGATCCCATGAGCGGACACAGACCTTTTTCCGAGCTGACCAAGAACTTCACGCCTGCGCGCCGTGCGCACGTCGCTGCAAAGGCTGCTGCGTTGCGGGAGGTGATGACGCTCGAGGAACTACGCAAGGCGCGTTCTCTGTCCCAAGAAGAGGTCGCCGCGAAGTTCACGGTCGGCCAGCCAGCCGTGGCAAAGCTGGAGAAACGCGCAGACATGCACGTAAGCAACCTGCGCCGCTACATAGAAGCGCTCGGCGGCACGCTCGAAATCACGGCACGCTTCGCGGAGACAACCGTGGTCATCAGCAATGTTGGGGAGCCCTGAAGGTGGAAATGCGCGGCTGTATCTCTCGGACGGCATCGGTCACGAACGGATTCGTCACGCCTTCACGATATGCGTCCCGACGGCGCCGGCGCGGGCGCAGGCGTTGCGGGTGTCGACGACGAGGCGGGCGCTCTTCGCCAAGCTCACATAATCGATGGAGTCGTGGTCGGTGACGATGAGGACGGCGTCGTAGCCCGCGACCGCCGCCGGATCGAGCGGAACCGAAACGCGGCCGGCCATGGTCGGATGCTCCCGCAGATTGGGCACCACCGGCACGAAGGGGTCGTGGACATCGCAGGCCGCGCCGCGCTTTTCCAACAGCTCGATCAGCTTGAACGCCGGGCTTTCGCGGGTGTCGTCGACGTTTTTCTTGTAGGCGAGGCCGAGGATCAGGATCCGCGCGCCGTTGAGCCCCTTGCCGGCGCGGGCATCGAGCTCGTCGGCGATCCGCGAGACGACATAGCGCGGCATCGCGGTGTTGATCTCGCCGGCCAGCTCGATGAAACGCGTGGAAAGCTCGTATTCGCGCGCCTTCCAGGTCAGGTAGAAGGGGTCGATGGGGATGCAGTGGCCGCCGAGGCCGGGCCCGGGATAGAACGGCATGAAGCCGAACGGCTTGGTCTTCGCCGCCTCGATGACCTCCCAGACGTCGATGCCCATCGCCGCATAGACGACCTTGAGCTCGTTGACGAGCGCGATGTTGACCGAGCGAAAGATGTTCTCGGTGAGCTTGACCGCCTCGGCCGTTTCCGGGTTCGACACCGGGACCGTCTTCGGCACGAATGTGCTGTAGAGCGCGTCGGCGATCTCGGCCGCATCCTTGCCGTCGCCGCCGATCACCTTGGGGATGGCGCGGGTCGAGAACTTCATGTTGCCGGGGTCTTCGCGCTCCGGGCTGAAGGCGATGAAGAAGTCGCGGCCGCTCTTCAATCCCGACGACTCCAGGATCGGCTTCACCACGTCGCGCGTCGTGCCGGGATAGGTGGTGGATTCCAGAACCACGAGCTGGCCGGGCTTGATGTGCGGCGCGATCGCCCGCGCGGTGTTCTCGACATAGGTGAGATCGGGCTCGCGATGAGCGGTGAGCGGCGTCGGCACGCAGATCAGGACCGCGTCGGCGCGGCGCAGTTCGGCGAAGTCGGTGCTCGGCAGGAAACGGCCCCGCGCGATCGGCTCGCGAAAGGCCTCGGCGGGAAGGTGATGGATATAGGTGCGGCCCTCCCGGAGTGCCGCGACCTTGCCGGCATCGATGTCGATGCCGATGACGGCGAGGCCGTTGTCGAGCAGCGCCTGCACCAGCGGCAGGCCGACATAGCCGAGCCCGATGATGGCGACGGTGGCGCTGCGGTCGCGGAAGCGGCCCGTCAGCTCTTCGACCGGAGGGCATGTGGCGGGTTGATAGGTGTGCAAAGTACGGTCCCGACTACCTGAGTGCCGCGGCGATGTTGCCGCCGTCGACCGTGGTGACGCCGGCCGTCGTCTTGAGCGCCAGCGCCTGCGCGAGGAATGCCTGGGCGACGTCGTCCGCCGTCACCTCGCGTCCGAGCAGATTGCCGCTCATATAGTCCTTCTCGCTCAGGCCGCGCGCCGTGGAGCGCGCTGCGATCATGTCCGCGGTCAGGAGGCCGGAGCGCACCCGATCGGCATTCACGACATTGGCGCGGATGCCCTGCGCACCATAATCGAGGGCGTATTGCCGCGCCAGGAACAAGGTCGCCGCCTTGGGCAGCCCGTAGGGCCCGAAATCCGGCCCGGGATTGACCGCCTGCTTGGACACGTTGAACAACAGGCAGCCGCCGGTGCCTTGCGCCAGCATGATCCGCACCGCCGCCTGGGCGACGCGCTGGTGCCCGTAGAAATTGAGCTCGAAGCTCTTGCGCAGGATCTCCTCGTCGACCTCGCCGATGCGGCCCTGCCACGCCGCACCCGCATTGGAAACCACGATGTCGACGCCGCCGAACCGCTCGGCGACCTTGGCGAAGGCGGCGCGGACGGAGGCGGGATCGGTCACGTCGCAGGCGACCGCGAAAGCCGCGCCGCCGATCGCCTTGGCAATTGCGCCCGCCGCCGCGATGTCGACATCGAGGAGCGCAACCTCGGCCCCCGCCGCGGCAAAGGCCTTGGCGGTCGCGGCACCGATGGCGCCGGCGGCGCCGGTGACCGCCGCGATCTGGCCGGCGAGCGCGGGTTCCTTCGCGCCGCCGAGCTTGGCCTGTTCCAGCGACCAGTATTCGCAGTCGAACATGTCGGCTTCGGAGATCGACTCGAAGCGGCCGACCGCCTCGGCGTCGGTGATGGTCGCGACGGCGGCCTCGGCGAGATCGGCGGCGATGGCGGCGTCCCGGCGCGAGCGTCCCAGCCCGAACAGGCCGAGCCCCGGCACCAGCGCGACCCGGGGCAGCGGATCGAGCATCGTCTTGGTGCCGCCGCAACGGGCGTTGTTGCGCTCGAAATAGCGCCGGTAATGCTCGGCGAAGGCGGCGACCGCGGCTTTGGCGCCATGGGCGAACTCGGCCGCCTTGCCGTGCTCGGGGGGGCCGAGCACCAGCGGCCAGTTCTTGGTGCGGATGGTGTGGTCGGGCGTCACCACGCCGGCCACGGCGTAGCGTCCGACCTCGGCGCCGTTGACGAAATTGAGGATGGCGTCGTCCGCCCGGAAATCGAGGATGAGGCGGCGGAAGGCGCCCTCGGTCTTGTCGTCGCGCGCACTGCAGGCGCCGCGCACGATCGGCGCAACGTCGGCGAGCGGCATCGCCGCCTGGGGCAGTTGCGCGGTCGCAAACACCGCGCGGCGGCCGCGCCGGAGTTCGGCTTCGGCCAGCGAAACCATTTCGATCATGCGCTCGTAGGCCTCGCGCGCAGTGTCCGCGAAGGTGAAGATGCCGTGCTTGTGGAGGATGAGGCCGATCGCGCCGGGCGCCGCCGCGAACACATGCGCCGCCTCCTTGGCGAGGCCGAAGCCCGGCATGACGTAGGGCACGATCCCCATGCGGCCGTCATAGAGGTCCGCCGCGCGCGCTTGCCCGTCGGGCTGGTCGATCAGGCTCAGCACGGCGGTGGCGTGGGTGTGATCGACGAAGCGCTGAGGAATGAAGGCATGCAGCAGCGTCTCGACCGACGGGTTGGGCGCCAGGGGATCGAGCAGATTGGCGCGCTGCGCCCGCACCATCTCCTCGTCCGACATGGCGTTGCGCGTCGAGCAGCATGCGCAGTTCGGCGAGCCGCACCGCCGGGAGCCCGGCCGGCTCGATCACGGCCATGTCGGCGCCCGAGCCCTTGACGCAGAGCACGTCGACCTCGCGCCCCATCAGGTCGGGCAGCCGCAGTTTCACCGAGGTGTTGCCGCCGCCGTGCAGCACGAGGCGGGGATCGCCGCCGAGCAGGCGCGTGGTGTAGACCCGCAACGCGAGATCGCGCGGCACGTCCCGGACGCCATAGCGATCCGCCATCGCCTCGGCCTCGCGCTCGACGAAGCGGCTTTGCATTTTTGCTCTCCAATGACGGGGAACCGTATGCATCCGTTTGCGGGCGCCAGCAAGGGCCTCGCCGAGCAGATCCGGCGCTGCGACATTGGTCGTGCCCGCTTCTCGCTATTGGACTATAATTGCGGGCAACGGATGAGCACAGAGGAAGCGTGAATAGGAGGGCAGCATGAACGTATTGCGGCTTTTTATTCCATTCGGGATGTTGGCAGCGGCGACCGCATCGCCCGCGCTCGGACAAGAGGTCGTACCCACAATTGGACGGGCCGGCGGCGGCACGCAAAACGCTGCGGCCATCCCGGATTTTTCCGGCATTTGGACCCACCCTTACTTTCCGGGCTTCGAGCCGCCGGCGTCGGGGGCCGGACCGATCGTCAATAGGTCGCGTCTGCGCGGCGGACCGCGGGACGGCGTCGGCAATGCCAACCAGTTCGTCGGCGATTACGCCAATCCAATTCTGCGGCCACAAGCTGCCGAAGTCGTGAGAAAGTACGGCGAAATCTCACTCGCAGGCGGGACCTATCCGACCCCGAGCAACCAGTGTTGGCCGTCGGGCGTTCCCTACATTTTTTTCCAACACGGCATGCAGATGCTTCAACTGCCGGAAAAGATCGTCTTCCTCTATCTTCGCAATCATGAATCTCGCGAGGTCCGATTGAACCAGCCGCATCCGGCACATGTAACGCCTTCCTGGTATGGGGATTCCATCGGGCATTATGAAGGCGATACGTTGGTGGTCGACACCATCGGGGTCAAGACGGGGCCGTTTGCCATGGTCGACATGTATGGCACGCCCTTCAGCCCCGCTCTGCACATCGTGGAACGCTACCGCCTGCTCGATTATGCAGATGCAAAAGGGGCAATCGACCGCAACAGCAAAGAAAATATTCGCTTTGGCCCGGGCGTCCAGTCGTTGGAATTCGATCCGGCCTATCGCGGCAAACACCTCCAGCTTGCGTTCACCGTCGACGATGTGGGCGTCTTCACCATGCCTTGGACCGCGACGATCACTTATTCGGTTCCCTTGGGCGCTTGGGAGGAACATGTCTGCGCCGAAAGCCGGCTGGGGCACTTCTCGACCGGAGCGCAAGCCGCGGTCCCCACTGCCGACACGCCGGATTTCTGAGTAAGCAGCGCGCTCAGCCGGCGCGGGCCACCGTTCGCCCCGCCCGTTCCGGAAAGGCCGCGGCCAGCGCTTCGCGGGTGGCCGGGAGCACGCCGCGCTCGGTGATGAGCCCGCGCACCAGGCGCGCCGGGGTCACGTCGAAGGCGTAATTCACCACCGGAGAACCGTCCGGCACGACGGTCACGGTCTCGATCCGCCCGTCGGCGGTGCGCCCGGTCATGGTCGCGACCTCCTCGCCGCCGCGCTGCTCGATCGGGATGTCGCGCCCGTCGACCAGTGCGAAGTCGATGGTCGGCGACGGCACCGCGACGTAAAACGGCACGCCGGTGTCGCCGGCCGCGAGCGCCTTGAGGTAGGTGCCGATCTTGTTGCAGACATCGCCCTTCGCGGTGACGCGGTCGGCGCCGGTGATGACGAGATCGACCAGCCCATGCTGCATCAGGTGCCCGCCGGTGTTGTCGGGAATCACCGCATGGGAAACGCCCTGGTGGTTGAGCTCGAACGCGGTGAGCGAAGCGCCCTGATTGCGCGGCCGGGTCTCGTCCACCCACACATGAAGCGGCACGCCCTTCTCGTGAGCGAGGTAGATCGGCGCGGTGGCCGGCCCCAGATCGACGGCGGCGAGCCAGCCGGCATTGCAATGGGTGAGCACGTTGACGGGGGTGCCGAGCGGCTTGCGGGCGGCGATGGCCTCGATCAAGGCGAGGCCATGGCGGCCGATGCCGCGATTGATGGCGATGTCCTCCTCGCAGATCTCCGCGGCACGGGCATAGGCCGCGGCGACGCGCTCGCCGCGCGGCCGGTTGCGCACCGCCGCCATGATCTCGTCGAGTGCCCATTTCAGGTTGACTGCGGTCGGCCGCGTCGCCACCAGCCGGCGGTACGCCAGCTCCACCCCCTCGTCTGACGTATCATATTGCAAAGCAAGGCACATTCCGTAGGCCGCGACCGCGCCGATCAGCGGCGCGCCCCTGGTCTGCATCGACGCAATGGCGTGGGCGGCATCGGCGACCGTTTCGAGGCGCAGCGTCGCAAAAGCGTGGGGCAGCCTGGTCTGGTCGATGATCCCGACCGACTTGCCGTCGGCCTCGAGCCAGATGCTGCGCCTGTGTTTTCCGTCGATCAACATGGGGTTCCTCACGTTCCGATCCAGGAGACACCGATTCGCTGAACAAAATGCGACGGAAGACCCCGGTGGAACCGCCGGCGGCGCCGGGATCGCCCGCGGCGGCCTTCATTAAGCATGTAACGGCCCCGCCGGCGACGCCTGCGGCGGCGCAGACGGCTTCTGAGACGCTTTAATGACACCCTCCTACCCTCCTGTAATCTGGACGTTTTTGCGGCCTTTACTGGCCTCCATTCGGGCGCGCGCAAATCGTCAAATCAGGTGATTTTCCCTCTTTGTTGGCGTAAGCTTTCGGTTAAGGATGGGGGCCGGGTGCAGACAACATCGGCCGGGCGCAAACGGTGCGGGCAATGGACGCCCTCAATACGACGATGATGGTTGATCGGCCTGACGGCCCGGAGCAACGCAGGAGCAAGATCGTTCCTGCGGCGCGATGGGTTTCGATCGACTATCGCTCCATCGTGGCGAACGCGGTCGCGGGGCTTGCGAGCAACACGCCCGACGCCCGCCGCGATGTCTATGCCCAGGCGCGCGGTGTCGTGCATCGGCATCTCCAGCTCATGCGGCTGCCCGAGCCCATTGTCGAACTGGAAAAGCTCGCCCTCGATCTGACGATCAGAAAAGTCGAGCGGCAGACCCGTTCCGCGCAGGCGATCCCCGAAGACGAAGCGGACGAGCCCGCCGAAGCGACGCGAGCCCACGGTCGGCGATGCCGCGCGCTCGTTCGGCTCGGCCGTCGGCGCACTGGCTCAGGCATTCACCTCGCTGATGATCGTGCTCGGCTTGCGGCCGGTCTTCTATGCCCTGTGGATTGTCGCTGCCCCGCTGCGATTCATCGGCCGCGCCGTGTTTTCCCCGGTCGGGCTCGCCGCCGGCCTGCCGATCGCCGCGATGCTGGGCATAACGGTCTATCTGCTCGATACCGACACCGGCTTTCAGAGCGCCGTGACCGCACGGGCGGCGCAATTCCTCGAGCACGTCGACGCCTGGTTGAACGGACCGTCGCCGGCGCTCGCGGGGAAGGACGAGGAGCGGGTCGCCGGCCGCATCGAACCGCCGGTGGGAACCGCGCCGGCCCACGCCGTGCCGGCGCGGGCGCGCGTCACTGCGTCGTCGCGCGGCCACAACGGGGTCTACGCCCCGGACTCCGAAGCCAATGCGGTCGGGGCGCGCACCCAGCCGCCCGCACCCGCGGCAGCGACCGGCGCGGCTTCGTTGCCGACCGCAAGGATCCCAACAAACTTCCCAAGTGGTTCGCCAGCTACGCCAACGTGTCTGAGGCCGCTCCGACTTCGTCGGCGGCGCTCGATGTCGCACCTGCCGGACCACTGCGCCCACCGGCGGCACCCACCTGCGGCCCGCCGCAGAATCGGCGCCGGCGACGTACGACTTGGCCGCCGCCAATTCCCTGGCGGCGATCCCGAACGATCAGACGCTGACGCCACCGTCGCCGACGATCTCGCTTCCGCCGCTCCGCATGCCGTCTGCGAAGGTCGCCGCGCTGATCGAGACCGGCAAGAAGGCGGCAAATGCCGACGACCTCGAAAAGGCGGTGCAGGATTTCACCGAGGCGGTCCGCCTGGATCCCAATTATCCCGGCGGCTACACCGAGCGCGGCCAGGCCCTGTTCAAGCTCGGGGAGACCGATCGCGCCATCGCCGATTATACCGCTGCGATCAAGCGCGACGCCAATTACGGGCCGGCGCTGCGCGGCCGCGCGATGGCCAATCTCTATCGCGGCGCGACCGATCTCGCCCTCACCGATCTTTCGCGGGCGATCCAGCTCGCGGAAATCGATCCGAACCGGCTGTCGCCGCTCGAATTGTTCTACGCCCGGCGCAGCCGCGCGACGATCTACGGCAACAAGATGCAACATGACGGCGAGATCGCCGACTGCGGCGCGATCATCGAGGCCTATAAGCGCGACAAGGCGCTCAACGACGCGCTGGTTGGCATCTACCAGGCCGAGGGCGCGGCCAACCTGATCGCCACGATCTACCGCCAGCGCGCCAATGCCTATATCCGGCAGTCGAACCCCGAACTGGCCCGCGCCGATCTCACCGCCGCAGTGGCGCTGAGCGCCGACCGCGGATTCTCCGCGCTGGTCGACCGTGCCCGGCTCAACGAGGCGAACGGCCAGCGCGACCAGGCGATCATCGACCTTCAGGCCGCGCTCGGCATCCGGCCCGGCAGCGAAGAGGCGCGGATCGCGTTGCGCCGGATCTCGTCGGGACCGCCGCCGGCGCGTCCATCAGGACGAACATAAGCCTGCAACGGGCGTAAGCGTGCGACGAACATGAGAACGGCCCCTACCGGGCCGGACATCCGGGGAGAAGACGCTATGACGAGGCTCTCGCTGGCCGCATGCGCGTGCCTGCTCGCGACCGGATTTGCCAAACGCCCAAGCCGCCGACGACAAAGCCGCGGACAACAAATCGGTGGTGCGGCTCGACCCCGCGCTCGATGCGCTGGTCGCGCCCGACGCCAAGGTCGAGCTCGTCAAGGGCGGCTTCGGCTTCACCGAAGGCCCGGTGTGGAAGCAGCAGGGCAAGACCGGCTATCCTCCTGTTCACCGACATCCCCGGCACGTGGTCTGGAAGCTCACGCCGGACGGCAAGGCCTCGGTCTATCTGGACAACACCGGCTATCAGGGGCCCGAGGTGTGGCGCTGGGGCGGCATCCAGAACAACGGCTTCGAGCGCAACGATCCGCGGTTCGAGGAATTCTCCATGATCGGAGCGGACGGCCTCACCGTCGATCGCCAGGGCCGCCTCATCCTCGCGACCTTCGCGGGCCGCTCGCTGATGCGCGTCGAGAAGGACGGCAAGCGCACGGTGCTCGCCGACAATTACCAGGGCCACCGCTTCGGCGGCCCCAACGACGTCGTGGTCAAGAGCAACGGCGCCATCTATTTCACCGACACCTACGGCTCGTTCCGCCTGCGCGAGAAGGACCCGCGCAAGGAGCTCGACTTCACCGGCGTCTATCATGTGGAAGGACGGCAAGCTGTCGCTGCTGGTGAAGGACATGCCGATGGTCAACGGCCTCGCCTTCTCGCCCGACGAAAAATATCTCTACGTCAACGGCAGCCGCGACAACTACGTCAACCGCTACGAGGTGCAGCCCGACGGCACGCTCGCCAACGGCAAGCTGCTCATCGACCTGAGCAAGGAGACCGAGCGCGGCATCACCGACGGGATGCGGGTCGACACCAAGGGCAATCTCTACGAGACCGGCCCCGGCGGCGTCTGGATCATCTCGCCGGAAGGCAAGCACCTCGGCACCATCCGCGCGCCGGAGCAGGCGACCAATGTGGGCTTCGGCGATGCCGACAAGAAGACGCTCTACATCGCCGCGCGCACCGGCATCTACAAGATCAGGGTGCTCACGCCGGGGATTTAGGAGACCTCGTCACGACGGAGGTGCGCGCGTTGGTCCACGCCGCGGGCTTCGCTGAGTGATTCGGGGCGCGCTCTCTTTCGCGCGAACCCGCAACGACGCTACGGCATTCACACATCTGCGTTGTGTGGCACAGCGCTCTGCTCCCTCTCTCCGCTTGCGGGGAGAGGGTCGGGGTGAGGGGGCCTTTCCGCACGCCTGAGCGGTTCAGTCGTATCCATACGTAAGCTCAGGCTGCGGAAGGCCCCCTCACCCGGATCGCTTGGCGCTCCGACCTCTCCCCGCACGCGGGGAGAAGTGCCACGCACCCGAACAGCGATGTAATCTTTTTGGGGTGCCCGGGGCTGTGGAAGTGCGCGCGCTCTCGTCACCCGGTCTTGCCCTCATACTGCGCGTCGGTGACGTGCTCCAGCCACACGACGGCAGTGCCGTCGAGGGCTTCCTGCATGGCGATGTGCGCCATCGCCGATGGTCGGGCTCGCGCCGTGCCAATGCTTCTCGCCCGGCGGGAACCAGACGGTGTCGCCGGCGCGGATTTCGCGGATCGGGCCGCCCCAGGTCTGCACCCGGCCGCGTCCCCGCGTCACATGGCAGGGTCTGGCCGAGCGGATGGGTGTGCCAGGCGGTGCGGGCGCCGGGCTCGAAGGTCACGAGCGCCGCCCGGATTCGCGCCGGCGCCGGCGCCTCGATGATCGGGTCCTGCCACACGGTTCCCGTGAAGTAATCGGGCGACATGCGCCGCGACGGCGTCGCTCCGGCCGGAGTGATGTTCATGCTGAGAACTCCGTTTGATTAATCCACGATGGCGCGATTGACCATCGCGTCGATGGCCTGGCGGTAGTGCCAGCGGATCGCGCCCGGCGACGCCGCCATGAACACCACGACGAGATCCTCCTTCGGGTCGGCCCACCAATTGGTGCCGCTCGCGCCCGGCCAGGAGAAGTTGCCGACATCGCCCGCCATCCGCACGATCCCCGGCGTGGTCTGCACCGCAAGGCCGAGGCCGAAGCCGTAATCGGCGCGGGTCGGATCGGCGTTGCCGATCAAATTCTTGACCTCGGGGCCGAGCTGGTTCGACAGCATGTATTCCACCGTCTTGCGGGCGAGGATGCGGGTGTCGCCGTATTTGCCCTTGTTGAGCAGCATCTGGGCGAAGCGCATGTAGTCGCCCGCGGTCGAGGCCGCGCAGCCGCCGCCGCATTCGAATTTCGTCGGCTCGGTGAGCGCGGTGAGCCCCTGCGGCCGTCCGGTCATGGGATCGACCGGCAAAGCCTTGGCGTAGCGGCCCGCCTTGTCGGCCGGGATCAGGAACGCGGTGTCGACCATGCCGAGCGGCTTGAACACGTTGTCCTGGAGGTAGCCGCCGAGCGTCTGCTCGGAGAGATGCTCCACGACTTGCCCGAGAACGTCGAGGCCGAAGCTGTAGTCCCAGGTCGAGCCCGGCTGGAAATGCAGCGGCAGGGTGGCGAGATGGTCGACGAATTGGGTTCCCGAATAAGCCGCCGCGGCCTGCCCGCTGCCCTCCGGATAGAGCTTGTGGACCGCGGTGGTGCCGCGCCCGCCATAGCTCAGTCCGTTGGTGTGGCGGAACAGGTCCTGGATCGTGATCTTGCGTGCCGCCGGCACCTTGTCGACGATGGTCTCCTTCTTGGCGTCGAGCACCGCCACCTGCATGTCGGCGAACTTCGGGAAGTATTTCGCCAGCGGCTCGTCCATCAGGAGCTTGCCCTGCTCGTAGAGCTGCAAGGCCGCCACCGCCGTCAACGGCTTGGTCATGGAGGCGATATTGAAGATCGCGTCCGTCGTCATCGGCGCGCCGGCCGCCTTGTCGCGGAAGCCGAACGCCTCGAAATAGGCCAGCTTGCCATGGCGGGCGACGGCGAGCACGGCGCCGGGGATCTGGCCACGCGCGATGTCGGCATTGAGGGTCTTGGCGATGTCGGCGAGCCGCTCCGAGGACAGCCCGACATCTTCCGGCTTGGCGCGCGGCAGCGGGTCGGACTTCGCGGTCTGCGCATTGGCCGAGCAACACATCGCGCCTGCCATCAGGAGTGCGGAAATGGTGGTCCGGATCGCCATTATCACATTCCTCCCTTGAAACCGTACGAAGTCGAGGTGCCGGGCTTCGACGCCCGGAATTGGATCATCCCGCCCGTGGCGCCGTCGCGCGCCGCCTGCGAGCGAGATTACCGCGATTTGGTGCGCCCCGTCATCGACCTTGTCGTCGACGGCATTGCACGCCCGGCGCGGATTGCCAAGGCCGATGGCGACGGGGTAAAGCAACCAAAGCTTGATCCGATCGGAGCGATGCAGCGCAGCAATGACAGACATCGACTGGTCCAGGCTCGTGATCGGAATGCTCGGCGGCGACCGGCGCGAGCAGGAGATCGCGCGGCTTGCCGCGGCCACCGGCGCGCAGGTGCGCGGCCACGGCTTCCCGTGGCCGGAGGGCGGCATCGCCGGGGTGCGCCATCTCGACGAACCCGCCGCCGTGCTCGCCGGCGCGCAGTTCGCGCTGTTCCCGATCCCCGGCATCTCCGCGAGCGGCGCGCTGTTTGCGCCCGCGGCGCCGGCGCCGATCGTGCCGACCCGCGAAATGCTCGCCGGCATGGCGGCACCCGCCCACATCATCCTGGGCTGGGCCGACAACAACCTGAAAGCCCATGCGGGAGCCCTCGGCATCGCCATCCACGAATACGAGTGGGACCGCGGGCTGATGCTTCGCCGCACCCCCGCGATCATCGAGGGCCTCATCAAGATCGTGATCGAGAACACCGCCATCACCATCCACGACGCCAGTGTCTGCGTGGTCGGCCAGGGCACCATCGGCGCCGTGCTGGCGCGCTACATGGTCGCGCTCGGCGCCCGCACCCATGTGGCGGCACGCAATCCCGAGCAGCGCGCGGCGGCCTATGTGGCGGGCGCAACGCCGCATACGCTCGACGAATTGCCGGCGCTGGCGCATCGTCTCGACATGGTGTTTTCCACGGTGCCGTCGCGGGTCGTCGGCGCCGATATCCTGGAACGCCTGCCGAAATCCGCCCTCCTGGTCGACCTCGCCGCGCCGCCGGGCGGCATCGATCTCGAGGCGGCGCAACGGCTCGGCCTCAAGGCGATCTGGGGCCGCGGGCTCGGCAGCCGCGCCCCTGTCACCGTCGGCGGCAGCCAGTGGGGCGGCATCCGCGAACGCATCGAGGCCATTCTGCGCAAGCCCGGTTGAGCGCCCGCATTCCAGCCAAGGAGAGTGAACATGCCAGTCGTGACGGTGCAGATGTGGACGGGACGCTCGCGCGAGCAGAAGCGCAATCTCGTGCGCGCCATCACCGATGCCATGGTGCAGCATGCCGGCGCCAAGCCGACCCATCTGCACGTCATCCTGCAGGAGGTGCCGAAGGAGGACTGGGCGCTCGCCGGCGTGCTCGGCGACGAGCGCAAGGACGTTTGAACATGGCGGATACATGACATGGCGGATGCATGAACATGGCGGATGCACAAGGTCACCCCACCGGCGGCCACCCCACCGGCTTCGCGCACATGCTGCTGAAAGTCGCCGACATCGCGCGCTCCGAGCGCTTCTATGTCGATCTCCTCGGCTTCACCGTGCGCGCGGCCAAGCCGCTGCCGGACGGGCGGCCCTTCGTGCCGTTCCACCAGGGCATCGCGCTCACTTCCGGCGGGCCGCGCGAGCCGACCCAGATCGATCACATCGCCTTCACCGCATCGGACGTGCGCGCCATCGCCGCGCGGCTCAAGCAGGCCGACGTGAAATTCTTCCGCGACCTCCATGACGGCATCTACGGGCTGACCATCTACATCGCCGATCCCGACGGCAACATGATCGAGCTTTACGAGGCCGACGCGAAGATGTGAGGAATGCGGCCAAGAAGCGCCACGCGAATCGAGAGCTTTTATCCGACGTTTGCCGTTGCTAGATTGCGGGACGAGTGAGGCAGCGATGAATGTTCAGCTTGAGCCGCGCATGGATAAACCCGAGTTCCTCACGTGGGTGCAGGTGCACGAGGGACGTTATGAACTCGTCGGGAACCGTGTCGTCATGATGACCGGGGGCTCGCGCGGTCACGCGATCCTCGTTCGTCGGCTCGCTGCAGCCTTGGAAAAGCGGCTCGACAGCACCAGATGGACCGTCCTGACCTCCGATTTCGGGGTCGATGTCGAGCCCTCGACGATTCGCTATCCCGACGTCGTGGTTGACGCTGTCGGCGGTCGGCTCAAGGACTTGACCGCCACGGCTCCGGTTGCTGATTGCGGAGGTCATCTCGCCGTCCTCGGCCAAGGACGACCTCGGCGCAAAAGCGCAAGAATACCTTCGACTGTCGAGCCTGTCGGCGTATCTCGTGCTTGCGCAGGACGAGCCGAGAGCGCGTGTGTGGGTGCGCGGCCCCGCGGGATTTTCGCCGGAGCCCAAGGTTCTCGATGGGCACGATGCCGTCATCGAGATCGCATCGCTCGGCATCGACGTGTCGCTTGGCGAGATCTACGCTGGTGTCGAGCGCCAATAGTGCGGGCGGATGCACGCATGGTTTGAAGCCTAAAACCCCCGCGGC
>CAVVCE010000043.1:0-51647 GCA_963746235.1 uncultured Alphaproteobacteria bacterium
CGCCGGGCGAGCAACGCCCGCAAAAGGAAACAGCACAGCACCGGGCCGACGGAATGTGGCCGATTTGTACCAGCGCGCGCGACTTCTCCGTCAGCGTGAATTTTCCCAAATGACGCCGCCAAGAAGTCCCAAACACTAATGAACATGCGATTTGGGGTGGGGGTGTTTGAGGAAACCGCGCATTTTTCCGCGCAGGTTTCCTACGGCGTCCCGTTATCGAGCCCCGTAATGCAGCATCGAGGGGGCAACATGGGCGAATGCCGCGATTGGACTAAATCATTATGGCCGGCATCCTACATGGGGGTGTTCTTTTTCTTCGAAAGCGACGAGGAATTCGGCGGACCGACGCTCAAGCTCCATGAGTGTCCGGGGCACGACGAGTGTCCGGGGCACGACGATTCCGATACGGATTGGGTCGAGAACCCGCGGGCCTTTGAGGGCATCGCCTATGTGACGGGAGAGAACATCGACTCCCAAGCGATCGCCTTCGCCGAAGCCCTGGCCGCGCGGGGCCCCGGCGTCATCGTGGTGCCGGTCCTTGGCCCGGTCCAGGTCCACTGCGAGTCCTTCGAGCGCCGCGCCGCTCGCGACAAGCTCGGCAACATCGCCTTTGGCATGAAGTTCGTTCGAGATGGGGCGGCGTCCGCGAGCATGTCGGTTCCGCGGTTGCGCCAGGCCGTATTCGATGCAGCCGACGGCGTAGCCGCCGCGCTGGCGGGCCGGTTTCCGGCCGCGCTCACGCTCCCGGACGCCGATGATTGCGTTGTGTTCGCGGCGGTCAGCTTGGCGCAGACGATCGGGGGCTCGATCGAGCTGGTGCGCACGACGACGGTGGTCGATTCCGATATCTCGATTCAGGTGCAGGCGGCCGAAGCTGCAATCATCGCGGCTGCGGCGCTACTGATCACGCCCGCCGGCGTTGCCGACGTCGATGTTGCCAACCTGCTGGTCGCCGCGCCGCCGCTCGATGCGACGTATCCCGATCCGACTGCGATGCTTGCGGCGGTCATCACCGCCACCATACGCCTGCTCGGCTGCGGCATGGCCGGCAATGCGGACAGCGGGGCCGATGCGCTCCTCGAGCTCGCCCTCGACTATCCCCCGGTGGCGTTGTCATCGACCGTCTCCGCCAATTCCGAGGCTGCCGCGGCGAACAGCGCGGTCTTCGTCGATCTGGCGAGGCTGGGCGCGCTCGTCGCTTGGTGCGAAGGTCTGGCACGCCGCTGCTATGCAAGTCCGATCGAGGGCCTCGATGCCCGCGCTGCGGTGATCGAGCGGCTCGGCTATGAGCTCGGCCATGCTGCCGGCGCCGCCAACATGAATGTCTATGTGGCGCTCCGAATTCTCCAAGGAGCGACCGTGCAGTATCTCACCCGCTCGAGCGCGGATTCGGCGCCGACGGCAACTGCACCGCTATCCCTGCCGGCGATATGGCGAACGACATGGCTTGGTTCGCCCGCCGTCGATCTTCCACTTCGCAATGAGACGTTTCACCCGACCCCGATGACCGCTCTGGTCCCGGACACCGCAAGCATCCCGGCAGTGGCCGGTCTCCTGGTCGCGGACATGGAGTCCAAGCATGTAATTTCCGTCACCGGGGAAGTGGCCGGCGGACTGAACCACGGGCGCGCGTATTCGGCGGCGATTTCCCTCAGACCTGTTTCGCAGCCCGGTTGATGCTCGCCGCGATGCGGTTGTCGCACCGCTGGGAGAACCGATTTTGGCGCGGCTAGTCGTCGTCTCCAACCGAGTGAGCATTCCCAGTGGGGACAGTGCCAAGCGTGCCGGCGGCCTCGAAGTCGCTCTGCGCCCGGCGTTGGAGCGACACGGAGGCGTGTGGTTCGGATGGAGCGGCAAGACGACGCCGCGTGCCGATGTCGAGATGCACACGGTCTGCCACAAGAACGTGACCTACGTGGTCACCGATCTCTCCAAGGAGGACCACCAGGAATACTACAACGGCTTCGCCAACCGGGTGCTGTGGCCGATCCTGCATTTTCGGCTCGACCTCGCCGAGTTTGCGCGCCGCGACCTCACCGGATACATGCGGGTGAACGACCATTTCGCCACCGAACTCGAAAAGATCATCGAACCCGATGACCTGGTCTGGGTTCACGATTACCACTTGATCCCGATCGCGGACGCGTTGCGACGCCGCGGCCACACCAACCGAATCGGCTTCTTCCTCCACGTCCCGATGCCGCCGCCGGAGGTGATGACGTCGCTGCCGAACCACGAGCAGTTGATCCCGCTGCTGTTGCAATACGACGTGGTGGGCTTCCAGACCGAGGGCGATTCCGGCAATTTCGTCCGCTACCTCATCGCCGAGAATCAAGACTTGGGTGGCGAGATGCTCATGTTCGAGTTGTCGGGTCACCAGCTCGCCTTCACCCTGAACGGGCGGCAGACCCGGGTCGGCAGCTTTCCGGTCGGAATCGAGCCGTGGGGCTTTCAGACGCTCGCGCGCCGAAACGTGCGCTCGCCGCTCGTCAAGGACCTGGTGACGAGTCTTGGCGGGCGGACGCTCGTCTTGGGGGTCGACCGCCTCGATTATTCCAAGGGGCTGGTCCAGCGGCTCGAGGCCTTCGAGATTTTCCTCGCCAGGAACCCGGAATGGCAGGGCAACGTCACATACCTGCAGATCACGCCGAAGAACCGTTCCGAGATTCCGGAATACGTAGAACTGGCGCACGCCGTGGGCTCGATAGCCGGCCGGATCAACGGGAAGTATGGCGAGGTGTCATGGACACCGATCCGCTACATCAATCGCGTTTACAGCCGTTCGGCGCTGGCAGGGCTCTATCGCACCGCACGGATCGGGCTGGTGACGCCGCTGCGTGACGGAATGAATCTCGTCGCCAAGGAATACGTCGCCGCGCAGGATCCGAACGATCCCGGCGTGCTCATACTCTCCCGCTTTGCCGGCGCCGCCGTCGACGGCAAACGCGCGCTGCTCGTCAATCCCTATGATGCCGAATCGGTGGCCGGCGCCATCGCGCAAGCCCTGGCCATGCCGCTGCAGGAACGTCGAGAACGCCACGCTGCGTTGTTGCGCGGCATTTTCGAAAACAACATCAATAAATGGCAGAGGGATTTTATCGACACCCTGATTACCACACCTGTTCTGGCCTAATCTCGCCGAGCCGGGACGCGCCAGTATTTCGTTTCCGAAGTTTGAATCATATCGATATCACCGTTCGACTTCGTCCTGAGGAGCGCGCTCTTGCGCGCGTCTCGAAGGACGGCCTCAGGCGAGATCGTACCGAGGGCTATCCTTCGAGACGCCGTGCTGCGCACGGCTCCTCCGGATGAGGTCGGTGGGATCAAATTCCATCCCTTCCGATATGATTGGTTTCACGGAATCGATCCACTAGTCGGACCCGATGTCTCGCCGCGCGGATGGCACGCCGAGCCGCTTCTCGAAATCGAGGCGGACGCCGGAGACCGGATTGACCGGGACCGTTGGCGCTATCGGTCCAGGATTCAAAAGGGTCGGCAGATCGCGTTTGGAGGCCTTTCGTCGGACCTCCGCCACCCCGCGCCCAAGAAAGACCGCGATGTCCTCGTCGCTGCCGCCCCAGTCGAGAGCGCTATCCAGGTCGAACAAGTCGTCTTCCGACCACGGTTTCTCACCGCCACCATATCCATACATCGCGAGTCCTCCCGGAGACCCTCTGCATCATGTTTTGGCGCGATGCCCGCCACCTCACGGATTGAAGCGCATTTTAAGCTAAAGTGCTACTGACAAGAAATGTCATCGTCGAATACCCTCCTCGCGGAGCGGCTTGCCTTGCGCCGGCGCACGAGGGCGATTTGGCAAGTTGTGAGCCGAGCAACTCCGGAAAAATGTCCTTGGCGGTCCGCGCCAGTGCCCTGTGATGCGGTCGAACGTCGTCATATGATGCAGGAAGACGACGGGGACCGCGCATGCTGAGGAGGCGATCATGAAGCGTTTGCTGGTGCTGTGTGCTGCCGCGCTGCTTATGGCATCGGCTGCGGACGCCGCAGACAGGGAATTCGGTGCCCGGAGTGCAGACCCCGGAGTTCAGTACGCCGCTCAGTATCCCGCTTGGCGGCGGGGCGGCCATCACGGGTGGGGAGTTGTCCGTCACCAACGCTGCGTGGTGCCGGATGTTTGCGCGAGCGGATATTACGCCTACGGCCATTGGACCGGAGAGCCAAAGACGGATTGTCCTTGCCAATCCGGCGCCTCTCGATATTGACGAACCGAGGGCGCCGATCCGAAGAACGCCGCCGACGCGAAACGGGCGCGCGGCGTTAGCACGAAAAAGCCCGGCCGGAGCGGGAAAGTGGTTTTGGGTACCGCGGAGCTCACCGCGGGCGGACCGCTTCGACAAGCAATATCGAAGCGGCAATCTATGTCGACGAGGCAGCCGGCGTTGGCGGCTCCGCCGATTTCGAAGGCGTGTGAGCCGGTTCATACTCGGCGGCGGCAAGATGATGCATCTTCGGGTGGCGGCGTGATCGTGCGCTGGCTTGGGCCAAGGGCGCCGCGACTCAGGAGAACCGTCATGGAATATTCGACGAAGAAGCTTCTCGGCATCGTCGCTCTCGGCACCGTCCTCGCGGCGCCGGCTTTCGCCCAGCAAGCTCCGAACGCCGGCCGCGATGTTCAGACGTCGCGCCAGGAATGGTCGTCCAGGGTGCATGTCTACGCACCGGACCATTACGTGCCCCGGTATGGGAATCAGAACGGCAATCCGGACTTCCAATTGGGCAGCGGGCAGTGAGCGCCGAAAATTACCGCAGCACAGGTATGCGGGAGCGTTCGCAACGCTCACTCGGTATTGCAGCCCCGTCGGTGGCATCCCTCGATTGCGCCGCGTGAAGACGCGGCGGCGCGGTTGGGCGGCTGTGCCGTGTCTCCCGCGCCGGGCGAGGCTGTGATCCGACCCCAATTGGTCCGCACTATTCTCATGATGATCATAATTGTCTCACGGAATGGCCACGATTAGCCCGTGCTATTGGAACGTCCCGACTATGCCGGGGGAGGTCCGAGGGGTCGGGGACGGCGACATCTAACTAAAGAGGCCACCTCGATTGGGGGCCTTTTTTGTTTCAGGATGGCCTGCCCCGAATTGCCCGCGGCGCTGCCGCCATGGGCGCGCGCGCGAATGCGGGGACTTGGTCCTGCCATCAATGCGCCACGTGCCTGTGGCTTCCAGGTCATCCGACCGTCTGCCGTCACGCCGTTTGAGAGTTCATGCGGCGAATGTCGTCAAGGCAGAGTCGTCGACACCGAGAGAGGAAACAAACTGATGTCCAGGACACTCGTTCTTACCTTTGCTTGCGCCGTGCTGGGATCATCCTTGGCATCGTTCGGCGCCCAGGCCGAAGGAGGATGCGGGATCGGTTTTCACCGCGGCCCGTATGGAGGTTGCCGGCCGAATGGCGCCGCCATCGTCATCGCGCCGCCGGTGGTCGTGGCACCGGCCGTGGTCGTGGCACCGCCCGTCGTCTGCGGGGTCGGATTCCGCTGGCATCCGCGGTTCCGGCGCTGCGTCGTGCTCTGATAGCAGCCGCAAGGGGGGTCAAGCCTCCGGCGACACGCACGAATCCGGCAGCTTCACGGCGTGAGGCTGCCGCGAATTCCGCGCGGGCGGCAACGACCTATGTCGCGCAGCCGGGCCGTGGCCCTGTGGTCATGACCATCAGAGAACCCCGCACCCGCCTCCGTGCGAGAGCGAGAGTGGCTCAATCGACAAACGATCCGCTGATCGAACACTGAGCCACGATCTGCGCACTTGGGCTAATGTTGCTGACGATCAAGACGGAAGGTCTCAGGCCCGCCGGGACGACGTGCAGCGTAGTGACATTGGCGATATAGAATTGATCCGTCGCAGTCGAACTGAGAAGTTGCAATGGAGCCAGAAATTCTCCGAAGGAATAGCTGGTCTGATCCGAAGATGCATTCCCCAGCTCGAAATCGCTGATCAGCGAATTGACCGCATTCGATTGGATGTCGATCAGGCAAGAGACCCTCAATACTTTGAGGTTCTTCTGCACCGTGGAAAAATCTATCCGGCAAGCGCCTGAATTCTGGCACCTGTTCAAGGATGCCTGCTCGTAAACGTTGAGCAGGGTCGTCGGCGCGGATTGCGCGCGCGCGGCGGTTCCCGACACGGCAGCCCCCATCGCAACCGTCAGCGCCAGGATAGATGATGCAACGATACGCATAGCCCCCTCCCCTTCAATTCATCACAACACGCCCGCAAGCTCATCGCGTCGAGCCCGGACGCAACACCCCGGCACCAGCATACCATATCGGCGGCGCGGCGGGGACTTATGTTGACACCACAGCGCGCCGGAGGCGGCGAGCCAGATGTTTGCTCCCTGCCCGCCGGCGCGATCGAGCGATCGGGGCGACGCCTACAGGCTGAACACGTACAGCATCGAGGCCGTCGAAGTGTTCTTGAGCTCCGGCAAATTCTGAAGGACGTTGGCCGGCTGACGTGCACCTACCAGCACCGCAACGTACTGCTTGCCGTTCAGCGAATAGCTGATCGGCGGCGCGTTGATGCCGGTGCCGACATTGAAGCTCCACACTTCCTGCAGGGTCTTGGCATCATAGGCCGCAAAGGTGCCGTCCAAGTGGCCGAGGAACACGAGGTTGCCGGCAGTCGCCAGCGCACCGGCGAAATTCGGATAAGTGAGCTTCGCGGTGGCCTTGATCTCGCCGGTTACCGGGTCGATCGCTTTGAGGCTGCCATAGAGCCGTTCCGGCCACACCACTCCGCCGCCGGTGAACCGTTCGCGGAATTTCGCCGTACCGCCCTGGTCCGCCATGTCTTTCTGCTCGACGGTCTTGATGCCGGCGCAGCCTTCGATCGAGGGAATATAGAGCAGTCCGAGTTCCGGGTTGTAGGCGGTCGGCTCCCAGTTCTTGCCGCCCTGTATCGAGGGACACAGCTTTGCGCTCTCAGGCCTCGCCCGGGTGCCGTGGCTGTGCTCGTTATAATACTGCACGTTCCCGGCGGGATCGTAATTGAGCGGTCGGCCGGTCTTCGGATCGAGGCCCGGAGTCCAGTTCAATTGATCGACATACTGCTTGCCGGCGATGAACGAGCCGTTGGTACGGTCGAGTGCGTAGAAAAAGCCGTTGCGCGCCGCGTGGACTACGAGCTTGCGGTCCTCGCCATTGACCTTCGCATTGATGATGGGGTGCTCGGAGATTTCGTCGAAGTCATAGGGATCGTTGGGAGTGTACTGGTAGCCCCACTTGATCTTGCCGTCGCTCGGGCTGATCGCGAGCACGCTCGCGGCCCATTTGTTGTCGCCCGGTCGGTATTCCGCGTCCCAGTCCGGTCCGGCATTGCCGACGCCCTGATAGAACGTGTCGGATTCGGGATCGTAGGTGGCGGTTTCCCACACCGATCCGCCGCCATGCTTCCAGCGCTCCTTGCCGTCCTTCCAGGTCTCGTTGCCGGGTTCGCCGGCGCCCGCGATGGTGTAGGTGCGCCATGCCGCCTTGCCGGAGTTGAGGTCGGTCGCCTCGATATAGCCGCGGATGCCGAACTCGCCGCCGGCAGCGCCGACGATGGCGAGGTCGCGCACGATCAGCGGGCGCAATGGTCGAGCGTCTCTCCGATGGCGGGATCGGCGATCTTGCGCTCCCACGCGACTTCACCGGTCTGCTTGTCGATGGCGAACATGCGGCCGTCGAGCGCGATGGATATGACTTTGTCCTTCCACAGCGCGACGCCGCGATTATTGACGCCGCAGCAGGCGACGTCGCCCGCCCAGGCGCGGTCGGTGCCGGGGTCCATCTTCCACTTGATGACGCCCTTGCGTCCGGCCGTGAGATCGATCGCATAGACCGAGCCCCAGCCGTCCGGCACATACATGATGCCGTCCTCGACCAGCGGGGTGGCTTCCAGATTGCCGAACGCATAGCGCCCGCCGCTCTGAAAGCCGCTCAATGCCACCGTGAACACGGGCTTCAGGTTTTTGACCGTATCGGCGTTGATCTCTTTGAGAAGCGAGAAGCGGTGGCCCTGATAGTTGCCGTGATGGAGCAGCCAATTCTGCGGCTCGCGCTGCACGTTGAGCGCGCGTTCGGTGGTCATGTCGGCTGCCTTGACCGGCGTGAGCGCGGTCGCGACCAGCAACGAAGAGATAAAGGCACCTGCAAGAGACGACGTTCTCATCCGAATGGTTCCTTCACGTTTTGCCGGCCGACGGCGCCCCACTTCCGCAAAAAAAGTGAATCTCACCCGTGCATCCGCTCACAAGCCGAAGACATACAGCACAGTGGCATTGCGCTGCTCCCTGAGTTCCGGCGAATTGATATTCTTAAGTCTGGCTTGCGGGCTGGGCCCGGCCACAATGGCCACATATTGCCTGCCACCGACCTCGAACGTCATCGGCGGTGCGGAAAAGCCCGAGCCGACATTTATCTTCCAAAGCTCGTCGAGCGTGGTGTCGTCGAAGGCCGCCACGGTGCCATCCGTGAGTCCGAGGAACGCGAGGCCGCCGGCGGTCACCAGCGCTCCGCTATAGTTCGCGTAAGGGAGGTGAACGCTCTTCTTGACCTCGCCAGTGACCGGGTCGACGGCCGTCAGGTTGCTCTCATAGCGATCGGCGGTCTTTACCGAGCCGCCGTTCCAACCTTTTTCCTTGTTGTGCTTGGCCGTGTCGATGGTCACATCCGAGCAATTGCTCATCGCCGGAATGTAGACGAGCTTGGTCTTCCGACTATAAGCGGAGGGGTAGTAATTATTGCCGCCAAAGATCGACGGACACACCCGTTTGAGCGGATCGTCGGGCGACTGATTTGCAACGCCCGAATAGGTCTGGATGTCCTTGCCGGGATCGTAGTCGATCGGCTTGCCGGTCTTCTGGTCGATCCCCTTGGTCCAATTGACCTCCATGTAAGGCTTGGCCACGACGGTCTGGCCGTTGTGACGATCCATGGTGTACAGGAAACCATTGCGCGCCGAATGGGTGATCAGTTTGCGCGGCTGGCCCGCGACCTCGCCGTCGATCAGAATGTGGGTGCCCACTTCGTCGTAATCCCACAAATCACCCGGCGTGTATTGAAAGTACCAGTTCATGCCGCCCGTATCGGGATCCCATGAAATCGCGCTGTTGGTGTAGAGGTTGTCGCCCGGTCGGTAGGTCGGGTCGAACATCGGCACCGGGTTCCCGGTGCCCCAGATGGTCTGGTTGGTGTCCGGATCGTAGGTGCCGGTGACCCAGACGGCGCCGCCGCCGGTCTGCCAGGCATTGTTCTTGTCCTTCCAGGTCTCGCTGCCGGGTTCGCCGGGCGCTGGAATGGTGAACTTGCGCCACAGCACCTTGCCGGTCGCGGCGTCGAGCCCCGCGATCCAGTCGCGCACGCCGCTGTCGCCGCCGGAGGCGCCGACAATGAGCTTGTCCTTGATGGCGAGCGGGGCACCGGTGATGCGCAGTTCGGGTTGGTCGAAGGAGACGTTCGTCTCCCAAACGACCCTGCCGCTGTCCTTATCGACGGCAATGATCCGTGCGGGCCAACTCGCGGGCGAAATGACCAGATTGCCCCAGAAGCTGGCGCCACGGTTGTTGGCCTGCTTCTCCTGTTTGGGATCCATCCGCCAAACGATCCGGCCGACATCGCCCGACGTGCCGTCGATCTTGTAGAGCACGCCCCAGGAATCAGTGACGTAGATGAAGCCGTTTTCAACGAGCGGCGTCGCCTCGCTGTATTCGTTGCCGGTCGCACCGGCGAGCGGGACCGCGTAAGCAACCTTGAGACCCTTGACGTTGCCCGTGTTGATGCGGGCGAGCGGCGAGAAGCGCTGGCCGTCATAAGTGCGGTGATTCATCAGCCAGTTCTGCGGCTCCTTGTCGGGATTGAGGAGCCGCTCCGGCGTTACGTCGGCCGCCAGCACCGGCCATGCCGCCAGTATGCTGCCGGCGAGCAGGGCCGTGCGGATCGAATGATTGCGTCGCGCCATGGTGTCCTCCCCGTCAAATTTTATTCGTTGGATACACGCTACACCTGCGGCCGCGGCGGCGGAAGGGCGATCAGGAAGCGATGGCCGGGGTCGGGTTGCGGCCCCTGGCATGACGGCCTTTGCAATCACGAAGTATTTCCGTTTATCGCGCCTGAGCGAAACAACAAGGCGAGCAGAGGGCGACGAGGTGAATGCGATCGGCCGGTGCGAGGCGCCGCCGCAGCGTTGCGTCGCGTGGCGCCAAAGGCATAAGCTGCGGCACGGAAGCGGGGAGATCGCCGTTTTCAAACGGGAGGAAGTCATGAGAACAAAGACGGCTGCCGCGTTGGCGATTTTCGCCTCGTGTACGTTCATCGGCGCCGCGGGCGCCCAGGAACTCGGTCCGCAGGTCACGAAGCTCGCCGAAGGCGTCTACGTCCACGCCGGAAGGGGCTTTGAGTCCAACAGCGGGATCATCCTCACCCAGGACGGTGTCATCGTCATCGATACCGGACAGAACCCGTACGAGTCCCGCAACATCTGGGCGACGGTCCGCAATCTCACCTCGATGCCGGTGCGTCTCGTCATCGACACCGAGCCGCATGCCGATCATACGACCGGCAACTTCATGTTCTCGCCGCCCGCGGTCGTCATCGCGGCCGCGGGGGCGGGCGAGTCGATGCTCGCCGCCGAGCGCAATGCGCCGGATCGCATCCAGCGGCTCGCCGCGACATCTCCGGAGTTCAGGGCGGCGCTCGAAGGCTACCGATTCGTCGCGCCGAACATCGAATACCACGACCGGATGACCATCAATCTCGGCGGGCGGACCATCGAGCTGATCTATCTCAAGGGCGTACACAGCGAAGCCGACACCGCCGTGTGGCTACCCAAGGAGCGCGTGCTGTTCTCGGCGTCCGCTTTCGTCGTCAACCAGATCAATATCTTGCGTCCCTTCGTCACCATTCCGGACATCCTGGCCGCCGGCAAGATGATGAAGGCGCTGAACCCCGAGCACGTGGTTCCGGGGCACGGCACGCCGGGCACGGTGAAGATCTTCGAGGACGGCGAAAAGTATTATGCGCTGCTGCTCGATCGGGTCGGTGCGATGGTGAAGGCGGGCAAGTCGCTCGATGACATCAAGAAGGAAGTAAAGATGCCCGAGTATTCGAGCTGGGGCAATCAGGATCGTTTCCCGACCAATGTCGAGGCGGCCTACAAGGCCGTGGCCGGGAAATAGGGCGGCAGGCAATCGATCGGACATGATGGGATGAAAGGTGGTCCCGACCCCGGGGGAATAAGGTTGGGGGACCTGTGAGGTCGGGACCATGCTCTTTGGGGAAGAGCGATGCTCTTTGGGGAAGAGCGATGGGCTTTGATACGGCTTGCGGCGGCGGCTGACCAACTGTCAAAATTGACGGGGCTGCCGGCGAGCGGTACGGCCAACGCTCTTCACCGGCGCAGCAGTTGGGCGCCGGACACCGGCCGCGATGTCGGCCGGTAGCGCCTGCCCGCAGCGCAGTCGGGCGGCGATCACCAGCGCCGCCAGCGATGCCAATGCCAGCGGCGGCGCCACCACACCTCCTGGGTCGCTTGCGTCGCCGTGGCAGCCTCTCCGATGACGACGCCATTGGCCGGTATCGCCGACGCGGCGGAAACGCCGTAAAGCCCGACCGCAGCCGCCGTGACGGCCGCGAAGGCAATCATTCTCAGTGTCATTGCATTCTCCTTTACGTACGAAGGTCGAAACCCCGTCACGCCTCCGAAACGCCTGGGCCGCAATGGATGTTCGACGCCTTCACTTCTCCACGGGAAACGTAAACGCCGCGCTAGCGCAGCAGCGAAATACGGACAATTTGGAGAAGATCATGCGCAAATCCGAACGGTGCCGATTGCAATTTGATTCAATTTCAGACGACGCGCTCGACCACCTTGCATATGCGGCCACTGCTCCTGGAACTGAGCCAGCGCGGCGGCGTCCGCACGCGGCGCCGCCGGGTTGGAATTGGTGGATGGTGACGTTGACCACGTTCGATATCCTCATGACTCAAGCGCCCTGCGCTGTCGCTGAGCGATCGCGATCGATGAAAGCGACCAATTCCTTGGTGAGATCGGTGAACAATTGCAGCTTTCCGGTGTCCAACGGCTCGCTCAGCGCCTGAAGGAGGAAGGTGTCCGCACCGTCCGCGAACGCCGGTCCCAGCCCGCAAAAGAAAAAGCCGAGACCGCGGGCGGCGTCGGTCAGGAGCGGAAGGCCGGGATCGCCGACCGGTGCGGAAAGCTGCACCGCGGCGGCGCCCAGCGCCCGCACGTCGCGCAGCGCCTGGCCGAGTTCGATGGCAGCTTGCGGGCCGATCCGCTCGAAATGGATCGTGCCGAAGCCGCGATCATTGAGCTTGATGCCGGTGCGCGACTCCGGAGCAGAGGCGGCAGCCGGGACCGCCACCGACACCTCGACGCCGAGGCTCGCATAAAGCCTGAGCAGCATGTCCCGATAGGGTTCGGGTGCATGGATCGTGCGTGCGGCAGGCGGCTGCACGAAGCGGAAGGTGCGCAGATAGCTCTGGCGCTGTCCTGCGGTTGGGCACGGCAGGCCCTTGGGCCGGAAGCTCTCGGGATTGGCGCCGAGCAGCACGGCGCAGACCGGCATGCCGGCGCGCTCGTCGTTGCGCTGGGAGAAGGTGTGGATCGTGAGCGGCTCGGCATAAATTCCGTGCAGGCCGTGCCGGCACGCTTCCTGGGACAGGCGCTCGGTCATGCGCTCCAGCAGATGATGGCCGCGGTAGGCCGAAAGCACCACGGCCTCGCCGCGTTCGGCGACTTGAGCGTCGGGATCGCGCTCCAGTGCGACGTGGCCGATCACCTCGCCGCGGCCGTCGCGCGCGACCGCCGGAATAAGCTCGCCGCTCTCGACCTTGTCCCAGTAGCGGTGCGTCGAGAATACCTCCGCATGCACGTAGTGGTGGCCATAGACTTCGAGGAAGCAGCGGGCGATCGCCGCCGCATCGCTTTTCCGCGGCAAATCGATGAGACAGTCGCCCGCCGGCGCGGCAGGCGCCGCCGGCGCCGCCTCGTCCGCAGGCGGCGCAGCCTCGGAAGTCCCGGCCAGGCTGCGGTGAAGGCTGACCTCCCATCCGTCGATTCCGTGCTCATGGCACGAGATGGCCGCGTCACATCGGACGCGGCCGGCGAGCGACGCCACGATGTCGGAGAACCGGGAATGGCCATGCAGCAGGATCCTGGCCCTGACGTCCTTGTGCGAGCACACGAGAGCCAGGTGGACGCGCTCGCGATCCGATCCCGGGGTGCACAGCGCCCGCCAGACTTGGGCGGCGTCGTCCGCGATCAGGTTCGCAACCGGTACGGGTACGCCCTCGGCGAGCGACGCCTCGCGCACAAAGGCGCGCACCACCTCGCCCCGCACGGACTCGAGCACGAGTTGCAGCTCGCAACACCGCGGCAGGGAGGACGCTTTCACGATGCGGGCCGGTCCGATGTGGTTCGGGATCGTCGAGCTGACGATTATACGGCAGAGTCCTGAACGAAATCTGACCCCTGGGGCCTGACCGCGTTTCGGCAGGGCGGCCAACGGCGCGCGCGTCTCGCGGTCGCTCCCGGCGCATTGCACCAGCCGGCAGTCCGGGTGATACCCCGGGCCGCGGCAGTGATTTCCGGCGGCCATGACGTAAATATGACTTTTGCGTGTAGCCTGGGTACCAAATTTGCAAAAATGGATGCGCAGGCATAGCTTGAACCGAGTTGAAGGCGCTGCCGGATTCGGCCGAGAGCGGACTGTCTCCCGCTCCCTCACCAGCGAGGAGAAATCATGTCGAGGTTCCCAAACATCGTCACCGGGGCGGCAGCGGGCGCCGCCCTGTTCATGCTCGGCATCGTGGCGGGACATGCGCAGCTTGCGCCGCACGGCAGCACGACGCCCAGCGCCGCGACCTCGCGGCAACTCGAATTGCTCGGCAAGATCCTGGACATGGTGCAGTCCAACTATGTCGACAAGCCCGACGACGGAAAGCTCCTCAACTCGGCCATCAACGGCATTCTCGGCGGGCTCGATCCGCATTCGAGCTACATGGACGCGAAGAGCTACCGCGACATGCAGGTGACGACCAGCGGCCAGTTCGGCGGCCTCGGCATGCAGGTCAACATGGAGGACGGCCTCTTGAAGGTGGTGTCGCCGATCGACGACACGCCTGCCGCCAAGGCCGGAATTCTGGCGGGGGATGTCATCACCCAGGTCGACGGCACCCCGATCAAAGGCCTCAACCTCAATCAGGCGGTGGAAAAGATGCGCGGTGCGCCCGGCACCGAGGTTCGGCTGGAGATCGTGCGCAAAGACGCAGCAGCGCCGCTCAACCTCACGCTCACCCGGCAGATCATCAAGGTCAGCGCGGTGCGGCAACGTGACGAAGGCGGCGACGTCGGATACATCCGGATCACCCAGTTCAACAGCGGGGTGGCGGACGAGCTAAAAAAGGCGGTCGAGACGTTGTGGACGAAGATTCCGCGGGAACAGATCAAGGGCTACATTATCGACCTGCGCAACAATCCGGGCGGGCTGCTGGATCAATCGGTGCGGGTGGCCGGCGCGTTTCTCAACAGCGGTGAAATCGTCTCGGTCCGCGGCCGCGAGCCCGATCAGATCCAGCGCTTCAACGCCGTGCCCGGCGACCTCATCGACGGCAAGCCGCTGATCATACTGATCAACGGCGGCTCGGCCTCGGCCTCGGAGATCGTCGCCGGCGCCTTGCAGGACCAAAAGCGCGCGACCATCATCGGCACGCGAACATTCGGCAAGGCGTCGGTGCAGACCATCATCCCGCTGGGCCAAGGCAATGGCGCGCTGCGCCTGACCACGGCGCGCTACTACACGCCGTCGGGGCACTCGCTCCAGGCGCAGGGCATCGCCCCTGACATCGAGGTGCTCCAGGACGTCCCGGCGGAGCTGGCGGCACAGGCGCAAGCAGCGACGCGCAGCAAATCGAAGCTGCCCGGACATCTCAAGGCGGAAGGCGACGAGCAAAGCGGCTCGCAGTCCTACGTCCCGCCGGAAGCGAAGGACGACAAGGCGCTGCAGACCGCGCTGGCTTTGATCCGCGGCACCGAGACCAATCCGGCCTACCCGCCCAACCCGGCCCAGGCCGCCGTGGAGCATTGAACCGCGCACACGCCTTGCGCTAATAACGGCTTGCGGCGCGCTGGAAACCGAGGGCGGCGCCTTGTTCCCGCGTCACCCAGCAGTGGGGCGAACATCTCTGGTGGTCACGTCCCCGGGCTTGTCCGCCAGTGCGCTCACGCCTTCGCGCTGGGGCGCGCGGACACCGCTTCGTACCAGCGGCGGAGATGGTCACAGTCGTCGGGAATGCGGAGCTTGATCCAGCGGGCGAAGTCGACGGTCACGAGAGCGGTGATGTCGGCAACCGAGAATTGCTTTCCGGCGACGAATTCGCGGTCCGCCAGGCTGGCATTCATCATCTCGAAGAACTTGCCCACGCGGGCCCGCCCGCGTTCGGCGAGCGCGGGGATCTGCTCGTAGTCGTCGGGCCCAGGCAGGGCGCGCCCTTTGAAGCCCGGCGTGGAATTGCGGAACGCTTCCACCACCGCGAGGAATCCTTCGCGCTCGACGCGACGCTGCCACGCCGCCACGTCTGCCCGGTCCTGCGCGCCGACGCCCATCAGCGGCGGCTCCGGCTGCAAGGCCTCGAAGTAGACGCAAATCGCGAGCACGTCGGCAATGCGCTTGCCGTCGTCGAGCTCGAGCACCGGGACGGTGCAATCCGCATTGATGGCGCGGAATGCCGGGCCGAATTGCTCGTTCGCCCGCAAATCCACCTGGACCGTCGGCAATGCGATGCCCTTTTCCGCCAGGAAGATGCGCACGCGCCGCGGATTCGGCGCCATGGCGCAGTCATACAGCTTCATCGCGGAGGCTCCGGGTCGTGATCTCCTGGGACACCAGGAGTTTGGGCGCTTTCACCATGTGCTTCGCAGCTCCGTGCTTCGCAGGTCGGTGCTTCGCGGGTCGGTGCTTCGCGGGTTCGTTCGAACGTCGTGAGGCTGTCTTCGCCGACCGCCTCGATACCACGAGAGGCAAAGCGCGGCGATGCGGTCAGTGCCGATAAGGGCATTGCCTCCAGCGCATCGATGCCGTCTGCGCCGATCGCCGTGCGGGCGCGGAATATCGCGGCTTCGTCGACCAGGTCGGCAGCGATGAGGGACGCCGCGACCGTCGGCCCGCCCTCGACCATCAGGCGGGTGATGCGGCGGCCGGCGAGGAGGCGCAGCATCGCCGCGGGATCGATGCGCCCGGCGGCGGTCGCGCCGCAGCGCAGGACCTCGACGCCGTGGCTGCGCAGGCGGCGCTCGGCCTCCTCCCCCGCCGCCGGGCCGGCCACGACCCAGACCGGGGTGGTCCGCGCCGTACGCACGAGTGCGGCGGTTTGCGGCAGCCGCAGCGCGGTGTCGAGCACGACACGCACCGGCGAGCGCGCCTCGATGCCAGGCAGCCGACAGGTGAGCTGGGGGTCGTCGGCGAGTGCGGTCCCGATGCCGATCAGGACGGCATCGTTCATGGCGCGCATGAGATGCACCCGCGCCCGCGCCGCCTCTCCGGTGATCGCCGCCGGCTTGCGCCCGGCCAGCCCCGCCTTGCCGTCGGCGGACACCGCGAGCTTCAAGGTGACGTAGGGACGGCCGTCGCGCACCCGCCTGAAATGACCGGCATGGGCGCGCCGGGCCGCTTCCCCGCACAGCCCCACTTCGACCGCGATGCCATGGGCGGCGAGCCGCGCGTGGCCCTGCCCGGCAACCTCCGGATTGGGATCCTCGATGGCCGAGACGACCCGCGCAATACCGGCCGCGATGATCGCGTCGACGCAGGGCGGCGTCCTGCCGTGATGGGAGCATGGCTCCAGCGTCACATAAAGCGTGGCTCCGCGGGCCCGATGCGCCGGCGCGCCGCAACGCCTCGGCCTCCGCATGGGGCCGCCCGCCCGGCTGGGTCCAGCCGCGGCCGACGATGACGGGCGCGCCGCCCACCGCATCGACCACGACCGCGCCGACCGCGGGATTGGGCCAGGCATTGCCGAGCCCGCGCCGGCCGAGCGCCAGCGCGAGGTCCATGAAGCGCTCGTCCTGATGGGAATCGATGCCGGACATGGGGTGCGTGGGTTCCACCCTGATGGTCTGGCCCCAACATTGCGTTTCCGAACGCCGGGACAAGTCACTGGTGCCCATATATGCCGGAATTCGCACCCACGAAATGGGAGCGGCGGCGTTGCACGTTGTCGAACGTACCTTCGCCTTCACCCTCGGGGCCTCAGATTTCGTGGCGGCGCGGTCCGCCTCATCCGCGGCCATGTGATCCGAGCCAATGTGACAAAGGCCCCGGTTGCCCGGAGCCTTTGCCCTGAGATCGAACGTCGAAGCGCTGACGATCAGAAAAGCTTGTAGTTGACGCCGAAGCGCACGATGTTGTCTTTTTCGTGCACGGCGCTCGTCAGACTGCTCGTGTTGTTGGCTCCAAGTGTTCTGTAGGTGTACGTGATCGTGTTGGTCTGGTTGCTGCCGAGATCGACGTACAAATACTCTGCCTTCACGCTCCAGACGGACGTGAGCTTCCATTCGACACCCGCACCGGCCGTCCAACCCACGGACATATGGTTCGACGAGAGTGATGCGCTGCTCTCCGTAAAGCAGGGCGGAGCAAACGTCGGGCACTGCGCCGTCGAGGAAAGTTTGGTTTCCCCGTAGGCAACACCGGCCGTGCCGTACCAAAGCACGTTGGGCGACGAGAGCCAGCCGAGCCTTGCACGCACCGTACCGAGGTCATCGAGTTCGTACTTGAACACCGTGGTGATCGGACGAAATCCCGGTTGGCCCACGAACACCGCACCCGCGCTGCCGTTGGCGGTGCTGCCCTGGAAGTCGGCCTCGACACCCCACACCCAGCTCGGGTCAGTTTGCCAATTATAGCCGATCTGGCCGCCGCCGAAGAACCCACTGTGGCTCACGGCGATTGTGCCCGGTATGGCGCCAATGGCCAGGAACGTACCCAACCCCCCGTTGCCCGTGTCGGTCCCGGTATTGGTGATGTTGTATTGCGACGAGCCGATCCAGCCGGCGTTCACGCCCCAGTAAAGGCCGGTCCAGGTCGGCGGCGGCGGCAACGCCTTGAGCGGCATATCGGCGGCCATGGCAGGCATGATCAGCGCGCTGAATGCCAAGCCAGCGAGAAGCAATCGTTTCATACGAATTTCTCCTGTTGTTTCAGTGCGAGGATCAGAACGGGTAATAGCGGAGCGAGGTCATGAACACGTTGTCCGAGGTGGAGACCGTGCCAGCCCCGGAGGTGTTACCCGCTCCTGCGGTCACCCCCGATCCTGGGAACAACTCGCGGCGGATGTATTCCCATTCGAACCCGCCTGCGACCCGACCAAAATTGCCTTTATAGAGGTCCTGCCAGAAGCCTACGGTGACCGAACTCACCGACTTGTTGATGGCGGCGCAGTTCGAGGTGCCGCCGGTAAACGAGGCAGCGGTGGTGATGTTGCATCCGGTGTTGATCGCGGTCGGTACACCAAAGCCGGTCAGACCTTTGATGGAGCCCGAGGAGACGGTGCTCCAATAGTTGGACTGTGCCCGTTCCATTCCGCCATAACCGTAGATGTCCAGCCCGGCCCAGGGATGCACGAGAATTCCGCCCAATGCGTGGAGAGCTTTGATGGGCGACAAGGAACCGTCGGGCGCGACGACGACATCGGACAATTGCGAGGCGCCATAACGGCCGATGCCACTGCCGTACATGGTCGATGCCTGGATATCGACGTACTTGGGAATGATCGGCAACAGCACCGAACCGCCGACGCCGTCGCCGCTCTTGGTCCTTTGGCTTTGCGTGCCCGGAACGAGCGTGTTGGCGACGACCGTGGAACATAAGCCGGCGGTTTGGGCCGGAGGCCCTGCCACCGTTGCCGTCGCCACCACGCAGCCGAACGTGTTGTCGTTGAAGAAGCGGGCGATGCCGAACACTTCATAATGGCCCCAACCCGGATCGAATGCGGCCTTGCCGATGATATCAGGGGCGACATCGGGCGCGAACGTGGTCGGGTCGGTGCCGCTGGCGAGGAAGTTGCTGCCGACGTTGGCGTAATTGACCAGGAAGCCGCCGACATTGCCGCCGCTCGCGACCGCGCCGGTGCTGGAGTAAACGAGCTCGGCGGGGTTCTCGACCGAGAGACCGAAGGATGCCCAGGACCCGAAATCCTTGACCACACGCAACTGCCAATTGCGCGTGTAGTCGAACCCGGCGACGTAGCTCACCTCGATGGTCGTCGGAATGTTTTCTTTGCGCGGGGTGATCCCGATCGTGTTCTGGGTGAGCAAGCTCCAGGCTTGGCCGGCGAGGAAATGGAAGCCCCACTCGGTGTTGTCATAGGTGAAGTAGAGTTGGCGTGCGCGTGGCGCCCAGCTATTGCTCTGGTTGTAGTTCGAGTTCACGCCGGTGCCGAGGAAGTCCATCTCGAAATATCCGGTGAGCTTTTGCACCGGATCCAAGACGCCTTCGGCCAGAAGCGAGAGCCGGCTTCCCCGGGCGCTGCCGTGAAATTCGTTTTCGCCGAACTGGGGCGAAAATGGATAGGGGATGTTCCGAAAGGCGTGCCCATGTCCGAGACGTGTTGTGCTGCCGGTACACGGTATCCGCCGCCAGATAGCCGCCCCAGGTGAGCGTGACGCGGTCGAGGATGCTTGGCGCCTTGGTGGGAAACGGCTTCAGGTCGGCGCCATAGGCGCCGTTGAAAGCCGGCGGTATCTCGGCTTTCGCCTCGGCCGCCTTCTTCTTGGCCTCGACGAGGTCGCTCTTGACCTGCTTCATCTGCTCCTGAAGCTGCTCCATCTGGCGCTGCATGCGGTCGACCTTATCCAAGTCAGGTGCAGGTGATTGAGCGTTGGCCGCACCTGCGGCGAATATCGCAGTGGTCGCGAGCAACCACCAATGACGTTTCAGCATTGCAAACTCTCCTGTTCCCTGACGACCATGGCCCCCGCCATGGTTAAGTAAGACAAGCCCAAGCATTCAGGCTCGCGAATTGCGTCCCCGCACGTTCTTCCATCCCAATTCAGCTTTGTTTTTCTGAGAATTCGGCCGCACTGAACGCTGCCGAAACACGGCGTAAGGCGGCACGCACCAGTCCCACCGACCGGAGCCGACCTCTCACCGGCGCGCTCTCTTCACCCCTCCAAGCTTGCCTTCGCGTCACGACAATCCGCGAAGGCCCCCATGCCTTGGATCCCGTCTCTTTCCCTGCCATCTCCGAGACGGCAGGGCAGAGACCGAACCGCGCGATACGGGAGTCGCCCCGTCGCCGCCACAATTTATTCCATGGGCAAATCGAGGCAATACTGATTGCTTCGGAGACCTTGAGTTTATTAGCTTATTCTAAACCATGTTGCCTAAATACAACGTCAACGAAAGCGAAACTTTTGTGACATTAATTTTTAATTAACCCATGACGTATTCCGGTGATTAGGCGCCTATTCACAAAAACTATATCGCTATACCTAAAACTGTCATGCTTCCTTCATATTTAATCAACAAATATGATTTTTCTTGTTGAATTACATACGCTTACGGCAATCGTGAAAAGCACCTTGGATGCGCGGTCGTGCACCGGATTGCCGCAGATGTCGGTAAATCGGCGAACGGATCGAGCGGCGGGAGCGCCGCGTCTGCTGCGTCATCGAGGGCTTTCGAGGCAAATCGCCGACGCCCGACGAGCCTACCGCGACACCGCCGCTACACACACGGCGCGAATCCGCACGACAGTTTGCAATGCTGGATTGCACCGGCGCGGACGCCGCGTCGACACCTCATGCGCGGAGTGTTCGGACTGCAGGTCTCGCCCCGTCGCCGCCGGCGCCTGCCCTATTTCGTCGCGGGGGCAATCGGCGGGTGCTCGTCCTCGCCGGACAATTCGCCCAGCACCGCCTCGAAGTCCTTAGCCTCGCGGAAGTTTCGGTACACCGAGGCGAAACGGACATAGGCGACGTCGTCGAGATCGCGCAGATGCGCCATCACGGTCTCGCCGATGGTCTCGGTGGTGACTTCGTTCTCGCCGAGATTTTCGAGGTCGCGCACGATCTTGGAGACGGTCTGCTCGACCCTTTCAGGGTCGACATTGCGCTTGCGTAGCGCGATCACCACCGACCGCGCGAGCTTGTCGCGGTCGAACGGCACCCGCCGGCCGTTGCGCTTGATGACCGAGAGTTCGCGCAACTGCACCCGCTCGAACGTGGTGAACCGGAATCCGCACGCAAGGCACAGGCGCCGGCGGCGAATCGCGGCGAAATCCTCGGTCGGCCGGGAATCCTTCACCTGGGTATCGAGGCTGGTGCAATTCGGGCAGCGCATGGGTCCCCCGTCAGCGGTAGATCGGAAACCGGGCGAGCAGGCGCTCGACCTTGTCGCGCACCGCCGTCTCGACCAGGCTGTCGGCCTCGACGCCTTTTTGCGAGAGCACGTCGAGCACGTCGGAAATCAATTCGCCGACCTCGCGGAATTCGGCGATGCCGAAGCCGCGGGTGGTCCCGGCCGGCGATCCGAGCCGGATGCCCGAAGTGACCGCCGGCTTCTCGGGATCGAAGGGAATGCCGTTCTTGTTGCAAGTGATGTGGGCGCGGCCCAGCGCCGCCTCCGCCACCTTGCCGGTGAGCCGCTTCGGCCGCAGGTCGACCAACATGAGATGGGTGTCGGTGCCGCCGGAAACGATGTCGCAACCGCGCGCCTCGAGGGTCTCGCGCCAGCGCCTTGGCGTTATCGACGACGGCCCTTGCATAGGCCCTGAACGATGGCTGCAGCGCCTCGCCGAACGCCACCGCCTTGGCGGCGATGACATGCATCAGCGGCCCGCCCTGCAGGCCCGGAAACACCGCGGAATTGATCTTCTTGGCGAGGTCCTCGCGGTCAGTGAGGATGACGCCGCCGCGCGGCCCGCGCAGGGTCTTGTGGGTGGTGGTGGTCACGACCTGGGCATGGGGAAACGGGCTCGGATGGGCGCCGCCGGCGACCAGACCCGCAAAATGCGCCATGTCCACCATGAGAATGGCGCCGACCTCGTCGGCAATCTCGCGGAAATGCTTGAAGTCGATGATGCGGGGATAGGCCGAGCCGCCGGCGATGATCACCTTGGGGCGGGACTCCCGTGCGAGCCTTGTGACCTCGTCCATGTCGATGCGGTGGTCGTCGCGGCGCACAGTGTAAGGCACCACCTTGAACCATTTGCCGGACAGGTTGACCGGAGAGCCATGGGACAGGTGCCCGCCGGCGGCGAGGTTGAGCCCCATGAAGGTATCGCCGGGCTGCATCAGCGCCATGAAGGCGGCGGCATTGGCAGAGGCCCCGGAATGCGGCTGGACGTTTGCGAATCCACATCCGAAAAGCTTGGTAACCCGCTGGATCGCAAGGTTTTCCGCGATGTCGACAAACTGGCAGCCGCCGTAGTAGCGCCGCCCCGGCAAGCCCTCCGCATATTTGTTGGTGAGCACCGAGCCCTGGGCCTCCAGCACGGCGCGGCTGACGATGTTCTCCGAGGCGATCAGCTCGATCTCGTCGCGCTGGCGGCCGAGTTCAAGGCCGATCGCCTCGGCGATCTCGGGATCGCTTTCGGCAAGGGTCGCGGTGAACATGTTTCGCGGCGCCGGTGAGGCGGCCACGGACTGAGTGGTCTTCTGCATGGAATTTCCGACGCGCTCCTCGGGAGAGGCCGCGCTGCCTCGTCTATTGAACGAACCGTCGCTGGCGGATGCACAACATGGGCCGCGATAACACATCGCCCCCCTCCCCGCCAAGTTTGGTCGCTGCACGCCGCGAAGGCGCAAGATGTAGTGGCGCTACGGCGCCATCGTGCAAATCGAATAATCGCGTGCAAGACTGACACCGCAACGATTTTGGAGGAAACGATGAGAATGCTCGCAGCCCTCGCCATTGCGAAAGGTCTCTCGGCGCTCGCATTGGCCGGCGCCGGAACCGCCCATGCCGCCGAGATCAAGATGTTGGTGTCCAACGCCATGAAGACGACGCTGGAGGAACTCGCTCCGCAATTCGAGATGGCAAGCGAGCACAAGCTCGCCATCACCTTCGGCGCGGCCTCGGAGCTCAAGACCTCGATCGAGAACGGAGCGGCGTTCGATGTCGCCATCCTCACCCCGGCGGTGATCGAAGCTCTCATCAAGGACGGCAAGCTCAGCGCCGCCGGGGGCGCCGATATCGCGCGCGCAGGCTTCGGCATCGCGGCACGCAAGGGCGCCCCCAAGCCCGACATCGGCACGGTCGAGGCATTCAGGCACGCGCTGCTGGACGCCAAATCGATCGCTTACGTGGAGGCGGGTGCGGGCTCGCCCTATTTCAAGAGCTTGCTCGAGCGGCTGAGCATCGCCGACCAGGTCAAGCCCAAGCTCAAGCCGCAGCCGACCAGCAATCCGGCGGCCAAGGCCGTCGCCAATGGCGAGGCGGAGATCGGCATCACGGCGATCAGCGAAATCCTTCCCTATGCCGGCGCCGAAGTGGTCGGGCCGCTGCCGTCCGAACTACAGTTCTACTCCGTCTCCGCCGCCGCCATCGCCGCCAACACCAAGGAGCCAGAAGCGGCCAAGGCCGTGATCCGGTTCCTCACCGCGCCGGCGGCCGCCGCGGTGATCAAGGCGAAGGGATTGAACCCGGGATGACGATCCACCCCGACGAATGCGGTGGCTGCCACCGCAGATCAGCCGACCGCGGCGGCGCCGCAGGCTTCCGATAAATCAAAAACCCCCGGCGGTGAGGCCGGGGGTTCGGGGGGGACCGGGTGCCGGATCAGAGGCGGTACAGGATCTGGTCGGTCCAGAACCGCTCCAGGCGGTGCAACGCCTTGTTGAGCGTGACGAACTCTTCCGCATTGATGCCGCCGACCTGCTCCACGGTGCGGACGTGCTTGTGGTAGAGCGCGTCGACGATGTTGCGGACCTCGCGGCCCTTCTCGGTCAGCTTGATGCGCACGGAGCGGCGATCGACCCGCGAGCGCTGATGATCGAGGAAGCCGATCTCGACCAGCTTCTTGAGATTGTAGGAGACGTTGGAGCCGAGATAGTAGCCGCGCGTGCGCAGCTCGCCGGCGGTCAATTCCTTGTCGCCGATGTTGTAGAGCAGCAGCGCCTGGACCGAATTGATGTCGGCGCGGCCGCGGCGGTCGAACTCGTCCTTGATGACGTCGAGCAGCCGGCGATGCAGCCGCTCGACGAGCGTCAGCAATTCCAGATAGAGCGGGCGGACGTGCTCGAAGCGCTGATCGCGCTCTGCGGGTTCCGCCGCCTTCAAGGATGCTTTCATGGGTGACGCCTTCCTGATTTGTTTTTTGAGAGGCGGGGCTCCTGTTCCCCACCGCTTTGTTCGAAAACTCTACCCACAACGATCTAAAATCGACTTAAACAATACTGTGAAGACGGGGTTTATGGGCGGGCGCGAATGCTTGCTGACCTGTTAACCCTGGGAGCCCGCCGCGGCCATGCAACGCCGGCTCGCTTGCGCATCCGCATCGCGAGAAGAGCCCGATTTTGCTCGACTAATCGACGCTGCTGCGACCGACAGCAACGCGTCGGGCCGCGCACGCGAGCCGGCAAGACGTCAACGGCTTCATGCTTCATTCACCGCGAAATTGCGGCTTTCGTTCACCGCGAATGAGGCGGCCCGCGGCGCCGGTTCGCATCCCGAGACCTTTCATGCCGAGACCTTTTCATGCCGAAAACTTCATGCTGAGAATTCTTCATGCTGAGACTTGGGAGCGGGTGAATAATTCCGCGACCTTATCCTCGTCTCATCTCGCCCGCATGATGGACTCGCGTTGCGGCCCGCAAAATGCGGCCCGCAACGATAATTCACCGCCTCAGGGATGACCGGTTCGTCCTACCCGCCCTCGAACTCCGAACCCCGCAGCTTGCGGGCGAGTTGATCGAGCACCGCATTGACCATGCCGGTCTCGGTCTTGTCGACGAAGGCGTTGGCGACGTCGACGTATTCGGACACGATCACCCGCGCCGGAATGTCGGTGCGCTTTTGCAGCTCCCAGGCGCCGGCGCGCAACACCGAGCGCAGGATCGCCTCGATGCGCTTGAGCGGCCACGTCGCTGCCAGCGCCTCGTCGATGCGCGGATCGAGTGCGCGCTGGGCGTCGACCACGCCGGCGACAACGTCGCGGAAGAACGCCTGCTCGGCCGGCAGATATTGCTCGCCCTCGACCTCGCGGCCGAGCCAATGGCTTTCGAACTGGGCCAGGATCTCGTTGAGGCCGGCGCCGGCCATGTCCATCTGGTAGAGCGCCTGCACGGCGGCGAGCCGCGCCGCACCGCGGCGATTGGCCTTGCGGGGGCCGGCCTTTTCGGGTGCGCAACTCATCGCCGCTTGCGCGGGCTGGGCCGGTCCCGCTTGAGGCGCACCAAGGCGAGGGCGGCGGCGGCGGCGACGCCGCCCTTGTCGCCGCCGCCGCGACTGGCACGCACGCGCGCCTGCGCGTCGGTGTCGACGGTGAGAATGCCGTTGCCGACCGGCACCCCGCGCATCACGCCGATGTCCATCAGCGCCCGCGCCGAACTCGCCGGCAACGATGTCGTAATGGCTGGTCTCGCCGCGGATGACGCAGCCGAGCGCGACGACGCCCTCATAGGCCTTGGCGCCGCGCGCGCCGTCGAGAGCGATCACGGCGGCTTGCGGAATTTCCAGCGCCCCCGGCACCGTGACCACGTCGTAACGCGCCTTGGCGGCATCGAGCGCGCGCCTGGCGCCGGCCAGCAGCGCGTCGGCGATGTCCTTGTAGTAACCGGACTCGACGACGAGGATACGCACGCCTTCGAGGGGCGCGTCCTTTGCCTGCTTGCGTCTGCGCGCCTCGACCATGCGGTTCCGTTCGCAACAAGATGAAAGAGATGAAGAGCGGAGCCGTCAGTACCAAGGCGATGGGGCCGCAAGCAAGGACAACCTTCAGGTCCCGGTCAGCCGTGCGACATAGCGCGCCATCAGGTCGACCTCGAGATTGACGGCATCGCCCACGCTCAATGCGCCGAAAGCCGTCACTGCGAGGGTGTGCGGAATGATCAGCACGGAGAATTCGTCGCCCGCGACCTCATTCACGGTGAGCGACACGCCGTCGAGGGCGACCGAGCCTTTGGCGGCGATGAAACGCGACAGCGGCGCCGGCGCGCGGAACACCAGCCGTGCCATGTCCTTGAGATCGTCCCGCGCGATCAGATCGGCGACGCCGTCGACATGGCCGGCGACGATATGGCCGCCGAGTTCGTCGCCGATCTTGAGCGCGCGCTCCAGGTTGAGCCTGGTGCCGTGGCGCCAGCTTCCCGCCGTGGTGACCGCGAGCGTCTCCGCGGCGGCATCGGCGGAAAACCAGGTGCGCTCGTCCTCCTCGCCGGCGGCGACCACCGTGAGGCACACCCCGTTGCAGGCGATCGAGGCGCCATCGGCGATGCCGACTCGGTCATAGCTGCAGGCGATCTTCAGCCGCCGCAAATTGTCGGCACGCGCGTGGACCGAGACCACCTCGCCGATATCGGTGACAATGCCGGTGAACATCTGGGGGCGCTTTCAGCGTTTCGAACCATATCGCGCGGCCATATGTAGGATGGGTCGAGCTTTTGCGAAACCCATCATGGGCCGCATCGATGCCGACGATGGGTTTCGCGCGCTCAATCCATCCTACCGATCAGTTCCAAGGAACGACGGAACAAGTGCGATGCGGTTCTCGACGCCTGGGCCTCGGCCCAAGGCGCATTAAGGGCCCGGTGGCGCCACAGACCGGGCATTAGAGTGCGCGAAAATTTAGTGCGGTTCCCGGGCGTCTGAGTCCGCTTCCGAGTCCAGAGCTTGATCTAGGGCAAATTTCACCCTATATCAAATCACTCGCGGGGACGGCGGATGCCGGAGATCAGGCGGTTCGGCGGCTACAAGCTCCTGATGTTTTTCCAGGACGAGAACCCGCCACATGTGCACATCAGGGGTGTCGACTTTGCCGCGAAATTCGCATCTCGAATGGCGACCTGCTGGCCGGGGACGCGCCCAGCAAAGTATTGAAGCAGGCGCGCCGCTGGGTCGAAGAGCATAGGGCGGAGTTGTTGGCGACGTGGGACGAGTTCCAGAGGTGATCGGCATGACCGACGACGTAACGAGACTGACAAAGATGCGTCCAGCCGGCGGCCGCATCCTACATGTTCAATTCGCTGGAGATCGGCGGGACCGCGAACTCGACATGACCGGGCTGATTGCTCGCAGCGCGCATTTCGCGCCACTGATGGACGATGCCGAGACCTTCGCCAAGGCAGCGATCGTGGAAGACGGTCTCGGGGTGGCCTGGCCCGTGCAGACGAAATGGGGCCGCCTGGATGTTTCGGCCTCGACGCTGCGGCGGATCGCGGAGGAGCAGCAGCCAATGACGGGGGCGGATTTCGCGCAATGGCGAACGACCTTGGGACTGTCATTGACCGAGGCAGCCACGCTGCTCGGAGTCGGCCGGCGCACCATCATGGGCTATCTGAAGAAAGACGAACTACCGTCCGTCGTTGCAATCGCCTGCCGGGCGCTGGCTCGCGACAAGCATCTGCTGGCCGCGCACTACGTGCCGGCGCGCAAGATCACGCGGCCGGCCGCTTGAGCACCGACTGAAAGCCCCGGGCGCCGGGGCTCGCGGGCGTCACCGCGCCCCGCTGAAGCCGAATGACGGCCGCTTGGGGCTCGCCGCGGCCGTCTGGGCGAGGTGGGTGGCCAACTGGTCGATGCGGTTCTGGTTGTTGCCGATCTGGGAGGCCCACAGATCCTGGATCTGCTGGGTGTGCTCGAATGCCTGCATGGTGCGCCAGCGATTGAGCCGGTATTTGCCGTCAGCAAGCGGCACCGCGGTCAATTTGAGACCCATGCAGGCCATCTTGGCCACGAACGCCTCAATATCGAATTCAAGCATTTGCACTCTCGCTTGCTCACTGCGCTACACAGGTTTCGCCAAGCAACGAAGCAACCCCACACCTATTCGCGCACGTCTTACGCGTATTGCGCACGCTTTACCCGAACACCCCGATCCGACACGGTACACGGCCCACGCGTCACCTTTGCAACACAATGCGACCGCACCTTGAGTTTGGGCTTCCGCCCGCGCATAAATCAACCGTTCCGCCGACTTATCCCCGCACTTTGCAAGCGCCATGTGCCGTCGCGGCCACAGAATAGCCGTCGCGATGTCGGACCCGGCTGACCCCGACACAACCGACCCCGAGGGTCGCCCGGCGCGACCTTTCGCGGTATAGCAACCGAAGTTTGAACCGCGCGGCCGCGCGTCGGCGCGCCGAAGAGAGCGAGGCCCCGCCGTGACCTTTCGCGAACACGCTTCGACGACCAACCGGCGCACCTTTCTGCAGGGATCCGGCGCCGCACTTGCCGGCGTCGTTTTGGCCGGCGCCGCCGCGGCCTTGCCGGGCGCGGCCGCGGCACAAAGCGCTCATGGCTCGTTCGAGCAGTGGCGCGACGCGTTCCGGCCGCGGGCGCTCGCGCGCGGGGTGTCGGAGGCGACCTATGCAAGGGTCATGGCGATCAAGCCCGACACCTCGGTCTATGCGCAGATCAGGTCCCAGCCGGAGTTCAACGAGGCGCTATGGCAATATCTCAACCGCCGCGTTTCGGACTGGCGCATCATCACCGGCAAGGCGCGGGCGAAGGAACATGCCGCGCTGCTCGCCCGCATCGAATCCGATTATGGCGTCGACCGCTTCGTCATGCTGTCGCTGTGGGGCGTGGAGTTCGAGCTTCGGCGAGGTCATCGACAATCCCAAATACATGCGGCCGGTGATCCCGGCCCTCGCGGCGCTGGCGTGGGGCGAGCCGCGGCGACGCACCTATTGGGAAGCCGAACTGCTCAACGCCCTCGTCATCATCGAGCGCGGCTGGGGCGACCCCAAGGAGATGATCGGCTCGTGGGCCGGAGCCATGGGCCACACCCAGTGGATGCCGGAAGTGTGGCTCCAGGTCGGCGTCGACTACGACCACAGCGGCCGCATCTCGCCGTTCGGGCCGCCCGACGATGCCCTCGCCGGCACCGCGCGCTTCCTGACCGAGCGCGGCAAGTACCGCCGCGGCGAAGCCTGGGGATGCGAGGTCCGCGCTGCCGGAGGTGCCGGCGGCGGCTATCGGACCTATGCCCAGTGGCGCGATGCCGGCGTCACGCGGGCCGACGGCGCGCCGTTTGCACGCCCGGACGACAAGGCGAAGCTCTCGGTGCCGGTCGAAGGCGGGCCGGCCTTCCTGCTGGGCCAGAACTTCTCCGCGGTCATGAGCTACGACCCCGCCTTCTCCTATGGCCTCGCGGTATGCCATCTCGCCGACCGCATTCGTGGCGGGGGAGAGTTCGTGCACCCGTTCCCCGGCAGCGAGCGTACGATGACGCTCGCCGAGGTGCAGGAACTCCAGCGCCGCCTCACCGCGCTGGGCTTCAATACCGACGGCAGCGACGGCCGCGTCGGCAGCGACACCCAGCGGGCGGTGCGGGATTTTCAGAGAAAAGTTGGCATTTCGCCCGCCGACGGTTATGCCGGTCTCAAGGTCCTGGCACGGTTGCGTCAAAGCGCGTGATCGGCTTGGATCGCGTCCCGGCCAGATAGCCGATCAGCGCCGATCAGAAAGCCATTCCGATGTCCACACGCGAAGTCGCGGCGCCCGGCGGGCAGTCTCGAGCGCAAGAGCACCGACACCGCCGCCGTCGAGCGTCCGATCCCGTCGGGCACCAACGCCGCCGGGTTCGGCAGCGACGTGGTCGCCGAAGTTCTCCGCGACCTCGACATTCCCTATATCGCGCTCAATCCCGGCGCCAGCTATCGCGGCCTGCACGACAGCCTCGTCAACCATATCGGCAACGCCGCGCCGCAGATGCTGCTCTGCCTCCATGAGGAGGCCGCGGTCGCGATCGCGCACGGCTACGCCAAGGTCACCGGCAAGGCGATGGCGGCGGCGGTGCATTCCAATGTCGGGCTGTTCCACGCCACCATGGCGATCTTCAACGCCTGGTGCGACCGCATGCCCGTCATCATTCTCGGCGCCACCGGGCCGGTCGATGCCGCCAAGCGCCGGCCGTGGATCGACTGGATTCACACCACCGCCGACCAGGGCGCGATCGTGCGCAACTACACCAAGTGGGACGACCAGCCGGCCTCCCCCGCCGCCGCGCGCGAATCCCTGCTGCGGGCATCATGGCTGAGCCAACGCCGCACCGCAGGGGCCGGTCTACATCAATCTCGATGCGGAGATGCAGGAGGCGGTGCTGGAAAAGCCGCTGCCGCCCTGCGACGCCAAGCGCTACATGCCGCCGGTGGTCAATGCCGCGCCGGCCGACCTCATCAAGCAGGCGGCGGAGTGGCTCAAGCACGCCAAGCATCCGGTGATCCTCGCCGGCCGGGTTTCGCGCGACGTCACGGCATGGAAGCAGCGCGTCGCGCTCGCCGAGGCGATCGGCGCCCGGGTGACGACGAGCCTGAAGGTCGGCGCGGCGTTCCCCACCGACCATCCCCTGCATGTCGACGCGCCCATGAACTTCACCAAGGACGAACTGACGCCGCTCCTCAAGGAGGCCGACGTCATCCTCAGCCTCGACTGGGTCGATCTCGCCGGCACCCTGAAGCCGCTCGGCGGCCCGCCGGCCGGCAAGGTGATCCAGGTCTCGCTCGACCATCAGCTCCACAACGGCTGGAGCATGGACTACCAGGCGCCTGCCGCCGGTCGATCTCTTCATCTCGGCCGACCCGGACGTCGGCCACCGCCGCGCTGCTCGCAGGCGATCGGTCCGGTCCCCGCCAAGACCGCCGGCGGCTCGCCGCGGCCGTTGCACGAGCCCAAGACGCGGCGAGCGCGCGCTCGGCGTCGAGGACCTCGCCGCATGCGCTGCGCGGCGCCGTCGGCAAGCGCGACGTCACCCTCGCCCATCTGCCGCTGTCCTGGCAGGGCTCGTTCTGGCATTTCCGCCATCCCGCTCGATTTCGTCGGCTCCGACGGCGGCGGCGGCGTCGGCGGCGGCCCCGGGATTTCGGTCGGCGTCGCGCTCGCCCTGAAGGGATCGGGCCGGCTGCCGATCGGGATCTGCGGCGACGGCGACTTCCTGATGAGCGTGACCTCGCTGTGGACTGCGGTGCACTACCGCATTCCCCTCCTGATCGTGGTCGCCAACAATCGCTCGTTCTACAACGACGAGGTCCACCAGGAGCGGATGGCGATCATGCGCAACCGTCCGGTCGAGAACAAATGGATCGGCCAGAAGATGCTCGATCCCGAGATCGACCTTGCCGCGCTCGCCCGCGCCCAGGGCGCGCACGGCTTCGGCCCGATCAGCAAGGCGGAGGAACTCCCGAAAGTGTTCGCCGAGGCGATCGCCGCGGTGGATGCCGGCGGGGTGGCGGTGGTCGACGTTCGCATCGAGCCCGGATACGGCGCCCGCGACAGCCAGCGGCGCCATGGCGCGCAAGACGGGGTAACGGCCTTGAACTCGAGAGGTTCATGGCGACCGTGTCGACACTTCCGGAACGGACAGCCCAGGGCCTGCGCAGCGCGCAGCCGGGCATCCTCGTCGTCGACGACATCTTCGTGCAGTTCGAGACGCCGGAAGGCCCGGTGGTCGCGGTCGACCATGTCTCGCTCGAGCGTGCGGCCGGGCGAATTCCTCGCCGTGATCGGTCCGTCCGGCTGCGGCAAGTCCACGCTGTTCAACGTGGTCGGCGGGCTGCTCGACAGCTATGACGGCGCGGTCACCGTGGCCGGCGAGACCGTGCGCGGGCCGCATCCCGCGATCGGCATGGTGTTCCAGGAGGAATCGACCTTTCCGTGGCGCACGGTGATCGAGAACGTCGCGTTTCCGCTGGAGATCGCCGGCATCGGCGAAGGCCGCGCGGCTCGACAAGGCGAAGCGCTTCATCTCGCTGGTCGGCCTCACCGGATTCGAGAACCGCTATCCCAACGAGCTCTCCGGCGGCATGCGCCAGCGCGTCGCCATCGCCCGCACGCTCGCCTCCGAGCCGAAGATCCTGCTGATGGACGAGCCGTTCGCCTCGCTCGACGAGCAGACCCGGCTGCTGCTCGGCGACAAGGTGCTGCAGATCCAGCAGGACCTCAAGCAGACGACGCTGCTCATCACCCACAACATCACCGAGGCCGTGCAGCTCGTCCGACCGCATCCTGGTGATGAGCTACCGGCCCGGCAAGGTGAAGCGGATCGTCGAGATCGACCTGCCGCGGCCGCGCTCCTCGGAGATCGTGTCGAGCGAAGCCTTCGGCCGCTACGTCGCCAGAATCTGGAGCGACCTGCGCGAAGAGGCGAGCCGCGGCATGCGCGACGACGAGGCACGCGCGCGCTCCACAGCGGGGAGCACGGCGCCGTGACCGTCGCCGCGGCCTCGCGCGCTCGCGCGCGGCGCCGGCCGGTGCTCGGCTTCGGCACCCTGGTCATCGCGATCCTCGCCGTCGAGGTGCTGATCCGCATCGGCGTCATCAACCGCTTCATCGTGCCGCTGCCGTCGCAGATCGCGCTCGCCTTCGGGCGCGTCATCGCCGAGGAGGACATCGGCGAGCGGTTCCGCCTGACCTTCTTCGAAGCCTTCACGGCCGGCGTGATGATCACCGTGGTCGGCGTCGCGATCGGCATCCTGCTCTACCGGGTCAACCTGCTGCGGCAGGCGACCGAGACCTGGGTCGCCGCGATGGCCTCGGCGCCGACCGTGCTGATGTATCCGCTGTTCCTGGTGATCTTCGGCCGCAGCGCCTGGACCATCATCATGATGGGCTTCGTCGCCGGCCTGCCGCCGGTGATCCTCAAGACCGTCGAGGGCCTGTCGGGGACGCGGCGGGTGCTCATCAATGTCGGCCGCAGCCTCAAGCTGACCGGGCCGCAGATGTTCATGAAGATCCTGTTCCCGGCGGCGCTGCCGACGATCTTCGTCGGCGTGCGGCTCGGGCTGATCTTCACCCTGATCAACGTGGTCGGCGTCGAGTTCCTGATCAATTTCGGCGGCCTCGGCCAGCTCATCAACGACCTCGCGGAGCGCTACGATCTGCCCGGCACCTATGCCGCGATCTGCTTCGTGATCCTGGTCAGCGTCTGCTTCTTCGTCCTCACCGAATGGATCGAGCGATGGCTGAGGCCGGTCGACTGAGCGTGCCGGCAGCGCCGGCGCCATGGATCGACCCGGTGACGCTGGTCCGGGTCGGCGATCATCACCGGCGTGCTGGTGTTCTGGGAGGCTGATCGCGCGCTCCGGCCTGCTCTACCGCGACGTGGTGCCGTCGCTGGTCGCGATCGGCGCGCGCGCTGGTGAAGCTGCTCTCGACCTCCGACTTCTACTGGAACCTGGGCGTGACGGCCGGCGAGGTCGGCACCGCGCTCCTGATCGGCGGCGTGTCCGGCGTCGTGGTCGGCCTCGCTGCTCGGCGGCAGCCGCCTGCTCGTCGAAGGCCTACGAGCCCTATCTTTATTATCTCGGCCCGACGCCCAAGATCATCTTCTTCCCGGTGATGATCATGTGGTTCGGCGTCGGGCCCGGATCGAAGGTCGCGATGGGCGCGATCTCCTGCTTCTTCCCGATCGCGCTCTCCACCGCGGCCGGAATGCGCCAGATCGACAAGGTGCTGATCCGGGTCGGCCGGAGCTTCCGCGCCAATGCCTGGCAGATGGCGACCAAGATCTACCTGCCGGCGATGCGCCATCCCATGATCAACGGCGTGCGGCTCGGGCTCGGCGTCGCCATCATCGGCACGCTGCTGGCCGAGACCAAGCTCTCCAATCGCGGGCGTCGGCTTCCTGATCATCCAGGCCTACAGCCTGTTCGACATGCCGCGCATGTATGCGATGCTGATCGTCCTGTTCGTGGTGGCGATCGGCGCCAACGCGCTGGTCGGCCGGCTCGGCGGGCTCAGCACCATCAGGCAACGCTGAGAAGACGAGATGGTTATTTGCGTAGGGGTGGGCAAAAGCGCTCTTCGCGCCGTGCCCACGCGTCGCACCGGGTTTCACGTGGGAATGTTTCACGTGGGCACGCTTCGCTTTGCCCACCCTACGCGCTAAAAGCGGGAAAACCTCCGGGAGATCACGATGAACAAATACGCCGGATTTGCATTCGCCGCGGCGCTCGCGCTCGGCACCGCCCTGCCCGCCTGCGCCGACGATCTCGTCAAGCTGACGATCGGCCAGCGCGGCAATTGGGACACCGCGATCGCCCACCTCGGCACCAAGGCCGGCATCTTCAAGAAGCACGGCATCGAGGTCGAGATGATCTATACCGGGGGCAGCGGCGAGACGCTGCAGCCGGTGATCTCCGGCGCCGTCGATGCCGGCGTCGCGGTGGGCACGCTCGGCGCCATCGCCGCCTACGCCAAGGGCGCGCCGGTGCGCATCATCGCCGCCGAGGCGACCGGGGCCGCCGACTACTGGTATGCCAAGACGTCGTCGCCGATCAAGAAACTCGACCGATCTCACCGACAAGAACACCATCGCCTATTCCACCACGGGGATCGTCGACCAATTCGATCGTGCGCGCCTTCATCGACGAGTACAAGCTGAAGGTGAAGCCGATCGCGACCGGCAACCCCTCCTCGACGCTGACCGCCGTGATGACCGACCAGGTCGATGTCGGCTGGGCCTCGCCGCCGTTCGGCCTCAAGGAGATCGACGAGGGCAAGACCGCGTCGTCGCCCGCGCCACCGACTCCGCGCTGGTGCGCGGCCAGACCATCCGCGTCGTGGTCGCCAACGCCGACGCCCTCGCCAAGCGCAAGGACGTGTTCGACCGCTTCATGAAGGCCTATCGCGAGACCATCGCCTACATGTACGGCGACAATCCCGCAGGTCATCAAAGACTACGCCGAATTCGCCGGCGTCTCCGAACCGGTGGCCCGCCGGGTGCGCGACGAGTTCTTCCCGCGCGCCCTCGTCGAGCCCGACGAGATCCACGGCCTGGATTCGCTGATGCCGAGGCGGTGACGCTGAAGTTCATTCCGACGCCGCTGACCAAGGAGCAGGTGGCAGAGCTGGTGCGGATACAGAAGTGAGGGGGGCCGTAGCCCGGATGAGCGAAGCGACATCCGGGGACAGACCATGCCACTTCATTATGAGTCGGCGATGGTTGAACCGGCGTTCCCGGATTTCGCTTCGCTCATCCGGGCTTCTGACTTCACAACTTGAACGTCTCATACACCGACGGATGGAACAGCTCCTCCACCTTCATCAGCCGCGGCGACAGGCCCTGCGAATGGTGATGGTGCAGGAATGCCTCCAGCGCCTTGCGGTTGGGCTCGACGCCGTAGGACCAGAAATCGTGGCCCATCAGTTCGCGCACCGATTTGAGCGTCTCCTCGACGAAGGGCAGCGTCACCTTGGTCGCGGAGGTGTCGCTCAGCGCCGCGAGCGCCGCGGTCTTCGACTGCTCGAACGCCTTGAACACCGCGACCGGCAGCCAGGGATGCTTCTCGGCGAGCGTCCGGCGGATGCCGATCAGATGCATGATCGGGAAGATGCCGGTCCGCTCGTACCAATCCTTCGCCGCCGCGGTCGGGTCGCGGAACAGCCAGCCGACATCGGGGTGGCCGCGCTCGATGAAGGAGGGCGGGCGCGGCGCGATGAAGCCGTCGATCTCGCCGCGCGCGAGCAGGGCGGAAATCGTCGCGCCTTCCGGCGCGTTGTCGAGCCGCACGCCGGGCGGCAGCTTCACCGTGATCTTCTCGGGCCGGCCCGGCCTCCTCGATGCCGCCGCGGATCCAGTGGATGTCGGCGGGCGTCACGCCGTAGTCGTCCTCGAGGATGGCGCGCGCCCACACATTGGCGGTGAGCTGATATTCCGGCACGCCGACCTTGCGTCCCTTGAGGTCGGCCGGCTCCTTGATGCGGTCGGTGCGCACATAGATCGAGGTGTGGCGGAACGCCTTCGACACGAAGGCGGGAATGCCGACATAGGGGCAATCGCCGAGCGCGGTCTTCACCGTGAAGCTCGACAGCGACAATTCGCAGATGTCGAAATCGACCGAGCGGAAGGCGCGGAAGAATATCTCCTCCGGCGACAGGGTCATGAACACGGGATCGACGCCGTCGATGCGGACGGCCCCATTGATCAATGGACGGTTGCGGTCATAGTCGCCGACCGCGACGGACAGGTTGAGATTGGACATGAGGGTTCCCGGTGAGCGGAAGTCGCATCGTAGGATGGGTCGAGCGCTTGCGAAACCCATCATGGGCATGTCGATGGACGAAGTGATGGGTATCGCTTCGCTCCACCCATCCTACATGCCGCGCGACGCCACCCTCAACTCCGCATACGGTCCACCGGATCGGCGGCGGCGACATCGATGATGCGCAACTGCATGCGCTCCTCGCCCTGCCAGCGGTCGAGCGAGAGCGAGCCGACCGCATGGACCGGGCGGCCCCGGCTGCCCAGCAGCGCCTGCCCGAGCTTCTGCCCGACCGCCCGGAACGCGATGGCATTGATGGTGCTGCCGTCGCCGGCTTGCAGGCGGGCCCGCACATGGGCCTGGCCGACCTCCTCGGCATAGGCGACGGTATGGGCCGGCAGCGCGATCATCGGCTCGGGATTGCCGGCGCCGAACGGGCCGGCGCGGGCGATCGTCGCGTGAAGCTCGGCATTCGCCGCCCGCGCCGTCAGCGCGCCATCGACAAAGAGCGAATCATCGCGCCGTGCCGCTTCCACGGCGGCGCCCAGCGTTTCTTCGAGATAGGCGCGGAACGCGCCGAGCGCGTCCTTGCGCAAAGTGATGCCGGCGGCCATGGCGTGGCCGCCGCCCTTCACCAGGAGCCCCTGCGTCACCGCGTGGCGGACGGCGCGGCCGAGATCGACCCCGGGAATCGAGCGGCCGGAGCCCGCGCCGGTGTCGCCGGGTCCGAACGCGACCGCGAAGGCCGGGCGGCCGAACCGCTCCTTGAGGCGCGCCGCGACGAGCCCGACCACGCCGGGGTGCCAACGCGGCGACGCCGTGACCACCACGGCGCCGCGCTCTTCGAGGCCGAGCGCGGCCATCGCCTCGGCCTCGGCTTCCGCGACCGCGGCCAGCTCGATGGTCTGGCGCTCGCGGTTGAGGCGGTCGAGCTCGGCGGCGAGCCCGGCGGCTTCGGAAGGGTCCTCGCACAGCAACAGCCGCGCGCCGAGATCGGCCCGGCCGATCCGCCCGCCGGCATTGATGCGCGGCCCCAGCATGAAGCCGAGATGCCACGGCTCCGGCGGCCCGGTAAGCCGCGCCACGTCGATGAGCGCGGTGAGGCCGACGCGCTCGCGCCGCCGCATCGCGATCAGGCCCTTGGCGACGAAGGCGCGGTTGAGGCCCTTGAGCGGCACCACGTCGGCGACGGTGCCGAGGGCGACGAGATCGACGAAGCCGAGGAGATCGGGCTCCGGCCGCGCCGCGGTCCAGAAGCCGCGCCGACGCAGTTCGCGGTTGACCGCGACGATCGTGAGGAACACCAGTCCGACCGCGGCGAGATGACCGAGATCGGAGAGATCGTCGAGCCGGTTCGGATTGACGATCACCGCATCGGGCAGTTGCTCGTCGGCCTGGTGGTGATCGATGACGACGGTGTCGAGCCCGAGCCGCTTCGCCTCGGCGAGCGGCTCCAGGCTCGTCGTCCCGCAGTCCACCGTGACGAGCAGCCGCGCGCCGCGCTCGGCGAGCGAGCGGATCGCCTCGACATTCGGCCCGTATCCTTCGAAGATGCGGTCGGGAATATGGAGCAGCGGATCGAGCCCGCCGCGGCGCAGGAAGCTCGCCAGCAGCGCCGCCGAAGTCGCGCCGTCGACATCATAGTCGCCGAAGATGGCGACCTGCTCGCCCCGCTCCACCGCATCGGCGATGCGGCTCGCCGCGGCGGCCATGTCGGTGAGGACGTTGGGATCGGGCATCAGCCCCTTGAGGGTCGGATCGAGATAGGCGCCGACCGCGTCGGCCTCCACCTCGCGCCCGGCGATGACCCGGGCAAGCAGTTCCGGCACGCCATGGCGCTGCACGATCGCGAGCGCGCGCGCATTGCCGCGGTCGTCGAGCCGGTCGCGCCAGGCACGCCCTGTCACCGAGCGCTCGACGCCGAGAAAGTGGCGATTCAACAGGGTGATGGTCATGCTCGCTGCTCGCGACGCTCGCGCCGGGCGGCGCGACCTCCGTCGCGATTCGCGATTATAGCAGAGGCATTTGTACCAGAATGGGCTGCGTCAGCCGTCATCCACCGCCGCGACGATCCTGCGGACTGCCTGTGATTCGCCATTTCTTTTCGTTGACAAGGATGCGAGCGACCACCGGTCTGGCCGCCCCAACGACTTAACCTAGCTAGAGCATGTTCCGATGAGATCGACGCACCTCGGACGTCATCGCCGGGCCTGATCCCGGCGATCTCGATAATGTGGGCAGGGCGTTTCCACATGGTCAGGCGGATGCCTCGATAATCGAGATGGCCGGGACGAGCCCGGCCATGACGAATCAATGTGAGCGGGACACGCTCTAGTGCGGCGTTTCCGAGGTTCAGAATCAATCGACGCCATCGGACCCGTAGGGTGGGCAAAGCGAAGCGTGCCCACCATCGTCCTATCCGCGTGGGCACGGCGCGAAGAGCGCGCCTTTGCCCACCCTACTGATTGGTCTCATGCGAATCGATCCACTAGCTCTCGGACCTGCGGATTCCGTTTGCGCCGCCCTGGACGACGTTATCGGCAAGCTTGTTTAGATAAGCCTGAGATCGGATGCGTCCGTGAATTCCTTGAACTCGCCGCGCTCGAGCGCCGATATGCCGAGCTGCGCCGCGGCGCGGAGCGCCTCGAGTTTCGCGGTCTCTTCGACGTTGTGGGTCGGCATCACGAAGGCCCTCGCGCAGACCATACTACAAATGAAATTTCTCGAGCTGCCGGTGCTCGGCGCGGAATCCAGCGCACGGTGCCGGTGGCGGCGCGCATCACCACGGTCTCGGTCTCGACCAGGCCTTCCCTGAAGCGGACGCCCTTGAGCAGCGAGCCGGTGGTCACGCCGGTCGCCGCGAACACGCAGTCGCCCCTCACCATGTCTTCCATCTGGTATTTCTTGCGCGGGTCCTTGATCCCCATCTTGGCCGCGCGTCCGCGTTTCTCCTCGGTGTCGAGCACCAGCCGGCCCTGGATCTGGCCGCCGATGCAGGCCAGCGCCGCCGCCGCGAGCACGCCCTCCGGCGCGCCGCCGACCCCGATATAAATGTCGATCCCGGTGGTTTCCGGGTCGGCGGTGTGGATGACGCCGGCAACGTCGCCGTCGGTGATGAAGCGCACCGCGGCACCGGCCTTGCGCACGGCGGCGACGAGGTCGGCGTGGCGGGGGCGATCGAGGATGAGCGCGGTGATCTCGGCGGGCTTCACGCCCTTCGCCTTGGCGAGCGCGCGGATGTTTTCTTCCGCCGGCGCGTCGAGATCGACGACGCCCTTGGCATAGCCCGGGCCGATCGCGATCTTCTCCATGTAGACGTCGGGCGCGTTGAGCAGCGAGCCGCCTTCCGCCATCGCCATGGTGGCGATGGCGCCCGACATGTTCTTGGCGCACAGCGTGGTGCCTTCCAGCGGATCGACCGCGATGTCCACCTTCGGGCCGTGGCCGGAGCCGACCTTTTCGCCGATGAACAGCATCGGCGCCTCGTCGCGCTCGCCCTCCCCGATCACCACCGTTCCGATGATCGGCAGCTTGTTCATCTCCTGCCGCATCGCATCGACCGCGGCCTGGTCGGCCGCCTTCTCGTCGCCGCGGCCGCGCAGCCGTGCCGCCGCGACCGCGGCCCGCTCGGTCACCCGCGCGATCTCCAGCGAGAGGATGCGGTCCAGCACGGTGCTGGTCTTGCTGGGGCTCGGCGACATTGGTTTCCCTTTCCTAACGACTGCAGGCTAATTCCTGGCGGCTCGTGAAATCCCGGCGGCTAATTCTTCTCGATGCGAATGACCTGCGGCTGGCCGGCGATGACGCCCTCTCCCTTGATGGCGTTCAAGGCACGGCGCACCGCATCCTCGGTGGTGGCATAGGTGATCAATATGACCGGAGCCGGCGTCGCCGGGCTTCTCGGATCGTCGCCGCCATGGGGCCGTCCGCCCGGATGGCGCTGCACGATCGATTCGAGCGAGATCATCTGGTCCGCCAGATGCTTTGCGATGGTGGCGAAGGTGCCGGGGCGGTCGACCGCGAGCAGGCGGATATAGTAGCCGCCTTCGTGGCGCTGCATCGGCGCCCGGCGGTTCTCGACGAGCGCGCCGGCCGGCCGGCCGAACGCCGCCCGCCGGACGCCGCGGGCGATGTCGCCGAGGTCGGCGACCACCGCCGACGCGGTCGCCTCGCCGCCCGCCCCGGGCCCGACCAGCGTGATCGGAGACATCCCGTCGGCATCGATCGATACCGCGTTGGTCACGCCCATGACCTGGGCGATGGCGCTGTCCTTGGGCACCATGGTCGGATGCACGCGCTGCTCGATGCCTTGCGCGGTGCGCACGGCGACGCCGAGCAGCTTGACCCGATATCCGAGCTCCTCGGCGGCTTCGAGGTCCTCCGACGCGATCGAGGAGATGCCTTCGACGAACACCGCATCGGGATTGACGCGCGGTGCCGAACGCGATGCTCGCGAGGATGGCGAGCTTCTGCGCGGTGTCGAAGCCCTCCACGTCGAAGCTCGGGTCGGCCTCGGCATAGCCCAGGCGCTGGGCGTCCGCGAGGCATTGGGCAAACGACAGCCGCTCCTGCTCCATGCGGGTCAGGATGTAGTTGCAGGTGCCGTTGAGGATGCCGTAGATGCGCGCGAAGGAATTGCCGGCGAGGCCCTCGCGCAAGGTCTTGACGATGGGGATCGCGCCGCCGACGGCGGCCTCGAAATTGAGCGCCACGCCGTGCTTCTCGGCGAGTTCGGCGAGCGCAGCGCCGTGCTTGGCGAGCAATGCCTTGTTCGCGGTGACGACCGATTTGCCGGCGGCGAGCGCGGCTCTCCACCGCGCGCTTGGCGGGATCGCCGTCGCCGCCCATCAATTCCACGAACACGTCGATGTCGCGGTCGGCGGCGAGCGCGACGGGATCGTCGACCCAGCGCGGCTTCGCGGTGCCGAGGTCGCGCTTCTTGGCGGCCTCGCGGGCGCTCACCGCGACCACCTCGATGGGGCGGCCGCAGCGCAATGCGAGCACGTCGCGGTGCTGCTCCAGGAGGCGCACCACGGCCGAGCCGACCGTGCCGAGCCCTGCAAGACCCGCTTTCAAGGGCGCGACCATGGACCGTCCGCAAAAGCCGCTTGCGCCGCGGTTCAGCGGCGCTTCGCAAGAGGGACGACGTTGTGCAACTTTTCCGGCCCGGTTTCAAGGAACCGCCGCAGGTTGCGTGCCGCCTGGCGGATGCGCTGCTCGTTCTCCACCAGCGCGATGCGCACGTGGCCCTCGCCGTGCTCGCCGAAGCCGATGCCGGGGGAAACCGCGACCGCGGCCTGTTCGATCAGCAGGGTCGAGAACTCCACCGTGTCGAGCGTGCGGAACGGCTCCGGCAGCGGCGCCCAGGCGAACATCGATGCACGCGGCGCGGGAATGTCCCAGCCGGCGCGGCCGAAGCTCTCCACCAGCACGTCGCGGCGGCGCTGGTAGATGTCGCGCATTTCGCGGATGCAGTCGTCGGGCCCGTTGAGCGCCGCCGCGGCGGCGACCTGGATCGGCGTGAAGGCGCCGTAGTCGAGATAGGATTTCACCCGGGCCAGCGCCGCGATGATGCGCTCATTGCCGACCGCGAAGCCGATCCGCCAGCCCGGCATCGAATAGGTCTTGGACATCGAGGTGAATTCGACCGCGACATCCATGGCGCCCGGCACCTGCAGGATCGACGGCGGCGGATCGTCATCGAAATACACCTCCGCATAAGCGAGGTCGGACAGCACGATCAGGCTGTGCTTTTTCGCAAATGCGATGACGTCCCTGTAAAAATCGAGATCGGCGACAGCAGCGGTCGGATTGGCCGGATAGCATACGACCAGCGCGAGCGGCTTCGGGATCGAATGCATGCAGGCGCGCTCCAGCGCCTCGAAAAACGCCGGCGTCGGATCGGACGGCACCGAACAAATCACCCCGCCCGCCATCAGAAAGCCGAAGGCATGGATGGGATAGCTCGGATTGGGCACGAGGACGACGTCGCCGGGCGCGGTGATCGCCTGCGCGACGTTTGCGAATCCCTCCTTGGACCCCAATGTAGAGACGATCTGGGTGTCGGGATTGAGCTTCACGCCGAAACGGCGGGCGTAATAGGCGGCCTGCGCCCGGCGCAGGCCGGGAATGCCCTTGGAGGCGGAATAGCGATCGGTGCGGGGACGGCCGACGGTCTCCTTGAGCTTCTCGATGACATGGGCAGGGGTCGGCAGGTCCGGATTGCCCATGCCGAGGTCGACGATGTCGGCACCGGCATTGCGCGCCGCCGCCTTGGCGCGGTTCACCTGTTCGAACACATAGGGTGGCAAGCGGCGGATACGGTGAAATTCTTCCATCTTCCCAGTCTCCTGCGCGCGGTCCGGCGTGCCGCGCGGGGGTCTTTAAGGGGTTAGACTTCTAGCATGGGAACAGCGTCATGCATCGTTTTTCGCCGGGGAAAGGGCCGGCTAATTGGGGTTTGCGGCGGACGACTGCGCGCGCCTGGCCTGCTCCGCGCGCATGATGGCGAGTTCGGCCTCCACCTTTTTCTTCTCCTCCTCGGTCAGCACCGCGCTCTTGCGAGGGGGCGGCATGTCATGGACCGCCGGATAGGGTGGAGGGGTCTGCGGACGCTCGGGCGCGCCGTCGGGCAGGCCGCCCATTGCGGTCGGAATCTCTCCCCCCATGGTGGAGCAAGAGGCGAGCGGACCGGCGCCGGCAAAAGCCAGCGTCAATCCGAGCCAAAGCAGAGCGAACCGGCGGAGGTTCCGACCAAGGCTTCGCGACGTTGACATCTTTGCCAAACAGTACCGCTGGTTTGCGCTAGGCAGATGGTAGAATGGCCCCACGGTCCCGTATCTCGTTAATATGTCTAAACAATGGAGTAAAACCAAGGATGGCAAAGCCGCCCAAAGCTGGAAGCCCGCCCGCCGGTTCGGGTCGGCCCCGCAGAACCCGGCGCACGCCAGCTCCGAACGCCGACGGTTCGGTCCCCCAGAGCGTCCCCACCGAGCCGACAACCGCGATCGGAGCTTCATCCAATAAGATTAACGCATCCTTGCCGCCGGAAACAACGGCGCAGGCGACGAAACCCACTGTACAAATACCGGCGCCCCCGGTTGCCAAGGTTGCCAAGCCTGCGCGTCCTGAGCCCACGACCGCCAAGCCCGAAGTCCGAAGCCCGCAAGTCCGAAGCCAGCGAGTTCCAAGCTGACGAAGCCTGCAGCCCCGCCTGCCCGGGAGGCAGCCACCACCACACCTGCACCTGCCCAACGCCTACCTGCTCAACCCTACCTGCTCAACACCTGCCTGCTCAACCGGTGCCTGCCCAATCAGCCCCCGCCAAGCCAGCTATCGTCAAGCCTGGGATTCCCAAGCCTGCCGGCCAGAAGCAGACCATCGCCGCTCCGGCTGCCACCAAACCGGCCACACCGGCGCCAGCGCCTGCGGTCCCGCCGGCAGCCAGCCCGGCCGCCGTGGCTCCAAAAGTTGCGGCCTCGCAGCCCCCATCATCGGCGCCTGCAACCTCGCGGCCTGTCGCGCCAAAGGCGTCCACCGAAAGACCTGCGTCCGCCCAGCCTGCCATCGTCAAGCCTGGAATCCCCCAGCGCGCCAGCCAGGAGCGAACCACCGCGGCGCCGGCCGCCGCCAAACCGGCCGCACCGGCCCCGCCGCCCATGACCCTGCCTGCCGTGATCCCACCGCGCGCGGCCCCGATGGTGCCGACATCGCCGCCCGACGCGGAGGCGCCCGCGACCATCGACCTCGATGCGCTGACCAAGAATTTCGCCCGGCTGGTGGAAGAAGGCGGCCGCGCGGTGGCCGCCTATCTCAAGCCCCGCGAGGACGGCGCCAAGAAGGTGGGCTATTCCGACGAGATCAACGACGCCGTGAAGACCCTCGGCCAGGTCATGGAATACTGGTTTGCCAATCCCCAGCGCACCGTCGAGATGCAGACCCGGCTCGGCAAGGGCTATCTCGATCTGTGGGCGAGCGCCGCGCGCCGCCTCGCCGGCGAGCCGACCAAGCCGGTCGCTTCGCCCGATCCGCGCGACAAGCGCTTCAACGATCCGGAATGGTCCTCGAACCAGTATTTCGACTTCCTCAAGCAGGCCTATCTCGTCACCGCCGATTGGGCGAAGCACCTCGTCGACGATGCCAGCCAGCTCGACCCTGCGACCCGCCAAAAGGCCGAGTTCTACATGCGCCAACTCGTCAACGCGGCGTCGCCCTCGAATTTCATCTTCACCAATCCGGAGCTGCTGCGCACCACCCTCAAGGAGAATGCCGAGAACCTCGTCCGCGGCACCCACATGCTCGCCGAGGACATCGAGGCCGGCGGCGGCGAGCTCAAGATCCGGCAGTCCGACGCGACCAAGTTCGAGGTCGGCCGCAACCTGGCCGTGACGCCCGGCAAGGTGATCCACCAGAACGAGCTCATGCAGCTCATCCAATACGCGCCGACGACGGCGCGGGTGCTGCGGCGGCCGGTGCTGCTGGTGCCGCCCTGGATCAACAAATTCTACGTGCTCGATCTCGCGCCGGAGAAATCGCTGATCAAGTGGTGCGTCGATCAGGGGCTCACGGTGTTCTGCATTTCGTGGGTCAATCCGGACGAGCATCTCGCCGCCAAGGATTTCGCCGACTACATGCGCAACGGCCCGCTGGAGGCAATCGACGTCGTCACCGAGGTCACCGGGGAGACCGAGGTCAACGCAGTCGGCTACTGCGTCGGCGGCACCCTGCTCGCGATGACGCTCGCCTACATGGCGGCCAAGAACGACCGCCGCGTCGCCTCCGCGACGCTCCTCACCACCCAGGTGGACTTCACCTATGCCGGCGACCTCAAGGTGTTCGCGACCACCGAGGAGCAGATCCAATCGGTCGAACGGCAGATGGCCGAGCGCGGCTATCTCGAAGGCGAGAAGATGGCGACCGCCTTCAATCTGCTGCGCTCCAACGACCTGATCTGGCCCTATGTGGTCAGCAACTACCTCAAGGGCGAGGCGCCGTTCCCGTTCGACCTGTTGTACTGGAATTCGGACGCGACGCGCATGCCGGCGGCCAATCACTCCTACTACCTGCGCAATTGCTACCTGGAGAACAATCTCACCAAGGGGAAAACGACGATCGACGGCGTTCCGATCGATCTCGGCAAGGTCAAGGTGCCGATCTACAATCTCGCCACCAGAGAGGACCACATCGCGCCGGCGAGATCGATCTATCTCGGCTCATCCTTCTTCGGCGGTCCCATGCGGTTCGTGCTGTCGGGCTCCGGCCATATCGCCGGCGTGGTCAATCCGCCCAGCAAGGCGAAATATCAATACTGGACCGGCAGCACGCCGCACGGCGACGACATCGACGCCTGGCTGAAGACGGCGACCGAGCATCCGGGCTCGTGGTGGACCGACTGGCTCGCCTGGCTCAAGGCCCAGGACAGCGCAGAGGTCTCCGCGCGGGAGCCCGGCGGCGGCGTGGTCAAGCCAATCGAGGACGCGCCGGGGAGCTACGTGAAGGTGAGGAGTTGAGGCGGAGCGCTCTCATTCCGGGGCGCGCAGCGTCTCCTCGCGCGAACCCGGAGTCCAGGCGTGCGGCGCAGACGGCGAGGCCGACTGGATTGCGGGTTCGCCGCAAAAGCGGCGCCCCGGAATGACAAATCACGGAAACAGCGCGACCTGCTCGAGCCCCATGGTCTCCGGAAATCCCAGCATCAGGTTCATGTTCTGCACGGCTTGGCCGGCGGCGCCTTTGACCAGATTGTCCAGCGCCGAGCCGATGATGGCGCGGGGCTTGATGCGGTCGGCGGCGACGCCGATGAAGGTCATGTTGGAGCCGCGGACGTGGCGCGTCTGCGGCATCTCGCCGAACGGCAGCACGTGCACGAAGGGCTCGTCGTCATAGGCCTCGTCGAGGATCGCATGGAGGTCCTGGGGCGAGCGGCTGCCCAGCCCGCGCACATAGATGGTCGAGAGGATGCCGCGGTTCATCGGCACGAGATGCGGGGTGAAGGTGACGGTGACCTCGCGCCCGGCGGCGGCGGAGAATTCCTGGTCGAGTTCGGCCATGTGGCGGTGGTGGCCGACGCCATAGGCGTGAAACCCTTCCGACACTTCCGAGAACAGCATGTTCTCCCGCGCCGCCCTGCCCGCCCCGGTCATGCCCGACTTGGCGTCGACCACGATCTCGTCGAGATCGATGGCCTCGGCCTTGATCAGCGGCACCAGGGGCAGTTGCGCGCAGGTGGTGTAGCAGCCGGGATTGGCGACCAGCCGGGCGTGCCTGATCTTCTCGCGGTGGATTTCCACGAGGCCGTAGACCGCCTCGCCCTGAAGCTCCGGCGCGTGATGGGCGTCGCCGTACCAGCGCGCATAGGCGGCGGTGTCGGCGAGGCGGAAGTCGGCGGAGAGGTCCACCACCTTCATGGCCGGCGCCTTCGCAAACACCTGCCTGATCACCTTCTGGGTGGTCGCATGGGGCAGCGCGCAGAACACGAGGTCGAGGCCGAGCGCCGGCCAGTCGAGGCCGTCGAGCGGAACCAGCCTGGGCAGCGCGTAGGGCGAGAACTGCGCGAACACTTCGCGCATCTCCTGCCCCGCCTTGCGGTCGGCGGTCAGCAGCGCGATCTCGACCTGGGGATGGCGCAGCAGCAGGCGCACGCATTCCGATCCGGTGTAGCCGGAAGCGCCGAGCACGCCGATTTTCGCCGGTTTGGTCATGTCCTAATCCTCTCCGCAGCAGGTGCCGCCGGGAAAACCGGATACCGCGTCGAATTTCGGGAGAAACGCGCCGCGTGATCCGCGGCCGCAAGGTGACGAGCAAACGTGACGATCAAACGCGCTCGCCCATCGCGGCCTGGAAGCGGCCACGGCGGCGACGTGTGGGAATGCGCATCGCGATCATCGCGGCGCATGTAGCGGCGCGCGGCGCTTTCGTCAATGATACGAGAGTGGGGACGCATCGAATCCGCCGGTATGTCACGACAGGAACGCGTTGGGACAGACGGTTAGCCGACCGAGGTGACAAATGCTTGAACTGCGCCCCAATTGCGAATGCTGCGACACGGATTTGCCGCCGGCGGCGACCGACGCCGTGATCTGCTCGTTCGAGTGCACGTTCTGCCGCGATTGCGCGGACAACAAGCTCGGCGGGCACTGCCCGAACTGCGGCGGCAATCTGGTGCCGCGCCCGATCCGGCCGGCCGCGAAGCTCGCGAAGAACCCGCCGTCGACACGGCGCATTTTCAAGCCGCAGGGCTGCGGGCAGGTCGAAGCGCGTAGGGCGGAATAGCGCAGCCTATTCCGCCAGCCAAACGCCGAGACATCGGCGCGAACACGTCACGCACTACGATTTCAGCGCCGCGGCCGCCGCTGCGTTGAACCTTTTCCCGGTGATCCCAGACCAACAGTGACAGGGTAGGTTCAAAAAACAGGGGACAACAATGTCACAATTCGCACTTTCGGCGACCGAGGGCCGGCTCTTCGGTCTCGACACCGGGGACTGGTCGATGCTCCTCGGCGGCTCCGTGCTTATCGTCCTGATGGCCGTGCTGGTCTGACGCGACGGCCTCGCCTCGACTAAGCAATTGAGCCTAAATATCTTTTCCGGTTTTCCTCAGTGGCGACGGGACTGCCCAGAACCGGGTCGGTTCCATCCTCGACTCCCGTTTCCCATCTTACGCATGATAACGTCCTTTATCATGCGTGAGATTCTGTGTTAGAAGGGGAGCTGCATGGTGGATTCCGACCCGCCAGAGTTGGCTCACCCAGGACGAGATCGAGCGGATTGTGATGTGAGGTCCCAAAGCGCTTTGCTTTGAGGGCCGGGCCACGTGACGGAAGTGTGTCCTGCCGGCTGCATCGGTCAGGCACCAAGTACGGCGCGCAGCACCCAACTGATCGCGTCGACAAGCTGAATCACCGACGCCACCACCCGCTCATCAAAGGTCACTACGATAACGAATTGCATGGTTCATTCTCCATCGAGGCGACATGCCGCAGTGGCAGCTGTACCTCAATTTATCCACTTTCCAGAGTACCTTCGTATCCCAAATTATCCCGTATAACTCACCCGCTTGCACTTGAGGAGCGCATAGATGGCCACTGACGAAGAATGGGAGGCCTTCAGGCGTGATCTGCGCAACGTTGTGACACAGGATAACCTGAAGCAGGACTCGCTGGCGCGCCTCTCGGGCATTCTACAATCACGCATCTCGGATATTTTGAACGATAGGCCCCGCGCCAAGAACGCACAGCCTAAAACGGTTCACCGCTGGATTGCGGCTCTTGTTCAAGCGGCGAATAATCCAACTCTAACGAGAAAATACGGGCATACTGACGACATCATATTCAATGACACAATTGATCTCAAGAAGGCGCAAGTCGCAACCGCAATCAACCGTGATTTCGAGAGCTCGTTGGGCGACTTCACCATAAAAATTGACACCGAACAGTCAATTTCAGATGATGTCCTGCTGGCATGCGAACAGGTCCTGAATTGCTTTGCAGAAATTCGAGAAGTATCTGACTTTAAAGTGATCGCCCCAACTCTTTACCGAACAGCTAGAGTAATTGAACTCGCTTGCCACAATAATGTCCGATCACCATTTTTTCTAGACGATCTGCTTTTTCGAACACATGACACGTTGGTGCACTGCCGGTGTTACATTGATACGCCGAGGTTCTTGAGTTACTATACCGACGGTTCGCTGCTCGTCATGTGTCGAATTTTCGCGGCCCACAATGCGGACCTCTCATTGCAGCGAGCTTTCGTGGCTCGTTTGGCGGATCGTGACAAGATTAAAGCCAGAAATAATTACGAACGTGGCGCTATTTTTAATTCGTTGAAAGGTGCACGCGACATACCACTCCAACATGCTCGCAAAGGAGAGTATTATTTGCTACGGACCTACGTTACACTCGCCAGTAACCTAGATGGTTTTTCGGATGGCTTATTCATCGAATTGCTGAAGCGGGCAGAACAGGAAATTCAAGATGAACGGCTTCAGTTGTCTTTACATCAGAGGGCGCACGTTTTGGAAGCCATGAGCGATGGATGTGTACTTCGGTATAAGAAGTGGGGAGACGTCAGGTTCGCCAAGTTGGCTACAGTGTATTTCAAGCGGGCACGCGAAATTATCGACAAAGCTAACGAGATGTTTGGCTTGCACGCCGAATTTGAAGTCCGATTGCTTAAACTCGTAGTGACGCTCTGCGGGGCAAAAATAGACGACCATCTGCCGCCAGAAACCGGCATGCCATTGCCAGCTCGCCAGGAGAAGGCCAAGCGTGACGCCTGGAAGTTTGCGAAACGATTTGACAGTGATCGAATAGCTGCCCAGATGTCGTAATGTTCGCACGAGCGTTGCAGCATCCTGACACTGCTTTCGTCTTTTTGGGTCATCACAGACGAGCAGGCCATGCTGCCCCTAGTGCCTTAGGCAGTGGACATTCGCATCGGCAACATAACGTCCTTTATGTTACACTAATTATCTGTGTCGAAGCGTCTCAGCGCAGACCACCGAAAAAAGAGGAAGGCTATTAACGCGTCCGCGCCTTCCCCGCCGGGATTCGCGGGGCCAGCCCGCGAATGACCGTTTCAAACTCTCTGCCGAAACGCTCGCAGCCTACAGGCTCGGGTTCCACAGGATCGGGATTTCCTGGTAGCCGCTCGCGGTCTTCTCCACATGGGCGACCGACGGGAACGGATAGTGGAAGCCCTGCACCGTCAGCTTTTCCGCCGCCAGCATGTCGTAGACCTTGCGCCGCGTCGCCTCGGCCAGCACCGGTTCGTGGTCGTAGAAGGCGTGCCAGCCGGGATGGCGGGCGAACAGGAACGGCGCGTGGGTGACGTCGGCCTGCACATAGACCGTGGCCGGGCCGGACGAGACGATGTGGGAGGTGTGGCCCGGCGTGTGGCCGGGGGTGCCGACCGCGGTGATGCCGGGCAGCACTTCCTTGTCCCATTCATAGGTGCGCAGGCGCTTGAGCACCTCGCCGCTGATGACCCGGCGCACGTTCTTGAAATTGTCGGCGATGCGCGGGGTCGGCGAGCGGCTCATTTCGCCGTCGTCCATCCAGTATTTGTGCTCGGGCGCCGGCACCAGCACCTCCGCATTGGGATAGGTGAGCGAATTGTCGGCGCGCAGCAGCCCGTTGATGTGGTCGCCGTGGTAGTGGGAGATCAGGACGGTGTCGATCGCCTTGGGGTCGATGCCGGCGGCGGCCATATTGGCGAGCAACTGGCCGGCGACGCCATTGGTCGCGTTGTAGTTCGCCTCGCCGGTGCCCATGTCGACGACGATGAGCCTGGAGCCGGTGTTGATCACGATCGGATTGTACGGGCCGATGAAAACATTCGGGTCCATGAGGTCGGAGCGGCACGGCGGAGGCCTTGTCCGCTCATTCTTATGATGATTTTGTACAAGAGATTTGCCGCCTTAATTGGCGTGCTCTAGCTCACGATGAGCTCATCAATGTCGCATGGGCCTACTATTACTTTTCTATCCAATTCCGCGAAAATCTAGAGCTTGCGCGCGAGCTTTACCCCGACGACGAACAGCTTAGAGAGCTTGATCGAGGAGAGCGCGATACGGACAATCTGTCGCCATGGCCTGGCGTGGCGAGCCCGGGCGAAAGAATGAATCACGACGAATTCATGCGTCGCGCCCTGGCGCTGAGTCCTGTCGATGTTGTGCGGCAACGTAGCCTCGAGACGCTTGGTGCCAACTATCTTGCGACGATCCAAGCCATCCAACCGGCAAGCCGGGCGCTGAGCCTTGCGAGCTATGAGGACGGCGCTCTCGCGTCGGTTTTTCGCGCGATTTTGACGGTACCGGTATGGGAAGGTCCGTTGCTCCAAGCTTTTCGCCACTTCCTTTGCGAGCACATCCGCCTCGATTCCGATCCCGAAATCGGACATGGTGCGCTCTGCAGGCACATGTCGCCGGACCAGGATCAGGAAGTCGTCGCTCTTTGGCGAGCATTTCTCACAATTCTGATCGGCGCAGCGCCTCGACTGCTTGTCTGATTAGCGACAGAGTACGCGGACCAATTCTTCGACATCCGCCCGCGTACTCTGGCCGTTGGTAAAACAGATACGCACGACGTCTCTTCCTTCGAATGTCGCCGGCGCCAGCCATGCTCGTCCGGACGAAACAACCCGCGACACGATATCGCGCGGCTGGCCTCCTCCTTCTGGCGGGACGACGCAAAGCACGGCCGTCACCGAATCATTCACAGTGCGCCAGCCGCGTTGCGCGATAAGCTCTTTTGTGAGACGTGTATCTGATACAGTTGGTTTCATTTCTGATTTGCCAACTCACTTAATTGAAGCGTTTCGTGCGACGTTAGAAGAAGTTCAGCTCGCCGACGTCATTTTGCATATTCGTGATATTTCCCATCCGGAGACACGCAACCAACGTGATTCCGTAATGGACATTCTAGCTGATCTCGGCATAGGCGCAGACGATGAAAGGCTCATAGAAGTCCAGAATAAAATTGATATGTTGCCTGT